>DATJFY010000062.1:0-402552 GCA_035495415.1 Verrucomicrobiia bacterium
CGGGGAGGATTTTCGCCCGGCTGAATCCTTTCTGGGCCGACGCGAATCTTGAATATCAAGAGTTTGCGCGGTGCCCGGGCCCAGGGGGGACGGGCACAGGGTTTGCAGACTGTTCTCCCCAACGCGGGAGCGGGTTAACAACCCGGGTCCTAGGAGGGATAGAGCGATGGAAGACATCAGAAAGAAGCTCGAACACGAGCTGTCGCATACGGTGCACCGCATCCGCCAGATGGGCGGCGCGGTCGTCATGGAAGAGTTCGCAGGGGCGCTCGGTGACAATTCACCGTTCGCCGACGAGGTCGATCTGATCCAGGTGAACGAGAACCGCGAGATGAGCTTTGCCACACGGAGCATGCTCGTGGAGCGCGCGAATAAGCTCGCCGAGGCTCTCGAGCGCCTGCGCGGCGGCGCGTACGGCATCTGTCAGGAGTGCGAGGAGCCCATCGCGCCCGCCCGGCTCCGGGCCATGCCGGAGGTCACCACCTGCGTACGCTGTCAGGACCGCCTGGAGCGGATCAAGCGGCTGCAGCCGGTGGGCGCCGCACGCGCCGAGGCCGAAGAGGAGTAAGCGCGGCCCGAAGAATCCAGCATCAGCCGGTCCGACCGGCCCGCGCCAGGGCGGCGCGAAGCAGGTCGGGCCGGCCGGTGATGATGCCGTCCACGTTCCAGCCGACGAGCCGGTCCATCAAGGCCGGCTCGTTCACAGTCCAGACATGGCAGCCGCGGCCCGCCGCCCGAATGGCTGCCGCATCGTCCTCGCCCAGGATGGCCGCCGAGGCGCAGACCGCGTCCAGTCCAGGGCCCAGGTCGGCCGCGCGATCGAGCGGCCGATGCCCGACTCGCACGCCCAGTTTGATCTCCCGTGACAGCGTTCGCAGGGCCCCGAGCGCCGCCCGGTCGAAGCACTGGACGAGGGCGGTGTCGAGGACGTCGTACACCTCCAGGAGCCCGACCACGCGCTCCTCGATGCCCGGGTAGAGCGCAGAGTTGCCGCGCAGCTCGAGCCAGAAGCGCGTCCGCGCGCGGAATCGCTCGAGCACCTCCTGGAGGGTCTGCAGGCGCTGACCCGCGAACGCGGCCCCGAACCATCCCCCCGCATCGAGGCGCTTGAGCTCGCGGACGGTGTGGGCCCGCACCGCGCCGGCGCCGCTGGTGGTGCGCTCGAGCGTGAAGTCCTGGATCACCACGGGCTGCTCGTCCGCGGAGAGATGCACGCCGAGCGCGAGGGCGTCGGCGCCCAGCGCGAGCGCCCGCTCGAGGGCGGCGATCGTATGCTCGGGCGCTTCCCCAGACGCGCCGCGGTCGGCGATGACGAGGGGCGGCGGGGGGAGCGGCATTGGCGGCCTCATCGCCTCCATGGCAGTATCGGGGCGTGCACACCCCCGTTCTCGACGTGTTGCGCCCGGCGGTGTGGCTCAGCGCGCGGCTCTACTTCGGTATTCGCTTCGAAGGCGTCGCCAACATTCCCAAGCACGGTCCGCTCCTCATCACACCCAATCACGTCACGTTCGCCGATCCGCCGCTCGTGAGCATTCCCATCCGCCGTCCCGTCCACTATATGGCCTGGGACCGGCTCTTCCAGATCCGGGGCCTCTCCTGGCTCATCCGTCGGCTCCGCGCGTTCCCCGTCGACATCGAGTCGTCCGATCCCAAGGCCACCCGCGCCGCGGTGCGGCTGCTCGAGGCGGGCCAGGCGGTGATGATCTTCCCCGAGGCCGGCCGCAGTCTCGACGGCCGGCTCCAGCGATTCAAGCTCGGCGCGTTCCGCCTGGCCTGCGCGCGAAGCGTGCCGGTGCTGCCCGTGACCATCCTCGGCGGCCACGAGTCCTGGCCACCCGGCCGCGTCCTGCCGCGTCCTGGCCGGCTCACCATCGTGTACCACCCCGTCCTCGGGGCACCCGCACACGGCGGTGACCTGCGCCACGCGGCACGGCAGCTCGCCGACCGCGTGCGTGATGCGGTGGCATCACGTCTCCCGCCAAGCAAGATTCCGCCTACTGCCGCGGGCGGTCGGGGCTGAGCGCCGGACGGTGTAAGCGCAGCGCAGTCTGGGCCGCCTGCGCGCGGCCTCCTATGGTTCTCGGTTCAGCGGCGGGGGCCCGCATGGTCTCTCGTGGCGGCGCGGGCTTCTCGATGTTTCCGACCGCTCGCGCGTAGGGCCACTCGTTCATTGTCGTCCCGGTTCCTCGGAATCGCACGTCTCTCGGAAACTGGTCCTCATACGCGCGCGCGGATGCCGCCGCTCGCGGGCCGGAAGCGTGGGTTTCCTTGACCCCCCTCGGCGAGCGGGCTAGGATGGCTCAGCGGTTCGCTCCGGGCCGCTCACGACGCACCGATGAAGTGCTCCCGATGCCAGGTTGAGAACAAGAGCGACCGCCGCTTTTGCGCGTCGTGCGGCGCGGCGCTGGTGGTCGTGTGCGCGGCGTGCGCCTTCCAGAACGAGGCGAGCGCGACGTTCTGCGGCGGGTGCGGTGCGCCGCTGACCGCCTCCGCGGCGCCCGCGCGAGTCGCCCCGCCGCCCGCGTACGCGTCGCCACGCACGTATACGCCCGCGCATCTTGCCGAGCGCATTCTCGGCAGCCGGGCGAGCCTCGAGGGCGAGCGCAAGCAAGTCACGGTGATGTTCGCCGACCTCAAGGGCTCGATGGAGCTTCTCGCCGAGCGCGATCCCGAAGAGGCGCGACTGATCCTCGACCCCGTGCTCGAGCGGATGATGGACGCGGTGCATCGCTATCAGGGCACCGTCAACCAGGTCATGGGTGACGGCATCATGGCGCTGTTCGGCGCCCCCGTGGCCCACGAGGATCATGCGGTGCGCGCGGGATACGCGGCCCTCAGCATGGTCGAGTCCATCTCGGCCCTCGCCGCCGAGCAGGAGCGCCGCCTGGGCTTCCGCGTCCAGATTCGCGTGGGGCTCAACTCGGGCGAGGTGGTGGTGCGCGCCATCGGCAGCGATCTTCGGATGGACTACAGCGCGGTGGGGCAGACGACCCACCTCGCCGCCCGCATGGAGCAGCTCGCCGGGCCGGGCTCGATCTTCGTCACCGAGGCGTTCACCCGGCTCACCGAAGGCTACTTGCACTTCAAGCCCCTGGGCCTGGTCACGGTGAAGGGCCTCCCCGACCCGGTGGACGTGTCCGAGCTGGTGGGCGCCGAGCCGACGCGCGCGCGCTTCCAGGCGGCGGCCTCGCGCGGGCTCACGCGCTTCGTCGGGCGCGCCGACGAGCTCAAGCTCCTGCTCGAGGCGCTCGACCGCGCGGAGGCGCGCGCGGGGCAGGTCGTCGCCGTCATCGGCGAGCCCGGGGTCGGCAAGTCGCGCCTGTTCCACGAGCTGGTGCGGTCGACACGCACGACCGGCTGGCTCGTGCTCGAGACGGGTTCGGTCTCCTACGGCCAGAAGACGACGTGGATGCCAGTGGCGGAGCTCTTGCGGACGCTCTTCCAGATCGACGACCGCGCCGACCCGGCCGACATTCGCGACCAGGTGTCGGCGCGGCTCAGCGCCCTCGACGCCTCGCTGGCCGACGTGCTGCCGGCGGTGCTCTGGCTCCTCGACGTGCCGGTGGACGAGCCGGGATGGAAGGCCCTCGATCCCGAGCAGCGCCGTCAGGCCACACTCGACGGGATCCGGCGGGTGCTGGTGTGGCAGAGCCGGCAACGGCCGCTGCTCCTGGTGTTCGAGAACTTGCACTGGATCGACGCGGAAACCCAGACCTTCCTCAACCGCCTGGTCGACGGCCTGCGCGGCACCCGTATCCTGTTGCTGGTGAGCTACCGGCCCGAGTACCACCACGGGTGGGCCAGCAAGACGTACTACTCGCAGGTACGCCTGGATCCTCTCGCGCCGGGGACGGCCGAAGAGTTCCTGCACACCCTGCTGGGCGACGCGCCCGATCTGGTCCCGCTGAAGGAGCTCCTCATCGAACGCGCGCAGGGCAACCCGTTCTTCCTCGAGGAGAGCGTGCGCACGCTCGTCGAGACCAAGATGGTGGTGGGGAGCCGCGGCGCCTTCCACCTCGCGCGGCCGCTCTCCGCCATTCGCGTCCCCGCCTCCGTGCAGACCTTGCTCGCCGCGCGCATCGACCGGCTGAGCCTGGAGGAGAAAAAGCTCCTCCAGTCGGCGGCGGTGATCGGACGCGAGTTCTCGCTCCCGCTGCTCCAGGCCATCATGGGCTCCGAGGGCGGTGACCTCGGCGATGGGATCGCCCGGCTGCAGGCCGCCGAGTTCTTGTTCGAGAGCAACCTCTTCCCGGAGATCGAGTACACGTTCAAGCATGTGCTCACGCAGGAGGTGGCTTACGACAGCCTGCTTCAGGACAAGCGCCGCGCGCTGCACGCGCGCATCCTGGACGCGCTCGAGCAGCTCGCCGCCGACCGTCTCGCCAGCGAGACCGAGCATCTCGCGCATCACGCCTTCCGCGGCGAGGTGTGGGACAAGGCGGTGCGCTACCTGCGACAGGCGGGGGCGCGCTCGCTCGCGCGATCTGCGAGCCGTGAAGCGGTCGGATTCTTCGAGCAGGCCTTGACCGCGCTCGATCGTCTTCCTGCCGATCGCGCCCAGATGGAGGAGGGGATCGACATCCGGCTGGACCTCCGCCAGGCCTTGGTTCCCCTGGCCGATCGGGCGCGCATCCTCGATCACATGCGGACCGCGGAGTCGATGGCACGCCGCCTCGAGGACCGGCGGCGACTGAGCTGGATCGCGTATGCCCAGGCCCACTACCACTACTTGTCCGACGATCAGGCGCGCGCCCAGGAGACGGGCCAGCTCGCGCTCGAGCTGACCGGCGGCGACGATGTCGTGCTCACCGTGGGCGTGAACGTCGTGCTCGGCTACTCCCTGCACGTGACGGGCAACTACCGGAAGGGCGCCGAGGTCCTGCGGCGAAACGTCGAGGTCCTCAGGGGCGATCTCATGCGCGAGCGGCTGGGTCATCCCGCGTTTCCCTCCGTCACGAGCCGTGAGCGCCTCGTGCGCTGCCTGGGGGAGCTGGGCGAGTTCGCCGAGGGGCTGCGCCTGGGCGAGGAAGGCATGCGCCTGGCCGACGAGATCGACCATCCGACGAGCATCGCGGCGATGTGCATGGGCTACGGGACCTTGCACATGAGGCGGGATGATCTCCAGGCCGCGCTGCCCGTGCTCGAGCGTGGGCTCGAGGTCGCGCGGCGGCGGAGCATCTACGTCTACGTGTTCTCGCTTGCCGCCGCGGCAGGACGGGCGCGGGCGCTCCTGGGGCGGGTCGACGACGGGGTGGCCCTCATCACGGAGTTCGTGAAGGAAGCCGCGGCGCGCTTTTCCGCGCTGGGCCACTCCGTGCGGCTCTCCTGTCTCGCCGAAGCGCTTCTCGCCGGCAACGATCTCGACGCGGCCTGGATGCGCGGTCAGGAGTCGCTGGAGTATGCGCGCCGCCACAACGAGCGGGGACACGAGGCGTGGACCCTGCACATCCTGGGCGACATCGCGGGGCGGCGCCGGCCGGACGATGTCGACGGCGCGGCGCGCTTTTATCGGGAGGCTCTTGCCATCGCCGAGCCCTTGGGCATGCGGCCCGCCGTCGCTCACTGTCGGCTGGGCCTCGGGGAGCTCTTCCGGCGGGCGGGACGCGCCGACGAGGCGCACGCCGCCTTGCGCGAGGCGGCCGCGCTCTTCCGCGACCTCGATCTCGATGGTCTGCGCGAGCGGGCGGAGCGAGAGATCACCATGCCGTCCGGATGATGCGGGAGGCGATCTACCGCCGGCTCGTGCCGGGGGTGGTGCATCCCCTCGGTGAGCGGCTGGGGATCGGGGCCTGTCGCACCGTTCGCGCCCTCGCGGAGCGGCAGTGGTGGCGGCCCGAGGTGTTGCGCGCGCATGCCGAGACGAAGCTCCGCGCCCTCGTCGAGCACGCCGCGCGCCACGTGCCCTATTACCGCGATCTGTTCTCGGCGGCGGGGCTGGATCCCGGCGACGTCCGCACCCTCGAGGATCTGGCGCGTATTCCCCTCACCACCAAGCAGGAGCTCCGGCCCGCGTTCCCTCAGCGCACGACGGCGGAGAATCTGCCCGTGGCGCGCCAGCGGCGCATGATGACCTCCGGGTCCACCGGGGTGCCGCTGGAGTTCTACTGGGATCGGGCCGCCCTGCCCATCATGGGGGGGACCGAGTGGTTCTGGCTCGGCTGGGCAGGCACCGCGAGCTGGCACACGCGACTGCTCATCACGAGCCCGGCCTACTTCTACGATCAGCTGACGCCGCCGCGGCCCTTTCATCGGCTCGCCACCGGCGTCGTGCTGGGCGAGCGGACGGCGCGACTGCCCGCCAACGAGGCGACGCCCGCGCGCTTTCGCGCCCTCGTGGCCGAGGTCGGCCGGCGCGGGCCGTACTACATCCGCGGCTATCCCGGCTCGCTGGCCAGCCTGGCCGCGGGGCTCGCCGCCGACGGCGCCCCGCTCGCGGCGGCTCCCCGGGTCATCGGCGCGTTCGCGGAGACCCTCACCCCGGCGAACGCCCGGCATCTCGAGGACGTGTTCGGCTGCCCGGTCGTGAACTACTACTCGGCGTGGGAAGTCCCGCAGATCGCCCAGACCTGTCCCGACAATCCGGGCATGCTGCACGTCAACGAGCGCGTGATCGCGAGGGTCGTCGGCCCCGACGGCCGCGACGTCGGGACCGGCGAGTGGGGGCGCCTGGTGGTGACCGACCTCGCGAACTTCGTGATGCCATTCATCAACTACACGGTGGGCGACGCCGCGATCTCGGGCGGCCTGTGCCCGTGCGGGCGCGGCCTGCCCACGATCGCGCGGCTCGAAGGCCGCGACACGGAGATCATCGAGACGCCGGACGGCCGCGTGATCGCGGCGGGCGCGCTGGGCCAGCTCCTGACCTTCGTGGTCGGCATCATGCCCTACGTCTGGGAGTACCAGGCAGTGCACGCGGCGCCCACGTCAGTGCGTCTCCTCGTCGTCCCGACCGCGCGCTTCAGCGAGGCGTTCCGGGCGACCGTCGAGCGCGCCGTGCAGGACTTCCTTGGCCCGGCGATGCGGGTCACGGTGGAGCCGGTGAGCGCGATCCCGCTCGAGCCGTCGGGCAAGCGTCTCATCATCCGGCGTCTTCCCGCCGGGTGACCGTGTCCGGCGCGGGCTTCCGCGCGGCGAGCGCCACGTAATAGCCCGTCCAGTAGCGCGTGGGCCAGGACTCCAGGGATTCGAAGCGCGCGAACGTGCGGGCCAGTCCCGCCGCGCGCTCGGGCCGCGCGAGGCGACCGGCGGCGGCGGCCAGCCAGATGGCGGGGGCGCGGGGCACATGCGCCACCGCGGTGACCTCCGTGACGCGGAGGCCGAGCGCCTCGATCCGCGCGCGCGCCTGACGTGGGCCGTAGGTATGCCCCACGTAGTAGGGCACGAGCCCGATGCGATGAAGCCATGCGTAGGGAAGGTGATTGCGCAGCCAGACGAGCGGGTTGCGGGGGTTGTCCAGCGTGATGACCACGACGCCCCCGGGTGCGAGAATGCGGGCGATCTCGGCGAGCCCGGTGTCGAGATCACCCTGGCGGGCAAAGTGATCGAGCGAAGAGCCCGCCAGGATCCGCGCGACGCTGCTCGCGCGCAGCGGGATCTGGCGCAGGTCGCCCACCACGAACCGGTAGCCCGCGCCCAGCCGCACGCGGGCCGCGCGGACCACCGCCATGGAGTAGTCGAGGCCCAGGCTCCCCGCGCCGAGCACGGGCAGGACGTGCTGTGGCGACACCGCCTCCTCGAAAAGATCGGTCTTGAGTCCGGGCCCTCCGCGCGCGGCAGGGGAGAGCCAGCGCCCGAGCAGACCCGCGTACACGCCCCGCATGTACTCGCGCCACGCCTCGATCGGAGGCTCGGCCAGCGTCTGCGTCACGACGTCGTCCCAGTACTGCGCGGAGCCCCTCGCGCGTGACGCCGGCGGTTGCACGCCTCGCGCCCGGACGCGGCGCCAGGGGCCCAGGCGAATCACCGCGATCCGGCCCACCGCGCGGTAGCCCAGCGCGGTGAGCGGACGAAAGCCGGCGGTGTTCTCGGGCCACACCAGCGCGAGCAGCCGCCGATGGCCCTCGGCGCGCAGGGTGCGCGCCATCACGGTGATGCGCGTCCGAGCGAAGCCCTGCCCACGCTCTGCAGGCGCGGTGAACGAGTCGAACTGGAGCACGTCACCCGGGTCGAGCGGAAGCTCGCAGCCGAGGTAGTCGATCCAGCCCCGCCGCGCCACCGCCCAGCCCGCGTGGACGATGCGGCCCGCACGGCGGGCCACGAAGCAGCGCGCGCCGGCGGAGAACCGTGCCCGCAGGAGCGCGGGGTCGGCGTCGGGGCGGAAGCGCAGGTACTCGTCGAGCCCGACAGGCTCGAGCTCCTGCACGTCGACCCCGGCGGCGCTGTCGCCGGGCGCATCGGCGAGGGGCAGAGCCAGCACGTCGAGTCGGCGATAGACCCCGGCCGCGCTGAGCACGCGCATGGCGAGATCGCGGAAACCACTCATGCGGGGGGCGCTCCCACCGAGCCGGCCTTTCGACGCCAGAGACCCGCCAGCGCGCGCAGCTCGGCCGGCGTGATCACTCGGAACGCCAGGAGGGCGAGCGCGTACACGACCGCCGCCGCGGCGAAGATCACGAGATCCGCGGGCGTCCCGCGGCGGAGCCCCAGCGCGAGCAGGAGGAGCGGGAGCCCGAGCGCGACGGGCGTGGCCCACGCCGCCACCGCTCCGCCCGCCAGCCCGCGCGTGCGCCACACGAGGTAGAGCCCGTGCACCGTCACCGCCACGAGCACGGCGGCGGCGGCACCAAGGCTGCCCGAGCGCGCGATGAGCGGCGGCGCGAGCAGCCAGAAGAGGGCGAGCCGGATGATGCCCGCGGTCACCGACGCCGCCGGCCGTTCGTGCACCAGCGTGAGCAGCGCGGGCACACTCTCCAGCGTGAGGGCGAGGAACGCCAGCGCGAGGGCCACGAGGTTGGGCGCCACCGGCGCGAAGGCGGCGCCGAACACCAGCGGCACGTACGGGGCGGCGATACAGGACGCGGCGAGCACCCCGAGCGTGGCGGCGGCGGCAAGGACGCGGGCGAGGCGCTGCGTCCAGCGGGCGAGCTCCGCGACCCCGCCCGCCTCGAGCAGGCGGGTCAGCGGCGGCGCGAACGCGAGCATGAACTGCGGCAGGAGCGCGGCGGGCACGAGGTAAATCCCGTGGGCGAGGTTGAAGAATCCGACCTCCGCGTAGGCGCCGGAGAAGGCCCGTACGAGCAGCTCGCCGCTGCCGAGGAACGCCACGTAGAGCACCTGAATCGTGAGGAAGGCCAGACCGAAGCGGAGGTACGGCGCGAGGAACTCGCGGTCCGGCCAGAGATGGGCGCGGCGGCGCGGCAGCGGGCTCAGGCTCAGCCCCACCGCAAGCAGCACCAGCTCGGTCAGCGCGACCGCGCCCGCCGCGCCGCGAAAGCCCGTCCACATGAAGCCCGGCAGCACGAACATCAGGAGGAGCCAGCGTCGGAGCGTGTCGCCCATCGCCCACCGACCCGCGCGGTTCATCCCGAGGAAAAGGGCGAAGAGATAGCCCGAGATCCCCTGACTCCAGATGGCCAGGCCGAAGAGGAGCAACGCCCCCGCGTCGAGGTCGCGCCACCACACGAGCCCGAGCGCGAGATACACCGCGGCGGCGGCCAGGCCGCTGGCGACGCGCAGCGTGAGGAGACTGCCGAGCAAGCGGGAGAGCCCGGCGTCGTCGCCGCGCGCGACAAACGTGGGGACGTACCGCGTGGTCACGCTGGTGAAGCCGAGCCCGCTGATCACGCTGAGCCAGAAGGCGACGGAGGTGGCGAGCGCGAACCGTCCGAAGTCGTCGGAGCCCATGAGGCGGGGGACGAGCACCGCGAAGGCAAGACCGCCGGCCGATTGCAGGCCGCGCTGGAGGAGCACGAGCACGGCATTGCGGACGGTGGCCCGCGCGTCTTCACTCATGCGTGCTCGGCGTGGAAATCGCGGCTCCCGCGCTCCCGACGTGGGATAGTAGCATGATCATCATGGCAGACCGCGCAGCCGCGATCCGTCTTTCCATCATCGTGCCTGCCTACAACAGTCCCCGCGAGCTCGCCGAGTGTCTGGCCGCGCTGCGGGCGGACGCGGCGCCCGGGACGGAGCTGATCGTGGTGGACGATGCGTCTACCGACGAGACGCCGGACGTGGCCAAGGCAGCGGGCGCCACCGTGATCCGACTCGTCCGGAACGGCGGCCCCGGCGCCGCGCGCAATCACGGCGTCGCCCACGCCGACGGCGACGTGATCCTCTTCGTGGACGCCGACGTCGTGGTGGCGCCGGGCGCGGTCGGGCGTGTCGCGCGCGCCTTCGCGGAGGATCCTCGCCTCGCCGCCCTCTTCGGATCGTACGACGACCGTCCGCGCGCGCCCGGCCTCGTCTCGCGCTACCGCAACCTGCTGCACCACTTCGTGCACCACACCGGGCGCGCGGAGGCGTCGACGTTCTGGGCGGGCCTGGGAGCGGTGCGCCGGGAGGCCTTCGTCGCCGTCGGCGGCTTCGATGCCGTACGGTTCCCGCGGCCGAGCATCGAGGACATCGAGCTCGGCGCTCGGCTCCGTCGCGCCGGGCGCCGGATCCGCCTCGACCCCACGGTGCAGGGGACACATCTCAAGCGCTGGACGCTCGGCTCCATGGTCCAGGTCGACATCACACGCCGCGCGCTCCCGTGGGCGCGGCTCATCGTCGAGACGGCGCACACGCCCACGGACCTCAACCTGCGTCCCTCCCAGCGGGTGACGGCGATCCTGGCGGGCCTCGCCGTGCTCGCCCTCGCGCTGACGCCGCTCCGGCCCGCGCCCGCGCTGGGGGTCGCGCTGGGCGCTCTGGCCGGCGTGGCCGTCTTGAACCGACGTTTCTACGCGCTCCTATGGCGTCGGGGGGGTCTCCCGCTCCTCGCCGCCGGCTTCCCGTTGCACGTGCTGTACTTCCTCTACAGCGCGGCCACCTTCGTCTTCGCCGCGCTCGAGGCGCGTCTCCCCGGGCGCGGACGGCGTCGATGACCGTGGCGCCCGGCGCACGGCACGTGGTGATCGGCGCGGGCCCCGCGGGCCTCACCGCCGCCCGCGAGCTCGCCCGGCAAGGCCGTCCGGTCGTGGTGCTGGAGCAGGCCGGCATCGTGGGCGGCCTCGCCCGCACGGAGTCCTACAAGGGCTTCCACTTCGACATGGGCGGCCATCGCTTCTTCACCAAGGTCGACGAGGTGCAGAAGATCTGGCACGAAGTGCTCGGCGCCGATTTCCGGCGCCGGCCGCGCCTGTCGCGCATCTACTACGACGGGCGCTTCTTCCACTATCCGCTCAAGCCGCTCAACGCGCTGGCCGGCTTGGGCCTCTGGCGCGCGGTGCTCGTCATGCTGAGCTATCTGCGCTGGCAGCTCTTCCCCTACAAGGAAGAGCGGACCTTCGAGCAGTGGGTGACCAATCGCTTCGGTCGCCGCCTCTTCCTCACGTTCTTCAAGGCCTACACCGAGAAGGTGTGGGGCATTCCGTGCTCGGAGCTGCGGGCGGAGTGGGCGGCCCAGCGAATCAAGGACCTCTCGCTGCGCTCGGCGGTGGTGGCGATGTTCATCAAGCCCGGCAAGACGATCAAGACCCTCATCGAGGAGTTCGACTATCCGCGCCTGGGGCCGGGCATGATGTGGCGGGCCGCGGCGGACGAGATCCGCCGCCTGGGCGGCGCGGTGCGGCTGGAGGCCGAGGTGACCGCGGTCCGCCGCTCCGGGTGGCGCGTGGACAGCGTGGTGCACGCCGGCCCGTGCGGCGAGGCCGTCGTGGCGGGCGAGCAGTTCCTCTCGAGCATGCCGGTGACCCAGCTCGTGCTGCGGCTCGAGCCGCCGGCCCCCGATGCGGTACGCGAGGCGGCGCGGCGGCTCACCTACCGCGACTTCCTCACCGTGTGCCTGATCGTAGACCGGCCCGATCCGTTTCCCGACAACTGGATCTACGTACACTCGCCGGAGGTGAAGGTCGGCCGCATCCAGAACTTCCGGAGCTGGAGCCCCGACATGGTCCCCGATCCGGCGAAGGCCAGCCTCGGGCTCGAGTACTTCTGCTCGGAGGGGGACGCGCTCTGGAGCCTGCCCGACGAGGCGCTGATCCGCCTGGGCAAGGACGAGCTGGAGCGCATCGGCCTCGCGCGGGCCACGGAGATCTCCGACGGCTGCGTGTTTCGCGTCTCCAAAGCGTATCCGGTCTACGACGCCGACTACCGGGAGCATCTGGATACCGTGCGCGCCTTCGTGGATCGCTTCGAGAACCTCCAGACCATCGGGCGCAACGGCCTGCACCGCTACAACAACCAGGATCACGCCATGCTCACGGGCCTGCTCGCCGTGCGCAATCTGGAGGGCGGTGTCCGCCACGATCTCTGGAGCGTGAACACCGAGCCGGAGTACCACGAGGAGGTCGGGGTCAGCGAGGCGGAAGCGGCGGTGCTGGAGGGGCGCATCACCGAGATCTTCCCCCGCGTGGACGGCCTGGCCCTCGGCGCGGCGACCGGCGTGGTGGCGGGGGCGCTCCTGTGGCTGGCCACCCTGGCTCTCGTGTGGAAGGGCGGGCCCGTGGTGGGCCCGACCCTCGGCTTGCTCGCGCAGTTCCTGCCCGGCTACTCCGTGACGGCCGCCGGCAGCATCATCGGCCTAGCCTACGGCGCCCTCGGCGGCTTCGTGGCCGGCTGGAGCTTCGCGGTGATCCGGAACCTCACCCTGCTCCTCTCGCTGTCCTTCCTGCGGCGCCGCGCCCAGCGGCACCTCTTGAAGCGGTTCCTGGAGCTCGTCTAGGAGGCGACGCATGGCGACCGACGCGAAGGATCTCGAGACCCTGGTGATGATCCGGGTGGTGCGCCTCAACGCGGCGGTCGCCGGGGTGGTCACCGGGGTCCTCGCCGGGCTCGCGCTGTTCGTGGCCACCAACTGGCTCGTGCTCAAGGGAGGTCCGGTGGTCGGGCCGCACCTGGCCCTGCTCGGGCAATACTTCATCGGCTATCGCGTCTCGTTCGTGGGCAGCCTCATCGGCTTCGTCTGGGCGTTCGTCCTGGGCTTCCTCGTCGGCGCCGCGGTGGTCGCGATCTACAACCGCCTCGCCGCTCTTCGCGACCCCCACGCGCGAGGGCGATGACCGATCGGCTCGCGCGGCACCTCGCCCTCCTGGTGCTGGTGGGCGGCGTGATCCTTCGCTTCGCGCGCCTCGGCGCCGATCCCTACTACTACGAGTGGAACGGCTACATCACCGACGAGGGCCGATGGATCGCCCATGCTCGCGCGCTGACCCTGTTCGGCGAGATCGGCTCGGTGGGCTCCGCGCTGCACCTGCTGCTGGCCCCCCTGTTCCAGGCCGGCGCGTTCCTGGTGTTCTCCGTCGCCGACGTGAGCCTCTGGTCGGCACGGCTATTGAGCGCCCTGACCGGTAGCGCCCTGCTCGTGGGGTTCTGGGTCGCGTTCCGACGGCTCGCGACGCCGCCGGCGCTCCTGCTGGCGCTGACCATGCTCGCCGTGGAGATGGACCTCGTGGTGCTGAGCCGGCTCGCGATTCCCGAGATGGCCGCGATGGCAGTGTCGTTCGCCGGGTTTCTCGTCCTCGTGCGCGCCCGCACCCCCTGGGGGATGGCCGCCGGGGGACTCCTCGCTGCCGCCGCCGTCGGCACCAAAGCCACCGTGGCACCGCTGGCCGTCATCTTCGGCGTGCTGGCGCTGGCGCGGATGCCGCAGCCGGGGCTGTCCCGGCGGCGTGCGGTCGCCGCCTACGCGGCCGGCGTGCTGGTGCCGGGCGGGCTGGCCGCGGGCGTCCTTCTCGCGGTGGGCGCCTCCAACGCCATGTTCCTCGTGCGCGTGCTGAAGGGCTTCGTCGGCCTCAGCGATCTCTACAAGCTGGTGGATTTTCTCGACGACACGCTGGCCCCCACGCTCGCGCTCTGGTCGCTCGCCGCCTGGCTGGGCTGCCTGGGTGGCCTCCTGGGGCGCGGCGTCGGGACCTCCGACGAGGAGGCCGCGCATCTTCGCGCGGCATGCCTGTGGGCGGGAGTCTTCGCGCCGCTGATGTTCGCGCTCGAGTACTTTCCGTCCCGGTACAAGGTGCACATCTTGGTCCCGATGGCGGTGATCATCGCGGTGGGCCTCTCGTGGCTGCAGCGCGCCGGCCTCGCGGGCCTGAGCGCCGCCCTGGCGGGCCGTCCTGCCATACGCCGGGTGGGGGCGGCGCTCCTGCTGTCCGCGCCGACCGGCTTCATCAGCACCGCCGCGCTGCTCTCCTTCGGCCCATCGGCCGGCCTCGATCCCGGGGGGCTGCGGCTGCGTTACGCCGTGTTCCTCCTCGCGCTCCTCGCCGCCGCGGCGCTCGTGCCGCGGGCGCTTGCGCGCGTGCCAGTGGTGCGCTTCCTCGTGTGGCTGCCGCTCCTGTGGGCCATGGCCTGGCTCGTCGTGGAGCGCCTCACCGTGGCCGGCGCTCCTTTCTGGCCCGACGCGACGGGCAGCGGGCAGGCGCCGCGCTGGACGCTGCTCGTGACCGCCGCGTCGGGGGCCCTCGTTGCGGCCGCGACGCCGAGCTGGCCGCGCGCCGCGGGCGGACCTGCGCTAATCACCGCCGCCCTGCTCGTCGGGGAACTTGGGCTCGTGCGCCTCGCGCCCGGGTATCTCGATCCGCACTACTCGATGCGGGACAGCTCCCGCGATCTCGGGACGCTACTGAGCGGCGTGCGTGGATCGATCCGCACGCTCGGCGCCGAGGCGCTCTTCAGCGACAACCGGCTCCGCTACGGCAGCGTGCTCGGGGGCCGGTGGCCGAAGGCGCCCCTCGACGTCCTTGTGATCGCCGGCCGGATCGATGATCCCCAGGGCCACCTGCAGCACGAGTACCGGCTGATCCGCCAGTACGCGATCTACGTCTCGCCGGAGTTCATCCTGGGCGAGCCCACCTGGTCGGCCGCGGTGGGACAGTTCCGGCGGACGACGATCAGCGTGTACCGGCGGGCGAGCGAAGGCGGCTAGGGAGCGGCGGACGCGGGGGAGGGGCGGCGCACGATCTCATGGACGGCGTAGCCCGCCTCGGCGAGGTGGCGCTTCACCGCGTCGATCTGGTCGCGCCCGGAGGTCTCGAGCGTCACCTCCACCTCGGTCTGCCCCAGCCGAGCTCGGGAGAACGCGCGGTCGTGGAGGATGTGAAGCACGTTGGCGCGCATCTCCGCCACCAGCGCGGTGAGCCGCGCGAGCTCGCCGGGTCGGTCGCGCAGCATGACGGCCAGGCGCACGAGCCGGCCGTCCTTCACCAGGCCCCGCTCGATGATCCGGGAGATCAGGTTGACGTCGATGTTGCCGCCGGAGAGCACCAGGGCGACGGTCTTCCCCGCGAGCGCGACCTTCTTGTTGACGAGCGCGGCCAGGGGCACCGCGCCCGCGCCTTCGACTACCGTCTTCTCGATCTCGAGCAGGAGCAAGATGGCGTTCGCGATCTCTTCCTCGCTCACCGTCACCACCTGGTCGAGCCACCGCCGGGCCAGCGGCAAGGTCAGCTCGCCCACGCGCCGCACCGCGATGCCGTCGGCGATGGTGGCGGCGGCGGCGACGGTGACGCGCTCGTTCGAGGTCAGCGCCGCCTTCATCGCGGCGATTTCCTCGGCCTCCACGCCGATGACCTCGACGTCCATGCGGCGGGACTTCAGCGCGATCGCCACCCCGGTGGAGAGGCCTCCCCCGCCAACGGGCACCAGGACGGCGTCGAGGTCCGGCACCTGCGCGGCCAGCTCCAGCCCGATCGTGCCCTGGCCGGCGATGACTCGCGCGTCGTCAAAGGGATGCACGAACACGAGCCGGCGCGCCGCCTCGATCGCTCGCGCCCGGGCGTAGGCCTCGTCGTAGTTGTCGCCGTGGAGCACGACTTCCGCCCCCTGGCGGCGCGCCGAGAGCATCTTCGTGAGCGGCGCCCACTCCGGCATCACGATGACCGCGGCGATGCCGAGCCGCGCCGCGTGAAAGGCCACCGCGAGGCCGTGATTCCCCGCGCTCGCCGTCACCACGCCGCGCCCGCGCTCGTCCGGCGTCAGCTGGAGCAGCACGTTTGCGGCGCCGCGCTCCTTGAAGGAGCCCGTCATCTGGAGGTTCTCGAGCTTGACGAAGACGCGGGCGCCCGTCAGCTCGCTGAGGCTTTGCGAATACGCGCACGGAGTCTCGTGGATGACGCCGGCCAGCCGGGCCCGTGCGGCCTCGATGTCGGCGGGACCCACCGCGTCCGCGGGCGCGGCGCTCACCCGCCGATCGCCCTCAAAAGCCCACCGCGATGCCCTGGGACGGATTGGCCCAGCCCACCGGCATTAGGGGGGTGGAGTGCGCCCAGCCGATGCGCCCCTTCCAGTCCACCGCGATCAGGCCGCCCCCGCCGCGGCCCTCCTCCACGAGCACGTCCACCGCGACCTGGCACGCGTGCTTGGGATCGCCCACCGACTTCATGATCTCGAGCGTCCGCCGGGCCAGGACCACGCGGATGATGGCCTCGCCGTCGCCTGTGCACGACACGCCGCCCAGCGTGCTCTCGGCGTAGGTGCCGCATCCGATGAGGGGCGAATCGCCCACGCGTCCGGGCAGCTTGCCGCTGGTGCCCCCGGTGGAGGTGGCGGCGGCGACCACGCCGGCGCGATCGAGGGCGACCGCGCCCACCGTGCCCGCCTGCGTCTCCTGGAGCCGCCGCCGTTGATGCTCGAGGATGAGCTCGGCGGGATCGCAGAGCGGCACGCCGAGCGCCCGCGCCTGCGCGAGCGCGCCCTCGGCCACGAAGAGGGAGTGGCGTTTGGCCTCGAGGATGCGGCGCGCGAGGGTGATGGGATGGCGGATGCCGCTCACGCAGGCCACCGCGCCGTTGGTGAGCCCGTCGCCCTCCATGATGGAGGCGTCCATCTCCACCGTGCCCGCGCTCGTGAGGACGGAGCCGCGGCCCGCGTTGAAGCGGGGATGGTCCTCCATCGCGCCCACCGCCGCCTCCACCGCGTCGAGCGAGGAGCCGCCCGCGGCCAGGCGCTCCCATCCGGCGCGCACCGCCTGCTCGATGCCCGCGCGCAGCTCCTCGCGGCCGCCCTTGGGATCGGCGCCGGCGCCGCCGTGCACGATCAGCGCGGGCACGCGGCTTGTCACGGCTCGCTCGCGTTCGGTATCATCGCCTCGTGATTGTCCCCGAAGTCGGCGGCGAGGACAACGTGTCGCTCGCCGACCTCGTGGCGCGCATCGTCGGGTGCCGCCGCTGTCCCCGTCTCGTGCGGCATCGCGAGGCGGTCGCCGCCGCGCCCCCGCGCCGCTACCGCGGCGAGACGTACTGGGCGCGCCCGCTGCCCGGCTTCGGTGATCCTCGCGCGCGCGTGCTCGTGATGGGGCTGGCGCCGGCCGCCCACGGTGGGAACCGCACCGGGCGCATGTTCACCGGGGATCGCAGCGGCGACTGGCTCTACCGCGCGCTTCATGCCGCCGGCTTCGCCAATCAGCCAACGTCGCGCCATGCTGGGGACGGCCTCCGTCTGCAGGGCGCCTACATCACCGCGGCGGCCCGCTGCGCCCCTCCCGTCAACAAGCCCCTTCCGGAGGAGCTCGCGCGGTGCCAGCCATTCCTGCTGGAAGAGCTCCGGCGCCTCACCGAGGTGCGGGTGATCGTGGCCCTCGGCAAGATCGGCTGGGACGCCTACCTGCGGGCGCGCCGCGCGCTCGCAGCACCGCTGCCGCGGCCCCTGCCGCGCTTCACCCACGGCGCCGAGGCGACGATGCCGGACGGCATGATCCTCCTCGGTTGCTTTCACCCGAGCCAGCAGAACACGTTCACCGGCCGGCTCACCCGCCCCATGCTCGACGGCGTGTTCCGGCGGGCCCGCACACTCGCCCGCCGCCGCTCGTGACCGGCGCCGCGCCGTACGGGCTCGTCTGGGCCATCCTCGTCTACGCGTGGATCGCCAACTACCTCATCCGCATGGCGCTGTCCGCGCTGCTGCCGCCCATCATGGCGGAGTTCGGCCTGACCTACGCGCAGGCCGGTCTCCTCTCGGCGGCGGTGTTCTACGCCTACACGAGCATGCAGCTCCCCGCGGGCGCCCTCGGCGATCGGCTGGGCCGCCGGCGCATGGTCATCGCCGGCGTGTTGCTGAGCGCCGGCACCTCCGTGTTCACGGGCCTGGCCGGCACCCTCGCCATGCTCTTCGCCGCACGCCTCGCTACCGGGCTCAGCCAGGGCTTCCTCTTTTCGAACGACCGCGTGATCATCGCCGCCACCACCCCGCCCGGCCGGATCGCGCTCGGGCAGGGGATCTCGTTTTCGGGGCCGGGCCTCGGCACCACGCTGGGGCTGATGCTCGCCGGTTATCTCGGCGCGCTCCTGCCGTGGCGCCACGTGTTCCTCCTCTTCGCGCTGCCGGCGCTGGTCGCGGCGTGGCTCCTGTGGCGTTTCGTGCCCGAGCCGCCGCGCGCGACGTCGGCGGCCGACCCCGCCTGGCCGTTCCGGCGGGTGCTGCGCACGCGCGACTTCTGGCTGCTTGCGGTCAGCGGCATGGTGCCCATCTACGTGCAGTTCTTGCTCGCGACCTGGGGCCCCGCGCTCTTCGTCGAGGCGGGCGTGCGCGATCTCGCGCGCTCCGCTTCGCTGGCCGGCCTGCAGGGGCTCACCGCCCCGGTGGCGCTGCTGGTGTCCGGGCTTGCCACGGACCGGCTCCGCGCGCGCGGGTACCACGGCAAGCTGGTGATCGCGGCCGCCCTCGTGGGCACGATGCTCACCGTGCTCGCGATGGGCGTGATCATCGGTCATCACGGCCCCGCGTGGCGCCTCACGCTGGCCCTCCTCGGCACGTCGTTCTTCATCTGGTGCTGCTGGGGGCCGGCCTACGCCATCCTCGGCGACCTCTTCCCGTCGTCGGTGCTGGGGCGCGCCTTCGGCGCGTTCAACACCATCTGCTTCCTCGGCGCGGTGGCGAGCCCCATCGTCACGGGGTGGCTGCGCGATCTCTCGGGCTCCTTCGTGGCGGGACTCCACGGCGCGGCGGCGCTGACCGCGCTCGCGATGGTGGGGATGATGGCGCTCGACCGGCCGTTCCGCGCCGCCGCGGGACCCGCGTCAGTTGCCGGTCGCGCGCGCTCGTAGGATAATTCGGCGTATGCGCTGGCGGTGTCCGGTCGCTTTCGTGCTGGTCGCCGCCCTCGTCGCCTCCGCACCGGCGGCGCGCGCGGCCACGCCGGTGCTGGAGACGACCCTCGACAACGGCCTCCGCGTGCTGATCCTCGAGGATCGGCGGAACCCCCTCGTGTCTGTGCAGCTGTGGTATCGCGTGGGCTCGCGCAACGAGCGCCCGGGGGCCACCGGCCTCGCCCACTTCCTCGAGCACATGATGTTCAAGGGCACGCCCGGGCATCCCAAGGGGACGTACTCGCGGGCCGTCGAGGGCAACGGCGGCCACGACAACGCCTTCACCACTCAGGACACGACGTCGTACTTCGTCAACATCGCCGCCGACAAGGTGGACGAGGTCCTGCAGCTCGAGGCCGATCGGATGCGTAACCTGCTGCTCGATCCCGCCGAGATCGACGCCGAGCGCCAGGTGGTGATGGAAGAGCGGCGCATGCGCACCGAGGACAGCCCCGATGGCCTCCTCGCCGAGGAAGTGATGGGGACGGCCTTCGCGGCGCATCCCTACCGATGGCCGGTGATCGGCTGGATGGAGGACATCGCGCGGATCAACGCCACCGAGCTGCGCGCGTTCTACGACCTCTACTACCGGCCGAACAACGCCGTGCTCGTCGTGGTCGGCGACGTGCGCCCCCCGGAGCTGCTCGCGCGCATCCGAACGCTCTTCGGCCCCATCCCGCGGGGGCCGGAGCCGCCGCCGGTCACCGCGGTGGAGCCCACGCCGCGCGCGGAGCGGCGGGTCACGCTGCGGAGCGCGGCCGCGCGCCTGCCCGCGCTGACCCTCACCTGGCTGGTGCCGAACTTCCGCTCGCCCGATGCGCCCGCGCTCGAAGTGCTGGAGACCGTGCTCTCGGGGGGCCGCGCCTCGCGCCTCCATCGCCGGCTCGTCGTGGAGACAGGGCTCGCCCTGGACGCCGACGCGGATTATTCCTACGGCTCGGTGGACCCGAATCTCTTCTGGCTGTCCGCGCGGCCCGCCGAAGGCGCCGACCTCGACGCGCTCGAGCGGGGCCTCCTCGACGAGCTGGAGCGGCTCAAGCGCGACCCCATCGACGCCGACGAGCTCGCGCGCGCGCAGAACCAGATCGAGGCGTCGTTCGTCTGGGGTCAAGACTCGATCTACTCGCGCGCGGCCACGCTGGCGCGGTTCGAGCGCATCGGCTCGTGGCGCCGTGCCGACGAGTACGTGGCGGCCATCCGCGCCGTCACCGCCCCCGATGTGCAGCGGGCGGCCCGGACCTACTTCCCCGCCGACGTGAAGACGGTGGGGGTGCTGCTGCCCGAGGCCTCCGCGCACCCGCCGGGCGGCCCGGACAAGACGGAGAAGGAGAAGTAGATGCGCGGGGTGGGGGGCTGGCTGTTGCTGCTCTGCGTCGGGCTCACCGTCCTGAGCCCCATCCTGGTCGCGGTGGGCATCGTGCGCGACTACCTGGTCGAGTCGCCCTACTTCGAGCGGTTCCCGCGCCTCCGCGTGGTGCTGTTCATCGACCTGGCGCTCCGGGTCGCGCTGACCGCTTACGGGATGTGGGTGGGGATGCGTCTCGGCACCGCGAGCCCGCGTGCTGTGCAGGCGGCCAAGCGCTACTTCCAGGCCGCGGTCGCCTATCTGATCGTCGCCGCGCTCCTGCCCTTTGCCGCCGATCTGCCGCCGGACGCCCTGCCGGGCCTCGCGATGGCCGTCGCGCGCCAGACCATTCCCGCGCTGATCGGCATCGGCCTCTGGTACGCGTACCTCGTCCGCTCGAAGCGGGTGCAGGCCACCTACCCGGACGCGACGTGTTGACGGACGCCCTCACCATCCGCGACGCGCGCCCCGTCGAGGGCGAGGTGATCCTCGCGCTCACGCTGGCCGCCTACGAGCAGTACGCCGCGGCGCTGGGGTCCCTCTGGCCTCTGTACCGCGCCAACATCGTGGACACCCTGACGCGCGTGGCGCCCGCCGAGCAGATCGTGGCCGACCGTGGCGGAGTCCTCGTCGGCGCGGTGCTCCTGTATCCCGCCGGCGCGCCCATGCCGGGCACCGACCGTCCGGCCAGCGGACCGGAAGTGCGGCTGCTCGCCGTGCCGCCGACGGCCCGCGGCCAGGGCATCGCGGAGGCGCTCATGCGGGAATGCGTCCGGCGCGCCCATGGGGCGGGCGCGACCGCGCTGCTCCTGCACACCACCGACATGATGCAGACCGCCATGAGACTCTACGAACGATTGGGCTTCAGCCGCGACCCCGCGCTCGATTTCCACCCCGCGCCGGCCGTCCTCGTGAAGGGCTTCCGCCTCGAGCTCGGAGCCGCCGCGTGAGGCGGGCCGCCGCCGCGCTGCTGCTCATCACCGCGCTCGCCGGGAGCGCGTCCGCCGCGCCGTTCGCCGAGCGGGTGGTGCTCCCCAACGGCATGGTCCTGCTCGTCAGCGAGCGGCGCGCGCTGCCCATCGTGGCGGTGAGCGTGTACGTGCGCGCGGGCTCGGTGCTCGATCCGCCGGACTCGGGCGGGCTTGCCAATCTCACCGCCTCCCTGCTCACCCGGGGCACCGCGCAGCGCAGCGGCGCCGACATCGACCGCGCGATCGAGTCCGTGGGAGGGAGCCTGAGCAGCGGCGGCGGCCGCGATGGCGCCGCGATCTCCCTGGGCGTGCTCGCGAAGGATCTCCCGCTCGGGCTCGATCTCCTCGCGGAGGTGCTGACCCAGCCCTCGTTCCCCGAGGACGAGCTGCGCCGGAAGGTCGGCGAGATCCAGGCCGCGCTCCGCAATGCGGAGAGCGAGCCCGAGACGGTGGCCGGGCGCGCGCTCGCCGCGCTGATCTACCCCGGACATCCCTACGCGCGGCCCGCGCTGGGAACGCCGGCGTCCGTGGCGACCCTCGACCGCGCCAGGGTCACCGCGTTCCACCGCCTGCATTACCGGCCGGATGCGACCACCGTGGTCGTGGTGGGCGACGTGTCGGCGCCGGAGGTCCGCGCGCGGCTGGTAGGCCGGCTCGGCGGCTGGCAGGCGCCCGCGGCGCCGCTGTCCGCCGTCCCGAGCGCGCCGGGGGCGGTGCCACCGGGCGCGCGCACCATCGTGCGCGAGCTGACGCAGAGCACCGTGTTCCTCGGGCGCCCGGCGATACGCCAGCAGGATCCCGACTATCCGGCCCTGATCGTCGCGACGTACATCCTGGGGGGAGGCTCCGCCTCGCGCCTCTACACGCGTGTGCGGGAGGAGCGGGGGCTCGCCTACGGGGTGGGTGCGGGGGTGGGCGCCGCGCGCTACGGCTCCTCGCTCACCGTCTCGCTCCAGACGCGGAATGAGAGCGCCGAGGAGGCCCTGCGCCTGGTGCGCGAGGAGATGCGGCGCGTCGGCGCCGCCGACGCCACGCCGGCGGAGCTGGCCCTCGCCAAGGCCTATCTCATCGGCAGCTACGCGCTGCGCACCGACACCTCCTCGAAGGTTGCGGTGCTGATCGCCTCCTTGGAAGAGCTGGGGCTCGGGCTGGACTACCCCGAGCGCTACCGCGAGCGCATCGCCGCCGTCACGGTCGCCGACGTACGGCGCGTGTCCGCGCGCTTCCTCGACCCCGACACCTACTCCACGGTGATCGTCACGGGCCGCCGCGCGCCCTAGCGCGGCTGTCGCGGTGACCACCGAGGCGGTTACCAGTAATAGGGCCAGTACGGTCGCCCGAAGTAGTAGGGATACGGGTACCCCGCGTAGGGATACGGATAGGGGTCGCCGTATGCCGAGGGCAGCGGCCAGAGATAGATCTGGTCGGGGCGCGCGATGATGTACCGATAGGGCTGGCCTCCCACGGGACGCTCCTCGCCGCCGACGATCGTGCCCACCATGCTCACGCGCCGGCCGCGCGCGTACACCGCGGGATCGAGAAAGTCGGGCGCGACCATGATGAAGCGGCCCTCGGTTTGGTCGGTGCGTCGCGGGGCGTCGCCATCGCCGAGCGGGCGCGAGAGCACTTCGATCTCGGTGCCGCCCGCGCGGGGCCGGGTGTCGATGATCTCGCCCGCCAGGACCACGCGCGCGTCCCGGTACCGGTCCGGGTCGCTTCGCAGCACGCCGACGGTGAGCGAGCGATCGACCCCCTGAAGCATCTGCCCGGGGAACACGGACGCGCAGCCGGACAGGGCGAGGCACACGAGGGTGAGGAGGAGCCGCCGGCGCATGGATCTAGCGTAGCCTCCGCCCCGGCACGCGGCAACCGGCGCCCCCCCGGGGCGGGGGCGCGCGACCGCGCGTGCTACAATGAGCGACGCCTGAGCGGTCCATGCGACGCAACGGAATCCTCTCCCTCATCGTGATCGGTCTTGCCGCCCTCGCATGCTGGCCGCCCCCGGGCCAGTCGGCGGCGGCGGCCTCGTTCGCCCTGTCCGAGCGCGACCGCCAGGACGCGATGGTCGTGGGCAAGCGCAGCGTGGTCAGCGAGGAGTTCGGCGGGGAATGGCGGCAGAAGAACGCCGCCGGCGAGGTCGTCGACGTCATGACGCCGTTCCACCGGCTCGCCCTCGCCGCGCGCAATGCCGCGTTCAAGAACGACACGCTCAAGCCCAAGGACATCGACACCGTCCTCAAGGAATCCACCAACAAGCTCATGCTGTGGGTCACGCTGCGGGGCGACCGGATCGACTTCGCCCGCTTCTACGTCCCCCTGCTGCTCGACGGCAAGACCGAGATCAAGCCCTCGTTCGTCCAGAACGAGCGGACCGCACTGCGCGCGGAGGGCGGAGGCTACGCCGCACGCTGCCTCTACGTCTTCCCCGTCGATGGCCTCACCGGCCGGGGCCGCTACACCCTGGTCGTCCGCAACTCCGACGAGAAGGACGTCTCGACATTCACCGTGGACCTGTCGGCCATGCGCTGAGAGGAAAGGAGCCGCATCGATGGTGACCAAGGAGCAGTTCAAGCAGGGAATGACGCTGGACCAGTACCTCACGCAGATGGGGACGAACAAGGACAAGTTCGTCGAGTTCCTGCAGACCATCAAGATCGCGCCCGAGGACAAGCAGGCCCTCGAGAAGTACGGCAAGAAGCTCAACGTGCTCGTGATCACCGAGGACTGGTGCGGCGACGCCCTCTACAACGTCCCCGTCCTCGCCAAGATGGTCGAGGGCAATCCCAACATCGAGATGCGCATCTTCCTCCGGGACAAGAACAAGGAGCTGATGGACCAGTACCTCAACCAGGGCATGTACCGCTCCATCCCGGTGTTCGCGTTCTTCGACGAGAACATGAAGGAGGTCGCCCGCTTCATCGAGCGGCCCCCCGCCCAGACGGAGGAGATCGAGAAGAAGATGCTCGAGACCCGGCGGGCCCTCCGCGCCGAGCGCTACATGGACTGGCGGGACGGCGTCGTGAAGGAGATCCGCTCGCTGCTGAAGGCATAGCGTCGCCACGCGTTCCACGGGCGCCGGTCCGCCGCCGGGCCGGCGCCCATTGACCTGGCCACCCCTGACCGAGGAGAGAAGACGATGAAGGCGATTCGCGTCCACACGCCGGGCGGTCCCGAGGTGATGAAGCTCGAGGAGGTGCCGGAGCCCAAGGCCGGTCCCGGGCAAGCGGTGGTGAAGCTGGAGGCCGCCGGGCTCAACTACATCGACGTCTACTTCCGCACCGGCATGTACAAGGCTCCGCTGCCCCTCACGCCGGGCCTCGAGGGCGCGGGCACCGTCACCCAGGTGGGCGACGGGGTCAAGGACCTGAAGCCGGGCGACCGCGTGGCCTATACCGGCATCCCCGGCTCCTACGCTCAGATGAACGTGTGTCCGGCCGATCGGCTGGTGAAGCTGCCGGACAAGCTCTCGTTCCGCGACGGCGCCGCCGCCATGCTGCAGGGCATGACCGCGCACTACCTCACGCGCTCCACGTACGCGCTCAAGTCCGGCGACACCTGCCTCGTTCACGCGGCCGCCGGAGGCATGGGGCTGCTCCTCACTCAGATGGGCAAGATGTTCGGCGCCACCGTGATCGGCACGGTCTCCACCGATGAGAAGGCCGCGCTGGCCAAGCAGGCGGGCGCCGATCACGTGATCCTCTACAGCAAGCAAGATTTCGTCGCCGAAGTGAAGCGGATCACGGGAAATCGCGGCGTGGACGTGATCTACGACGGCGTGGGCGCGACCACGTTCGAGAAGGGGCTCACGTGTATCCGGCCCCGCGGCGTGATGGCCCTCTATGGCGCGGCGAGCGGGCCGGTGGGGCCGCTGGACCTCCAGCTCCTCAACGCCAACGGCTCGCTGTTCGTTACGCGGCCGAGCCTCAACCACCACATCGCCTCGCGCGAGGAGCTCGTGCAGCGCTCCGGTGACGTGCTCGGCTGGATCCGCGACGGCAAGCTCAAGCTCCGCGTGGAGACCACGTTCCCGCTCGACAAGGCCGGGGAAGCGCACCGTGCCCTCGAGGGCCGCAAGACCACCGGGAAGGTGCTCCTGATCCCGTGAGCGCGCGGCCGCTGTCCCTGCGCACTTGAAGTGGATCCTCATCGCGGCGGGCGCGCTCGTCCTGCTCCTGGCGGGCGCGCTCGTCGCGCTGCCCTGGCTCGTCGACGTCCCGCGCGTTCAGGCCTACATCGCCGCCGCCGCGTCGCAGGCCCTCGGACGCCCGGTACGCTTCACGTCGCTGTCCGTGTCCGCGCTCCCGACGCCGTCCGTGCGGCTCAAGGGCCTGCAGGTGGCCGAGGACCCGAAGTTCGGGACGCAGCCCTTCCTGGTGGTCGAGGAGGGGCGCTTCCGCATCAGGCTCCGTCCGTTGTTCTCCGGCCGTGTCGAGTTGACCGAGCTCACCCTCGACAAGCCTCGGGTCCAGATCATCGACGACGGCGCCGGCCATCTCAACATGGCGAGCCTGGGCCCGACCGCGTCTCCCGGGCGCGCCGCGCCTCGCCCGCCTGCCGCGGCCGCCCCGGCCGGCGCCACCGCGGCAACCATCAGCCGGGTGCGGCTGAAGGACGGCATGGCGCACATGGTGCGGCGTGGCGCCAAGCCGCTCGACCTTCGCCTCGAAGCGATCGACATCGTGGTGCGGCCCGCGGCGGATACCTATGCGCTCGAGGGCACGGCCCGGCTCGAGCCCGGCGGACTCGCGCTCACCCTGTCCCAGACCACGTTGCAGCTCCCGCCCGGACGCGTGCTCGGCGAGGCGCCGCTGCGCGCGACGGTGGCGATCAAGGGCGCGGACGTGGCCGGTCTCGTGATGCCCTTCGTGGCAACGCCCGCGCTGCGCGGCCCGGTGCAGGGCACGCTGCACGTCGCGGGCACCATCTCGCACCCCACGGCGCAGGGGGAGCTCGCCTTGTCCGGCCTCACCGTGTCCGAGCGCCGGCCCTCGTGTCCGCCGCCGCCTGATCGCCAGCTCCAGCTCGGCGACGTGCGGGTGCCTGTGGCGTTCACGCTGGCCCGCCTGGACGCCGCGCCGTTGTCGGCACGCGTGGCGGGCGGAACGGTTGCGGCTCGCGCGGCGGTCAATCTCACGGCCGGGGCGGTGAGCCTGAAGGACGTGGCGCTCAAGGGGGTGGAGCTCGGCCCGCTGCTCGTGGACTATCTCTGCCAGCCCTACGCGGTCACCGGCCCGCTGGAGCATCAGGGCAACGTCGCGTTCAGCTCGAGCACGCCGTTGACCACGGCGGAGGGCGCGGGGCGGCTCCGCATCGGGCGCGGCAAGGTGGTGGGGGCGGCGGCGCTGGGCCTGCTCCGCGACGTGGTCACGGTGGCGGGGGTGGTGGCGCCGCTGGTCGAGGGGAGACCGATCGCCGCGCCCACGAAACCTCTCGACTTCGAGTCCATCACCGCGACGTATCGCGTGAGTCGCGGTGTCATCGCCACCGACGATCTGCTCTACCAGGGTGGGGGACTCACCGGGAACGTGACCGGCACCTATGCGCTCGCCGACGGACGTGTGGACGCCACGGTCACCCTGACCCAGGGCCGCACCCAGGTGAAGGCGCGGGTCGCCGGTGTGGGGCAATCGGTGCGCGTGGTTCCGACCGGCGTCACCCAGGGCGGGCGTGACGCGGTCAAGCAGCTCCTCGAGCAGCTGCTGCGCTGAAGCGAGCGCCGCCCAGCTTGCCCTGCTCGACCAGCCCCACGAAGAACGCGTAGAGCTGGCGATACTCGTCGTAGCGCGTCTCACCCAGTCGCGCCACGGTGTCCTCGCGAAGCTCTTGGTACATGGCGAAGCGCCGCCGGAGAATGCCGATCCACTGCGCGGACACGTCCTCGGCGTCGATGCCGCCGAAGCCCGCGCGCGCGAGCAGGGCCGCGTACCCCGCGATGCTCTGAAGGCTCACCGCCGCCATCCAGGAGGAGAGGCGGGCGCGCTCGTTGTCGGCGAGTCGCGGGGTGGCGATCCAATCCGTGAAGGCGATGCGGCCGCCGGGCTCGAGCACCCGCGCGCACTCCGTGAGCACCCGGCCCTTGTCCGGCACGTGGAGCAGCCCTTCCTGGCTGATCACTGCGGAGAAGACGCCGGCGCGCAGCGGCAGGACCTGGGCGTCGGCGCGCAACGGGTGCACGAGAGCGTCCAGCCCGGTGAGCCGGTTGAGCCGCGCGCCGCCCGCGCAGCGCCCCGCATTGAGATCGAGAGCAAGCACGCGGACGCCGAAGCGAGCGGCGAGGAAGCGCGCCGGACCGGCCAGGCCCGCGCACACGTCGAGCACACGAACGCCGGGGCGGATGGCGGCGCGGCGTACGAGCGCTTCCACCGCGGCGCGACCACCGTAGTGGTCGTGGTCCAGCTCGCCGAGATCGTCCAGGTCGAGCCGCGCGCCGACCTTGCCCTGCCGGCGGAGCGCATCGAGGATCTGGGGCGCCGAGATGGGGTGCCGGTCGTAGAAGTCGACGACGTCGTCGAGCGGGGCGCCGGGCGGCATGGCGGCCATGCTAGCTTCGACGCAGTCCCGGGCCAAGCCTTGAAAGTGCCCGTATCCGTGTGGTACAAGAAGGCGTTTTCGATCCGCCCCATCGACCCCCGAAAAGGAGTACCGAGGAAGCCATGACGAACGGAGCCAGTGCGGCGGCAGCCCCCATGAAGGCCGGCCTCGAGGACGTCGTCGTCTCGACCACGGAGATCTGCTTCATCGACGGTCACAAGGGCCGGCTGGTCTACCGGGGCTACGACGTCGACGACCTCGTCGCGCACGCGAGCTTCGAGGAAGTGGTGTTCCTGCTCTTCCACGGTCGGCTTCCGAACCGCAAGGAAGCGGAGGCGAATCAGAAGGCGCTGTCCTCGGCCGCGAACCGCAAGCTTCCCCCGAAGCTCATCGCCATGCTTCGCCAGCTCCCCAAGAAGACCACCCCGATGGAGGCCCTGCGCACGGGGGTATCCGCGCTGTCCGCTTTCGATCCCGACGCGGCGGACAATTCGCACGAGGCGACCCTCAGAAAATCCATCCGGCTCACCGCCCAGCTTCCGACCCTGGTGGCGGCGTGGGAGCGCATCCGGCGCGGGAAGGCGCCGGTGGCGCCGAATCCGAAGCTCTCCCTCGCGGCCAACTTCCTCTACATGATCAACGGCAAGAAGCCCACCGAGCTCGCCGCCAAGACCTTCGACGTCGCCCTGATCCTTCATGCCGACCATGAGTTCAACGCGTCTACCTTCGCCGCGCGCGTGACCGCGGCGACGCTCTCCGACGTGCATTCGGCCGTGGTGTCCGGCATCGGCGCGCTGAAAGGACCGCTCCACGGCGGCGCCAACGAACAGGTCATGCTCATGGTCCAGAAGATCAAGGACCCAGCCAAAGCGGAGGCCTGGATCCGCAGGGCCATCGCCGACAAGATGCGCATCATGGGCTTCGGCCACCGCGTCTACCGCGTGGAGGATCCGCGGGCCAAGCATTTGCGCCGGCTCGCGCTCGAGCTGGGCAAGCAGGCCGGCAGCACCGCCAACGTCGAGATCCTGGAGACGGTGGCGCGGGTGGTGTCGAACGAGAAGCACATCTTCCCCAACGTGGACCTGTTCTCCGGCGCCGCCTACTCCTCGATGGGCATCCCCACCGACCAGTTCACGCCCATCTTCGCCATGAGCCGCGTTGCCGGCTGGGCTGCCCACGTCCTCGAGCAGCACGGCAACAACCGGCTCATCCGGCCGCGCGGCGAGTACACGGGCGCGATCGACCTGAAGTACGTGCCCCTCGCCAACCGGTAGGGGCGGCCGGGTCGGCGAGCGGCCCGGCGCGGAGCGCCCGCGGTGCTCGTGAGCGTGGTGCTCGTCGTGCACAACCAGCTCGCGCTCACCCGCGCGTGCCTGGAGAGCCTGCGCCAGACGACCCTCCCCTTCGAGCTCTGCGTCCTGGACAATGGCTCCGCCGATGGCACCGAGCGCTACTTCCGCCGCCCCCCCACGCTGGCCGCGCCCCTGCGTTACCAGCGCAACGCCGAGAACGTGGGCCTCATCCGCGCGTTGAACGCGGGGGCACGGCTGGCCACCGGCGAGTACGTGTGCTTCCTCCACAACGACACCGAGATGCGTGAGCCGGAGTGGCTCGCGCGTCTCCGGGCCGCGGTGGACGGCGACGGCGGCTTCGGCCTGGCCGGGCTTTACGGCGTGCGGCGGCTGCGCGCCGACGGGCGCTACGTGGGCCGCACCATTGTCTCGAGCCTGGAGGGCGCCCCACCCCTGCCGGCGCCCGTGACCGAGGTCGCGGCGGTGGACGGGGTCTGCCTGTTTCTGCGCCGCGCACTCCTGGAGCAGGTGGGCGGATTCGACGAAGGCTACGGGTTCTTTCACGGCTACGACCGCGATCTGTCCTTCGCGGTGCGCGAGGCCGGGCGGCGCTGCGCCGTCGTGGACGCGCGCTGCGTGCATCATGGCGGGGGCACGCGCACCGGCGCGGGCGCGCCGCGCCGGACCGCCCAGGATCTGGCCGATCGCCGGGCCGCCCTCGCGCGCTTCGCCGCGAAGTGGCGCCACCGGCTGCCCAGTGACGTGCGTACGCTCGGGGAGCGCTTCGCCGACCGCGTGCGGCGCGGGACCCGGCGCTCCGACCCATGACGGTCCACGCGGGTTCCGGCCTCTCCGTCAGCGGCGATCCCGTGGAGGCGGCGCTCGAGGCCTCGCTCACCGCCATGGAGCGCCTGGGCGCCGATCGCGCCGATCTCGCCGTCGTGTTCGGCTCGCCGTCGGCGTTCCCCGCGGGCCACGAGCTGCTCCACGCGGTGCGACGGGTCACCGGCGCGCCCGCGGTGGTGGGCGCCAGCGGGGTGGGGGTGCTCACGGACCGGATGGAGGTGGAGTCGGTCGAGGCGCCGGGGGCGGCCGAGCTGCGCCAGGCCACGGTGGCGGTGCTCGCGGTGCGCAGTGACGAGCATCGCTTCGTCCCGTTCCTGGTGGACGAGACCGAAGGACTCGGGGCGGCCGCGGGGCGTGTGGCCGCCGCGCGGCTCGCGGATGCCGAGGCGCGCGCCCTCATCGCGCTGCCCGACCCCATGGGTCTCGATCCCGGCCCCTTGCTTGCCGCGCTCGCCGAACGCGGCCCGGGCGTCCCGGTGCTGGGCGGCGTGGCCTCCGGTCTGCCGCTCTTCGAGCTGTGCAACGCCGACGTGGTGTCGGGCGCGCTGGTCGGGCTCGCGGTGGCGGGCGAGCCGCCTCTGGTGGGGGTAGCGCAGGGCTGCGAGCCCATCGGCGAGCCCTTCGTGATCACGCGCGCCGAAGGCACGACGGTGCAGGAGATCGCGGGGCGCCCGGCGCTGGCAGTCTTGGGCGAGGCGGTGGCCTCGGTGAAGGGCGGCACCGCGCGGGTGCGCGGGGCCGGGCTCTTCGCGGGGCTCGCGATGGATCCCGCCAAGAGCCCGCTGGCCCGCGGCGACTTTCTCGTGCGCAATCTCATCGGTGTCGATCGCAGCACGGGCAGCGTCGGCGTGGCCGAGCCCGTCCGCGTGGGGCAGACCATCCAGTTTCAGCTCCGGGACGCGCGCGCGGCCGCCGACGACCTGCGCGCGACCCTGGCGACGATGAGAGAGGCGCTCGGCGGCCGCCCGCCGGGCTTCGGCCTCTACTTCGACTGCGCGGGCCGGGGGCGAGGCCTCTTCGGGATCGGCGATCATGACATCGGTCTGATCCGCGAGCACCTCGGCGAGTTCCCCGTCGCGGGCTTTTTCGGCAACGGCGAGCTCGCGCCCGTGGGCGGGCGCAATCACTTCCATACCTACACGGGGGTGCTCGTGGTGTTTCCTCGATGATCCCGTTTGCGAAGGGTCACGGTCTCGGCAACGACTACATCGTGATGAACGGGGCGGATCTGCCAACGCCCCTCACCCCGCGTCAGATCGTGAAGATCTGTGACCGTAACTGGGGCGTGGGCTCGGACGGCATCCTGCTCCTCGTGCCCGCATGGGACGGGGCGGACTTCGGCCTCCGGATCTTCAATCCCGACGGCAGCGAGGCGGAGAAGTCCGGAAACGGGCTGCGCATCTTCGCGAAGTACCTCCATGACCACGGGCACGCCCGGCGTCCCACCTTCACGGTGGACACCCTGGGCGGGCGGGTGGAATGCCAGTGCCATGTCGCCAATGGACGCGTCAACGAGGTCACGGTGGAGATGGGGCGTTGCACGTTCGTAGCGCCCGAGATCCCCATGAACGGGCCGGAGCGCGAAGTCGTGAAGGTGCCGCTACAGGTGGGCCCGGAGACCCTGCTCGTGACCGCGGTGTCGGTGGGGAACCCGCACTGCATCGTCTTCACCGACGCGCTCGACGAGAAGGTGGTCCGGCGGCTCGGTCCGCTCATCGAGCATCACCCCGCGTTCCCGAACCGTATCAACGTGCAGTTCGCCAAGGTCGCCTCGCGCGCGGCCGTCGACATCATGATCTGGGAGCGGGGGGCGGGCTGGACGCTCGCGTCGGGCTCGTCATCGAGCGCGGTGGCCTGCGCGGCGGTGAAGAACGGACTCTGCGATCACGGGCGGGTGACGGTTCGGATGCCGGGCGGGACCTTGCACATCGATGTGCGGCCGGACTGGTCGATTCGCCTCCAGGGGCCGGTGGAAGAGGTGTACATCGGCACGTGCTCCCGCGACTTCATGGACGCGCTCGCGCGCTAGCGGCCATGCCCGGGTCCGCGCCCGCGTGGATCACCGCGGTGTTCACGCTCTTGGTGCTGGTGATGGCAGGGCTGGTCGTCGCGGCGGTGGGCGCCCTCCGCGGGCGCGCCGCGGCGGCCGGCACCGCCGCGGCGCTCGGCGGCTGGCTCGCGCTCACCGCCGTCCTCGCCGGCGCCGGGATCTTCGCCGACTTCTCCCGTATGCCGCCGCGTCTCCTCCTTGCCATCGTGGCGCCGCTGATCGCCCTCGTCGTCCTGTGCCGCTCCGCTGCGGTGGGACGCTGGCTCGACGAGGCGCCGCCGGGCTGGCTCGTGCACCCGCAGGCCTTCCGCATCGTGATGGAGCTGATCCTCTGGCAGCTCTTCGTCGCCGGAGTGCTGCCCGCGATCATGACGTTCGAGGGTCGGAACGTCGACATCGTGGTCGGGCTCACCGCGCCGATGATCGGCTGGCTCTGCTTCGGCCGGCGCCTCTGGTCGCCGCGGGCGGCCCTCTGGTGGAACCTCGCCGGCATCCTGATCCTGCTCAACGTCGTGCTGCACGCGCAGCTCTCCGCCCCCACGCCCTATCGACAGATCGTCGCCGACCCGCCGCCGACCCTGATCGCGCACGCGCCGTGGATCTGGCTGCCCGCGTTCCTGGTCCCGCTGGCATGGGGCCTTCACGTGCTGAGCATCCGGCAGCTACGCCGCCGCGCCCGGTGACACCTGCTCGGCTTCGGCTCGCGGCATGGCTGTCGCTGCTCAACGCGTTCGCGTCCATCCCCGTCGTGGCGCTGCTCGGTAGCCTGGCTGCCGGCGACAGCCTGACCTTCCGCGCCCTCCATGCCGCGGTCCTCGTCGCGGCGCTTGTCATCTACGCGGTGACGCTCTTCACCCTGCGCGGCCTGCTCCACGCGCGGGGGATCTACGAGGTCGATGCCATCATCAAGGGGCTCCTGCTCATCTCCGGAGTGGAGAGCGTGCTCGAGCTCCCGTGGCTCCCCGGCGTGAGCGAGGTGGCCCGCGAGGGCGTGACCCTGGCGCTGTCTGCCGTGTACTGGCTGGGACTCGCGGCGTTCGCTCGGCGCTTGCGCGCGCTCGGCGACCCGCTCCACGGCCTGCGTGACCGTCTGGCCGGCGCCCTGATGGTGGCCTCGGTGGGGGGGCTGGCCCTGACCGCCGCGACCATCCCGATGGTCGGCGTGTCGGAGCCGGTCGTGGCCGACAGCACACCGTGGATGCTGGCGACCTTGGTGGCGGCGTTCACCACGCTCTTCGGCTACGCGCGGGGGGCGATCGCGCTCGCGCGAGTCTTCTGGCGCGAGGCGCGCGCCTGAGGCGCTGCGGGGCGCCGCTCAGGCCCGGTCGGGGAGGCGCAGGACGCGCGTGAGCAGGCGGTCTCGCGTCCGGTCCGGCAGCCAGCGCGCGATGGCAGCCTGCATCTTGGCCCGCCGGCCGATCACGTAGCGGGTGCGCGGCTTCTCGGCGGTGAGGGCGTGCGCCACCGCCGCCACCACCGCGTCGACCGGGATGGCCGTGCGCTCGGAGTATGCCGCGGCCTTCCGCACGGCCTCCAGCGCCTTGCCGTAGAGCCGCGACGCTTCGGGCGGCAGACCATCCTGCATCCGGTTCGCTTCCTGCGTGGACTTCTGCCAGATCGGCGTGGCGATGGCGCCGGGCTCGATGATCGATACCTGGATGCCCCATGGGCGCACTTCGACGCGCAGCGCATCGGTGAGCGCCTCCAGGGCGAACTTGGAGGCGCCGTACGCGCCCACGAAGGGCGTGGCCATACGGCCGCCGATGGAGCCCATGTTGACGATGCGGCCGCGCGCGGCGCGCAGGAGTGGAAGCATCGCCTGCGTCACCGCGACCTGGCCCACCACGTTGACCTCGAACTGGCGACGCAGATCGGCGATGGGCAGGAACTCGAGCGGACCCGGCACGGCGATCCCGGCGTTGTTCACGAGGCCGGCCAGTCCCGCCGTTCCCACGACGGCGGTGACGGTGCGCGTGGCCCCCGCGATGGATGCGGCATCCGTCACGTCGAGAGCCACCGCGGTGAGCCGCCCGGAGGCACGCTGCTGGAGCGCGGCCCCGTCGGCTGCTCGCCGCACGCCCGCGAAGACGCGAAAGCCGAGCGTATCCAGCGCCAGCGCGCACGCGGCCCCGATGCCGGTGGAGGCGCCGGTGACGACGACGGCGCCGTCGCGGCTCGGTGGCTCGCGGCGGGCCATGTTCAGGGGCGTCCCGCTCCCGCCTCGAGCGCGTCCGACAGCCGGCGCCCCAGATGCCCGCCGATCGCTCCGGCCACCAGCACGAGCACGACGGCCGCCGCCGCTTCGCCCGCGCCCGGCACTTGGGGGGCCAACGCCGGGCTGCCGGCGTACGCGCGGCCCGAGGTGACGAGGAGCGCGACACCGTAGGCCATGACGGCCACCTCGGGGCGCTGGCGAGGGCCGACGAGGACGAGCGCGAGCACCGGGATCACGCTGATGAGATGGAAGAGGCCGCCGATGGCGCCCGGCGTGCCGCCGTTCTCTCGCGCGATGGCGTTGGCGAGCGCGATGGGCGAGGTGGGATCCGTTGCGATCTCCTCCTCGATCACCGACACCGGCTGTAGCGCCTCGAAGCCCACGCGCGCGATCCACGACCCGGTGACGCCGGTGAGAATGACGAGGGCCAGCACCGCCAGCGGCATCCAGCGCCGCCCGGCGAGGCGCGCGGCGGGAATCAGGGCGAGGGGCAAGATCAGCGCGGAGAGGATGGCGAGGGTGAAGAACCGCACGCCGCCGTGCACGTAGGCGACGAGGCTCGACGGCTCCACGGTGAGGTGCAGGCCGCGGAAGAGCCCCGCGCCGGCGACCGCAATGCCGAGGAGCCGTGCGGGCCCGTCGGCGTAGAGTTCGCCCGCGATCATGAGACATCCCCAGCTGTTGACGACGCCGCCCGCGATCCCGAGCAGATGCGGCGGACTCCACAGGGTGACGTCGAGGCCGAAGAGGCGATGCCAGAGATCGTCGATGGGGGCAGCGAGCACGGTGAGGGCTATCCCCCACGCAGCGAGGTGAAAGCCCCGGGTGCCCTCGAGCCCGGCCGCGCGCAGCCGCGCCACCGGCGCGCGGCCGCGCCACGTGTCGAGGGCCAGCATGCCGAAGGAGAGGAGTCCCGCCAGCGTCACGCCCGCATAGGTCATGAGATGCGGCGCGATCCAGAACGTGTCACGCCCGATGCGCACGTGCCACTGGATGTCCCACTGCACGCCCCATCCCGTCACGAGTTTCGCCGCGCAGAGCGTCCAGAACACGACGCGATGAAGCGTGAGCGAATCGGTTCGCGCGGCGGCGCCCGTGACGTAGCGCGCGCCCAGCGGGATCTCCATCGGCTCAGACATGGCGGCGCCAGTGTATAGCGGGCCGGAGGTCACTCACTCGATGACGCGGTCGGCCTGCACGAGCACCGAGGGTGGTACGGTCAGGCGGAGGGCCTTGGCCGTCCGGAGATTGATCGTGAAGTCGAACTTGGTCGGCATCTCGACGGGGAGATCGGTGGGAAGGGCGCCCTTGAGAATGCGATCCACGTAGTCGGCGCCGCGTCGGTAGGCGGTGTCCAGGCTCGGCCCGTAGGCGATGAGTCCGCCCGCCTCGGCGAAGTCGCGATAGATGGAGACCAGCGGCAGCGACTGTCGCGCGGCGAGCTCGGTGACCCGCTTGCGATGTTTCGTCATCGCGCCGTCGTCCATGACGAACAACGCTTCGGAGCGTGCCCGCGCCGCCGCGTGGAATACCGCGGAGAAATCGGGCGGCTCGCCGACGGGCAGCCGCACGAACTGGAGGCCCAGCTGCAGGCATCGCCGCTCGGTCTCCTTGACGACCAGCAGCCCGCCCGGGTTGTCCTCCTTGTAGAGCGCGCCGACCCGCGTGATGCTCGGCGCCACCTCGTGCAGGAGCTGTATTCCCTTGGCCGCCAGCTCGTCGGGCATGAAGGCCACGCCCGTGACGTTGCCGCCGGGTCGGGCCAGGCTCGCAACCAGCCCCTGCCCGACGGGATCGGCGACCCGCATGATGACGATGGGAACGGTCGAGGTCGCTTTCTTCGCCGCCCGCGCCGACGGCGTGTTCACGGCGAGGATCACGTCGACCTTGAGCCGGAGCAGCTCCTCGGCGAGCGCGGGCAGCCGGTCGCTCCGCCCTGCCGCGTTCCGCACGTCGATCGTGATGTTCCGGCCTTCGACGTGGCCCAGCCGCACGAGCTCCTCGCGAACCGTCTCGAGGAGGCCCGGCTGGAGATCCTGCGCGAGAACGCCGAGGCGGTAGGCCTTCGTCATCTGCGCGCCGGCGACCGCGGGGATGAGAAAGACGAGCCATGCCGCGGCAAGGCAGAGCGTCCGGAGCGAGGCGCGGGCCCCTGAGGACATGCCGCGGCCAGTCTACAACGAGCGCGTCCGCAGCGGCGTGTTATCCTGCTTTCAATGGCCGAGGACAGCACCCGTCAGCTGCTCAAGCTCTTCGGCGTCGCGGTGACGACGTTCGAAGAAGCGGTGGAGGCCGGCACCGGCGACGGCGCGCGCAAGGCGGAAGCCGAGCTGCGCACGCGGATGAAGGAGCTGATCGCGCTCGTCGAGCGCCTCTCGGAGCGCGCGGCCAAGCTCTAGTGCCGCCGCGTCGGATCGTTTCGCTCGTCCCCAGCATCACCGAGATCCTCTTCGCCCTCGGAGTGGGGGACGCCGTGGTCGGCTGCACCATCTACTGCACTCAGCCCCCCGAGGGTGTGGCCGCCAAGACCCGCATCGGCGGCGAGAAGAATCCCAAGCTCGAGCTGATCCGCGATCTCGGCACCGACCTCGTCATCGCCAACGTCGAGGAGAACTTGCGCGAGCACGTGGAGATGCTGCGCGGCTGGGGCATCGCGGTCCATGTCGTCTATCCCCGGACGGTGGTGGAGGGGATCGCGCTCGTGCGGGAGCTGGGCGAGGTGGTGGGCGCGGCCGCGCGCGGGGATGCGCTCGCCGCCGAGCTCACGGCGCGCTACGCGGCGACCCGCACGGCGCTCGCGGGCCGCCAGCCGGCCCGCGTGTTCTGCCCCATCTGGCGCAACCCGTACATGACACTCAGCCGGGACACCTACGTCCACGACATGCTGGCGACCTGCGGCGGGACGAACGTGTTCGCGGACGCGTCGAAGCGTTATCCGGACGTACGCCTCGAGGAGGTCGACGCGGCGGCGCCCGACGTGATCCTGCTGCCCGACGAGCCGTATCGCTTCCGCCGCGTGCACGCGGCCGACTTCGCGCCCTTTCCCGCGCTGCGCGCGGCCCGCGTGCGCTTCGTGGACGGGAAGCTGCTGTCCTGGTACGGCCCGCGGATCGGCGAGGCGCTCGAGACCCTGCCGGGCCTCCTCGCTTCCTGAGGCCGGCTACTCGACCTCCAGAATCATCTCGATCTCCACGGGAATGGCGAAGGGCAGCTCGGCCATTCCCACCGCGGAGCGTGCGGCGCGGCCGTTCTCGCCGAACACCTCGACCATGAGGTCGGAGCACCCGTTGATCACCTTCGGCTGCTCGCCGAACCCCTCGGCGGAGTTCACCATGCCCAGCACCTTCACCACGCGCTTCACCTTGTCCAGGCTCCCGAGCAGAGCCCGGGTTGACCCGAGAAGATTGATGCCGACTTCACGCGCGACCTTCTGCGCCTCCTCGACGGTGAGATCCTTGCCGACCTTGCCCTTGGGACGCGCCTTGCCCTCGACGTGGAGCGGGCCGTGCCCCGAGAGGTACAGCAGATTGCCCACGCGCACGCCGGGCACGTAGGTGCCGGCGGGCTTCGGCGGTGGCGGAAGCGTGATGCCGAGCTCCTTGATGCGGGCTTCTGCGCCCATGATGGGTCTCCTCGAGGGACGGGGAAATCGGGAGGGGTGGAGGGACGCGGCCGGCGCGCCGGTCAGGCGCGCGCGTTCACCGAATCATCGTCGACGCTGACGAAGAAGAACGCGGGTCCGTCCGAGTCGGCGCGCCACACGATGGCATCCACGTCGAGCGGCTGTCCCTGGGGCGGACGGAAGCGCAGCCGCGCATTGCTGCCGACGGGAAGCTCTTCCTCGAGGCGCACCTTGGCGCCGATGGGGCTCAGGTTCACGGTGTGCCGCTCGAAGCTGCGCCCGCCGGCCTCGACGGTGACGGGCCACGCTACCCGCGACCGGGGGTGTCTCCGAAGGTCGGCCATCCGATCGTCCATCGGCGATGCCCTCCGCTGATCCGGGCGTTCCGCTGCGGATCGAACCGCTCGTAGGGTCGCAGGAATCCGGAGTCCTGTCAAGAAACACGCCCCCCAAAGGGGTCGGGCGCCGTGGCAGAATGAGGACGCGCCGTCGCGGCGCTCCCATGACCCAACCCGCCACCCCGTCCCCCGCCGCTACCCTGGTCCTGCTGCGCGATCGGCCCACCGGCGGGCTCGAGACCCTGCTGATCGAGCGGCACCGCAAGAGCAAGTTCGCCGCCGGTGACTACGTCTTCGCGGGCGGGAAGGTCGAGGCGGACGACGTGCCGCCCGATGCCGAGCGCTTCTGTACCGGCCTCACCGCCGCGAGGGCGGCGGCGCGGCTGGGCGGGCTCGAGCCGCGCGCGGCGCTCGGCTACTGGATCGGGGCCATCCGCGAGGCATTCGAGGAGGTGGGCATGCTGCTCGCCTACGACGCCGCGGGCAGCCCGGTGCGCATCGACGCGGCCCATCACGCGAGCTTCGCCAGGTACCGTGCCGCGTGTCAGGCGTCCAACGCGGCCTTCTTCGACATGCTCCGTGCCGAGCGTCTCACGCTCGCCACCGATCAGCTCGCGTACTTCGCCCACTGGATCACGCCGGAGGAGCAGCCCATCCGCTTCGACACGCGCTTCTTCGCGGCGCCGGCCCCCGCGGGCCAATCCCCCGAGGCCGATGGCCATGAGATCGTCAACTTGCGCTGGCTGACGCCCGCGGAGGCGCTGGAAGCGCTCAAGCGGAAGGAGATCTCGCTGCGCACGCCGACGCTCAAGAACCTCGAGCTGGTGAGCGCCTACGCGACCGTCGCGGAGGCCGTGGCGGGGCTGGGGCGGCGCGAGGTGCCGGCAATTCGCCCGCGCATCCTCCAGGTGGACGGCAAGCCCGTGCCCGTGCTGCCGGGCGATCCGCGCTGGTACTAGCGCTGCTCGTCGAGCGGGCTCGATCGCCGCTGACGCCGACGCGACCAGCCGAGCCAGAACGCCACCGCGATCAGCCCCGTGCCCAGCAGGATCAGGCTGCCTGGCTCGGGCAGGCGCGCGGTTCGGACGCTGGAGAGCATCTCGGCGTCCGCATGGAAGGGGAGCGTGAGGGCGAGCAGCAGGGTCAGCGGTGTCCAGAGCATCGAGTGGCGAATCCTCCTCTCGGCGGATCATGCACCGGTGCATGCGGGATGCCATAGGAATTCGTGCGCGGGTCGCGAGACTTAGGGCACGCTTCCTTCCGAATCACCCCCGGAATGTAAAGGTCGTCAACACTCGGCCAGGCTCGACTTCGAGGCCGGTTGAGGCATAATGGCGGCCGGGAACGAGACTCCATGCCACGCACCCGAGACCTCCGAGTCGAGCATTTCCGTCCACTCATTTCCCCCGCCATCCTTCTCGAGGAGCTGCCGCTGGGGGAGCGCGGGTCCGCGACCGTGGCCCGCGGGCGCGACGAGGTGTCCCGCGTCCTGCATGGCGCGGACGACCGCCTGGTCGTCGTGGTGGGACCCTGCTCGATACACGACCCGGCGGCCGCCCTCGACTACGGGCATCGGCTCAAGGCCCTCTCCGACGATCTGGCCGGCGACCTCTGCATCGTGATGCGCGTGTACTTCGAGAAACCGCGCACGACGGTGGGCTGGAAGGGCCTGATCAATGACCCCCGACTCGACGGCAGCTTCGCGATCAACGAGGGGCTGCGCCGAGCGCGCCGGCTGCTCGTCGACCTCGCGGAGCTGGGGCTGCCCGCCGGGTGCGAGTTCCTGGATCCGATCTCGCCGCAGTTCACGTCAGACCTCGTGTCCTGGGGCGCGATCGGGGCGCGCACGACGGAAAGCCAGGTGCATCGCGAGCTGGCGTCGGGCCTGTCGATGCCGGTGGGATTCAAGAACGGCACGGATGGCGGCGTGCAGATCGCCATCGACGCCGTGCGCTCGAGCGCACACCCGCACAGCTTCCTCGGCGTCACCGAGCAGGGCCTATGCGCGATCGTCGCCACGCGGGGCAATCCGGACTGCCACGTGATCCTGCGCGGCGGCCAGAGCGGCCCCAACCACGACGCGGCCAGCGTGGGGGGGGTGGCGGAGGCGCTTCGCGCGGCGGGGCTCCCGCCGCGGATCATGGTCGACGCCAGCCACGGCAACAGCGGGAAGGACTATCGGCGCCAACCGCTCGTGGCGCAGGACATCGCCGAGCAGGTAATGGGCGGCCAGCGCGCGCTGTTCGGCATGATGCTGGAGAGCTTCCTCGCGGAGGGTCGCCAAGACCTGGCGCCCGGCCGGCCGCTGCACTATGGCCAGAGCATCACCGATGCCTGCATGGGCTGGGAGATGACGGTGCCCGTGCTCCAGGATCTCGCCAAGGCCGTCCGCACGCGCCGCGCCACCGCCTAGCGCGCGCGGTAGCGTACGATCCAGAACCGCTCGAGCTCCTCGAAGGCGAGGTCCGTTCCGTGGGGCGCGAGATGGCGGACCAGCGTGTCGCCGCCGAAGAGGTTCTTCACGATCTCGAACTCCCGGCCCGCCGAGATGCGCCGCTTCTCGTAGCGGTTGCCCGCCGCGTCCCGCCGGGTCATGACGGCCCGCCGGTTCGGCGCACCCCGCTCGTCGAACATGAGCACCACCGCGCCGGGCTCGAGGCGCGAGTGAAAGGCGGCAAGGAACTCGTCCATGCGGCCCAGATCGACGTGGGAGAGCCAGAGCGCGGCCAGGCCCGCGTCGAAGCCTCCGGCGCCCGGCGCGTAGGCGTCGGCCCGCGCCAGCGTCACCGGCACAGGGTAGCGGCGTGCGCGCGCGAGGGCGAGGGTCTCGGCGTTCACGTCTTCCCCGTGCACGGCGCGCGCAACCTGCGCGAGCAGCGCGGTCCAGTAGCCGGTGCCGCACGCGACCTCGAGCACACGGCGGCCGGGGAAGGTCTCGAGGACGCGCTCGCGCAGGACGGGGAGATCGCCCTGCCAGGCCGGCTGCAGGTACACCCGCTCGTACTCCGCCGCCCGCTCGGCGTAGTAGCGGGTCATCTCCTGAGTCATGCCGCGCGCGTCGGCCGGGCGGCTAGGGGATCAGGACGATCTTGCCGAACTGCTTGCCGGCGGCGAGGCGCTCCTGGGCGGCCGCGCCGTCCTTCAACGGCATCACCGAGTCCACGATGGCCGTGAGACGGCCGCGGAAGAGCTGGCCCATCACCTCGGCGAACTCCGCGTTGGTCGACATCGTCGAGCCGATGATGGAGATCTGCTTCCAGAACACCTGCCGCACGTCGGTCTCGCAGATGGGCCCGGAGGTGCCCCCGCAGGTGACGAGGCGGCCGCCCTTGGCGAGGGCACGGATGGCGCCGGGCCAGGTGGCCGCGCCCACGTTCTCCAGCACTACGTCCACGCCGCGGCGCCCCGTCTTCTGGCCGATCACCTTGACCCAGTCGTCCTTTGCGTAGTTGATGCACTCATCCGCGCCCAGCGCCCGGGCGCGCTCGAGCTTCTCGTCGCTGGAGGAGGTGACCCACACGCGGGCGCCGCAAAGCTTGCCGATCTGCACGCCGGTGGAGGAGACACCGCCGCCCACGCCGATGATGAGCAGGTCCTCGCCGGGCCGGAGCCTGGCCTGCGAAACGAGCATGCGCCACGCCGTCATGTTGACGAGGATGAACGCGGCGGCGTCCTCGAACTTCACGTGGTCGGGGAGCTTCAGCACCTTGCCCCCGTCCACCTTCACGAGCTCGGCGAGTCCGCCGTGGGTGTGCTCACCGAGGATGCCGTACGACACGCAGAGGCTGTGCTGCCCCTTCTGGCAGTACTCGCAGCGCCCGCAGTGCAGGTTCGGGTTCACCGCGACGCGGTCGCCCACCGCCACGCCGGACACGGCGGCGCCCACCCGCTCGACGACGCCGGCGATGTCGCAGCCCGTCCAGAAGGGCAGCGGCAGCTTGAGGCCAGGCAGACCTTCCCGAACGAAAAGGTCCAGATGGTTCAGCGCCGCCGCCTTCACGCGCACGAGCACGTCGCCCGGACCGGGCTGGGGGTCGGCGACGTCCTGGTACGCGAGCTTGTCGATACCGCCGTGCTCCGTGAACGCCAGGGCTTTCATGCGGTCCTCATCTCCCCTTGAAATTGGCGCGCTTGCGCTCGGCGCCCGCGCGCATGCCTTCCAGCCGGTCTTCCGACAGGAGCACACCCGCGGCCAGGTCGGCCTCGAGGGCGAGCCAGGCCTCGCGGTCGCGCCAGTACGTGCCGTTGATGCTCTGCTTGGCGGCCTGCACGGCAAGGGGGGCATTGCCTGCGATCTCGGCGGCGAGGTCGGCCACCCGCGCGGGGAGATCCGCCACGGGATAGACGGCGTTGACGAGGCCGATGCGGAGCGCCTCCGCGGCGTCGATACGCCGCGCGGAGTAGATCAGCTCCTTGGCCTTGCCGATCCCCACCGTGCGGGGGAGGCGCTGGGTGCCCCCCATGTCGGGCACGATCCCGACCTGCACCTCGGGAATGGAGAACACCGTGTCTTCGGCCGCCACGCGAATGTCACAGCAGAGGGCCAGCTCGAGTCCGCCGCCGATGCACACGCGCTGGATGGCCGCGATCACCGGCACGCGGCACGACTCCAGCCGCGAGAAGCACTCCTGTAGATGCTTCAAGTGCGCGCGAATACCTGCGAGGGCCTGGGGCGGCGTCTCGTGCTCCGGGCGCTTCAAGGTCGAGCCCGCTTTGAGGTCCAGCCCTGCGCAGAACGCGCCCCCCGCGCCGGTGAGCACCGCAACCCGCACCTCCTTGGCACGGTCCACCTGGCCCGCGGCCTCGGCGAGGGCCTCCCACATCTCCACGTCGAGCGCGTTCAGCCGGTCGGGCTTGTTCAGGGTGATCGTGGCCACCGGCGCCTTGATCTCGACCTGGACCTTGTCCATGGCAGTCCTCTCAGCTGTTGAAGGCCTTGATGAGCGCGGGCAGCCGCGGATCGTCCCGGCGCGGCGGATAGGGCTGATAGAGCGCGGTGCGGTCGAGCAGCCCCGCGTAGCGCGTCTCCATGGCCGCGTGCAGCCGATCGTAGGGCGCGGTCACCGCGTAGGTGTCGAGCATCTCGTCGGTGATGAGTTCGGCCATGCCCTTCCAGTCGCCTTCCATGGATTTCCGATGGAGCTTGACGGTGAGATCGCCCCAGCCGTGGCACTCGAGCACGGGCTGATAGGTCCGCGTCGATCCGTAGAAGGCGATCTGCTGCTTCACCATCTGCGCCTGCTCGCTACGCTCGGCCGGCGTGTCGCCTACCACCACGAAGCTGGACGTGGCGTAGGTGAAGTCCGTCCGCGAGCGACCGGACTTGGCGAGGCCGGCGTTGACCGCGGGCTGGACGACCTCGCGAAGATACTTCGGCGAGTTGAACGGATGGACGTGCATGCCGTCGCAGTGCTCGCCCGCCACGCCGCACATGAAGGGATTCACCGCCGCCACGAAGATGGGGATCCTCGGATGGGGGATGGGGCCGGGGTTGAAGAAGGGCGTCATGACGTCGAAGGTGTAGAACTGACCCTTGAAGTTGAGCTTGCCCCCCGTCTGCCAGCAGTCCCAGATGGAGCGGATCGCGCGCACCGCCTCGGCCATCTTGGGACCGGGCGACTCGAACTTGACGGAGAAGCGCCGCTCGTTGTGCGCCTTGACCTGGGTGCCGAGGCCCAGCGTGAAGCGCCCGCTCGACGCCTTCTGGAGATCCCACGCGATCATGGCGGTGACCATGGGGCTCCGCGAGAACACGGTGGCGATGTTGGTGCCGAGACGGATGCGCGTGGTCGCGCCGGCCGCCACCGCGAGGGGAAGGAAGGGATCGTGCTGAGTCTCCGCCGACCACAGGGTGTCGTAGCCGAGCGCCTCCATCTTGCGCGAGTAGTCCGCCATGTTTCCGAGATCGTGGGTGAGCATGCCGACGTCGAGCTTCACAGGATGGCCTCCTTCATGCCGGGAGTCTACGCGAGGGGCTAGCGGCCTTCAAGGAACTGCTCGCGCAGCCGCCCCTTCTGTACTTTGTCGCCGTGCGGGCCGGGCGTGCGCGGCACGTCCTCCACGATGCGGACGTGGCGCGGCACCTTGTAGGACGCGATGCGGCCGCGGCAGTGCGCGACGATGTCGTCGGGGGTGAGCCGGGCGCCCGGCCGCGGAATGACGTAGGCCACCGCCGCTTCGTTCATTCGCGGGTCGGGGACGCCAATGACGAAGGCCTGCAGCACGCCCGGGTGCTCCATGATGAGGGCTTCGATCTCCGCGGGCGCCACCATGAAGTGACTGATGCGGAGCACTTCCCGCAGCCGACCCTTGAAGATCGTGCGGCCCTCGCCGTCCCGCACCCCGAAATCGCCCGTCTTGAACCAGCCGTCGCCGCTGAAGGCTTGGGCGGTCTCGTCGGGCTTTTGGTAGTAGCCACGGGTGACGAGGGGGCCGCGGAACCAGAGCTCGCCTTCCTCGTCGGTCGCCGCCGTCTCGCCCGAATTCGGCCGCACCACCCGGACTTCGACGCCCTCGGCCGGCCACACCCCGGGCAGCGCGCGCGAGGCCTCTGCTTCATCCAGAAAGTGGTGCATGCAGAGCGCGTTCAGCTCGGTCATGCCGTAGGGCTGATACGCTTCGGGCACGCCCAGCCGGCCCAGGATCTCCTCGAACAGGCCGTCGCGCCCGCCGCCGGTCATGCCGAACCCGCCGGTCCTGAGCGTCCCGCGGTCGTGTCGCCCGAGGTCGGGATGATCCAGCACGGCGATGGCCATGGCGTCCACCGCGTTCCAGATGCTGACGCGCTCGCGCTCCATCAGGTGGAGCGCCACGCCCGGATCGAAGGCCTCCATGAGGACGAGGGCGCCGCCGTGCGAGAGCGTGGTCAGCGGCACGTTGAGGCCGCCCCAGGTGCCGGAGAACGGCAGCGCGTGGAGCGCACGATCACGGGGGGTGACGGCGAGCACCTCGCCGCAGTACCAGCCGTGGGGCACCGCGTTCCGGTGGCTGATGATCGCGCCCTTGGGAAAGGATGTCGTGCCCGAGGTGTACAGGATCGTGAGCGCGTCGTCGGGCCGCACCGCGGCGGCCGCGCGCTCGACCGCGGCATCGAGCGTGTCGTCATCGGCGAGATCGAGCACGTCGGTGAGGCGCAGGCAGCCGGGGTAAGGGTCCTCGGCGTCCACGATCACGTGCCGCAGCCGCGGGAAGCCCTCCGCCTCCAGCTCGCCGGGCACCGCCGACTTGAGGCCGGGGAGCACCTCGCCCAGGGTCTCGAGATAGTCCACCGGGCCCAGGTGATCGGTGAGGAGCAGCGCGGTCGCATCGGACTGCGCGAGAATGTACGCGAGCTCGCGGGCCTTGTAGCGCGTGTTCAGCGCCACCGCCACGGCGCCGATGAGCGCGCAGCCGTGCTGCGCGAACAGCCAGGCGGGGCGGTTGGGCAGCCAGAGCGCGACCTTGTCGTCCTTGCCGATGCCGAGGGCGAGGAGCGCGCGCGCAAAGCGGCGGCCCTCGCGGTAGAGCTCCGCGTAGCTCACGCGGCGGTCAGCGGCGATGACCGCCTCCGCGCGCGCGTGGCGCGCCGCCACCGCGGCGAGCATTTGCCCCAGGGTGGCCTCGCGGAAGGGATTGGTGGCCATGGCGTCAGGCCGCGACGGTAGCATGCGCCCGTCCGGCTGTCATGCCGAGGCGGCGCGCGAGCTCGCCTTGGGCGCGTGCTAAGGTGTGCGCCGTGCGCCACGCGCTCGTCGTGCCCGATCGCGCCCGCCGGCGCGTGCTCCTCGTCGCTGGCCCGCGCGGCTTCACGCTGCCCAGTGTGTCGCTCGGCCGAGACCATCCCGGCTCCGTCGACACGGTGTTGCGGGCGGTCGCGCGGCGCCACGGGATCCGCGCCACCGTGCTGCGCACCCTGACGCGCCCGCGTGATCGGCGCACGGGCATCTTCCACGTGGCGCTCGAGCTGGAGCGGCTGGACGACCGCGCGCCACGCACCCCGGGCGCCCGCTGGGTGAGCCGCGCCACCTTGGCGGGCGTACGCCTGTCCCGTCCGGAAGACCGCACGGCGCTCGCCGCCTGGAGCGCGCGCGGCGGCCGCCGCGCGGCGTGGATGCGCCCGGGCTGGCGGAGCCGCGCAGTGCGCTGGTGCGAGCGCCAGATCGGCGCGCCCGCCACGCGGATGACACAGCTCAGGGCGTGGGAATCCTCGACCGTGCTGCGGCTCGACACGCGGAAGGGGCGCTTCTACTTCAAAGCGGTGGAGCCGCCCTGCGATCACGAGCCCCGCCTCACGCGCTGGCTCGACCGCCGTGCGCCGGGTCGCGTCGCCTCTGTGGTGGCGGTGGGCGGCGGCGGCCGGTGGCTCCTGATGCGCGAGGCCCCCGGCCGCGCGCTGCGCGCGAGCGCGCGCCTCGGCGACTGGGTGCGGACCGCGCACGAGTACGGCCGCCTCCAGCGCGCGCTGGCGGGCGCGCCGGCGCGGCTACGCCTGCTGCGGGCCCGCCGCCGCGACCTCGGCTGGCTCGCGCGCCAGCTCGGGCCGATGCTCGCCGATGCGCGCGGCCTCGCGGCGGGCGGGCGGGCGCGCCTCCGGCGTGGCGAGATCGCGCGCCTCCGTCGCCTGGCGCCTGCACTGGGCGCACGCTGTCGCGCCCTCGCGCGTCTCGGCGTGCCCCTCGCCCTGGAGCACGGGGATCTCTGGGCAGTGAACGTGATCGTCGGGCGCGGCGGGCCCGTGTTCCTCGATTGGGAAGACGCGGTCGTGGCCCATCCCTTCTGGGGCGCGTTCATGCTGCCGTGGAGCCACGGCTTCTGGGACCGCTGGGGGCATCGAAGCGCGGCCGCCGCGCGCGTCCGCGCGGCCTACCTGGCGGGATGGGCGGGCGCGGAGGAAGTCCAGGGCTACCGGGATGCGTTTTCGCGCTCCCGCGTGCTGGCCCCGCTCCACCACGCGGCGATCTGGTGGCACGACGTGCTTCCGCATCTCCAGACCAGCCTCGAGACCGCGGCGCTCATCCCGTTCTTCCTCCGCCGCGTGCTGGAGGCGAGCCGCGCCGTCTAGACCGAGCCGCGCGCCTTGCCCTGCGCCTTCATGTAGCGGTCCATCGCTTCCATGAGGAGGCCGAGGGCCTCCTTCTCGGTGCGCCCGGTGACGGAGACGGTCGGATAGGCGACGGCGGTGGCCTTGAAGACTCCGCCCTCCTCCTCGGTGAGGTCGACCTCGAAGCGCATGCCTCAGGACGCTAGCAGGGGGCGGGGACCGCCGTCAAGGCATGCGCCCCGCCCGCCGGCCTTTGCCCAGCAGCACGAACATCATCGCGTGGGTGATCAGGAGCACCGGGACGGCTGCGATGGGAATGTAGTAGGCGGCGCCGAGCGACACCCCCGAGCGCACGCCCTGAAACAGCGCATTGATCAGGTCGATGACGCCCACGACGTTGACGAGCCACGCCACCGGAAGCGCGCCGGGCCAGTCGCCGCGCAGCGCGAGCAGGGCGACGACGGCGAGGAGCGCGGCAAGGAGATCGCCGTACGCGGCGGGCTTGGCGAAGGCAGTAGGCACGCCGGGCGGCACCACCGTCGGGACGAGGAAGACGAGCCCGATATAGCGCGTGGCGTGCACGAAGAGCAAGGGCATCAGGGCCCGGCGGAGCGGCAAGGTGACGAGCGAGGGCCACACGTACCACCGCGCGAGCAGCGTGCCCACGAAGAGGCTCAGCACGAACTGGAGCTCGAAGATCTGCTGTGGATTCATGACGCACCTCCCCGGCGGGGGCGCCACGCCCCGGCCTTGATCGGTACCGCCACCATCACGCCCATCGCCACGAGCGCGGCGGCGATCGCGACGAAGAGCGCCGGTGGTCCGCCGCCGAGCCAGCGCGTGGCCACCCAGCCGCCCGCGGCGGCGATGCAGAGCCGTGCGAAGCCGGCGACCAGCGGCCACGCCAGTCGCCCGGCGCCCTGCGAGGCAAAGTAGAGCGCCAGGCCCACGCCGAAGAAGCCGTAGGCCGGGCCGACGATGTGCAGGTACGCGGCGCCTGTCGCCAGCACCGCGGGCTCGGTGGTGAAGAGTCCCATCCATGCCCGGGGGAAGAGGGCGAACGTGAGCCCGATCGCGCCGGTGACGCCGCCCGCCAGCCCCGCGCCGACCCAGGCCACCCGCTCCGCCCGCGCCACGCGTCCCGCCCCGACATTGGTGCCGACCATCGCGACCAGGGCCGACCCCACGCCGAAGACCAGCGGGATCTGGATGTACTCGAGCCGTGCGCCCATGCCGTATCCGGCGAGGGCGTGAATCCCGAACGGCCCGACGAGCCCGGTGAGAAGCACCACGGTGAGATTGGTGAACACCGTGTTCAGCGAGCCGGGCGCGCCCACGCGGAGGATCTCCCACAGGAGTCCGACGCGCGGCCGAAAATCGGCGAGCCGCGGTCGCACCACGCTGCGCCCCGAGAAGAGGACGGCGGCCAGGACGAGCGCGCCCATGCTGAACGCGGTCACGCTCGCGGCGGCGGCGCCCGCGACGCCCAGGCGCGGGAGCGGACCCCAGCCCAGGATCAGCGCAGGGGCGATGAGCAGGTACACCGCGCTGGCTCCTGCCATCACGCCCGCGGGCAGCACCATGCGCCCGGTGCCCCGGATCACGCTGGCGAGCGAGTTGAAGGACCAGAACACCACGGCGCCGCCGAAGATCACGTGGGAGTACGCGAGCGCCGCGTCGAGCGTCGCGCCGTGCCCACCGAGCGCGCGGTAGACCGCGGGCCCGCCCGCGAGCAGGACCACGGTGAAGAGCGCGGCCATCGAGAGCGCGATGAGGACGCCGTGCGCGGCGAGCCGGTCGGCGTCGCGGCGGCGTCCGGCGCCGAGCGCACGCGCCACCGCGGAGGCGATGCCGCCGCCCATGCCGCCCGCGGACATCGTCTGCATCAGCATGAGGAGTGGGTACACGAGCGACACGCCGGCGAGCGCCTCGGCGCCCAGCCAGCCCACGAACACCGCGTCCATGGTGCCGACCCCGGCCTGCAGGAGCATGACGGTGACTCCCGGGGCCGCGAGCCGGAGCAGGGTCGCGAGGATGGGCCCCTCGAGCATCGCCCGCGTGCGCGGGTCGATGCTGGCGGGCCGCGGCGCGACGTCCGCCGACGCCGGGGCAGCGGGGGCGACCGAAGCGGCGGCGATGTGGGCAGGCATGTCACTTGTAAATTAATAGTGACTAGCGGAATTGTCAACAGGGACACGACCGCCTATACTGGAGGCGTGCCCAAGCGCTACCATCAGCCGTGCCCGGTCGCGAAATCGCTCGAGGTGGTGGGGGATCGCTGGACGCTACTCATCGCGCGTGATCTGCTGCGCGGGACGCGGCGCTTCCAGGACCTGCAGGCGGGCCTGCCCGGCATCGCGCCCAACATCCTCTCGGATCGGCTCAAGTTGATGGAGGCGCACGGGCTCGTCACGCGGTCCTTCTACTCCGAGCATCCGCCGCGGGCGCAGTACACGCTGACCGAGCGCGGTCGGGGGCTGGGCGTGGTGGTCGGCGCGCTCGCCGACTGGGGCTCGCGTCACGTCTACAATCGCGCGCGTCTCGTCCACACCGACTGCGGCCACGAGGTCCGCCTCGCCTATCACTGCCTGGCGTGTGATGCCCAGGTGCGCGGGGCCGCGGTGGAGCTTCGGCGTACGGGCGGGAAGGGCCGGAAGAGCAAGGCGCGCGCGTCCGCCTCCTGAGCCGCCTCCGCCGGCCTCGGGTCAGGGTGGTATGATCCCTCACTGAAACCACCATGTTCGACATCGGACTCCAAGAGCTCATTCTCATCTTCGTGATCGCCCTGCTGGTCTTCGGACCGAAGAACCTGCCCCAGCTGGGTCGCTCGCTCGGCCGAGCCATGCGTGAGTTCCGGCGGGCCAGCGATGAGTTCCGAAGCACCATCGAGACCAATCTCCAGATGAACGAGCCGGATCCGCCGCCGGCGCCCGTCATCGACACCAGCCTGGCCCCCAACGCCGCCGCGAGCGAGGCGCTGCCCGAGACGACGTCGCAGGGCGAGATGACCTCCGTGACACCGGAGGGCGCGGTCGCGACCGAACCCCTGTCCGGGGAGCCGTATCTGGCCCAGCGCGGCTCGCGCATCTTCCACGCCCGCACCTGCGGCTGGGTCCGGCGCATCCCCGAGGCCGACCGCGTGTACTACAAGACCGTCGCCGAGGCCAAGGAGGGAGGCTTTCTGACGTGCCCCTCGTGTGAGCCCTGGGAGCCGGCGTAGATTTTTTTTGACTTCGACCACTCAACGGGTGTTTACTGCTGTCCTGTTGAGCCATCCCCCCAGGAGGGTGCCATTGGAGACGACGCCATGCGGGAGCTGACGGCGCGGCAACGCGAGGTGCTGGCTTTCATCCGCGCCTTCACCGAGAAGCACGGGGCGCCGCCCACGGTTCGCGAGATCGGCGAGCGCTTCCGGTTCACCGCGCGGGCGGCCTTCGATCATCTCCGGGCGCTCGAGCGCAAGGGCATGCTGCAGCGGCGGACCACCGCCAAGCGCGTGTCCCGCACGCTCGTCCTCGCCCAGCGCCCCCTCGCCAAGCGCGGGACCACGAAAGACATCCCCGTCGTCGGGCGCATCGCCGCCGGCGTCCCCATCTACGCCGACGAAAACCTCGAGGGCACGATCCCGGTCAGCACGGACTGGCTCGAGCGGCAAGGGGAGGACGTGTTCGCCCTGCGGGTCAGGGGCGAAAGCATGATCGAGGCGCATATCCTCGACGCCGACCTCGTGCTCGTGCGGCGACAGGCGTCCGCCCAGACCGGCGACATCGTGGCCGCCCTGGTGGACGACGAGGCGACGGTCAAGCGCTTCGCCCGCGACGGCGAGCGCGTGGTGCTGAAGCCAGAGCATCCCGCGATGAAGCCGATCGTGGTCGAGCCCGGACGCGCGGAGGTCCGCATCCTCGGCAAGGTGCTGGGTGTGATGCGAGGGTTCTAGGCAGGCAAGGAGGCGCAGCATGGCAACGACACTGGCAGGTCATGGAACACGGCATCGTCGGACTCGGCGGGCGCCCTATGCGGCGGTAGCGCCCGGCGGCCCGACGCAGCGACTCTACGCCGGACGGCGCAACGCCCTTGCGGTGCAGCGCGCGTTTTTTTCGGCCCGCACCACTCATCAGATGGCGACGCCACAGCGGCTCGAGCCCTGGCTGGGCGGCGCTGCGATGGTGGCGGGGGTCGCGACGTGGGGATTGCTGCTGGCGCTGCTCGGCGGCTAGCTCGCCGCGTCTCTCAGCCCGCTCGCCGTTCCCACGGCTTCACCGCGATGAAGAGATCGAGAAGCTCCCCGTCCACCGCGCCGGCCTTGCGCTCGAAGCCGAGGATGTCCAGCGCGCGGTCCACCGGCACCGCGGCCTGGTAGGGACGGTCGCTGGCGGTGAGCGCGTCGATGATGTCGGCGATCGTCATCATCTTCGACTGCACCGGGATGTCCGCGGCGCCGATGCGGTTCGGGTAGCCCGAGCCGTTGAGCTTCTCGTGGTGCGAGCGCGCGATATCCGGCACGTGGCGGAGCTCCTTGGTCCACGGGATCTGGACGAGGAACTGGTACGTGTGCACCACATGGGACTGGATCTGCTTGAACTCCTCGGCGGTGAGGCTGCCGCGCGGGATCGCCAGGATCTGAGCCTCCTCGGGCGTGATCACCGGCTGCGGCTCGCCCAGGTGATCCAGGAACCGCGTGAGCGCCAGATGCTGGATGCGTGACGCCACGTCCTCGTCCATCACGGTGGGCTCGTTCGCGGCCACGATCGCCTTGAGGTGCTCGTCGAGCTCGCCGAGCGCGGTCGCAAGCTCGGCGTCGCACTCCGCCATCTGTGCGAGCGCGCGCCCGCGCTCCTCGCGCAGGAGCGCGTCCAGCTTCTTCGCGCCGTAGCGGAGCTGGACGCCGCGCTTGACGAGCTCGAGGCGTTGGCGGATGAAGTCGAGCTGGGCGGGGTAGAGCTTCTTCGCCTTGATCAGCACCTCCTCGCGCACCCCGACCTTGCCGAAGTCGTGGAGCAGCGAGGCATAGCGGATCTCGCGCATCTGCTCGGGGCTGAAGCGCAGCGCCCGGAACGGCCCGTTGTCGGCGCGGTCCGCCGCCTCGGCCAAGCCGACCGTCAAATCGGCCACTCGGAAAGAATGGCCGGACGTGGTGGGGTCACGCGACTCGATGGCGGTGACGGCGGCGCGCACGAAGCCCTCGAAGAGGGCCTGGATGTTCTCGAGAAGCCGGCTGTTCTGGAGCGCGACCGCCGCCTGCGACGCGAGCGAGGCGGCGAACTGGATGAACCGCTCGGGGTAGGGAATCGTCTCCCGCTCGATCGCCTCCACCGAGGGGAAGCGGCGCGACGCCACGCGCTTGCAGTTGATGAGCTGCAGCACACCGATGGTCTCGCCCTTGGGCGTCTTCATCGGCACCACCAGCATCGACTTGGTCCGGTAGCCGGCCTGCTGATCGAAGGCGCGGTTGATCTTGAACGGCGCCCCCGCGGACGGCGCGTAGGCGTCCTCGAGGTGGAGGATCTCACCGCTCTTGGCCACGTGGCCGGCCACGCTCTCGTCGCTGATGGGAATGGTGAACTCGGTGAAGGGGACGCTCACGAAGTCGTTCTGGGTCAGCTTGAAGCGGAGGCGGGCGCCGCCGTCGTCCGGCTCCTCCACGAGGTACACCGACCCCGCGTCGCTGTGGGTGATCTCGCGCGCCTTGGCGAGGATGAGCCCCAGGAGGGCCACGGGGTCCCGCTCGGCGGACAGGCGCACCCCAATGGCGTTGAGCTCGGAGAGCTCCATGCGCGTGCGCTCGGCCTCGGCGACGAGGCGCAGATGCTCGAAGGCCTGGGCGAGCGTCGAGGCGAGGATGAAGGGCGTGGTCGGGCGGGGGAGGTAGGCGAACGGCGGTGACGTCGAGGGCCAGCCGGCGGGGGGGCTGACGCCGCCGACCAAGCCGATGATCGGGATCAGCCGCGGCCGCGCGCGCACCCGCTCGACCGCCGCAAACCCGTCGTGGTCGAGATCCACGACCAGCACCTCGGGATCGTCCGCCCGCCGGCGCAGCGTCTCGATCTCCGAGAGGGCCCGGCCCTCGTACTCGGGGGGCAGCGCCGCGGCGACCGCCGCGACGGGCGAGCCATCGGGAAACCACACGATCTGGCGCCGCATGGCGCGAGAGTAGGAGGAGGCACCGTGGGTGTCAAGCATCGGCCGGGCCCGGCACGGCTTGCCCGCTGCGTCGGCCCCCGATACAATCCCACGTCATGACCACCGCTGAGAAATCGCGCGCTTCGACGGGCCTTGGCCGGCTCGACGGCATGCTGGGCGGGGGCCTCCTTCCCGGCACGCTGACCGTGGTGTACGGCGCCACCGGTATCGGCAAGACCCATCTCGGCCTCACCTTTGCGAGCCTCGGCCGGGTCGCGGACGGGCGGCGGGGCATCATCTTCGACATGAACGCTCGCGGCGACTCCCAGCAACACCATGCCTACGCCGAGCGTCTGTTCGGGTGGCCGCTCGCGCGCTGGACCCACGCCGTGACTCCCATGGCCCAGCCGTTTCCGCCGGACGGCCAGATGGACGCCTACTATTGCGATGCGCTGCCCTGGGTGGGCAAGCTGCGGGATTACCAGGTGCCGACGCCCGACGGCTTCGAGTTCGACTGGAACTGGAAGGCGATGTACAACCACGCGCTCTACACCGTCCGCCCGTTCGTCTACTTTCACCTCGGCGCGGGCTCGCGGCGCATCGTGGTGGACGGCATCGAGCCGATGGACGTGCCCGCCGACTACATTCAGCCGTTCCTCTTCGACGAGCTCTACCGCAAGACCATCCACCGCGACGCGGAAACGCTGGGCATGGAGATCTGCCTGCCCGTCTGGCAGCACCGGGACTACATCGACGCCCATCGCTACGATCACGCCACGGTCACCACGCTGCTGCTCGTCACCACCGAGGAGACGCAGCTCGAGCATCTGCTCGCCCGCAAGGTCGCCGCGGGCGACATCGGCGCGGTCGCCAACACCATCCTCGTGATGGGCAGCGAGCGCGTGGGTCAGCGGCTCGCCCGCTTCCTCGCGGTGGTGAAGCACCGGGGCAGCGCGATGAGCGACGAGATCGCCGAGTACCGCGTCACGCCCACCGGGCTCGAGCTCGTGTAGCTCGTGGACGGCGAAACGCTCCGGGCCCAGCGGCGCCACCGCTTCCGTCAGGAGTCGGCGCGCCGCGTGCGGAGCGCGCGCGCGGCGCTCGGCTTCGTGGAGGACGTGGGGCTCTGCTCCACCTTCTACTGCTTCCCCGACGGGCTCGCTTGTCTCTGGGAGGCGGTGGTGGGGCGCGAGAAACCGCGTTGGCCCCGGCGCTCGCATCACGACGACGGCGTCGGCCTCACGTGGGAGCTCAAGGACACGCTGCCCGCGCGAGGGCAGGTCTACTACGGCAAGGTCCTCAAGGGCCGGCCGGTACTGGTGGCCCTCGATCTCTTCCCCGCCTTCTATGCCCTCGTGCGCGGCCGCCAGCGGGCTCGCGACTACCGTGTGGAGTACGCGGAAGGGCGGCTCAGCATCCAGGCCAAGCGCATCATGGACGCGCTCGTGCGGGAGGCTCCGCAGTACACGCGTGGCCTCCGCGCCGAGGCGTTCATGCTCGAGCCCGAGAAGACGCGCGACTTCGAGCGCGCGATGGCCGAGCTGCAGCAGGGACTCTGGGTGGTGAAGACCGAGGAGCGCTACGAGCCCACGTTTTCGTACCGATGGGACCTGGTGGAGCATTGGCTCCCCGACGGGGCGGCGGAGGGACGCCGCCTGCCCCGCGCGGCCGCATTGAGGCGGCTCCTCGACCGCTATCTTCGGGGTGCCCGCTACTCGACGCCGCGCCGCCTCGCGCGTCTCTTCGGCGTGCCCGCGTCCGAGGTGGACGCCGCCCTCGCGGGGCTCGTGCGCGCCGGCGCGGTGCGCGCGGAGCAGGTGGTGACGGGCTGGCCCGGGCGCTGGGTGCTGAGCGCGCGGTGAGCGTGGCGCGTGTCCTCCGTCTCGAGGCATTCCCGCCCGATGTCCGCGCCACCATTGCGCGCCTCGCGGACGCCGATGCCGGCGACGGATGGTTGGTGGGCGGCGCGGTGCGGGATGCCCTGACCGGCGCGATGCCGCGAGAGCTCGATGTCGCGCTGCCCGGGAGCGCGCTCATCCGCGGCCGCGCGCTCGCCGATCGGCTGGGCGCTCGCTTCGTGGTCCTCGACGAGGGCCGCGGCGTGTGTCGGCTCGTGAGCGCCGTCCCCATCGACCTCGCCGACTTCCGCGCCGCCACCATCGAGGGCGATCTCGCCGCGCGGGACTTCACCGTCAACGCACTCGCCGTTCCGCTGGGGACGCTCGGCGCCGTGGGCTGCGCCGACCTGCTGGATCCCACCGGCGGAATCGCCGACCTCGAGGCCCGGGTGGTCCGACTCTGCGGGCTGCGCGCCCTCGCCGAGGATCCCGTGCGCATCCTGCGCGGCGTTCGTCTGGCGCTGCAGCCGGGCTGGCAGCTCGATCCGGGCGTCGTCGAAGCCGCGCGCGCCGCCGCGCCCGGGCTGGCGGGGGTCGCCGTCGAACGCATACGGGACGAGCTTGCGCGCATCCTGGACGGTCCGACGTCGGCGCGCGGCCTCCGGCTTCTCGACGAGATGGGCGCGCTTGGCGTGCTCCTGCCCGAGAGCGGGCCCATGCGCGCCACCCCGCAGCCCCTGCCGCATCACTTCGACGTCTGGGAGCACTCGCTGCGCGCGGTGGCGGCCGCCGATCGGCTGCTTGCCGAGGCGTCCGCCCTGGCCCACTGGGGCCAAGAGATCGCCGCGCGCGCCGACGAAGACCTGGGCGACGGCCTCACGCGCCGCGCCGCCGTCAAGCTGGCCGCGCTGCTCCACGACGTGGCCAAGCCTGAGACGCGCACGGAGGAGAACGGCCGCGTGCGCTTCATCGGCCACGACGTGCAGGGCGCCGCGCGGGTTGCCGGCATCGCCGAGCGCTGGCGGCTCTCGGGTCGCGCCGGCGCGATGCTCGAGCGGCTCGTCCGGCATCACCTCCGCCCCATGCACCTGGCGCAGTCGGGGCCGATCACGCGGCGCGCCCGCCATCGCTTCTTTCGCGACCTCGGCGACGACGCGAGCGAGCTGCTCCTGCTCGCGCTCGCCGATGCCGCCGGCCTGCGCGGGGACGATCCGCTGGACGTCTGGGCCGGCGAGGGGGGCCGCGTCCTGCGCGAGCTGCAGGCGGGCGCCGCGGAGGAGCGCGCGCTCGCGGCGGCCCCACCGCTCGTCACCGGCGCCGACGTCATGGCCGCCTTCGGGCTCCCGCCGGGGCCCGTGGTGGGACGCTTGCTCGCCCGCGCGCGGGAGGCGCAGGCCCTCGGGCAGGTGGCCACGCGTGAGGAGGCCCTGGCGCTGCTCGCGCGCGAGCCACGCGCGCTTGACACCCCCGAGACCGGCTCCTAGAGTAGCGCCACCTCGACGGCGCCCTCGCACGAGGGAACGGCATGTGCGCGATTACGGGGGACCCGCCGGATGACCTGGAAGCCGCGCGGCGACGAGGAGATCAACGGCTTCGACATGGCCGTGAAGGACGCGCGGTAAGTTCCCGTGAACTTGACAGTTCGGAGAGGGGTCTTTAGAGTCGACTCGCTTCTCATCTCACACCGGATCGTGGGGAGGACTTGATGGACTGGAAGCGACTGCTCATCGCTCTCGTGCTGGTCGCTGTGTCCCCCGGGCTCGCGCTCGCCGCGCCGGAAGGCAAGGTCGTGATCGCGCAGGGCGTGGACCCGAGCACCCTCGACACCATGAACCAGCAGGAGACGCCGGCGTCGGTGGTGGCCGCCCACATCTTCGACACGCTGGTGGAGCGCGATCCGAGCCTCAAGATCGTGCCCGCGCTGGCCGCCGAGCTCCCCAAGCTCGTGGCCCCCACCACGTGGGAGGTCAAGCTGCGCAAGGGGCTCAAGTTCCACAACGGGGAGGACTTCAACGCCGAGTCGGTGAAGTTCAGCCTCGAGCGCGTCAAGTCGGGCATGCGCTCCAGCTCGAACTTCCGTCCCATCGACCGGGTGGACGTCGTGGATCCCTACACGGTGCGGGTGCAGACCACCAAGCCCTGGCCGACCTTCACGACCGTCATGGGCTTCCGCCAGGCCTCGATGTATCCGCCCAAGGCGTACGCGGGGAAGGACACCGCGTTCATCTCGAAGAACCCGATCGGCACCGGGCCTTACAAGTTCGTGAAGTGGGACAAGGACGAGCAGATCGTGCTGGAGGCCAACGACCAGTACTGGCGGGGCGCGCCCAAGATCAAGACGGTCATGTTCCGGCCCATCCCCGACGACGCGGTGCGGGTGGCCGCGCTGCAGAACGGGGAGATCGACGTGGCGGTGAACATCCCGCCGCATCTCGCCAACATCATCGCAAACCACCCGAAGCTCTTCCTCTCGACGGCGCCCTCCATCCGCACGCTGCAGCTCATGATCGTGACGCATGACTTCGACAAGGACCACAAGCTGCTCGGTGTCACCAAGTCGCCCGTGGCGGACAAGCGGGTCCGCCAGGCCATGCTCTATGCGGTGGACGCCGACGACATCATCAAGAACGTGCTCGACGGGAAGGCCTTTCGGGTCGCCACGCTGCTCACGCCGCTCCATTTCGGCTACGATCCCGCCCTCAAGCCGGTGAAGCCGGACCAGGCCAAGGTGAAGAAGCTGCTCGCGGAGGCCGGGTTCGCCAACGGGCTCGAGCTCACGCTCAACAGCCCCCAGGGCCGCTACGTGCGGGACAAGGAAGTGGCGGAGGCCGTGGCGGGCCAGCTCACCAAGGCCGGCATCAAGACGCAGCTGAAGACCCACGAGTTCGTGAGCTTCCTCAACACGATGGTGTACGTGCACAAGCCCGGCCCCGTGTGGCTGATCGGCTGGGGCACCTCCACCGTGGATGCGGAGACGGTGTACGGGCCGCTCTTCCGCACGGGGAGCAATCTCGGGAACTACTCGAACCCGGACTTCGATGGCATGGTGGATCAGGCTCAGTCGATGATGGACGAGAAGAAGCGGCTCGAGATCTATCACCGGATCAACAAGCTCTTCGTGGAGGAGGTCCCGGCGATCCCCCTCTACCAGCAGATGGACCTCTACGGGGCCAGCAAGCGGATCAGCTGGAAGGCGCGCAGCGACGAGCTGATCAAGGCCTACGACATGTCGATCAAGTAGTACACTAGACGCGCGCGGCCGTAATTCAGTGGCAGAATGCCAGCTTCCCAAGCTGGACGTCGCCGGTTCGAATCCGGTCGGCCGCTCCACTCTCGAGGGGGCTACGGGGTGACTCGTGGCCCCCTTCGTGTCTCCGCCGCCTTGCTCATCCGAGACGTCGGCGGCGACGCAGCCGGCGAGAGCCGGCCAGCCCGCGTCGAGCACGCCTGGCGCCGCGAACGCGACGATGAGATTCCCCGGCGCCAGCCGCAGGATGCGTGGCAGCGCGCCATGCGAGGGGAGGACGCCGGCGGCGAGGAAACCGCCGACGCGCATCAGCACGCTCGCGGCGCCCACCGTCAGCACCACGAGCAGGACGTCACGCTCCGGCAGCGTCGCGCCTCAGCGCGCTGACCGCGGTGCCCGCCGCGCCCCCGATCAGCATCGCCCAGCTGGCGCCGAGCGTGGCGGCGACGCCGATCGCCACCGCGGTGGCGGCCGTTCAGGGCAGGAGGCTTTGCCGGCCGCGCCCTGCGTGGGCAGCAGCGCAACGATGAAGGCCAACGGCAGGAAGGCGGCCGCGACCGCCAGCGGCCCGCGCGGGGTCAGGGGCAGCGCATGGCCGAGCGCGGTGCCGCCCACCCAGCCGAGGGCCATGCTCACCGCGCTGCTCTCGTCGGAGGACGCGGCGCGGGTGGGACGCTTCCAGGCCGAGGGCTGCGGCTGGTTCATCGTGGACGCGAGCCCGAACGGCTCACGCGTCTGGTGCTCGAGCGAGGTGTGCGGCAATCACGAGCGGGCCCGGCGTGCCGACACGAAGCGCCGCACGCGGGCCCGACACCAGAAGGGGCCACGGATTCCTCCGTAGCCCCTTTCGCGATCCCGGCCGACTATCGCGTATCGCCGCTAGAAACCCGTCCGCACTCGGTCGAGCGCGGCCTGGATCGACGCGATGGAGATACCCGCCACCGGCGTCAACGCGGTCGACAGCGTGCTCGGGTCGGTCAGGGTGGCGAAGCGCCCGCGCGGGGTATCCCAGATGCCGTTGAAGATGCCCCCGGCGTGTCTGACCAGCTCAGCGATCTCGTCCCGCAGGTCCATGGCGCTCCTCCCGGCGCGGGGAGCGCTGCAAGCCCTGCGCCGGGGCACGCCTGACGCGTAACCGGCCGTCATGAGTACCATGAGGAGATGTTCCCGGCGGCCGCCGCCAGGGCAAACTGCCCTCGGGTCGGGCAGAAGCTACCCGGTGTCCCGCCGCCGGCGGGCGGCCGGCCAGTGTCGGAGGCCGCCGGGTGTGAGGCGCAGCAACACGCGAATGACCCGCGCCGACGTCCGGAGGGCGGCCTCACGGCCCGGCGACCAGGCATAGCCGTAGTCCCGGCGGATGCGGGCTGGAAGCAGGCCGATCGATGGAAGGCGCACGATCCACATGAGCGGCAGGGCGATGCGCGGCACCGGCCTCAGGAGCTCCGTGGCCAGGCGCCGGGCTCCGTCCGTCACGACGAGCTCGTCACCTGTGATCATCTCATCCATGTAGGCCGCGAGGGCGCGCATCGAGCGCGGCAGGCGGCCGTCGGGAATGCCCAGCATGGGCTCGATGCCGGCCGACTCGGCACAGTACCGGTCCTTCTCCGCCGCGCTCAGCGGCGCCACGTAGAGCTCGTAGGCGAGGAGGAACGAGTCCAGCAGCGTGGCATGCACCCAGGCGAGCAATGCCGGATCGTGCGCCGAGTAGGGCATGACCGATCGCGTGGGCGAGGGCAGCACCGCGGCCCCGTGCACGCGATCGTGAATTGCGTTGATGCCGTGGGCCACCGCGGCGGCCTCGTCCGGCGTCCCGTAGGTGAGGGCGAGCATCGCATCCAGCGTGCGCCGGAGCCGTCCCCAGCGCCCGCGGCGCGATCGGAGGAAGGCGCTGTGTTCGATGATGCCCTGAGCGACCAGCGGATGCGCGAACTGAAGCAGGAGCGCGCGTCCCCAGCCCAGGAGGAGCACGCGCTCGGCGTGAATCGTCCGGCTCACCGACTGCGTCGCGCCTACCGTCGCCGACGGAGCCGTCATGACTCGCAGTCTACCGGAGGGCCCGCGTCCGGGCTATCATCACCGGGTCGCCGCGGAGCACACCCGCACCAGGGAGATCGCCATGCCACGCTTCGTCAAGGTCGCCGCCGCCCAGATGGGCCCCAACAACGAGGGCACGAGCCGCGAGGAGATCGTCGAGCGCATGCTCGCGCTCATGGAACAGGCCGTGCGCGAGGACGTCGAGATCATCGCGTATCCGGAGATGGCGCTGACCACGTACTTCCCCAAGCGCATTCGCGACGACTACGACCAGTTCTTCGAGACCGAGGTGCCGCCCAAGGCGCTGCTGCCGCTGCTGGCGCGCGCCAAGGCGGCGAAGATGGCCTGTCACGTGGGCTTCTCCGAGAAGGCGGACGGTCACTACTTCAACACCGCGCTCCTCACCGATGAGACAGGGCGGATGGCCGGGATTTTCCGAAAGATTCACCTTCCGGGGGTGACCAAGCCCGATGGGTTCGCCCAGGTGTACGAGCCGCACTTCTTCGAAACCGGGGACACCGGCTACAAGGTGTTCCCCGCCGCCAAGGCTCAGGTCGGCATCGCCATCTGCCAGGACCGCCGCTATCCCGAGTCGTATCGGTGCCTGGGAATCCTCGGGGCGGAGATCGTGCTCATCGGTTACAACACGCCGCTCTCACCCCTGGCCCTCGATCTCAACGAGCTGTGCCTCCGCGCCGGCGCGTACCAGAACAGCCTGTTCGTGGTGGGGATCGCGAAGGCGGGCGTGGAGGACGGCATGGAGCTGATCGGTGGCTCCTGCATCGTGGGACCGCTGGGCCAGGTGCTGGCCAAGGCGGGCACCACCGGCGACGAGCTCATCGCCGCCCGCATCGACCTCGACCAGATGACGCCGGCGCGCAAGCGGTGGGACTTCTTCGGCCGCCGCCATCCCGAGCACTACGGCCTCATCACCCAGCCGATCCGGAAGGCCGAGTGATGGCCGCCGCGCGGTCCGTCGACACCATCGTCCGCGGCGGCACGGTGGTGACCGCCACCGAGGTGCTCGACACGTCGGTGGCGATCCGGGGCGGGCGCATCGTGGCCCTGGGCCACGACGAGGCGCTGCCGCCCGCCGAGCGCACCATCGACGCCACCGGCAAGTACGTCCTCCCCGGCCTGATCGACTGCCACGTCCACCTGGGCGCGGTGTACGACGACTGGAGCTCGGGGCCCCTCGCCGCCGCGCATGCCGGGCTCACGACGCTCATCGCCTTCGCCGAGTACAACGATGGCGAGACCCTGCCGATGGCGACGAAGCGGCTCGCCGACGAGGCGAGCCAGCAGTCCGTGCTGGACTTTGGCTTCCACTTCATCCTCAACAACGAGCCCCACATCCTCGATGGCCTCGCCGAGACGTTCGAGATGGGGGTGACGTCGTACAAGATCTTCATGACGTACAAGAAGCGTCCCAAGCGCATGTGCACGGACGACTTCATCGCCCAGGTGATGGAGCGGCTCGCCGCGCTGGGCGGCATCTGCCAGCTCCACTGCGAGAACGGCGACATCCTCTACCATCTGGAGAACAAGTTCATCGCGGCCGGGAAGGTGAAGCCCACCGACTTTCCCGCCACCTGCCCCCCGTGGACGGAGGAGGAAGCGATCAACCGCGCCATCCGCATCGGCGCGATGACGGGCTGCCCGGTCTACGTCGTGCACCTGTCCACGAAGGGCGGGCTCGAGCGGATCAAGCAGGCGCAAGCGGAGGGCCAGCGCGTCTGGACGGAGACGTGTCCCCAGTATCTGCTCCTCACCGAGAAGGAGATGGAGACGTGGGGGCCGTTCGCCAAGATCGGCCCGCCGCTTCGTCCCTCGGATGGCAGCAATCAGGCAGCGTTGTGGGAGGGCTCGGCGGGCGGGCACATCGCCACGCTGGCCAGCGATCACTCGCCGCGGCGCAAGGCGCTGAAGGAGCCGGGCTGGCAGAACATCTTCGTGGACGGCAAGGGCGCGCCCATTCCTTTCGGGAGCCCCTCGGTGGAGACGCTGGTGCCGCTGGCCTATAGTGAGGGCGTGGTCCGGCGCGGCCTTCCCATTACCTGGATGGCGCGCGTGATGGCGGAGAACCCCGCGCGGATCTTCGGGCTCTATCCGAGAAAGGGCGCCATCCGGGTGGAGGCCGACGCCGACCTCACCATCATCGATCCCGATCCCGAGACGACCATCACCGTGCAGGACCACAAGGGCATCGCGGGGTGGACGCTTTACGAGGGCTGGAAGGCGCGGGGACGGCCCTGGATGACGCTCCTGCGCGGCGAGGTGCTCCTGGATCGCGGGCGGCTGGCGCGGCCCGCGGGCTACGGGCAATTCCTCCGCCGTGGCGTGCCGGTGCCGCCGCTGGGCGGCGCGGCGCGCTGAGACCGTGACCGGGCACTATCTCGACACGCTGGCGGGCTTCGCCGCCGACGTGTCCTACGCGCAGCTCTCGCCGGGGGCGGCGGCGGCGGCGCGCCTCGTCCTGCTCGACACGCTGGGCGCGATCCTCGCGGGCAGCGCGGAGCCGGAGAACGCGCGTCTGGCGGCGGCCATGGCTGAGCGCGCCACCCGCCCGGCCGCGACCGTGATCGGCCACGCCGTCCGCACCGATCCGCTGCTCGCGACCTTCGTGAACGCCACCGCGGGCGTGGCCCTCGAGGTGGACGAGGGCAATCGCTGGGGCGGCGGCCATCCCGCCATCCACGTGGTCCCCGGGGCGCTCGCCGTGGCGGAAGAGCGCAGGGCCGACGGCGCGCGCCTGCTCGAGGCGCTGGTCGCGGGCTACGAGGTCTCCTCCCGCATCGGCGGCGCTACCGTGCCGCGCGGCAATGTGCACTCTCACGGCACGTGGGGCACCATCGGCACCGCGGTGGCGGTGGCGCGGCTTGCCGGAGCCGACGCGCGGACCATCCGGGATGTCATCAATCTCGCGGCCAGCATGAGCCCGGCCAACACCTGGACACCCGCGCTCGAGGGCGCCACCGTGCGGAACGCCTATCCCGGGCGCTCGGGGCTGGAAGGCCTGCTGGCGGTCGAGCTCCACCGGGCGGGCTTCACGGGGCTGCCCGACGCGCCGAGCGACGTGTACGGGACCATCCTCGCCGATCGCTTCGACCCCGAGCGGGCCCTGGACGACTGGGGCGGTCCGCTCCGCATCGAGCAGAACTACTTCAAGTTCTACGCGTGCTGCCGGTACAACCATCCCGCGCTCGATGCCCTCGCGGCCATTCGCGCGCGGGAGCCCTTCCGCGCGGAGGACGTGGTCGCCGCCGAGGTTCTCGTGTTCCCCTTCGGGCTGCGCATGGCGGCGCCCGCGCCGCCCAGCCAGCTCGCCGCCAAATTCTCCATCCCGTGGGCGGTGGCCGCCGGTCTGGTGCTGGGCCACGGCGATCTCGCCGCCTTCGACGAGACCGCCCGCGGTGACGCGCGGATCCGGGAGCTGGCGGGGCGGGTGACGGTGACCGCGGACCCGGCGATGACGCCGCGCCGCTCCGACTATCCGACCTCGCGCCTCCGGCTGCGGCTGCGCGACGGCCGCACGCTCGAAGGCGAGGCGGGCGTGGTGCGAGGCGACGCGGAGAACCCCGCGAGCGAGGGCGACGTCGTCGCCAAGTTCGAGGCGCTCGCCGCGCCGGTGCTCGGCGAGCGGCGCGCCCGAGAGCTCGCGGCGACGGTGCTCGCCGCCGACCAGATGAAGAACGTCGGCCAGCTGGGCCCGCTGCTCACGCCCGCGACCTAGCCCGCGGCCGCCCTCACCCCTCGAGGCGCGCGCACGAGCGCGCCAGATTGGCCCGCGCGGGGGCCTCGAAGCGCCCGAATTCCTCGGTGAGGAAGAGGCGAGGCTGGGCGAGGAAGCGTCGGAGGAGCGCGGCGCGCCGCGTGCGCCACTCCGCCTCCGGGACGAACGCGTACTCACGCCGCACCTGCGTCTCGTAGCGGTCGAACGCCGCGGGCGGCGCCCCCAGGATGGAGAGATCCGCGTCCACCACGTAGCGCGCGTCGTGCTCCTCGGGCGGCGCGGCGTGGCGCGTGGCCATGATGAGCGCGCGCACGCGCTCGCTCCGCGCCGCGGGGGCCCCGCCGGCGGCGAGCCATTCGGCCGCGATGGCCGCGCTCCGCGCTTCGTTGTCGGCGCCGCGCGGGTCGTAGACGAGATCGTGTAACCACAGCGCCAGCTCCGCCTCGTCCGGCTCCCGCAGCCGCGCCCGGACGCCGTCGAGCAGAGGCAGGATGCGGGCGATGTGCTCGGCGGTGTGATACGCGCGATGCGCTTCCCCGTAGCGGGTCAGCACCGCGGCGTGGAGCGGGCTGGCATCGTTCCGCGCGCCCAGGCGGCTCCACAGGGCGCTCCAGGCCTCGAGAGAGAGCCGCGAGAAGTCCATGCCGGTGGATGATACCGCGCCCGCGCGCCGCTGCGTGCTATCGTGCCCGCATGCCGCGCCTGCGCCGCTTGGGCCTCGCCGCCGCCCTCGCGCTCGCCGCCTGCGCCAGCGGGCGCGGACCCATCGAGCCAGTCTTGCGCGTCTGGGACCTCGGCACGACCGACATCGAGGTGGTGGGAAGCTGGCGTGCGCAGCTGGTGAGCGGCTCGGGCACCGACCTGGTCCGCAAGGCCTTCTGTCGCGCCGACGGGGCGTGCGTCTACCTCGGGCTCACGCGCGACAGCTTCGTCCCCGGGACCCATTTTCTGGCGATGGGCGAGGTGCCGGACCAGCGCTACCAGTGGGCGCGCACCTATGGAGGGTCTGACGAAGACGAGCTGGATGGCGGCGCCGTCGCCGGCGACGGGGTTCTGCTCTTCGGATCCAGCACAAGCGGATTCGCGGGCGCCGCCACGCCGGTCGCGGCGCGGCCGCTGCTCGTGCGCATCGACGGCGCCGGCGCGCCGCTCTGGGCGAGGACACTCGACGGCGGCGGGATCGAGCGGATGCACGACGCGACCGCCGCCGGGGACGACCTGGTGGTGGTGGGCCATGCCGGGCTCGGCGGCACGACTCCAGCGGTGGCGGTGGTGCGGGTGGCTCCCGACGGCACGCTGCGCTGGGCGCAGATCTACGACGTCGGCGAGCCGGGCTACGCGGTGGCGGCGGTGCCGGGCCCCGATGGAGGCGCCATCGTCGCGGGGTACCTGCGTCAGCCGAACGTGGGGTTCGCGGGCACGCCATTCCTCCTGGGCCTGGATGCGGCAGGCCGCCCGCTCTGGGCGCGCCGCTACGAGCTGGAAGGTCCGGCGCAACCGCGCGCGCTCGTGTCGCTCGCCGACGGCAGCGTCGCCCTGGTGGGGAGCCTCTTCGGCGCCCGGCCCGGGCGCAGCCCCTTCGTGCTGCGGATCGGTCCGGACCACGGCGTTCGGCTCGCCCGCGAGCTGCGCGGGCTCGAGACCATCGAAGCGTTCGCCGCCGCGGACGGCGGGGACGGCCGCGTGGTCGTAGTCGGCCGGCGGCGCGATCCCTTCCGCGAGCGCTACTGGGGATTCGGAATGGTGGTGGACGACCGCGGTCGCATCGTCGCGCACGCCACACTGCGCGCGCTGGGCCAGGTGGAGTTCCGCGCGGTGGCGACGGGACGGACGGGCGAATATCGGGTCGCCGGCTTCACGGACAGCATGGGGGCGGCGGGGTACGACATGCTCGTGGCGACCTGGCTGCCCACGCAGACGGTTGGCCGCGACGTTCTCGTTGCCTCGCAGATCTCCGAGCGCGATCTCGTCGCCAAGCCGGTCGACGTGACCGCGCGGGCGCAGCCCCTCGCGGTGCGCGCGACCGAGGTGCCGCCGGGCGCGCTGGAGGCGCGCGCCCTTTCGGTGCCCACCGCGGCCACCCTCAAGTGACCGCGGGGACGCGGGGCGGCTAGGCGACCACCCGCGAGCTGCGTAGCGCGCCGATCTCGGCGGCGGAGAGGCCCAGCTCGCGCAGCACCTCGTCGGTGTGCTCGCCCGCGGCGGGCGCGGCGTGGCGCACCGAGCCCGGCGTGTCCGAGAGCTTGATGGGTACGCCGAACTCCGTGATCTTCCCGTGCACGGGATGCTGGAGCTCCACCACCATGTCGCGCGCGTGCAGCTGGGGGTCGCGCACCATCTCGTCGGGCTCGTAGACCTTGCCCACGCAGACGTCGGCCTTGACCAGGAAGTCCCACCACTCGTCCCGCGTGCGCGTCTTCAAGATGGCCTGGATCTCCTCGCGCGCCCGGATCTCCTCGGCATTGGCCTCGCGGACGAACTGGTCGGGCTTGCGGGAAAAGCGGGCAAGGTCGGGGCGGTCGATCGCCTTGCAGAAGTTCTCCCACAGCCAGGGCTCGGTGCAGCCGATGGTCAGGAGCTTGCCGTCGAGGGTGTCGTAGATGGCGTAGTAGGGGTAGGAGCCGCCGAGGAAGCCGGCGCCACGCTTCGGCGCCATCCCGTCGCTCCAGTAGAAGCGCATGTTGGGCGTCGCGGCGAGCAGCGCCACCGAGGTGTCGAGGTAGGAGACGTCCACGAGCTGACCCCGGCCGGTGCGCTCCCGGGCGAAGAGGGCGAACATGATGCCGAGGGCGCCATGCATGCTCGCGCCCGCGTAGTCCGCCACGATGTTCAGCGGGATCGCCGGCTTGCGGTCGGCCTCGCCGATGAGGTTCAGCACGCCCGCCAGCGAGAGATAGTTCATGTCATGGGCGGGGTAGTCACGATACGGCCCGTTCTGCCCGAAGCCCGACAGCGAGCAGTAGACGATGCGGGGATTGAGCGCCCGGATGGTCTCGTAGTCGGCCCCGAGCCGCTTCATCACGCCGGGCCGGAAGCCCTCGACGATCACGTCGGCCTCGGCGGCGAGGCGCTTGAACAGGGCCTGCCCCTCGGGGGCCTTGAGGTTCATGGCGAGCGACCGCTTGTTCCGGTTCACGTAGGCGAAGGCGGCGCGGCGCTTCACGTCGGAGGCCTCGGGCGTCTCTGGCGGCGTCTCGACCTTCAGCACCTCCGCACCCATGTCCGCGAACAGCATGCCGGGCAGCTCCGCCGGCGGGACCCGCGCGAGCTCCAGCACCTTGATTCCGTCGAGGACGCCCATGGTGATCTCCTTCTTCCTCACCCCGCCTCCCTCGTGGGGAGAGGGCGGAGAGGCGTGATGGTCAGCGGTAGCCGTCCGGGGCTTTGATGGCCGACTTCCAGAACTCGGGGTCGTGGCTGGGGAAGATGCGCCCACCCGTCGCCCGCGCGAGCGTCTTCAGCCGCTTGATCGAGTGCATGGCCCGCGTGGGATCCCACACCACGCCGGGCGGCGTCTCCTTGTCGATGGACTCCTGCCAGTAGCAGGAGTCGCCGGCGAGGATCACCGGCCCCGACTCGGGGAGCTCGACCAGCAGCGACTGATGCCCCGGCGTGTGGCCGTCGCTCCGGACCGCGGTGACGCCGGGCACCAGCTCGGTGTCACCGTCGAGCAGGCGCCAGCGATAGTCCGGGAGATCGAAGTTCTTCCGGTAGTAGAAGCTCGCGAAGAACGCCGCGGGATAGTGCGCGTACGCGTACTCGTCCTTCTGCGCCACCAGCTCGGAGTCCTGGAAGAGATACGCGCCGCCCGCGTGGTCGTAGTGCAGATGCGAGAGCACGACCAGATCGACGTCGGCCGGCTCGAGCCCCAGGCTGTCGAGGCGGTGGACGAGCAGATCCTCGTCGCCGAAGCGGGCGAGGGGGTCGTTGCGGAGCAGGCCGGGCACCGCGCGCGGCGACACGCCGGTGTCGAACAGCACGACGGCGTCGCCGGTGCGCACGATGTAGCAGGTGATCGGGATCTGGAACCGCTCGGCGGAGCGCTCGCCGTAGAAGAGACCGCTCCGCTCGAACCCCATGTAGCCGTTCTGGAGCGCGTAGAGGCCCTGGACGGCCGCCATGCGCCTAGCGCGCCGCTGGCCGGGCGCGCTTCGCGCGCGCGGATCCGCGCCCGCCCGTCTCCGGCGGATCCTTCGGGTCGTACACCCAGATCTTGCCCGAGGCGGCGAGGCCCATCGTGACCGTGCGCCCCTCGAGGAGGACGCTGATGGTGCCGGCGTAGGGCGCGACCTCCTTGATGGTGAGCCGCGCTCCCGGGCGGATACCGCTCTCCCAGAGGAAATGCAGCAGCTGCCGGTCGGCCTCGGCCTCCTCGGTGATGCGCTCCACCGTGAGGTCCTGGCCCGCGTGCGCCTGGCTCAGCGGGATCGGGTTGTGCGCCTCGGGCGCGGGCATGCCGGGGATGGGATTGCCGTGCGGACAGGTGCTCGGCATCCCGAGCTGCTCGGCGAGACGCTCTTCCACCACGGGAGACAGCGCGTGCTCGAGGCGATGCGCCTCGTCGTGCGCGCGCGACCAGTCCAGCCCGAGCACGTCGGTCAGCCAGCGCTCGAGCAGGCGGTGGCGGCGGGCCATGGTCTCGGCGATCCCCCGACCCTTGGTGGTGAGGCGGATCTCCTTCTTGCCCGCGAGGCGGACGTAGCCCTCGCGCTGCATGCGCCGGAGCGCCTCGGTGATGGACGGGGCGGACACGTGCATGTGGCGCGCGAGCCGCGCGCCGATGACGGGCTTGTCGCCGCCGGTGAGATCGTAGATCGCGCCGAGATAATCCTGGATGGCCGGGGTGGTTTCCACGTCCCGAGGATACCGGAGGGCCCGGGACCGGGCAAGCCTCGCCGTCGCGGGCCGTCCTGGGGTAGGATCGGACCGGAGGATTTCCCCATGGACTTCGCTCTCACCGAAGCGCAAGAGATGATCCGTAAGGAGGTCGCGGGGCTCGCGCGCGGCTTCTCCCTCGACTACTGGCTGGAGAAGGACGAGAAGGCCGAGTACCCGTACGAGTTCATCAAGGCCTTCGCGGATGCGGGCTGGCTCGGCATCATGGTGCCCGAGGCCTACGGCGGCGCCGGGCTCGGCGTCACCGAGGCCGCCATCATGCTCCACGAGATCTGCGCGTCCGGCGCGGGGACCTCGGGCGCCTCGCCCATCCACTTCTACGTGTTCCCGCCCACGCCCGTGATCAAGTTCGGCACCGAGGAGCAGAAGCGCCGGCACCTGCCCGGGCTCTGCAGCGGGGAGACCATCCTGGCCTTCGGCGTCACCGAGCCGAACGCGGGTACCGACACGTCGCGGATCCAGACCCGCGCGGTGAAGCAGGGAGACACGTGGATCGTCAACGGGCGCAAGGTGTGGACCACCAACGCCCAGCACGCCACGAAGTTCCTCCTGCTCGCGCGCACGAGCGAGCGCGATCCCGCCAAGCCGCTCAAAGGCCTCACGCTCTTCTTCACCGACTTCGACCGCAAGGCCATCAATGTCCGGCTCATCCACAAGCTCGGACGGGCGGCGGTGGACTCGAACGAGATCGTCATCGAGAACCTCGAGGTCCCCGACGCCGACGTGATCGGCACGGTGGGCGACGGGTTCTACCACCTCCTCGACTCGCTGAACCCCGAGCGCATCGTGGTGGGGATCGAGGCCGTCGGCATCGGGCGCGCCGCGCTGGACCGCGCGGTGCAGTACGCGAAGGAGCGGGTGGTCTTCGACCGCCCCATCGGGAAGAACCAGGCGATCGCGCATCCGCTCGCGCACGCCGCCGCCCAGCTCGAGGCGGCCGAGCTGCTCTGCCTCAAGGCGGCGTGGCTCTTCGACACCGGCCGGCCCTGCGGCAAGGAAGCGAACGCCGCCAAGATGCTCGCGGCGGAGGCGGGCTTCGCGGCCTGCGACGCCGCGCTTCAGACCTTCGGCGGATTCGGCTACGCGCGGGAGTTCTACGTGGAGCGGCTGTGGCGCGAAGTCCGGCTCTACAAGATCGCGCCGGTGTCGCAGCAGATGGCTCTCAACTACCTCTCCGAGCACGTCCTCGGCCTGCCGCGCTCCTACTGAGGTCTCCCCCCCTCCCGCGGGGAGAGGGCAGGGTGAGGGGGCTCAGGGCCGGCTGGCGGGCGAGGTGATCTGGACGAGCCCGCCGTCGGTCTCGACCTGAATCGTCGTGTGGTCGATGCCGAAGCGCGCGTGGAGCAGCACGTGAAGGTCGTGCAGCAGGCGGTCACCCCCCGTCCCCGGCTCGACCGTCACGTGAGCGCTCATGGCCTCGCGGCCCGACGTGAGCGTCCACACGTGGAGGTCGTGCACCCGCCGGACTCCCGCCACGCCGCACATGGCCGCCTCGATCTCCGCGAGGTCCAGGTGCGGGGGGACGGCCTCCAGCAGCACATTGACCGCGTGGGAGAGCAGGGCGACGGTGCGCGGCAGGATGAGGAGGCCGATGGCCGCGCCGGCCAGCGGGTCCGCGGCGTGCCAGCCCGTGAAGGCGATCACCGCGCCCGCCACGAGCACCGCGCCCGATGACAGCGCGTCCCCCCAGACCTCGAGATAGGCCGCGCGTACGTTCAGGCTCTCGGCGGCCCCCGCGTGCAGAAGACGCATCGTCGCAAGGTTCACCCCCAGCCCCACCGCGGCGGTGATGATGAGAGGCAGCGCGGGCACGTCGGGGGGAGCCCAGAGTCGGTGCCAGGCGTGCCAGAGAATCCCCAGGGCCACCACGCAGAGCACCACGCCGTTGACGAGCGCGGCGAGGATCTCCACACGATAGTAGCCGTACGTCTTTCGGGCGGTGGCCGGGCGCTCGGCGAACCAGATCGCGCCCAGGCTCAGGAGGATGCCGCCCGCGTCCACGAGCATGTGCACGGCGTCGGCGAGCAGCGAGACCGAACCCGTCCAGATGGCGAGGCCGAGCTCGACCAAGAGGAATCCCCCCACGAGGGCCAGCGCGATGCGCAGGCGGCCCTTGTGCCGCGAGCCGTGCGAGTGGGCGCCGAGCCCGGGTCCGTGGGCGTGCTGGTGCACGGCGCTCAGCGCGGAATCATGAGGCGGGATTCGCCCTGACGCACGCCCTGGCTCTCGAAGAAGCCCTTGCGCGCCTCCAGCGCGTAGCGGAAGTCGCCCATGGGCCCGTAGAGGGCGGTCGGGCTTGGCTCCATGCGAAGCACGGCGAAGATGCGCCCGTCCGCCTTGGCGAAGGCGATGTCGAGCGGGGCGGGCACGTTCTGCATGTGGAACTGGGTCGAGATCTCGCGGCCGAAGTCGAACAGGATCAAGCTCCGCTCGATCTCCTGGGGTGTCGCGCACTGGAAGCCCGCCGCCTGCTGCTCCGAGCTCATGGCCATGCGCACGCGAGCCGCGATGTGCTTGCTGCCGGTCTCGAGCGTGAGCATCTGCACCGGCATGCTCGCGAAGGCCTCGCGCCAGCGCTTGCACGCGGGATCCTGCGCGTCCGCCGCGGGGGCCACGAACGCGAGTGCGGCAGCCAGGACGAGCCCGGCGACCTGGGGCGCCCGCGGCACCGCCCGGCGGACGAGCGAGGCGGCCGCGAAGATCGCGAGCGCGGTGAGCACGATGGCGCCGCCGGCGGCGAGGCGCAGATAGAAGGCGGCGATGAGGCCGGACGCCACCGAGACGAGGGCCATCGCGATTCCGATGGCGAGAGCCTGGCGGAAGCTCCGCCCCAGGGCGAAGCCGGTCAACGTGGGGATCACGATCATGGCGCTCACCAGGAGCACGCCGACCATGCGCATGGCCACCACGGTGGTGAGCGCGGTCAGGAGCGTGAGGATGAGGTTGAGGATGGCCACGGGGATGCCGCTGGTGCGGGCGAGATCCTCGTTCATGGTCACCGTGAAGAGCTGCCGATAGAAAGTGCCGATCGTCACGCCCACCACCGCGGCGAGGCCGAGGATGAGCCAGATGTCGGTGGGGCTTACGGTGAGGATGCTGCCGAAGAGCACCGCGAAGAGGTCGGCGTTGAACCCGCGGGCGAGGCTGATGAGCACGACCGCAAGGGCGAAGCCGCCGGAGAGAAACACCGCCAGCGACGCGTCGCCCGCGAGGGCCCCCCGCGCGCGCAAGCCTTCGATGCCGACCGCGCCCAGCAGGGTGACGACGAGGGCGCCCAGCAGCGGGGACGCGCCGAGGACCAGCCCCAGGGCCACGCCGGCCAGCGCGATGTGGGCCAGCGTGTCCGCGATCAGGGAGAGGCGACGCGGCACCAGGAACACGCCGATGGCCGGGCAGATGAGTGCGGTGAGGGCACCCGCCACCAAGGCGCGCTGCATGAAGTCGTAGGCGAGGAACTCGGGCATCGCCGTCAGTGCTCGTGCGAGACGACCCGGACGGTCGGGCCGTAAAGCGCGGCGAGGGCGGCGTCGCCGAGGAAATCGCCGGGGCGCCCATGAAAGATCAGGCGGCGATTGAGGCAGGCCAGACGCGTGACCTCGCGGGCCACCACGCCGATGTCGTGGCTCACCAGCACCAGCGTGACCTCCCGCTCCCGGTTCAGGTGGTGGAGTAGCGTGTGGAAGCTCGTCTGCGCCTCCGGGTCCACGCCGCCGGTGGGCTCGTCGAGGATCAGCAGTTCGGGCTTGGCCACGAGGGCGCGGGCGATGAGAACGCGCTGCTGCTGGCCGACGGAGAGGGCGCCGATGCGCCGGGCCGCGTGCGCCTCCATGCCGACCTGCGCGAGCACCTCGTCCACCCGCCGCCGCTGGGCCGCGCTCGCGCGCCCCAGCATGCCGAGCGTGGCGACGAGCCCGCTCGCGACGACTTCGCGGACGGTGGCGGGCAAGGAGGGATCGAACGTGGCCTTCTGCGGGACATAGCCCAGGCGCCCCCACTGGGTGAAGGCCGCGGGGACATGCCCGAAGAGCCGCACCTCGCCGCGCGTGGGCTGCAGCAGACCCAGCATCAAGCGCAGCAGGGTGGTCTTGCCGGAGCCGTTGGGGCCGATGATGCCGAGGAAGTCGCCCGCCTCGACGGTGAAGTTGATGCCGTCGAGCACCGCCACCTCTCCGTAGGTGAAGCTGACGTTGTCGATCTCGACGAGGGGCCGCATGTCAGTCCGCCGTCCGCCGCGTGAGCGGGGCCGCGGCGGCGGGCGCCGGCGTCGGGACGCCGGCGCGGATCGCGTCCCACCAGGCGGCGCCGCCCCCGCATGCCGCGCCGAGCAGCCAGCCACCCAGCACGTCGGAGACCCAGTGGGCGTCGAGCGCGAGGCGCGCCCCCCCGACGCCGACGCCCAGCCCGAGCACCACGAGCGCGGCGAGCGCCACGCGTCGCCCGGTCCCGACCTGCGCGCGGGTGCAGAGGTAGAGGGCGATGACCACGAAGACCGCCGCCGCGGTGGCGTGGCCGCTGGGGAAGCCGTAGGCCGTTGCCGCGGGACGCGTGCGCCCGATCAGTCCCTTCCACACGTTCTCGATCATGGGCGCCGCCGCGAGGGTCAGACACCACAGCCACCAGCGCCGTCGCGCGTGGCGCGACACCGCGAACAGAAGGGCGGTGGCCGGCACCAGCACCATCCACGTGCCGCCGACGTTGATCACATGGGCCATCGCGACGACGGCCGGCGTCGCCCAGGCCTTCACGAGCATCCGTGCCGCGGGATCGCCGGGCAGCGGCCCGTGCGCCGCGGCCACGCTGAGCAGCAGGAAGAGCACGGTGGAGCCGAGGGCTACCGTTTTCCAGCAGGCGACGCGGCTCGCGCTCATGGGCGGCGCCGATGAGCGGGAACGGAAAGGACCAGGCGGCGTGGATCGGCGTCGGACGGCATGATCGAAACCGATTGCAGTGTATTCGTCGCCGCACGGGAGTGTCAACTTCGCGAGCGCGCGCGGCGCAGGATCGCCTCGGCGAAGGCGTCCGCCGCCTCGGGCGCCAGGTTGAAGAAGAGCCCGGGCTCGTGCGCCTCGACCTCCATGATCGTGAACCCGGAGGCGGTCTCCACCCCGTCGACGCGGACGTAGAGCGGCGGCTCGGGCAGGGCGGCAAGCGCCCGGCGGCCCACCTCGACGGTGGCCGCGGCGGGCTCGGCCCGCGCGGAGCAGCCGCCGAAGCGGGGCTGCACGCGGAAGTCGCCGTCGCCGGGGTGCTTGAGCACGGCATGGGTGAGCGTGCCGTCGATGAAGATCAGCGACCACTCGCCGCGCGTTCGGATCTCCTCGAGGAAGGGCTGCAGCATCACGGGCCGGCGGATGCGGCCCTCGCCGATCGCGCGCGCCACTGCGGTCGCCTCGCTCGCGGGCACGAGCGTCGTATTGTGCGCCGAGGCCGAAACCAGGGGTTTCACCACTCCAAGGTCCCAGCGTCGCTCCGCCATGATCGCAGGTAGGCGCGCGGCCTCGTCATCGAGGATGAGCGTGGGGACCACCGGCACGCCGGCGCCCTCGAGATCGAGCAGATAGGCCTTGGAGATATTCCACCGGATGAGCGCCGGCGTGTTCCAGAAGCCCACCTTCGCCGCTTCCCAGCGCGCGAGCCAGGCCAGGTAGGCGTTCGGATCGTGATGGTAGTCCCAGCTCGAGCGCAGCACCACCGCGTCGAAGCCGTCGAAGCGGGCGCCCTCCAGGTTCCACGGGAGACCGGTGACGTGGGCGCCCCGCGCCTCGAGCGCGCGCGCCGCGAAGACGTCGCTCGCCGAGATGTCGGGCCAGGCGAGGCAGGTGACGAGACAGATACGCGGCGCTCCGCGGCCCATGCTAGCGACAGCCGAGCCCGGCGCGGAGACTCGCGAGGTTCTCGCGCATGAGCGCGAGATAGTCCTTGCCGGCCGCGGCCTCCTCGGCGGTGAGTCCCTCGACGGGATTCAGCACCAGCGTGCGCGCCCCGACCTCGCGCGCGAGCGTCTCGGCCAGCTTCGGGCTCGCCAGTGGCTCGTAGAACACCGCCTGCACGCCGGACGAGCGCGCGAAGCGCACGAGGCGTGCGAGATCGGCGGGGCTTGGCTCGGCGGACAGAGCCACGCCCACCACGGGCACCTGCTCGAGCCCGTAGCGCCGCGTGAGGTAGCCGAAGGCCGCGTGCGAGGTGACCACCTCGCGTCGCGCGCACGCCGCGAGACCGGCCTTGAAGGCGTCGTCGAGCGCGCTCAGGGCGGCGGTGTAGCGCGCGGCGCGCTCCCGGTAACCCGCCTCGCCCGCGGGATCGATGCGGGCGAGCCCCGAGGCGATCGCGTCCACCTGACGCCGGGCCAGCGCGGGATCCAGCCACACGTGCGGATCCTTCATGGGCGCGCGGGCGTCCTCGCGGCCACCCGCGCCACGCGCGTCGAGGAGGGGCAGCCCCGCGGTCGTATCGACGGGGAGGGGGCCCGGTGGCTTGACGTCGCGGAGCATGCGGTCCACCGCGGGCTCGAAGCCGGCGCCGTTGTAGACGAGCAGCGCGGCCTTCCGCACGTCGGCCACGTCGCGAGGCGACGGCTCCCAGTCATGGGGCTCCACGCCCACGGGCACCAGCGAGCTCACGTCCGCACGGTCACCGGCGACCTGCCGCGCGAAGTCGTAGAGCGGGAAGAAGGTCGCGATGACCTTGGGTCGCGCCGGCGCGGCGGGGCGGGAGGGCGCCGGGCCGGCGTCGCAGCCGACGACCAGAAGAGCGCCGGCGAGCACCGCGACCCGTCCCCGCGGGCTCACGAGCGGCGGTCGAGCCGGCCGCCGCGCGAGTCGGCGTGGAGGGCGGCGGGCTCCAGCGCGGTGGGCTCCAGCGCGCTGGGCCCGAGCACGCGGGCGCGCCGGCCCGCCATGCGCGCGTAGGCGCCCAGGATTGCCAGGCTCACGCCGAAGGCGCAGACCACGGTCGCGCCGGTGGGGAGGTCGAGCGCCGCCGAGCCTACCATGGCGATCACGCTCACGATCACCCCGAAGCTCCAGCCGATCACGAGCCGCGCGGCCAGGCTGCCGCCGAGGACAATGCCGGCGAGGGCGGGGACAATGAGGTACGAGAACACCAGCAGCACCCCCGCGATGCGCACCGAGCTCGTCACGACCACGCCGAACGACGCGTAGAAAAGGAAGTCCCACCAGCGCACGGCGAGGCCGTCGCGGAACGCCTGGTCCGGATTCGTCGAGATCAGGAAGAAGGGGCGCCGGCAGAGCCAGTGCAGCGCGCCGATGGCCGCGTAGAGCAGCGCGACCTTGATCACCTCGACGCCGCCGACGCTGAGGATGCTGCCCACCAGCATGCCGCGCAGATGCTCCATGCCGTGCGGAGTGCGGTCGGCCACCAGCACCGCCGCCGCCGAGGTCACCGCGTAGACCACGCCGATGATGGCCTCCTGAGAGACGTGGCGCTCGCGGGTACGCGACAGCGCCAGAACGAGGGCGCCCACGATGGTGAAGCCGAGCCCGAACGCGTAGGACTCCCACGTCTCCAGCTCCCAGCCGAAGACGAACGCGGTGGTGGCGCCCAGCGCGGCAATCTGGGCGAGCGCGATGTCGACGAAGACGACCTCCCGGGCGATGACGTGAATCCCGAGGTAGGCGTGGATACCCGTGAGGACCAGGCACATGAGGAATGGCACCCACATCAGCGCGAGGAGCTCGGTCGTCATGATTAGCGCAGGGCCTGCGCGAGCGCCTTCACATTGTAGTCCACGGTGTCGATGTAGCCGCTGGTCCCTTTCACCCCGCCCACCGCGGGCGCCATCGCGACCACCCGAGCGCCAGTCTCCTCGCCGATCCGCGCGGCGAGCTTGGTGTCACCCCAGGGAATCGTCATGATGACCTTTATCCGCTCGTCCTTGATGAGCTGGATCATCTTGGCGACGTGCGCCGGCGTCGCGGGAATGCCCGGGCGCTCCTCGAGGGTGCCGGCCTGGACGAGCCCGAAGCGCGCGAAGAAGTAGGCCCACATCGCGTGGTCGACCACGACCTTGGCGCCCTTGAGCGGCATCATGTCCGAGGTCCAGCGCGCCTGGGCGTCGGCGAGCTTGGCGAGAAAGGTCCCTCGGCTCTTCTCGAACGCGGCCCGGTGCTGGGGCGCCACGCGGGCGAGGCCGTTCAGGATGTTCGCGGTCACCGCCGGCGCCTGGCCGGGGTCCGTGCAGTAGTGCGGGTTGCCCACCGGATGAATGTCGCCCATGGAGCGATCCACACGTGTCTTCGGGACCTCGAGGACGAGGATGCCCTCCGACGCGTCGACCCGGCCGGGCGCGCCAGGGACGACCTTGGGGTTGCCCGCTCCCTCAATCACCGCTTCGGCCCACTGGTCCAGCTCGAGCCCGTTCATCACCACGAGGTCGGCGCGTCGCACCTTCACCATCAGGCTCGGCCGCACCTCGAGATCGTGCGGGTTCTGGTTGCCGCGGGCGAGCGCGTCGACCTCCACGAGGTCACCGCCCACCGCCTCGGTGAGGGCCTTGAGATCGGTGGTGGTCGCGACGACGCGGACCTTGTCGGCGGCATGCGCGGACGCCGAGGGCAAGCCCGCCAGCAGGAGCACAGTGAGCAGCGACATCAGGATGCGAACTCGCATCGACGACTCCTCTTGGCATGGGGAACAGCGGTCGCGGCGCCGCAAGCGCGGCGTCCGAAGCTCGACGTCCTGAGGGGTGTGTCGCTAGCGGGCGGGCGGGGCGCGCGGCGGGGCGTGGCGCGCCGCGGACGCGGCGAGCCGAACATCTTCGGGCAGCGCGATGGCGCCAGCGAGGACGACGAGAAGCGCGGCGGCGGTGGCCGCGGGCACGGGCGCCCCGTTCGACGAGGTCGCAAAGAGGGTCGCCAGGACGTGCTGCTCGTTGTAGAGCCCGGCCTGCCGGTCGCCGCCGTGCAGGTGGAGGAGCTGCGCGTCCTCCAGGACGAGCGCGCCCAGGGTCAGCGCGACCAGCGCCAGCAGTGTGACGTGCCGGAGGGGCAGGCGCGCGAGGGCCCTCATAGGCAAACCTTATATCTCAGCCGCGGAGCTCTCGCAAAGCGGTGATCACCGTGGGGTCAGCGCCTCCGCGAGGTGGCGCACGTTGTAGTCGAAGAGATCGAAGTAGCTGTCGGTGCCCTTGAGGGCCCCCGCGCCGTGGGCAAGGAGCACCACCTTGGCGTCCGCGTCCGCGGCCACCCGCTCCGCGGTGCGCCGGTCGTTCCACGCGGAGACGATGACCGCCTTGATCTTCTCGTCGCGCATGCGCCGGACGAGCTGCGCGAGGTGCCCTGGCGAGGGCGGGATGCCCGGCCGGTCCTCCACCGTGTCGACCTGGCGGATATCGAAGCGCGCCAGGAAATAGGCCCATTCCTTGTGGTACACGATGACCGGCGCGCCCTTGAACGGCGCCAGCGTCCGCGCCCAGCCGTTCAGGGCCAGGCTCACCCTCTCAAGGAATTCCTGCCGTCGCGTCTCGAAGGTCGCCCGGTGCTGCGGGGCCACCCGGGCCAGCGCGTCCACGAGGGCGGCGGTGACCTGCGGCGTGAGGCCGGGATCAAGGTAGTAATGGGGATTGCCGGCGGGGTGCACGTCGCCCATCGAGCGGTCGACCCGCACCGTCGGTACCTCGAGCACCGGGATGCCGAGCGAGAGGTCGACGCGGCCGGGCGCGCCCGGGACCACTTTCGGATTGTTGGCGCCCACCACGATGGCCTCGACCCAGGCGTCCACGTCGAGGCCGTTGATGACCAGGAGATCGGCCCGGCGCACCTTGGCCATGTGGCTGGGGCGCACCTCGAGATCGTCGGGGTTCTGGGCAGGGCGAGCCAGGGTGTCCGTCTCCACCAGGTCGCCCCCCACCGCTTCGGCGAGCAGGCGCAGGTCGTTGATCGTGGCCACGACGTGGATCCGATCGGCGGCCGGCGGCCGGCCCGGCCAGCCGAGGGCCGTGACGATGACGAGCGCGAGACCGAGCCTCCAGCGCATCAGAAGGCGTCCACGGGATGGGCGCCGAGGATGAACGAGGCCTGGAAGAGGATCTCGTCGACGATGCGCGCGCTGCCGCGGTCGTCCGGGCCGGTGACCCGGTGCGTGCGCTCGGTGTGCTTGTAGCCCAGCCGGAAGCGCAGGAACTCCGACGGCTTGAAGGTGATGTAGGGCTCCACCGCCCACTCGCTGCCCGGGTTCACGGGATACTGCGTCCAGTCGTACCGCGCGCCGAAGGCCCAGCGTAGCCACGGCTGCACCTCCGCGTAGGCATACCAGCCGCCGCGGAGGCGTGTGCCGTCGCCGTCCAGATCACCGCTCACGTCGACCTTTCGATTCGAGACCAGCCCCTCGCCGGCGATCGTCAGGAGGGGATGCCGCCAGCCCTCCGGCACCAGCTTGTACTTGATGTCGGCGCCCACCAGCGTGCTGCGGTGCTTCTCCGTGGTCTCACCGGTGGCCGCGGACACGCCGATCTGTACCGCATTGGCGTCGTCGATCTCGAAGAAGGTGCGAACGCGCGTGGTGGCGAGGGGCGCGCGGAGGCTGCCCCGGCCGAACGCGGTCTCGTTGTCGCCATTGAAGATGCCGACCAGCGCCTCGAGATAGAACGGCAGCGGGGCCACCCAGGTGAGCTCCGCGCCGTTCTCGATGAGCCCCTCTGGCCCGAGGAAGCGCGTGAGCACATTGGGCCGGTCGGTCTGGGGAAGATCGTCCTCGTGGATCTGATTGAGCATGCCGAAACGGTTCAGCATGCGGCCCATCTTGATCTGCGTGCTCCAGGGCAGCGTGAGCAAGGTCAGGTGCGCCTCCGGGACGTCGATCTTGAACTCGCGGTCTCCATCCTCGGCCTCCTCGCCCACCTCGATGCGCACCACACCGCGCGCATAGGGGTCGATCTGGCCGAAGAGCCCCAGCTCGATCGACCGCGGGAAGAAGCGGTTCTCCTCGCCGGGGAAGCTGCCGCCCAGCGCCTTCTCGACGTTCCGCTGCGTGAGCGTGGCAACCAGGTCCGCCGAGAGCCCGATGTCGAAGAGGAGCTGCCCAGGGCCGCGCCGCTCAGCGAGGGCGAACGGCTGATGGGGCCGCGCGTAGTCCCCGAGGCTCGGGGCGGGCGCCATGGGAGGCGCTGCCGTGGTCGCGGCGGGCGCGGTGGCCATGGGCGGCGCCGTCATCGGCGGTGACGCCGGCGCGGTCCCACCCGCGGGCGCCGCGGGCGAAGGCGCGGGCCGCGCCTCGATCGCGAGCAGGCGCTCGGTCACACTCTGCAGCTGCTTGCGCAGCTGCTCCACCTCGCGGCGAAGCGCCTCCACGTCTTCCGCGAAGGCGGGCGCGGAGCTGAGCAGGAGAACGACGATCAGTCCGGGGGCGACAATGGCGCGCATGGGCATTCCTCCGATCTGGTCAGAGGGCCCGACGCTAGCCTAGTCGCGATCAGTCCTCAACACGGAAGTCCGTCGGTCGGCACGCGCACGCGGCGCGGCCGAGGAGGCGCGCCAGCCGGTTGGCCTCGTCGCCGCGTGTCAACCCGTCATTTGACCAGCGGGTACTGGCTGCGGTACCAGCCGTCGAACCCATCCTCGAGCACCACGGGCTCCTTCACATCGAGCAGGCGCTTCACCGCGTCCGCGCGAAGGGTGGGGAAGGTGGCGCCCGGCGTGTGGCCCGCGCGCGCCGTGACGGCGAGGCCAACGAGCAGGGCCAGCACGGCGAGCAGGAACGGCGCCGAGCGGCGGATCAGAGCGTGCCCTCCTTGCGAAGCTCGGTGATGACCACGTTGGGCGGGACGCCGCGCAGCGTGAACGCCAGCACGTCGCCGACCTTCACCCCGTCGTAGAGCTTCGGGTCCTGAGCGCGGAAGCCCATGGTCATCGGCGGCATGAAGCCCCCGATGTCCTCGTGCGAGAGCACGATCACGTTGATCTCGGGCACGATGGCGCGCACGACGCCCCGCGCGCGAAAGACGCGCTCCACGCCGGCCGCCACCGCCTGCCCGCGCAGCTCGGCCAGCTCGCGACGCGCCTCGCCCAGCGGCCGGCCCCACGCGAGAAACCCCATGAGCAGGCCCAGGCTGAGAGCCAGGTTCAGGAGGAGCACCACCCGCCAGAGCCGCATGCTAGTGCACGTGCTCCGCGGGTGGCGCCGCCGGCGTCTCGCGGTTCAGCGCTTGAATCTCAGCCATCAGCGCGGGAATCTCGGCCCAGGACGTGCCCGGCTCGCCCGGGATCCAGCGCGCGCGGAGATAGCCGGCGCGATCGACGAGGAGCTCCATGTGGGCGGGCATGGACGGATCCGGCTTCATTCCCTCGGGCGAGAGGTTACGCCGGAAGAGCCCATAGGTCTGCGCGATCTCTTCCGCGCCCTCGGTCACAACGGGGTAGTAGACGGGTGGATTCGCGCCCAGCCGCGCGATCGGCGCCTCGTCCCGATCGAGCGGCACGGCGATGACCTCGGTGCCCAGCGCCTGGAGTGTCTCGTAGGCGCGGGCCAGCGTCGCCATCCGCGGAGTCGATCCGGGAAGGCTATACAAGACGAGCAGTACGGTCTTCCCTCCTCGAAAGTCCTTGAGGGTCCGCGAGGGCGCCGGTCCTACGGCGAACGTAGCGTCCGGCGCGCCGATGCGCGGGCGATTCGGCTCGATCGCGGGGCTCAGCATGCGGCCCTGCTCGCCGCTCGCCAGGCCGCGGATGTAGTTGATCAGGTCCCAGCGGTCATCCTCGCCAAGCACCGCGCCGAAGGCCGGCATGCCCGCGGCGGGAATCCCGTGGGTGAGCCACCAGTACATGTCGCCCGCCGTGTGCTGCGCGGTGTGGGGCGCGGTGAGATCGGCGGGCCTCTTCGGAAGCCCCGCGCCGCCCGGTCCGTCGCCCCACCCGGCGGCTCCATGGCACAGCGCGCAGTGGCTCCGGTAGAGCGCCTCGCCGTGCGCGATCGACGAGGCCTGATACGGCACGGTGGTCCGGCGAAAGGTCGTGGGATAGGCGTCGACCGACAGCGGCGGCAGCGCCATCCACAAGCCGATCGTGACGAGGGCGACGCCGGCGAGTGCGGCCACGGCGCGCGCGCGGGCAAGCAGCACCGCGACGATGAGCCCCAGCACGCCCACCATCGCGATCTGGCCCCCAATGAGCACGCGCGTGCGCACGCCGGGAAGCGCGGCGGCGGCGTCCCAGGACAGGCGGAAATTGAGGGGCCACCACGGCGCGTCGTGCTTGCCCGGCGGTGTCGCGCCCAGCACGGCGACCACCGCAAGGATGGCGAGCGCCAGTATCCACTCGGCGGCCACGAAGCGCGCGAGGCGCGCCATGGCGGGGCGGCCCACCGTCTCGGCGTCGCCGGGCAGAGCGGGGACGAGCCGGCTCCGGTTCACCGCGGCGAGCCCGAGGATCGGCACCAGCAGCGCGATCTTCAGGAGGAGCAGCCAGCCGTACCGCGTGCCGAGCAGCGAGGGGATGTCGCCGAGCTGCTCCCACGCGTTCCAGAGGCCCGTCGCGACGAGGGTGAGCATGGCGAGAAGGGCGATCCGCGAGAAGCGACGCGCCGCCAGCACCGCGTAGGGCCGCGCGTCCGCACCCCCGGGACGCGAGGCGGCGCGGAGCAGAAGATGGAGCGGGCCGAGCGCGCCCAGCCACGCGCCCGCGGCCACCAAGTGCAGGAGATCGGCGCCGAGCGCGGCGCCGCCATCGCCTTCGACCGCGCCCGCATGACCCGCCCAGGCCAGCGCGCCGGCTCCGACGGCGGCGAGCAACCAGCTCTCGCCGCGCAGGGAGGCCCAGTCGGCGGTCGAGTCCTCGCGCTCGCGTGCCCAGAGCAGCGCGGTCAGCAGCAGAATCACCCCCGTGCGAAGCAGCCACACCGCGCCGAACTGGGTGGCGCCGAGCACGCGGATCCAGGCGCCGAAATCGAGCGCGGCGCCGGGCCGGCCCGCTACGTAGGCGGCGTTGAGCGCCAGCAACCCCACCGCCGTCACGAGCCCGACGAGGCCGGCCGCGCGCGCTAGGCCGAGGACGCGCCGCTCCCACGCGCGCGCCGTCGGATGGCGCGGCCGACCCGCGAGGAGCGAGAGCGCGAAGACCCCGACGAGGACGAGGGCGGCCAGGAGATGGACCCAGCGCAGGACGGCGGCCGCCCCGCTCACTCGGACCCCTTCTTCGTCAGCGCCATCACGATGATCACGACGAGCACGCCTGCGGCGAGCGCCACCCCGGCCGACAGGAGCGCGACGGTGAGCGGGCTCAGCGGCGCGTCTCGCAGCGGGCCGGGGTGGTCGGCGAGGGCGCGGGCCGGAGCGAGGGCGACGGCGCAGAGGGAGGCAGCGGCGAGACGGCGCGTCATCGTCCGCCATTATAATGAAGCCTCGCGCATGGCCACCGCTTGCCCGCGCCCTCGCGCCGCGATGTTCGACGCCGGCAACACCCTGATCCGGATCGACTACGGCGCCGTCGCCGCCGCCCTGGGCGCCCACGGCGTCTTCGTGGATCCCGGCGCGGTGGAGGACGCCGAGCTGCGTGCCCGCGTTCGCCTCGACCCGCACCTGATCCCCGGCGCGTCGACGGAGAGCGCGGGCACCCACGACCGCTACCTCCGCTACGTGCTCGACCATCTCGGCGTCACCGCCGAGGCCACGGTGAAGGCCATGGAGGGCTGGCGGCGGGCCTACAACGCGCCCACCGGCCTCTGGATCCTCGCTGACCCCGCCGCGGCGCCCGCGCTCGCGCGCGCGAAGGCGGCCGGGCTCGTCGTGGGCGTGATCTCGAACTCCAACGGCACCGTATCGCGAACCCTCGAGTCCGTCGGGCTCGGGGCCTGGATCGACTTCGTGGTCGACTCGTCCGTAGTGGGTGTGGAGAAGCCCGACCCGCGCATCTTCGCGATCGCGGTGACGCGCGCGGGGGTTGCGCCGGCCGAGGCCGCCTACGTGGGCGACCTCTACTCCGTGGACGTGCTCGGCGCCCGCGCGGCCGGCGTCCACGGGGTGCTCATCGACCCGCGCGGCTACTGGGGCCCGCGCGACTGCCCTCGCGCCCGCGACGCCGCCCACGCGGTGCGCCTGATCCTCGGAGAGGACTGAGCCGGCGGGAGTGCTTGGTTCAAGCGCGGCCGATCCTGTAGGCTGGTCGCATGCTCGCGCGCGCGTGCTCGCTCCTGTTCCTGGCGCTCATCGCGGCCGCGCCGGCGGAGGCGCAGGCGCCCGCCACCGTGCTCCTCGAAGACCTGACATGGACCGAACTGCGAGACGCCATCGGCGCCGGCACGACGACCATTCTCGTCCCGGTGGGCGGGACCGAGCAGAACGGCCCGCACATGGCGCTGGGCAAGCACAACGTGCGCGTGCGGCTGTTGGCCGAGCGCATCGCGCGCGCCTTGGGGCACACCCTGGTGGCGCCGGTCATCGCCTATGTGCCCGAGGGGCGGATCAGCCCGCCGAGCGGCCACATGCGCTTTCCGGGCACGATCAGCGTGCCCGAGGAGACGTTCGAGCGGGTGCTCGAGTCGGCAGGGCGTAGCTTTCGCCAGCACGGTTTCCGCGACGTGGTGTTCCTCGGTGACCACGGCTCGACTCAGGCGGGGCAGCGCACCGTGGCGACACGGCTGAACCGCGAATGGGCGGCGGCGCCGACGCGCGCCCACGCCATCGAGGAGTACTACCGGGCGAGTCAGGCGGAGTTCGCGCGCGCCCTCCGCGTCCGGGGCTTCAGCGAGGCCGAAATCGGTACGCACGCCGGCCTCGCCGACACCGCCTTGATGCTGGCAATCGACGCGCGCCTGGTCCGCGCCGATCGGCTGCGCCCCGGCACCGGCGAGGCGGGGGACGGAGTCGACGGCGATCCGCGCCGCGCCACCGCGGAGCTCGGACGAGCGGGCGCCGACGACGTGGTGGCCAAGACCGTCGAAGCGGTGAAGCAAGCGCTGGCGCGCCGGTAGTCCCGGCCACGCCGGCAGAGGAGGTCTTCGTGCCCTGGTTGCGTCTCACGTGCTGGATGGCCGTGGTTGCGCTGGGCGTCGCCGGACCCGCACTCGCGATCGACACCGTGCCGGGCATGCCGCCGGTGGTGGACCCCGCCAACCTCTACAGCGAGACGCGGGCGGGCGCGCTGAGCGCCGCCGTGGCGAGCGCGCTGCCGCGCGTCTACGTCCCCAACCGCACCTCCAACGACGTGTGGGTCTACGATCCTGCGACGCTCAAGGTCGTGGACAAGTTCAAGGTGGGAATCAATCCGCAACATGTCGTGCCGTCCTGGGACCTGAAAACCCTGTGGGTGACGAACAACGCGGAGGGGCGCACCGACGGAAGCCTCACGCCCATCGATCCACGGACCGGCAAGCCCGGCAAGGCGATCGCGGTGGACGATCCCTACAACATGTACTTCACCCCCGACGGCAAGTCCGCCATCGTGGTGGCGGAGGCGCTCAAGCGCCTCGACTTCCGCGATCCCCACACGATGGCGCTGCAGTGGTCGTTGCCCACGCCGGACTGCGCCGGGATCAATCACGCCGACTTTGCCATCGACGGCAAGTTCGTGATCTTCACCTGCGAGTACAAGGGCAGCCTGGTTAAGATCGACCTCGTGAGCCGAAAGGTGCTGGGCTATCTCAAGCTCTCCAAGGGCCGCATGCCCCAGGACGTACGGGCCGCGCCCGACGGCAAGGTCTTCTTCGTGGCGGAGCTCCAGTCGGGTGGCGTGTTCGTGGTGGACGGCGACGCGTTCAAGGAGGTGGGCTTCATCCCCACCGGCGTGGGCACGCACGGGCTCTATCCGAGCCGGGACGGCAAGAAGCTCTACGTTATCAATCGCGGCACCGCGCGGGTCTACGGCCCCCCACGAGGGAAGGGGAGCATCGCGGTTCTGGACTTTGCCACCCGCTCGATCGAGGCCACCTGGAAGATCCCGGGCGGCGGCAGCCCGGACATGGGCAATGTGAGCGCGGACGGCAAGCAGCTGTGGGTGTCCGGCCGCTACGATGACGTGGTGTACGTGGTGGATACCACGACCGGCGAGATCAAGTCCCTCCCCGGGGGGAAGGAGCCCCACGGCCTCACGGTGTGGCCGCAGCCGGGGCGCTATTCGCTCGGCCACACCGGCAACATGCGCTAGCAGACCGCCGGGTCATTCCGACCCGCCCGCGCTTCGAACCGGCGGCATCACGCCCGCTGGCACGTCTCATGCGTCGCTCGCCCTCTGAGACCAGTGGGCATGGACGAGCTGGCAAAGCGGCTGTCGCGCCTCACGATCCCGGGCACGCTCGCGTGGCCGGCCCCCGACGGCCGCTTGGAATGCACGGCCTGCGCCCACCGGTGTCGTTTGATCGACGGCGCGACAGGCCGCTGCGGCGTCCGGTTCCGGCGCGGCGCGGCGCTCCGCGTGCCATTCGGCTATGTGGCGGCGTGGCGCGTGATGCCGGTGGAACGCAACACCATCTTCCACCTCCGTCCGGGTAGCCTCGGCCTCACGTTCGGTATGCTGGGGTGCGACCTGCGCTGTCCCTGGTGCAGTAACGCGCAGCTCTCGCAAGCATTGCGGGACGCGACGGTCGGGGCGCCGACGCCGGAGGTGATCTCGGCCGAGACGCTGGTGGAGCGCGCCGTCGCGTCCGGCTGCGGGGCGGTGATCAGCGCGTTCAACGAGCCGATGATCACCGCGGAATGGGCGGCGGCGGTGTTCCGTGAGGCCCGTCGGCGAGGACTCGCCACCGCGCTCGTCTCGGACGGCAACACCACGCCCGAAGCGCTCGAGCTCCTTCGACCGGTGACGGATGTGTTTCGGGTGGATCTCAAGGGGACCCGGCCCGAGCACTATCGCGAAGTCGGGGGTGTCGCCGGGGCGCCCCTGGCGGCGCTTCGGCACGCGCGTCGGCTCGGCTACTGGGTGGAGGCCGTGACCCTCGTCGTGCCCGGCGCCAACGACGATCTGCGCGGGCTGCGCGCGCTCGCGGGTGAGCTGGCGACCATCGACCCCGCGCTGCCGTGGCATCTCAACGCCTTCGTGCCCCGCTACCGGCGGTGTGACCTTCCATCGCAGTCGGCGGGGTTCCTGGTCAGCGTTGCCGGGATCGCCTACGCCGCCGGCCTTCAGTACGTGTACGTCGGGAATGTCGCGGACCGCGTGCACGCGCTGTCGCACACTCGCTGCCCCCGCTGCCACGAGGTCGTGGTGCGGCGGGAGAACTACGCCACGCAGGCCGTGACCCTCCGCGACGGACGGTGTCCGCGGTGTGATTGCTCCATCGCGGGTGTCTGGGACACACGGACTTCCTCAGGCACCATTGGCGCGATTGCGGAGCGGGAAAATACGCTCACAGGGGAACCTCCTACCCGGTAGGCGCTGAGCGATGCAGAGCGCGTGGCTCCGCGCGTCCCGCGCCGGCCGAACAAAAACCTTCGTCTGGGGTCGCGGCACGGTCCTTGCTGCCCTCTGAGACATCGGCAGGTGACTTCTCCGAAGGGGCTTCCATTTGTGATGTCCAAGAAAACCATCCCTTCTGTGATCACCGTTAGCACCCTGGTTCTCGGCCCGCCGATCGGCTTGGTGTACGCCGCCGGCGGCGCCTCGGGCGGAGCGTCCGGCGGCGTCAGCGGCACCGGAGGCGTCAGCGGAACGGATGGCACCGGCGTAACCGGTGCCGCCGGCGCTCCTGGGGTCACCGGGCCCGCGACCGGCACCACCGACGGCTCGGCTGGGACGACCAGCCCCACCACCAGCACGAACGATGTTTCAACTCCCAGCACCGGGAATGTGAATGCTCCGAGCGGCAGCTTCGACCCGAGCGTGACCGCCCGCCCGACGGGCATGTATCGCCAGGCTGGGACCAACCGCTGCATTCCGGTGTCTGCCGTGCCCAATCCCCCGGTGCGGACGCGGTAAGGAGCCTGACATGGTCTCCACGCAGTGGAGGTGGACCTCGCCACCCCGGGACGGGGTGGCCCGCCTACACGCCGCATCCAATGGGCGGCCTGTCGAAGCGCTCCTCGCCAATGCGGGCCATGGGCTGGGTGGCGCGTTCCTCGATCAGGAATTCGACGAGGTGCGCCACGTCATCGACACCAATGTTACGGGAACTCTCGACCTCATTCAGCGCATCGGCCGCGACATGCGTGCCCGGGGACGAGGCCGCATCCTGATCACCGGCTCCATCGCCGGGCATATCCCGGGCACGTACAAAAAGCCCTCATCGATTCTTTCGCCTTCGCGTTGCGCGCGGAGCTCAAAGATTCTGGGGTCACCGTGACCTGTCTCATGCCCGGCGCCACCGAGACGGGTTTCTTCGAGCGCGCGGGGATGGCCGACACCCGCGTAGGCCAGGGGAAGAAGGACGATCCCGCCGTGGTCGCCCGGGCCGGCTTCGACGCGATGATGAAGGGCGAGGCCGACGTGGTGACGGGCTGGAAGAACAAGGTGCAGACCACCCTGGCCAATGTCACGCCGAATACCGTGCTGGCGGAGCAGCACCGGCGCTCGGCGGAGCCGGGCTCTGCCGATCCCCATGGTGCGGAGGTCGGCATGAACGCGATCCAGTTCCTGGAGCGCGAGCACGAGCACGCGAAGGCGGAATTCGCGAAGGTCTTGGAGGCCTCTCCCGTTCAGCGGGGGGCCCTCTGGGCGGCATTGATCCCGCAGCTCGCGACGCACGAGGATATCGAGGACGCCTGCGTCTACAAGCCACTGGCCCGCGACGCGGCGGCCGCGGATCCGACGCTTGCCACGTGGCGCGAGCACCATCAGCAGGAAGTGAGCCGGGTGGAACGTCTCATGGGCGAGATCGAGGCGCTCGATCCGGAGAGCGCGGAGTGGCGGGCCAAGGCGGCGGAGGTACACGCGACCCTCCAGACGCACATTCAGGAGGAGGAGGACGCCATCTTCCCCCGGATTCGGAAGGTCTGGGATGCCGACCGACTGGAGCGCGCGGATCACGAGCTGCACACAATGAAGACGAGGAAGGCAGGTTCCCGGTGAGCGCTCTGACGAGAATAGGCGCGGGTGTGGTGGGCGGGCTCTATGGCGCGGGCGCGATGACGGTTCTGCGGCTGTCGGCCCGGCGTGCCGGGCTCATCGACAAGATGGTGCCCGAGCTGATCGAAGAATGGCTGCTGCGCGAGCCGCCGGGGGGGACCGAAGCGGAGAAGGCCCGCCGAAACGTCCTGCATCAGGCCCTGCACCTGGCCTACGGCGCCGCCTGGGGCGCGCTGGCCGTGCCGGTGCTCGAGCGGCCGCCGCGGAAGAGCTTTCTCTGGGGCGCCGGGCTCGGGGCCGGCCTCTGGGCCATCGGCATGATCGGCCTCCTGCCGAAGCATCGCGCGTCCGGGCCGGCGGGCTGGCGCGCAACGGGCCCGGCGCAGATGGTCAACGTCCTCGCCCACCTCCTGTATGGGCTCAGCGTGCAGCTGGCCGCCCGCGAGGTCTGGACCAAAACGCGGACGCAGCGTCCGGCTCGGGTCGGTTGAGCCGGCTCAGGCGCCCGGCCAGCGTGGATGCTGCGGCGAAGCCGTGACCGGCGGGATCTTGTTCGGCCTGTGTAGCGATCCTACCGGCGGTCAGACCCCGACGCCTCCGCCGCGCGACGCGGTGCAGGAGGTCCAGCAGCCACGCCCCGTGCCGGAAACGCGGCCCGAGCAGCGCAAGACCGAGCACGACCGCTCGAGCGTGTTCGATCGCGCGACGCCGGCGCCGTCGTCGCCGGCGCTGTCCAGCCAGCCCGACGGCGGGCGCATGCAGGGCTTCGACTTCGCGCGCGATCCGCTGGGAGCGAAAAAGCCCATGCAGTCATTCGAGGAGACGATGAGGGAGGACGTGGCGGCCAAGCCGGGCGTGATGGCCACCCAGCGGCGCCTGCTGGAGAGCCGCTACGATCTACGGCCTCGCCTCGACCCCACGGTGAAGATGTCGCGCGGCAAGCCGCTCGTGGTCGGCCCCACCGCGCGCCTGGCCGGGGGAATGAGCTGGGAGCAGCTCGGCGCGATGAGTCCCCAGGACATCAGTTCCTGCCGGAGTTCCCGCCCGCCATCTTCCTTCAGAGTCGGCCAGAGCTCGGCGACGTCTCCCGCGGTGAGGTCGTCTCCTTCAACAACTTCCACCGGCTGTTCAAGGACCTGATCACCCCGGTGCAGCTGGACGGCCTCCGGATGCTGCTGACGCCGTTCCCGCAGGAAGAGTTCAACGCCACCGACGACCGGAAGAGCGCCAGCCCCAGTCTTGGCGTCGCCTGTCTAGACTGTCACGTCAACGGTCACACGACCGGGCAGTTCCACCTGAACCCCGAGGATCGGCCGCAGGAGCGCCGCTTCCGCCTCGACACCACGAGCCTGCGCGGAGTCGCCAACCAGCAGCTGCATGGCTCCAAGCGAAGCCTGCGCTCGGTGGAGGACTTCACGGAGTTCGAGCAGCGCACCGCCTACTTCAACGGCGATCCCATCCGAGCTGATTCTGCCGCTTGGCCGCGCGATCGGCCAGCTGCGTGAGCCGCGACGGCGACCAGCTCGACTGGCTCGCTTCCCCCTTCACGGGCACGCGGGCGGCCGATGGATCAGTGCCGGGGAGCAGCCGGTCCACGAGGGCCAGCACCTCCGCGGTCACGCCCGGGAACAGCGCGCTCGCGGTGGCGGCGAGCTTGGCCGGCGCAGACAGAATTCGCTCCGCGCGGCCCCACCGCAGGGTCTCCACGACTTGCCGCGCCGCCCGGTCGACGTCCATCGAGAGGATAGGCAAGGCATCGCTGATGCTGAACCACGCGTACTCCTCGCGGTGCCGCCCTTTGAACCAGGCATGGCGCGGGCTGCCGGTGCGCATGAGCCCCGGGCAGATCGTGCTCACCTCGATTCCGTCGGCTACCAGCTCGGCCCGCAGTCCCTCGGACAGGCCGACCAGGGCGAACTTGCTCGCGCTGTAAGGCAGCAGATGGGGCACGCTGATCTTGCCGCCGATCGACGCGATGTTGACGATACGACCGGCGCGTCGCCGCCGCATCTCGGGAAGCACGGCGAGCGTGACGTGCAGCGGCCCCCAGAAGTTCACGTCCAGCGCCGCGCGGAAGTCGGACTCCTCCATGACGTCCGCCGGGCCGACGATGATCGTGCCGGCGTTGTTGATCAGCGCGTCGAGCGGGCCGAGCCGCTCGCGCACCTCTTGCACCATGCGGCTCACCGCCTCGCGGTCCGTGACATCGGCCGCCACCGCGGCCACCGTGCCGCCTCGACCCGCCAGGTCCGCGCGGGCGCGCTCGAGCGTGTCGCGGTCACGCGCGCAGATGGCGACCCGGGCCCCTTCGTGAATCAGGCGGCGGGCGATGGCCAATCCGAGCCCGCGCGAGCCGCCGGTGACGAGGACCACGCGGTCCTGGAGCGACCATCGCCGCCGCCGGGACGCGGCCGCCGCCGCGGTCGCGCCGACCGCGACGGCCGCGCCGAGCAGAAATCCCCCCGTGCGGGTCACGCCGCGGGGTCGAGGACGAACTTCACCGAGTCGTCCGCCTTGTCCCGGAACACGCGATAGGCCTCCGGGCCGCGGCTCATGGGCCAGCGGTGCGTGATGACGAACGTCGGGTCCAGCTGTCCCGCCTCGATGAGCGCGAGCAGCGGGCGCAGATAGCGGTGCACGTGGGTCTGGCCCATGCGCAGGGTCAGCCCCTTGGCGAAGGCCGCTCCGAACGGCACCTTGTCGAGCACGCCGCCGTACACGCCGGGGATGGAGACCGTGCCGCCCTTGCGACACGCCTGCAGGGCCTCGCGTAACACGTGGGGCCGGTCGGTCGCGAGCATGAGCATGTGCTTCGCGCGATCGTACATGGCGTCCAGGCTTACACCGTGGGCTTCCATCCCGACCGCGTCCACGCAGGCGTCGGGCCCGCGTCCTCCGGTGCGCTGCTTCAGCTCTTCCACCACGTCCGGCGTCTGCTCGTAGTCGATGGTCTCCGCCTTGGCCTGACTCTCCGCGAGACGCAGCCGGGCGGGCCAGCGATCGATCCCGATCACACGCTCGGCCCCGAGCACGCGCGCGCACGCCATGGTGAGGAGGCCGACGGGTCCCGCTCCCCACACCGCCACGGTGTCCCCCGGCCGGATTCCGCAGTTCTCCGCGGCCATGTAGGCGGTGGGCAGGATGTCCGAGAGGAAGAGGACCTGATCGTTCGAGAGGGCCGCCGGCACCACGCAAGGGCCCACGTCCGCGAAGGGCACGCGCACGTATTCTGCCTGGCCGCCGGGATAGCCGCCGTAGAGATGCGAGTAGCCGAACAGCCCCGCCCCCGAGAAGCCGTAGAGCGCCTCGGCCATCTCCGCGTTCGGATTGCTGTTGTCGCAGAGGGAGGTGAGCCCTTCGCGACAGTAGAAGCAGGCCCCGCAGGCAATCGGGAACGGGACGACCACGCGGTCGCCGATCTTGAGATTGCCGACACCGGAGCCCACCTCCACGATCTCACCCATGAACTCGTGCCCTAGCACGTCGCCCGCCTTCATGGTGGGGATGTTGCCGCCGTAGAGGTGCAGATCCGAGCCACAGATCGCGGTGGCCGTTACCTGCACGATGGCGTCCCGCGGATTGAGAATCCGCGGATCGGGAACCTGCTCCCATCGGACATCGCGTGGAGCGTGCCAGCATAGCGCGCGCATCTCAGCGGCTCCGGCCGCTCGCGGTGAAGCCCGCGTCGGCCATCTCGCCCGTTTCCATCATCTGCTTGAACCGCCGGAGATCCTCGCGCACCTGGCGCTCCGCGCCCCGGCCGAATACGGTGGCGACCGCCGCGCCGAGCTGACCTGCGGGAGGCGCGTAGTGCAGCTGCACCGCGATCTCCGTGCCGCGCTGGGCCGGCGCCTCCCTGAAACGCACCGAGCCGGCATTGTCGACATCGCCACTCACCGAGCGCCACGCGATGAGCTGGCCCGGCTGATCAGTGACGATTTCGGCCTCCCATTCGATCGTGATGCCGCCGGGACCGCGGGCCGTCCAGCGCGAGCGCGTCTCGTTGAGGGGCACCACGGACTCGAGATGCGACATGAACTCGGGAAGCCGCCGGAGATCACGCCAGATTCGGTAGAGCTCGATCGCGGGCCGCGCCACCGTCATCGAGCGATCCACCCGAAGCCCCCGCGCGCGCTGCCCGGCAGGGCGTCCCCATCCGTTGTGGCCACCGCCGCGGCGCTGGCTCGCCACCCATGCTGCCGCGCCGACGGCGAGGAGCGCCGCGGTGAGCCCGATTGCGACCCGGTGGGCGAAAGGATCCGGCCTCGTTGCCCGCCGCGTCACAAGCCTCCTGAGCGGGCTCACCGGGCCATGTGGGCCCAGGACATGTGGGCCCAGGAGATGTTTGAGGGTCGCCTCAGCGCGTTCTCGGTGAACCATGATGTCCTCCTCGCAGGGCGTGATCGCATCACGAGAAAACGAGCATTCGCCGTGCCACCGCCACGCGGAGTCCCCCGCCGTGAATCCGACCACAAGTCGTGTCACCTTGGAGCGTGGTCCACGTCACTTCGACTGGGTAAGAGACACCATGGGGGAAAGATCGCGCGCGATGTGATCACGCGCGTCGCGGCATCCGTGCGCGTCCCGCGCATCGCACCGCGCGAGGCTGGGTGCGGTGCGGTGTCACATTCACGGTGTGTGATCCGGCGAGAAATCGGTGGCACATCGCTTGCCCGCGGGAATCAATCGCGCGTGTGAAACGTCTTCGCGAGCGCGACTGACAGAACCCAAAGGAGGGGTAGATGGCAAGCCGGCATGGGCAGCGAAAAGCAGCGTGGGCGTCGCGGGCGCGAACACGGGAGCGAGAGCTGGCAAAACGAGAGCGACAACGATCGTGAGCACGGCCAGAGCGACTGGTCAGACGAGCAGTCGGGCGGACACGGATACCTCCGTGGCTGGCAGCAAGAGCACCGCGGCGGCCGCGGTGGCCGCGGATGGAGCGGCCGCTCCGAGCAGTATGGCTCCGGCGGCGGTCGTGGCCAGGGCCGAGTTCGAGAACCGCGGCTGGGAGTACGGCGGCGGTCAGTACGGCAATCAGGAACACGAGGGCGGCCAGTACGGCGGTGGCGGTCAGCAGTACGGCGGTGGCCAGTACGGCCGCGGCCCGCAGTGGGGGGCCTACGCCGGGGGTCAGCAGTGGGGTGGCAGCCCATACGGCGGGGGCCAGCAATACGGCGGCGGTCAGTACGGTGGTGGTCGGCAGTACGGCGGCGGCGGCCAGTACGGTGGCGGCCAGCAGTACGGGGGCCGTTTCGGACAGGATCTCCTCGGGGCGCAATCAGCCCGGCATGAGCAGCTCGGACAGCACGCAGGGCAGCGGATCCATGCAGGGCCAGAACGGGCACAAGGCGGGCAAGAGTCAGGCCCGACAGGTGCAAGAGGCGCTCAAAGAGCAGGGCCATGACCCGGTCCTATCGACGGCATGATGGGCCCGCAGCAGTCCCCTCACCAATCAGTGGCGCGAGATCACCGTCTCCTCGGAAGTTGAGATTCAAGGACCAGATGTCCTAGACTCTCGCGGGTGCAATATCCAGACGTCCTCTCGCCGCGCGCGCTCGTGATCGCCCTCGCCGTCTGCCTCGCCGGGTGCGGCGCGGCGACGAGCCCCCCGCCCACGCTCTCGCGTTCCTCCCCCACGACGACACTCCTCGTCGCCAGGCTCGGCCCCGGCGGCGCTCCGTTGCACGGGTCCGCCGTGCCCGTGTGGCACGTGGGCGATCAGTGGGCGTTCCGTTGGCAGAGCGCGGACGGGCACGGCGACTACACCTGGACGGTGGACCGGTTCGAGAATCTCGACGGCGTCGCGCACTACGTGGTCCGATCGGGGCCGCGCGAGATCTATTTCCGTGCGACGGACCTCGCCACGTCGCTCGAGACCCTGTCGGGTCGGGTGGAGCGGCGCAATCTGCCGCCGCGGGTCGGCTTCTCGTGGCCGCTGAGCACGGGCGCGATGTGGCGCCAGCGGTATCTCGAAGAGGGAGAGGGGCGCAGCCCGGCCGAGCGCGCCATCGACTGGGCGGTGGAGGGCGAGGAGACGGTGCACGTTCAGGGGGGTGCCTTTCGGGCGCTGCGCATCGCGGCGCGCTTCCATCCCACGCCGGACCTCGTGTACGAGATGTGGTACGCCCCCGCGGTGAAGCAGTGGGTGCGCCTGAAGGAGTACTTCCCCGCGGGCGTGCGGTCACGCGAGCTGACCGACTTCGCGCTTCGCTAAGCGGGCAGCGTCACGTAGGGGTAGCGGCGTAGCGCCGCGTAGACCTCCCCCATCATCGCATCGAGGGCGGTTTGCGATCGTGCCTCGAAGCGGAGGGTGAGGTAGGGGTTGGTGTTGGACGCGCGCACGAGGCCCCAGCCTTCCGGAAAGATAATGCGCACCCCGTCGATCTCCACGGTCTGGTAGCGCGCCCGGAACTCGCGAGCCAGCTCCTCCACGAGTGGAAATTTCCGATCGTCCGCGCACGGCGCCTTGAGCTCGGGGGTGGCGACGAGGTGGGGCAGCGTGTCGAAGAGCGCCGAGACTGGACCGCCGGCCCGCGCCACCAGCTCGAGGAGCTTGCACGAGGCGAGGATGCCGTCGTCCACGCCGTACCAGTTCTCGCCGAAGAACATGTGGCCCGACACCTCGCCGCCGAGGAGGATTCCGTCCTCGCGCATCTTGCGCTTGAGATGGGAGTGGCCGGTCTTCCACATGACCGGCTGTCCCCCATGGGAGCGGATGTCGTCGACCAGCACCTGCGAGCACTTCACGTCGAATACCACCGGCGCGCCGGGATGACGGCCGAGGAGGTCGCGGGCGAGGAGGGCCAGGATGAGGTCAGCCTCGTGGCGGCGTCCCCGCTCGTCGATCACGCCCACGCGGTCGGCGTCGCCGTCGTAGGCGATGCCCACGTCGGCCCCCGTGGCGCGGACCCGCGCCACCAGGTCCCGCACGTTCTCCTCCATCTCGGGGTCGGGGAGATGGTTGGGGAAGCTACCGTCCGACGCGCAGTAGAGCTCGTCGACCTCGCAGCCCAGCCGCCGCAGCAGCTCCGGCGCGAAGCTCCCGGCGATGCCGTTGCCCGCGTCGACCACGACCTTCAGGGGCCGGGCGAGGCGCACGCGGGTGGTGATGGCGTCAAAGTAGTCGTGGCGGGGATCGCGGGCGATGCGCCGGCCCGATCCGGTGGCGAAGTCACCCGAGCGAATCGTGGCGAGCAGGCCCTGGATCTCGTCCTCGGTGAGCGGCGCCGCGCCCGCGTGCACCATCTTCACCCCGTTGTCCGTCACCGGGTTGTGGCTCCCGGTGACGGTGGCGCCGCCGTCGAGCTTCCAGTGGGCGGTGGCGAAGTACATCAGCGGCGTGTGGTTGACCCCGAGGTCCACCACGTCGACACCCGCGGCGAGCACGCCCGCGGCGAAGGCTTCCTTGAGCGGCGGAGACGACAGCCGGTTGTCCATGCCCAGCGTGACCGCGTGCCCGCCGCGCCGCCGCACGAGGGTGGCGTAGGCGCGGCCGATGGGCTCGAACACGTCGGGCCGGATGTCCGCGCCCACCTTGCCGCGCACGTCGTACGCGCGAAAGATGAACGGATTCAGCTCGGCCACGCGCTAGATGACCGCGACCGCCTCGACCTCGATCAGCCATTCCGGCTGCGCGAGCGCCGCGACGGCGACCAGTGTGGACGCCAGCGTCTTCTTCCCGAAGAATTCCTCCCGGATCGGGACGAGGTCGGCGCGGTGCCGGATGTCGGTGAGGTAGGTGTTGATCTTGACCACGTTGGCGAGGGTGCCGCCGCCCGCCTCGACCTGCGCCCTGAGCGCCTGGAACACCGCACGCGCCTGCCCGGCGAAGTCACCGCGATGTGCGGGCTTGCCCTGCGCGTCGTAGGCGACCTGGCCCGCGATGAAGAGAATGGTCTGGGCTCCGGTGACCTTCACCGCCTGCGTGTAGGTGGGCGGGTTGAAGACGCTGGGGGCGCAATACGGCTCGATCGTGGTGGGCATGAGCGGCTCCTCGTGAGGAATGATCGTGCTATGGTTCCTCTACGCTAGAAGGCCGACACGCGCGAGTCAACCCCCATCCCCGCTACCGGAGACGCGGTGCCCAAGGAATTCGTGCTCGTTCACGGCGCCAGTCACGGCGCTTGGTGCTGGGACGACGTGGCGGCGAAGTTGCGGGAAGCCGGGCATCGCGTGGTGACGCTCGACTTGCCCGGGCACGGCCGCCGCGCCGCCGAGGCCGGACGCGCGAGCATGGAGTCGTACGGCCGCGCCGTCGCCGACGCCATGGCGCGCGAGAGCGTGTCGCGCGGTGTGCTGGTCGGCCATTCCATGGGCGGCCCGGTCATACAGAAGGCGGCGGAGCGCGCGCCCGGACGGGTCGCGCATCTGGTCTTTCTCGCCGCGGTGGTGCTGCCGAGCCGCGGCAGCCTCGAGCGCGTGCACCTCACGCCGGTGGGCCGCGCGCTCATGCACGGACTGGCCTCCGCGCGCGGCAACGGAACGTTCGCCTATCCAGCGGAGACGGCGTGGGCCCGGTGGATGGGCGATCTGCCCCGGAGCCATCCGGCCGTGGCGCGCGCGCTCGCCGCCCTCACGCCGCAGCCCCTGCGGCCCTTCGTGGAGCGCGTCGATTACTCTATCTTCGAGCGCCTTCCGACGCCGCGGACCTACGTGCGCTGCCTCGGCGATCTCGCCGTGGTCCCCGCGCGCGCGGCGGGCTACGCGGCGAGCCTCGGGGTATCCCCGGTCGACATGAGCACCGCCCACGATCCGATGCTCTCGGCGCCCGAGGCGCTGGCGCGGCTCCTCGAGAAGATCCCCGCGTGACGTGGCCGGCGGCGCTGGGCGGGTCAGCCCTGGCTCGCGACGACCAGGCGCATGATCATCCCGCGCAGACGCTCGACGTGCGCCTCGGACACCTTGACGAATCGTACGCCCATCAAGACGCCGTGCCGGACCCGCACTTCGCCCACGTCCACGTCGATGGGCGGCTCGCCCTCGGGCGATATCTGGAGCAGCAGCAGCGCGCCCGCCGACACCCCCGCCTTCGTCTCGATCGCGCAGCCGGCGGCGGAGATGTCGCGGACCATGCCGTTGCCCTGGCCGCCGTCCTTCCAGTTGAACGTCACCGGAATGCGGCACGGGACACGTTCGAGGTCACGGCGGTCGAGGTGCACGCGGACGTAGCGCTCGCGCCAGCGGAAGCGTCGGAAGCGGCGGTGGCAGACCTGACAGCGGAACGGGTAGACGTAGGCGGCGCTCATCAGCCGCTCGTAGAGCCCCTGACGATGCGTGCGTCCGACCAGGCCGCTTCCGCACTTCGGGCACACGGGCGCCTTCACGGTGCCGTCCCGGGCGGGGTATCACGCCGCTGGCCGCTGAGGAAATGCCGGAGCCGGTCGTCGCTTTCGTCCTTCACGCCGACGAACTGGAGCCCCACCTTGCCCGAGTGTATCGTGCGCACCACCGCGACCTCGACGCGGATGGGCCGCTCGCCGTGCGCGGGCTGGAGATCCAGGTCGAGATGCTGACCGGGCTGGACATCCGCGTGTGTCTCCAGCGCGAGGCCGCCGAGGGAGAGATCCCGCACTCGGGCGGGCTGGCCGCCCTGCTCGAGCCAGAGGGTGGTCCAGAAGTCCACGGGGAGACGCTCGTCCCGCCGACGCTCCCGACGGTGTCGCACGTAGCGCTGACCCCACTGGAACGCGTGGAACCGACGCAGACAGTCACGGCAGCGGAAGGGATAGACATAGAGGAGACTGGCGAGCCGCTCGAGCAGACCCTCGCGGGAGACGCGCTCGACTTCGGCGCTTCGACAGCGGGGGCAATGGGGAACCGCCATGTCTGCGCGTGATCTCCGCGCAGGTCAGTGTGACGAGAGACTCAGGCGAAGTCCAGCACAAAAACCGGGAAGGAGAGGCCATGGACGAGGCGCTGAAGGAGAAAACCCGCAAGACCGCGCACATGCTCTTCCACTCCATCAAGGGTGGCGTGGGCTTCGACCTGTGGAAGCAGTTCGACCGTGACCTCGCGCGCGAGCTCTCCACCTTCTTCACGGGGACGCTCTACAGTCGCGAGGTGATCTCGCAGAAGCAGCGGGAACTCTGCGCGGTGGCATCCCTCACCGTGCTGAATCGGGGGAACGAGCTGCGGGCGCACATCCATGCCGCCCTCAACGTGGGCGCGACCCGGCAGGAGGTCGCGGAGGTGATCTTCCAGCAGGTCACCTATGGTGGTATGCCGGTGGTGGTGGAAGCCCTCGTCGCCTGCAAGGCGGTGCTGGAGGAGCGCGGCGAATGGCAGCCGTAGCCTCCCCGCGGCATCCTACCGTGGTCGCCGCGGTGGAAGCCGCGCGGGCCGCCGGCGAGATCGCCATGCGCTACTACCGCGGCGGCTTCGAGATCACGATCAAGCCCGACCAGACCCCGGTGACTCAGGCCGATCGGGAGGCCGAGGAGACCATCACCGCGATCCTCCGCCGGGCCTTCCCTGACGTGGGCTTCCTCGGCGAGGAATTCGGACAGCAGGGCCCCACCGACCGACGCTGGATCATCGATCCCATCGACGGCACCAAGAACTTCGTGCGCCACCTGCCGATCTGGGCCGTACTGATCGCGCTCGAGGAGCACGGGGAGGTGACCACCGGCGTGGTGCTGAACCCGGTGAGCGGCGATCTCTTCTGGGCGCGCCGAGGCGAGGGCGCCTACGCCAACGGCCAGCGCCTGCAGGTGTCGGAGTGCGCGGAGATGAAGGACGCCTTTCTCCTGCACTCGAGCCTGTCCCTGCTCCGCCGCACCCCCTACTGGCCGGGCTTCGTGCGGCTGATCGACGCCACATCACGCACGCGAGGCTTCGGGGACTACTACGGGTACTGCCTGGTCGCGGAGGGCAAGGGCGAGATCTACGTCGAGGCGGACCTCAAGCCGTGGGACGTGGCGCCGATGAAGATCCTGGTGGAGGAGGCGGGAGGCCGCCTCACCGACTTCGCGGGCCGGCCCAACATCTATGACGGCACCGTGGTCGCGACCAACGGCCGACTCCACGACGAGACGCTGCGCCTGCTGCGCCCCGCGCCCTAGCCGGGTCAGCCGAGAAGGGCCCGGCGTCGGCGGAACTCGGCGATCGCGCGCTCCTCGGCGGGCCCGAGACGATAGACGAAGCTCGCGAGGTAGGTGATCACGTCCGGCTCGCTCCAGCCGGTGTCGCGACGCCGCGCCGCGATCGCGGGCAGGTCGGCGAGCCCGCGCGTCAGCGACGCGTCCAGCGCCGCGACGAAAGCCGCGCGCTCGCTGGCGGGCAGCGCCCGCCGGATCCCCCAGCGCGCGAACACACAGGGCAGTCCCGTCCACTCCGTCCACTCGGTGCCCAGGTCCACCACGTAGCGCCACCGGCGCGGCGCGGTCAGCTCGCGAATGGCGGCGTCGCCGATCAGGAGGATCGCGTCGCATGCGGGACCGGGCGTGGTCCACGTCCGCGGCGTGACGCGATACCGCTGAGCGAGAAGGATGCGCAGGATCTCCACCGACGTGGCCGTCTCGGTGGTGACGCCCACGACCGCCCCGTCGAGCTCGGCGGGCCCGCGGTCCGAGAAGAGGAACACGCTGCGGGCGGGTCCGTTGGTGGCGATGCCGAAGGGCAAGCCGTCCAGCATGGGCTCGAGCCGGAGAAAATCCGCCAGGGACAGCGGCGCGGTGTCGGCCTCGCCGCGTTCCAGGGCCTCGCCGAGCTGCCGCGGGGGCAGGGCGAGGGTGGGAAAGCCGGCGAGGTGGGTGAAGAACGGCTCGCAGTTGAGGTACGGGATCACGCCCACTCGCGGCCGGCCCGCGGTCACGCGACCCGCCAGTCCTGCGTGAGCGCACGCACGCGGGCGAGGAGATCGTCCTGGTCGAGGGTGACGAGATGCTGGGCCGCCACCACGTGGCGGCCGTGCACCCATACGTCCGTCACCGCCTGATGCGACATGGCATAGACCACGCTCTTGAGCAAATTCGCGCGCGGGTGCAGCGACGGATGGGAGAGGTCCACCGCAACCAGGTCGGCAAGACGCCCCGGCGCGATGGCGCCGACGGCGAGGCGGAGGAGCTCGGCGCCGCCCGCCGTGCCCATGGCGAAGGCCTCCTCGGCGGGGAGCCGCGTGCCGTCCAGATGTCGCACCTTCTGGAGCAGCGACGCCATGCGCATCTCCTCGAAGACGCTCAGGCGATTGTTGGTGCAGCCGCCGTCGGTGCCCAGACCGATGCGGATCCCATGCGCGCGCATCTCGGTGATGCGGGTGATCCCGTCCCCCAGCGCCATGTTCGACGACGGGCAGTAGGCGAGGCCGGCGCCGCGCTCGGCCATCAGCGCGATCTCCGCGTCGTCGAGCCACACGCAGTGGACGCCGATCATGCGCGGCCCCAGCACGCCGAGCTGGTCCAGGTAGCGTATCGGGGTGGCCCCGTGCTCGGCCAGGGTGCGCTCTCCCTCGTACTGACCCTCCGCCACATGGATGTGGAAGGGGCTGTCCAGCGACTCCGCCACCTCCCAGCCGGCGCGGATCATGGCCGGCGAGGCGCCGTGCGGGCTGTGCGGCGCGGGCTGGATGGTGACGAGGAGGTCGCCCGCGTGCTCGGCGTGGAGCTCGCGGGTTCGGCGGGCCGCATCCGCGGGCGATTCGCGATAGCGGGCGGGCGCGCCGTCCCAGTCGTACATCGTGCGCGCGAGGACCAGCCGGATGCCGGTGTCGCGGGCGGCCCGGATCACCGCGCGCGCGTTGTCGTTGCCGGCGTCCTGCAGGTAGAAGAAGTCGACGCAGGTCGTGACGCCGTGGATCAGCATCTCGGCGAAGGCGAAGGCGGCGCCGAGATAGATGCCCTCGCCGTCCAGCCGCGTGGAGAACGGGTACAGCACGCGGTCGCGCCAGGCCATGAAGTCCATGTCGTCGCCGAGCCCGCGCAGGAGCGACTGAAAGGTGTGGCAGTGCGCGTTGACGGTGCCGGGCACGAGCGCCCGCCCGGGCAGGCGCACCAGATCATCCGCGAAGGTCGCGTCGCCCCAAGGTGGGGGAAACGGGACGATGCCGGTGATGCGGCCGTCCGCGATCTCCACGGCGCGGGCGGACTCGAAGCGCCCGTCGACGAGCACCAGATCCGGAGCGAGCCTCATGGGCGGGCCATCTTACTCCGCGGCCGCGCCCCGGCGCGCGACGACGGCGAGGAGAGGATCGCCCGCGCCCGGACTCCGGTCGAGGCCCACCAGGTCAGTCCACCCGCCCGCCGCGCGGAGATAGTGCGCCACGAGCTGCGCGTGCCCCGCGTCGTCGAGCGCTCCCCACAGCGCGATGACCTTCGTGGGGAAGCAGCGGTTCGAGAACGTGATCACCAGAGGTGAGCCGGGGCGGAGCACGCGGGCGAGGTCACGCAGCACCTCCACCGGCCGCACAAGATAGTCGATGGACACGCAGCATCCGGCCGCGTCGAATTCGCCGTCGGCGAACGGTAGGCACGGCTCCGCGTTGAGGTCGTGCACGACCCAGGCAGTCAGCCGCGGGTTGGCGGCGAGCTCGTCGGCGTTCATCCCGAGCCCGGTGATGCGGCGATAGGACGCCTCGGGCGGGAGGTGGCTCACCCAGCTGCTCATGAGGTCGAGGATCGCGCCATTCGCCGGGAAGTACTCGCGGTAGAGCTCGGTCACCGCGGCGATCGCGCCCTCGTCGATGTGGGTCACCATCCGCGGCGCCGCGTAGAAGTCGGCGTCGGAGGTCTCGTCGAGGCGCTGGAAGGCGCCGGCGGGAAAGCCGTCCGTCATGACCTGCTGCTCTTCGGACGCCGAGCGGCTAGAGCACGTGGACGAACGGGCGCGCCCGCAGCGTGCCCTTGGTCCAGAATCCGCTCTCGGCGAGACGGGCGACCGCCGCGTCGGGGTCGGCGGCGTTCACGAGCACCAGCGTCCGGCCGCCGGGGAAGAAGCCGCCGAATGCCACGCGGCCGGCGCCGCGCTCCTCGATGAGGGCGAAGGTGGCCATCTCCACGTCGGGCGCCTCGCCTTCGACCAGCATCGTCAGGCGCGAGCCGTCCGTGGAGAGCTCCGGCACCCGCCAGGGCTCGAGGAACTGCGCAAAGGGCTCCGGCCGATACGTCGTCCACACCCCGCCCTTCCAGTAGGGGTCCTCCTCGACGAGGCGGGTGACCACGTCGAGATCCGGGGCGCGGTAGAAGAGATCCGCGGTCTTGCCGTCGGGCGCCGGCCCGCCCGCGATCACCGCGCCCTGGGTGCGCAGGCCGACGATGCGCTCGAGATGCTGCGCGCGATGGTCGGCCCGGCGCGCGAGGTAATCGGCCGCGGCGGTGATGGCGACGTGATAGAAGCGCATCGCGCTCATTCTACCCTCTCCGCCGCTCGAGCCGGGCGGGCGGGCGGGGGATCACACCCAGCCGCCCGCGAAGGGAACCACCTGGCCCACGAAGAAATCGGCGTCCTCGGACGCGAGGTAGACGGCGAGCCGGGCCGACTCCTCCGCGCGGGCGAGCCGCCCGGCGGGCACGTTGCGCACCATCCGGGCCACCGCCTGCTCGTCGGCGAGGAGAGCGGGCGGGAAGTACGTCGGGTTCTCCACGTAGTTCTGCGCGATCGCGTTGACCTGCACGCCATCGCGCGCCACCTCGCGCCCAACCGCGCGTGTGAGCCCGTTCACGCCCGCGCGCGCCGCGGAATAGGCGGCATAGCGCGCGAGTCCGGGAATGCCTGCCGCCGAGGACATGTTGACGATCTTGCCGCGCCGGGCCGGGCGCATCACCCGCAGGGCCGCGCGCAGGCAGAAGAAGGGCTCGTCGAGAAGCCGGGTCATCATCTCGCGCCACACCGCGTCGGTGATGGCCTCGGCGGGGGCGCCGGTGGGCGGATGCGCGCTGTTGTTCACGAGGACATCGAGCCGGCCGAAGCGCTCGACGACCGCCGCCACCGCCCGGTCGGCCTCGCCCGGCTCGGCGAGATCGCCGCTGAGAGCCAGCGTGGTTCGGCCCTGACGCTCCGCCACCGCCACGATGGGCGCCGCCATCGCCGGGCTCCGGTCGTGCAGGGCGAGGGTCGCGCCCTCCCGGGCGAACTCCTCCGTGAGGGCGGGGCCCATGAAATGGCTCACATTGGTGATGAGCGCGATCTTGCCGGTCAGGCGCATGGCGGTCGTATGATAACGTGGAACCGCTACGGCGAGGGGGCGCCCATCTCCACGAAAGACTTGCTCGAATCCTTCCTGGCCCATTACCCGTTCGCCCTGGACGATTTCCAGCTGCGCGCCGTCCGGGCGATCGATGAGGGCAAGTCCGTCATCGTCTCGGCGCCGACGGGGGCGGGGAAGACCCTGGTGGCCGAGTTCGCCATCCATCGTGCGCTCGCCCACGGCCGCCGCCTCGCCTACACGACGCCGCTGAAGGCGCTCAGCAATCAGAAGTTCGCCGACTTCGGCCGCCAGTTCGGCGCCGACCACGTGGGCATCCTCACCGGTGACGTGAAGGTGAACCCGCGCGCCCCGATCCTGGTGATGACCACCGAGATCCTCCGAAACATGTTCTACACGGGCGGGCTGCCGGGTCTGGAGACGGTGGTGCTCGACGAGTGTCACTACATGGGCGACGAGGGGCGGGGCACGGTGTGGGAGGAGATCATCGTGAATGCCCCGCGCGACACCGCCCTCGTCGCGCTCTCCGCCACCGTGGCCAACGTGGGGGAGATCGCCGACTGGATCGGTCTCGTGCACCGCCCCATCGTGGCCATCACGCATCCTCACCGCCCGGTTCCGTTGTCCTACCTCGTCGCGGACCTCTCCGGGGAGATCCACGGTTACGAGGGCGTGCGTGCGGGGACCGTCCGGCTGGTTGGCGCCGAGCACGACGGCTACATGGACAAGGGCCGCTGGTATACGCGCCGCGTGGTCGATCCCACCGTGATGCTGGACGCGCTCGACGCGCGCGGGTGGCTGCCCGCCATCTATTTCATCTTCAGCCGCGCCGGCTGCGAGCGAGCCATGGAGACGGTGCTCGCCGAGGGCAAGCCGCTCCTGCCGAGGAAACAACAGGCGGAGGTCGAGGAGATCATCCGCGAGGCCATCAGCGACAGCCCCGCCATCGCGGAGTCGCCGCTCAACCAGACCATCTTCCAGGCCCTCGGCATGGGGATGGGACTCCATCACGCCGGAATCCTTCCCAGCGTGAAGCGGCTCATCGAGCAGCTCTTCGAGCGCGGTCTCTGCAAGGTCGTGTTCGCGACCGAGACCATGTCGCTCGGCATCCACATGCCGGCCAAGAGCGTGGTGCTGCAGTCGCTGACCAAGCGCACGGACCGGGGCTTCCGCAGCCTCACCCACAACGAGCTGACCCAGATGGCCGGCCGCGCGGGCCGCCGCGGTATCGATCCCGAAGGCAAGTGCGTTATTGCCCTCGATGTTCGCGACGGGGTGGACGACATTCGCCGCGTGGTGGACGGCGCGCCGGAGCCGGTGGTGAGCCAGTTCAAGCTGGGCTACGGGTCGGTGGCCCTGCTCCTGGGCAGCGGCAACGACATGGCGGCGATCCGCCGCACCGTGGAGTCCTCGTTCGGCCAGTACCAGAATCTCCGGCGCATCCGCGGGCTCGAGGCCGAGGTCGCCGAGCTCGAGATGGCGGTGGAGGACGCGCGCGGCTTCCGGGCGCCCTGCGGCGATTTCGCCCGGATCGGACGCTACCGGAAGCTCCGCGCCGAAGTGGAGACGGCGCGCGCGGCGCTGGGCCGCGGCGGGCGGCGCGCCGCCCGCACCGTCGCGGAGGCCGAGCCCGGGCGCTTCGTGGTGGCGCGGCGCCGGGGCGGCCAGTCCCTCGGGCTCCTGCTCCGGGTGGACGCCCGCCGGCACAAGGTGATCGCCAGCGTGCTTCTGCCTCACGGCGAGGTCGTGCACGTCAAGGCCGGGCACATCAAGCGCGTGTTCTGGGCCACGCCGCCGCTCCCGATCCCGCGCGACTGGGAGCATCGCACCCAGGCGCTCAAGGCGCAGCTGGCGCGCGTCACCGCAGGCGAGCTCGCGGAGCGCGAGCGGACGGAAGGCCCCGAGGGCGCGCTCACCGCCATCGAGTGCCATCGGTGCCCATGGGGCTCGCAGCCCCGCTGCGATCACACCTGGAAGGGCCTGGAGCGGCTCGAGTCACGCCTCACCCTCAAGCGGGAGACGCTGGAAGCGCTGCGCAACGCGTACTGGCAGGAGTTCATCCGCGTGGTGGAGGTGCTGGAGCACTTCCGCGCGGTGGAGGACGGCAAGCTCCTCGCCAAGGGGCAGCTCATCGCAACGCTTCGGCACGACAACGAGCTCCTGGTGGCGGAGATGATCGATCGCGGCATCCTCGGGGACACCACGCTGGCCGAGGCCGCGGCGCTGACCTCGTGCCTCATCGAGGAGTCGCGCTCGGGCGACAGCGCGGTGGCCCGCCTCTTCCTGCGCAAGCGGCCGAAGCTCAAACGCAAGCTCGAGCAGCTGGACGCGGTGGCGCGGTCGGTCCACGAGGCGCAGCGCATTCATCAGCTGCCCATGCCAGTCTCCATCTCGACCGGCTTCATGCCGTCGGTGTTCCGGTGGGCCTCGGGCGAGGACGACTGGGCGGCGATCGTGGAAGAGTCGTTCGGCGGCCATGAAGGCGATCTCATCCGCGCGATGCGGCGCCTCATCGACGTCCTCCGCCAGCTCGCGGAAGCGTCCGAGGTGGACGGCCCGCTCGCCGCCCTGCTGGGCCGGGCGGCGCGGCTAATCGACCGGGGCATCGTGCTCGAGTCCGCCCTCATCTGAGGGACTGGAACGCGCCGAAAACATGGGGGAGATATGATGCGGAGAGCGCGAATGACGAGATGGGCCCTGCTGGCCGTCGCCGCCTTCGGCGCCGCTGGCTGTCTGAGCAAGCCCCCCGCCGAGATCCCGGAATACATCGGGCGGGGACCGCGCGCGGACGAGATGTTCTACGCCCGCATGGTGCAGCGGAGCGAACGCGAGCCCAGCTTCGACGAGCGGCGTCAGTTCAAGGACATGATGGACGACCGCGTCTACAAGTACCTGCGCGAGCACCCGGAGATGGAGCAGCAGGCGCGCTACAGCGAGTTCCGCTTCTGGCGGCAGGTGAGCGAGGGCAGCACGCAGGGCGAGGTGCGCGCGCTGCTGGACGAGCCGCTGGAGCGGTCGATCGATCCGGCGCGCATGGGGGCGATGGCGAAGGTCCACTGGCAGGACCTGCGGGTCAAGGCCAAAGAGGCTTGGCTCTATCCGCTCGGCTGGATTCTCTACTTCGACGACAAGGGCGTGGTCGCGATGCTGCGCCGGCCCCAGCAGGGATTCTTGATCGTCGAATAGGTCTGACACCCCTCGGGAGGAGTGATCGATGATTCGGAGCGCGCTGAAGATGACCAAGCACACGCCGCTGGCGTCGCGCGGCATGGTGGTGGCCGAGCACCCGATCGGCGCCCAGGTGGGGGCGGCGATCCTCGCCCGGGGCGGCAATGCGGTCGACGCCGCGGTGGCCACCGCCTTCGCGATGCCCGTGGTGGAGCCGTTCATGTCGTCGCTCGCGGGCGGTGGGAGCTTCCTCATCCACATGGCCCGACGCGGCCAGACGGTGGCCATCGACGCCAACGTCGAGGCGCCCGCGGCCGCCCACGAGACCTCCTTCGAGCTGGGCGAGGGCGTGGGCGACGATCTCTTCCCGTGGCGCCGCGTGGTCGGCGACGCCAACACCTTCGGCCCGCGCTCGGTGGCGGTGCCCGGCTCGGTGGCGGGGCTCGCCCTGGCGCTGTCGCGCTTCGGCACCATGGCCCTCGCCGACGTGCTCGCCCCGGCGATCCGTCTGGCGGACGAGGGCTTCGTGCCCGACTGGTACGTCGCCCAGACGATCTCGCTCTACACCCGAGAGCTCCGCGCGTTCCCGGAGACCGCGCGCGTATATCTCCGTGACGGCATCGACGTGTATCGGCCGCCGGTGAGTCGGGACGGCGACGTGCTGCGGCAGCCCGACCTCGCCCGCACCCTGCGGCTGATCGCCAAGGAAGGCCCCGACGCCTTCTACCGAGGCGCGATCGCCGAGGCCATCGACGCCGAGATGCGCGCCACCGGCGGCTTCCTCACCAAGGAGGATATGGCCGGGTACGAGGCGCGCCTCCTGTCGCCGCTCATGGGGCGCTACCGTGGTCTCGAGCTGGCGTTCATGCCGGGCGCCACCGGCGGCGTGACCGCGCTGGAGATCCTGAACCTTCTGGCGGAGTTCCCCTCGGCGGCCGTCACCTACCAGAGCGTGCGCGGCCTCCACGTCCGGGCCGAGGCGGTACGCCTCGCCTTCCGGGATCGTCTGCGCTATCTCGGCGATGCGCTCCGGGTCACCGCACCCTGGGAAGGCCTCGTATCGCGGGACTACGCCCAGGCGCTCGCGAAGCTCATCAAGCCGGGCGGCCCCAGAACCAGCGCGCCCGCCCCCGATCCATGGAAATACGGCGACGCGCGAAAAGTCGGTAACGGACGCGCCTCCAAAAGCGGTCTTCGCGGCTTCGGACGGGACGTCCGACGTGGGGGGAGAGCGGGGGCCATGTCGGGGCCCCCGCTGATGGTGGATGCCCCGACGGACTGCACCACACACATCGGAGTTGTCGACAAGCAAAGGAACCTCGTCTCGCTCACCAACACCGCGGTCTCGCTGTTCGGGTCGCGCATGGTCGTGCCGGGGACGGGCGTGCTGCTCCAGAACGGGATGATCTGGTTCGACCCCGAGCCGGGGCGGGTGAACTCGATCGCCCCAGGCAAGCGGCCGCTGGTGAACATGGTGCCGGTGCTCGCGTTCCGCAAGGGCGAGCCCGCGTACACGCTCGGCGCCCCGGGCGGCCGCAAGATCGTGTCCGTGATCCCGCAGGTCATCTCCAACATGGCCGATGCCGGGGACAGCCCGCAGGCCGCGATGGAGGCCCCGCGCCTGCACGACGAGGGTGGCGAGCTGCTGGTGGACGATCGCGTGGGGGAGGCGGCGCTCGGGGCGCTCCGGACGCGGAAGCACCCGGTGACGCCCAAGAACTGCACGGTGGGCAACATGTACTTCGCGCGGCCCATCGCTATTCGCATCACCCCCAGGGGCCTGGAGGCGGGGCTGGATCCCACCAGCGACGCCAGCGCCGCGGGCCTCTAGGCCGCGGCCGGAGACGGAGGAGGCCATGATCGAAGAACGGGTCATCGCGTCGTGGAAGTTCAAGAAGGGCGTGCTGGACACCAAGACGGCCAGTCTCTGCTATCTCGCCGCCAATCTCGCGGCCGGCAACACGCACTGAGCGAAGCGTGACCTGGCAGGTGCCAGGGCCGCGGGTGCCACCGAGGACGAGGTGCGGGAAGCGATCAGCTTCGCCATCCGTGCCAATGCCGCCAAGACGCACGCCGACATCCTGAAAGTCTACGAGCCGCCGGCCTGAGGCCGGCGCGCCGGGAGATCCCTCGATGGCCGAGATCAGCCTTACCGCCGCCTTCTCCAGCGTGCCTGCGCCCGATCAGGAGGCGATCAAGCGCCTGCTCACCGAGACGGTCGCGCAGATCTCCCAGGACGACGGCAGCTTCAGCCGGGCCAAGCTCGTCTTCACCGAGTCCGATGAGCGCTGCGGCCTCACCGCCGAGTTGGACGGCGTGAAGAAGGAGGGCGTGCCGCTAGCCCTGGACCTCGACCAGCTCGAGGACGCCCAGTCGAGCGCGGGGGCGCGCGCCCAGCTCAAGGAGGCGCTGCGCCTCTACTTCCGGCGCGTGATGGGCAAGAAGTGAGCGCGCCCGACCGCGGCGCGGCCCGCGTCCTCATCGTCAACGCCGACGACTTCGGCCTGACGCGCGGGGTGAGCCGCGGCATCCTCGAGAGCTACGCGAAGGGCATCGTGACCAGCACGACGCTCATGGTGAATCGCGGCGCCGACCCGGCCCAGCTCGAGGCGCTGAAGGCCTCCGCGCTCGGCGTGGGGCTCCATGTGAACCTCACGCTGGGCACGCCGCTGTCTGAGCCCAAGCGGGTCCCCTCGCTGCTGGACGACGGCGGCCAGTTCGTGCGCGACGCGCGGGCGCAGGCCGAGCGCGCGCGGCCGGAGGAGGCACGCCTCGAGATCGGGAACCAGATCGAGGCGTTCCGGCGGCTCATGGGCCGCTTCCCGACCCATCTCGACAGCCATCACCACGTGGCCAGGGACGGCGCTCTCCTCGATCTCCTTTGCTTCTTCGCCCGTGCGCTCAAGATCCCCATCCGAGCGCAGGACGCGGAGGTGCGCGCCCGGGCCCGCAAGGACGGGATCCGCACCCCCGAACACTTCATCGGCGACGCGGGCGCGCACCCCTACTGGACGGCCGAGCGCGTGCTCGAGCACCTCCGCGCGCTGCCGTCCGGCGTCAGCGAGTTCATGACCCATCCCGGCTATTTCGACGACGATCTCGCGTACAGCCGCTACGGCAAGCAGCGTGAGACCGAGGTGGCCGGGCTCACCGATCCCGCCGCGCGTGCCGTCATCGCCCGGGAGGGGATACGCCTGGTCCATTTCGGGAACCTCTGAGCACGGAAGGGAGCACAGCGATGAAGGCGATCACGCTGCACGGCACCGGCGACGTGCGGGTCGAGTCGGTGGCCGATCCGAAGATCGTGGATCCCACCGACGTGGTCGTGCGCATCACCACCAGCGCGGTCTGCGGGTCGGACCTGCACCAGTACCACGGGCGGGTGCCCGGGCTCCCCAAGGGCGTGGTGCTCGGCCACGAGTTCATGGGCATCGTGGAGGAGGTGGGCTCGGCGGTGACGCGGGTCAAGCGCGGCGACCGCGTGGTCGCGCCCTTCTCGATCTCGTGCGGCCAGTGTGAGTGGTGCCGCATGCGGCTGCCCACCCAGTGCTCCACCACCGGTCGCGCGGTGTTCGGGGGCCGCTTCGGCCATGTCTATCCCGGTGGCCAGGCCGAGCGGATCCGGGTGCCCTTCGCCGACTTCATGTGCGAGGGCGTGCCGGCCGCCATGAAGGACGAGGAGGCGTTCTTCCTGGGCGACATTTTGTCGACGGGCTACTTCTGCGCGGAGAGCGCCGGCATCCGTCCGGGCGATCGGGTGGCCATCTTCGGCGCGGGGCCCGTCGGACTTCTCGCGCTGCAATCTGCGCACCTCTTCGGACCGAGCCGGATCTACATGGTGGATCGGGTCGGATACCGGCTGGAGCTGGCCGAGCAGATGGGCGCCATCCCGGTGAACCTCGACAAGGGCGATCCCGTGCAGCTGCTTCGCGCGCTCACCGGCGGCCGCGGGCCCGACGCGGTGCTGGAGTGCGTGGGTCACGAGGTGCCCTTCGCCCAGGCTGTGGTGGCGGTGCGGCCGGGCGGCACGGTGTCCTCGGTGGGCGTCTACGTGGAGGACGCCATCGGCTTCCCCGTCCGTGACGCCTTCTTCAAAGACCTCACGCTCCGCATGGGCATCTGCAACGCGCGGAACTACATCACCCCGCTGATGGGGCTCGTGGAGGCCGGTCGTCTCGATCCCAGGCGCATCATCACTCACACGATGGCGCTCACCGAGGCCCCCAAGGGCTACACGATCTTCGACCGCAAGGAGGATCGCGCCATCAAGGTCATGCTGAAGCCTTGAGCCACTCGCCCCGCCTCGCGCGGCGGGTCAGCGTGGAGTGGGCGACGGCGGCGACGCCGCGAGCAGAGGGTCCAGGAGCTTGGTGAGACGCGCCTCGTCGGCGGAACCGGTGATGCGCTTGACGATCTCGCCGCGCTTGTCGATCACCACCGTGTAGGGGGCGAGCTTGAACCCGAAGCGCGAAGCCATGCGTGCCCCCGGGTCCAGCACGGCGCCGTAGGTCTGCTTGTAGCGCTTCCGCCAGGCCCGCGCCTCGGCGGCGGTGTCGTTGACGTGCACGCCGATCACTTCGACGTCGCGACTTCGATACTTCTCGGCCAGCCGCTGAATGGCGGGGGCCTGAGCGGTGCACGTCTTGCACCAGGAGCCCTGGAACCGGAGCACCAGCACCTTCTTGCCGATGAGCGCCCGCGAATCGAACTCGCGCTCCTCGTCGAGGAGTCGCGCGGCCAGGGGCGGGGCCGCGGGCGCGGCGGCGGCCGGCGCCGGGGCGGCCAGGATGACGAGCGCCACGACGGGCACGAAGAGCTGCGGCCGGAGCAGGCGCCGCGGGCGCACGAGCGGCGGGAGAAGGCGTGTCGCGGCCATGCCACTTCAGTATAATCGGCGCATGATCGAACTCGAGCACGAACTCCGCCGCGTCGTCGAGGGCGACGTCCGCTTCGACGCCTTCTCGCGCCTGCTCTACTCCACTGACGCGTCCATGTATCAGGTGGAGCCCATCGGAGCGGTGATCCCCCGTCACGCCGGCGACGTGCAGGCGGTGCTCGAGGTCGCCAACCGGCTCGGCGCACCCCTGCTCGCGCGCGGGGGCGGCACCTCGCTGACCGGCCAGACGGTGAACCACGCGGTCGTGCTGGACTTCTCGCGTCACATGAACCAGGTGCTCGAGGTCAACGCGGAGGAGCGGTGGGTGCGGGTGCAGCCCGGCGTGGTGCAGGACGAGCTGAACCATCACGTCCGGGGGCAGGGGCTGCTCTTCGGGCCTGACACGTCGACCTCGAACCGCGCCACGCTCGGCGGTATGCTCGGCAACAACTCCGGTGGCAGCCACTCGATCGCCTACGGCCTCACCGTGGAGCACGTGATCGAGCTGACGACGTTGCTCGCCGACGGGAGCCGTGCAGTGTTCGGCTCGGTGACGCCCGCGGAGCTCGAGGCCAAAGCCCGCCTGCAGACCCTCGAGGGCCAGATCTACCGAGAGGTCGCGCGCATCCGTGATCAGTACCGTGAAGAGATCACGCGCCGCTACCGCATGCACTGGCGCCGGGTGTGCGGGTACAACCTCAACGAGCTGACCAAGGACGGGCCGCTCAACATGGCGCGGCTCATCGTGGGCTCGGAGGGCACGCTCCTCACGATCGTCGAAGCCAAGATGCGGCTGGTGCCGCGCCCCAAGAAGACCGCCCTCGACGTCATCCACTACACGAACATCCAGGAGGCGCTCGAGTCCTCGCAGGCCATCCTCGAGACGGGCCCTTACGCGGTCGAGCTCACCGACAAGATGATCCTCGACCTCGCGCGCGCCAACATCGAGCAGCGGGGGCGCATGGGTTTCGTGCAGGGCGACCCCGCCGCCATCCTCATCGTGGAGTACACCGGCGACACCGACGCCGAGGTGAAGGACAAGGTCGAAAAGCTGGAGGCGCTGCGCGCGCGCGAGCGTTTCGGCTACACGGGCCACGTGGCCCTCGACACCGCGGAGCAGCAGTCGATCTGGAAGCTCCGCAAGGCGGGCCTGGGCCTGCTGCTCGGCACCCGCGGGGATGCCAAGCCCATCGCCTTCATCGAGGACACCGCGGTCGACCCCAAGCATATGCCCGCCTTCGTCCCGCGCTTCCGCGACATCATGGCCAAGCACGGCGCGGAAGGCGCGTACTACGGGCATTGCTCGGTGGGGTGCCTCCACATCCGGCCGCTCGTGAACCTCAAGACCCAGCGGGGGCTGGACCAGGTGCGGGCGATGGCCGACGAGATCTTCGACATGGTGCTGGAGTTCGAGGGCGCCATCTCGAGCGAGCACGGCGACGGTCGCGCCCGCAGCCCGTATCTCGAGCGGGTGTTCGGCCCCGCGATCTTCGGCGCGTTCGGCGAGCTCAAGCGCGCGTTCGATCCCCGCAACCTGCTCAACCCCGGGAATATCGTGGCGAGCCCGGGCGTCACCGAGCACATGCGCTACGGGGCCGAGTACCGGACCTGGGAGCCCACGACCAGCCTGGACTTCTCGGAGCAGGGGGGCTTCGCCGCCGCGGTGGAGATGTGCAATGGGGTCGGGGTGTGCCGGAAGAAGCTCGAGGGCACGATGTGCCCGTCCTACATGGTGACGCGCGACGAGGAGCACTCCACCCGGGGCCGCGCCAACGCCCTCCGCGCGGTGCTCTCCGGCCGGGCCCCGCGGGAGGAGTTCACCGGCACGCGCCTGTTCGAGGTGATGGACCTCTGCCTGGAGTGCAAGGGCTGCAAGGCGGAGTGCCCGTCCAATGTGGACATGGCCAAGATGAAGTACGAGTTCCTGCATCACTACTATCAGGTTCACCCGACTCCGATGCGCAACGACCTCTTCGGGCACATCGGGGACCTCTCGTGGTGGGGCTCGCGCCTGGCCCCTTTGTCGAACTGGCTGGCGGGCACGCGGCTGAATCGATGGGTGATGGACCGGGTGGTGGGCATCGACCGGCGCCGGCCGCTGCCCTCCTTCGCGCGGGAGAGCTTCACGGACTGGTTCGATGCGCGCAAGCCGAACGCGGACGCTCCGCGCGGCAGCGTGGTGCTGTTCCACGACACCTTCAACACCTACAACACGCCGGAGATCGCGCGGGCGGCGGTCGAGCTGCTGGAAAGCGCGGGCTATCGCGTCGAGCTCGTGGGGCGCAAGTGCTGCGGCCGCCCCATGATCTCCAAGGGGATGCTGGACGAGGCCCGGGTCAACGCGCGATGGAATGTGGCGAAGCTCCAGCCCTGGGTGGAGCGCGGCGTGCCGGTGGTAGGGCTCGAGCCCTCCTGCCTGTTGACGCTGCGCGACGAATACGTGGACCTGCTCCGCACCGACGCCGCTCGCGCGGTCGCGCGCTCGAGCTTTCTCCTCGAGGAGTTTCTCGTGCGCGAGCGCGCGCGGGGGCTGCGGCTCGCCTGGAGGCCGGACGGCCCGCGGCGCGCCCTGCTCCACGGGCACTGCCATCAGAAGGCGATGGTGGGCACCGGCCCCACCGTGGCCGCGCTCAGCTGGGCCGGATACACCGTGAGCGAGGTCGACTCGGGCTGCTGCGGGATGGCGGGGTCCTTCGGCTTCGAGAAGGAGCACTACGAGCTCTCGGTGAGCCTGGGCAACCGCCGGCTCGCTCCCGCGGTGCGCGCGGCGGAATCCGACACGGTGGTGGTGGCGCCGGGGATCTCGTGCCGGCAGCAGATCGCGCACCTCACCGAGCGCCGGGCGCAGCATCCCGCCGAGGTGCTGCGCCGCGCCCTCGCCGGGCGCGCCTAGCGGCGCCCGCCGCCGAGGCTCTTCTCGACGTAGCGCCGGATCGCCGCCTGCGCGGGCGGCGCGCTCCAGCAGGCCAGCGCCTCGTCGTCGATCCGCGCGGCGTGCCGGGCGAGGAAGTCGCGCGTGGGCTGGCGCAGCTGGGCCTTGGTGAGCGTGAAGCTCGCCGCAGGGATGGCGGCGAGCGCTTCCGCCTCCGCGACCGCCGCGTCGAGGAGCGCCCCGGGCTCGATGGCGGCGTCGACCAGACCCCGCGCGAGCGCGTCCTCCACGCCGAGCGTCCGGCCCCCGTAGATCATCTCGGCGAGATGGCGCGCCGGCAGCACGCCGCGCATGATCTCGAGGGCAATGGCAGGGAAGGGCACGCCCACGAGCAGCTCGGTGACGCCGAGCCGCGCGCCGCCTCGCGCGGCGACGCGCCGGTCGGCCGCGCAGGCGAGCACGCAGCCGCCCGCGACGGCGTGCCCGTTGACCGCCGCCACCACGGGACGCGGGTGATAGAAGAGCCGCGCGAAGGCGTCGACGAGCGCGGGAATCAGCGCGCCGGGGTAGTCGGGCCCGGCCACGGCGAGGCGCTTGAGATCGACCCCGGCCGAGAACATGGGGCCGCTTCCGGTGAGGACGACCGCGGAGGCGTCCGTCGCGGCCTCCAGCGCGGCGCTCAGCGCGCCGAGGATCTCGGGGTCGAGGGCGTTGGCGCGCCCGTGGGCCATTCGCAGCACCGCGATGGCGCCGCGGTCCTCGCGAACGACCATCATCCGCCGACCATCTGGGCGCGGCTACTTGACGGGAGCGACGACGACGTCGGTCGGCTTACCGGCGAGGAAGTGCTCGACGTTGGCCACCGCGCGGAGTAGCCCATCGCGCACCACCTCGGGGGTCTGTCCGGCGTTGTGCGGGGAGAGCACCACGTTGGGCAGGCCGAGGACGGGATCGTCGGCGGCCAGCGGCTCCTGGTGGAAGACGTCCAGGCCGGCGCCGAGGATCTTGCGCTCACGGAGCGCGGCGAGCAGGGCCTCGCGGTCCACGAGGGCGCCCCGTCCGGTATTGACGAGGATGGCGGTGGGCTTCATGAGGGCCAGCTCGCGGCGGCCGATGAAGCCTCGCGTGTCCTCGGCAAGGCGGACGTGGAGGCTCACCACGTCGGCCCGGCGCAGGATGTCGTCCTTGGCGGCGGTCTTCGCGCCGGCGGCGCGGATGCGCGCCTCGTCGCCGCGCGCGCTCCACGCGAGGACTTCCATGCCGACGGCACGGCCCAGCGTCGCCACGCGGCTGCCGATGGTGCCCATCCCGAACACCCCCAGCGTCTTGCCGAGAAGCTGGGTGAGCATCTCGCGCGGCCACTTGCCGCCCCGCATCTCACGGTCGATGGCCGGGATCTTGCGCCCCACCGCGAGCATCAGGGCGAGCGCGTGCTCGGCCACCGCGAAGGCGTTGACGCCGGGGGTGTTGCACACGGTGACCCCGCGCATGCCCGCGGCGTGGAGATCGATGTTGTCGGTGCCGGTGCCCCAGACCGACACCATCTTGAGGCCGGGGCACGCGGTGAAGACGCCGTCGGTGAAGCGCGCGTGGGCCCGGATGTTGATGGCGACCCGCGCGTCGCCGATGCGCCGGATGAGCTCGGCCTCCTCGTCGGCTCCACGCTCCGTGAAGACCCGGAGCGGACCGAGCGCCTTGGCGCGGTCCTGGGCCGCCGAGCCCTGGAAGACCGACGGGAAATCGTCGGGGACGACGATCACGCGGTGCGCGCCGAGAACACGGCCTGAGCGGCGGCCACGCCGGCGCCCGCCTCGCAGCGGTGCCCGAGATCGCGGAGGGTCAGCTCGAGGGCCGAGAGCGTCGGCAGCACGTACATCGGATTCGCGGTGATGCCCATGTGGCCGACCCGGAGCGTGGAGGTGCGGATCTTGTCGAGGCCGGTCCCGATGAGGATGCCGTAGCGGTCGCGCATGTGCTTGACGACGGCCGCCGGATCGATGCCGGCCGGCGTCTTGAAGCACGAGACGGTGTTCGAGGCGATGGGCGTCTCGGGGAAGATCTCGAGCCGCATCGCTTCGAGCCCGGCGCGGAAGGCTGCGCCCGCCACCGCGTGGCGCTGGAACCGGTTGGCGAGCCCTTCCTCCTTGATGAGGCGGGCGGACTCGGCGAGGGCGGCGGTCAGATGGGTGGGGATGGACACCGGCTGACGGCGCGGCTGGCCGTCCGGCACCTGGCCGCCGCGCGAGACGGGCACCCACTGCTCCTTCCAGCGCAGGAGATCGTAGACCAGCGAGCTGGACTTGTGCTTCCGCCGCTCCATCGCCTCCCAGGCCCCGGGGCTCACCCCGGCGAGCGACATCCCAAGGGGCGCCGCGAGGCATTTCTGCGAGCCGGTCATGTTGAGGTCGATGCCCCACGCCTCGGTGCGCACGTCGATGCCGGCCAGCGAGGACACGGTGTCGAGCAGGTAGAGCGCGCGGTGCCGCTTCACGATGACCCCCACCGCTTCCGCCGGATAGGTGGTGCCGGTGGAGGTCTCGTTGTGCACCATCGTCACCGCCTTCGGGCGGACGCGCTCGATCTCACCCTCGAGCCGGGCGAGGTCGATCGGGCGCCCCCACTCCACCCCGAACTCCGTCACCTCGGCGCCCACGCGGCTCATGATCTCGCGCATGAGCATGCCGAACACGCCCGCCACGATCACGAGCACGCGGTCGCCCGGCTCGATGACGGAGACCGCGCCCGCCTCCAGCGCGGTGCGGCCCGAGCCCGGCATCACCACGACCTCGCCGGATGGGATCTGGAACACGTCGCGCAGAGTGAGCGTGGCGGGCTCCAGCACCTCGAGGTCGAAGCGCTGATCGTACTGGATGGTGGGCGGCTGGTTCATCGCCTGGATCACCGTCCACGGCAGCTCGGTGGGCCCGGGAATCATGAGAATGGCGCGCGCCTGTGCGGTGCCCCACTGGACGGCGGAATCCATCGACGCGCCTCTCGCGCTCACGCGCTCGCCTCGGCGAGCATGCGCTCCTTGCGGCGAATGAGGTAGAGATTGCGAAGGTAGACGAAGAGGCCCGCGCCCTGGCCCAGGATGAAGACCGGATCGTGACGGTACACCGCGTAGACGAGCAGGGTGAACCCGCCGCCGATGGAGAAGAACCAGAACGAAACCGGGATCACGCTCTCACGACGCTTCTCCGAGGCGATCCACTGCACGAGGAAGCGCATGGAGAAGAAGGCCTGCCCGAGAAACCCGACCGTCAGCCAGAAGTGCTCCCCGCTCATGTTCCCTCGCTTGCCGTCGTGAACTTCAGCCGTTCACCTTACCGGATGCCCGGGGATGGGGCAAGGAGTTTTGACCCGGCCGCGCGCGGACACACCCCACCCGTGGCCTCGGCGTGCGCGGACGACCCGTGAAGAGACTACTGCGGCCGCGCGGGGAGGTCGATCAGCTTCCGCAGGGCGATCTTGAGCGCGACCGACACGCGGTAGAGGCTGTCCACCGAGATGGACTTCTCGCCCCGCTCGACCTCGCCGATGAACTTCCCCGACAGCGCGGATCGCTCGCCGAGTGCTTCCTGACTCCAGCCCCGCTCCTTGCGCAGCGAGCGGATCTTCGTTCCGAGTGCCTTGCGCACGTGGTTCACGCGACGCTCCATTGCTAGACGGCCTCCGTTGGTCCGGACGTCACGGCGAGGACCAGCGCTCCCGTCTCGCTCTTGACGCTGTGGACACAGCCCGGCGGGCGCCGGGCGTAGTTGCCTGCGGTACACACTCCAGTGTCATCCGCCACGCTGCCCTCGAGGACCCAGATCTGCTCGTCGCCGAGATGGCGATGGCGCGCGATCACCGCGCCGGGCTCGTAGCGCATGAGGATGGCCTTCCGGCCCTCCTCGTCCTGCCACAGCACCTTCCACAACACGCCCCGGTGTCGCTCCACCCACGGGACATCCGCGGTGTTGACGTACAGCGTCGGCGGCGCCGGGCTCACTTGCCGTCCTCCGCGAGGGCCGCGCGCACCGCCTGGCGGAAGGCTTCGACGGGCATCGCGCCGACGAGACGGCGTCCATTGACGAAGAAGGTGGGCGTGCCCGTGATGCCGAGCGCGCGGCCCTCCGTCATGTCCTGCTCCACCGCGTCGCGGAACCGCGCGGTGTCCAGGCATTCCGCGAAGGACGCCCGCTCGAGGCCGATGCGCTCGGCGTAGCGCAGAAGGTCGTCCCGGGCGAAGTCGGGCTGGGCCACGAAGAGGAGATCGTGATACTCCCAGAAGCGGCCGCCCGCGCCGGCGCAGCGCGCAGCGAGCGCGGCGGGCCGTGCGCCGGGATGGAAGTCGAGCGGGAAGTCCTTGAACACGATGCGCACGCGGCCCGGGAACTCGCGCATGACTTGCTCGAGCGTGTCCTGGGCGCGCTTGCAGTAGGGGCACTGGAAGTCCGAGAACTCGAGAATGGTGACGGGCGCCGACTCTGCGCCCCGCGTCATCGTCGGATCGATGGTCACGGTGGCGGTCTGCCCCGAGCACGCGCTCGCCCACAGCGTCACCGCCAGCGCGGCCCCGCTCAGCGCTCGTCTCACGATCCTCCCTCGCGATCTTCGTTCGCCGCATGCGACGCGCTGTCCCTTCGCGCTCGCCGCGTCTGTGTCGCGCGGCGTACAATTCATCCGCATGACAAAAGGTGTGATCCACAATACGCGAGTGTTCCGGAGCCTGCAAGGCGGGAGGCGACACTGATGGGTTTTGTCGCCCGTGTTCTTCTCGACACGGTGGCCATCGTACTCGCTGGACTTATAGTTCCCGGCATCGGGGTGGACGGCCTTCTACCGGCCCTGGGGGCGGGCACCGCGCTCGGCCTCGTCAACGCCCTCATCCGCCCCATTCTCCTCATCCTCACCCTGCCCATCACGTTGGTGACCCTCGGCCTCTTCATCCTCGTGCTCAACGCGGGATGCTTCTGGCTCGTCTCCGCTTTCGTCCCCGGCTTTCACGTGGCCGGCTTCTGGCCCGCCCTGGGAGGCGCGCTGCTGGTGAGCGTGGTGAGCTGGGTGGGCACTGCGTTCGTGAGCGACCGGGGGCGGGTCGTCGTCATCACGCGGCGCGCGCGCTGACCGGCGCGGCGGTGCGAGGCGAGGCTAGGCGGCGCGGCCGCCCTCCTCGAGCGCGGTGATGATGTAGGTACCGCTCTTGGCATCACGCTCGAGCGTGACGATCCGCTGCTTCTCCGCCTCCTCGAGCAGCTTCGAGAAGGTCGAGTAGCCGTAGTAGGTTTCGTTGAAGGCGGGGTTCTTCCTGATCATGGTCTGCTTGACCATCGAGCCCCACAGGGTGTCCTTGTTCTCGCGCTGCAGCGCCAGGATCGCCTCGATGAGCTGGGCGAAGGCCTCTGCCTTCTTCTCGGGCAGCCCGCGCAGGGCGGTGGTCTTCTTCGATTCGCGGATGAGGTCCTCGTAGAAGATGAACTCGTCGCAGTTGCCGACGAGGAGCTCGGACGACGAGGACTTCACCCCGAGTCCGATCACGTAGCGGTCGTTCTCGCGCAGCTTAGAGACGAGCGGCGAGAAGTCGGAGTCGCCGGACACGAGGGCGAAGGTGTCCACGTGCTGCTTGGCGTAGGCCAAATCCATGGCGTCCACGACCATGCGGATGTCGGCGGAGTTCTTCCCGCTGTAGCGGCTCTGGGGCACGTCGATGAGCTCGATGGCGTGCTCGTGGAACGGGCGCTTGTACTCGGTGTAGCGGTTCCAGTCGGCGTAGGCCCGCTTCACCATGATCTTGCCCTTCTCGACCAGGCGCTCCAGCACGAGCTTGATCTCGAACTGCTTGTACTGGGCTTCCTTCACCCCTCGCACGATGTTTTCGAAGTCGATGAACATCGCGAGCTTCCGGTCGTCGCTCATCCGTCCGTCCTTCCAAGGGGGCGGATCGAGACCCCCTCGCCGCCCATTATAGGGGCCGGCGAGGGAGCGCACCAATCTTCGAGGCGCGGGTCAGCGGACGAGAGGGCGGGGCGCCGGACCCACGTAGTGCGCGCGGGGCCGGATGAGGCGGTTGTCCGCATACTGCTCGAGGGCATGGGCGCACCAGCCGGCCACCCGCGCGGTGGCGAAGATCGAGGTGCAGAAGTCGGGCGGGATCCCGAGGGCGTCATAGACCACGGCGGAGAAGAAGTCCACGTTCACCGGGAGCCCGGTGCGCCGGGTCACCGAGGCGTACACCGCCTCCGCGACCTCGAAGAGGCGGGTGCGCCCGGTGGCCGCCGCCATGTCCTTGGCCATGACGCGGATGACGCGGGCGCGCGCGTCGTCCACCTTGTACACGCGGTGCCCGAAGCCGGGCATGCGCGCGCCGGGGGCGGCGCGCTCGGCGCGGCTCAAGCGGTCGCGGCCCCCGATGCGCTGGTCCACATAGTCCTCGACCTTCGCGGGGTCGCCGATCGCCTTGAGCATGGCGAGCACGTCGTCGTTGGCCCCCCCGTGCCGCGGGCCCTTGAGGGTGGCGATGGCGGCGACCACCGCGGCGTGGAGGTCGGCGAGGGTGGCCACCGCCACGCGGGCCGCGAACGTCGAGGCGTTCAGCTCGTGGTCGGCGTGGAGGGTGAGGATGACGTCGAGCACGCGGGCCACGTCGGCGGTCGGCGCGCGGCCGTCGAGCATATGGAGGAAGTGGGCGGCGTGACCGCCCTCCGCCGGCGGCGCGATGGGCTCGAGTCCGCCGCGGATGCGGTGCCAGGCCGCCACCACCGCGGGCACCAGGGCGACGAGCCGCACCGACTTGGCGAGGTTCGCCTCGGCGCTGTCCGCCCGCACGTCGGGATCCAGGGTCGCGGCAAGGGACACCGCGGTGCGGAGGGCGTCGAGCGGATGGCACTCGCGCGGAAGCGTCCGCAGCAGCGCGGCCACCGGGGCGGAGAGGCCGCGCGCTCCCGCGAGGCGGGCCGCGAAGGCGCGGCCCTCGACGGCGCTCGGCAGCTCGCCGAACCAGAGGAGATGGGTGATCTCCTCGAAGCTCGCGCGCCCGGCGAGGTCGGCGATCTCGTAGCCCCGGTAGTACAGCCGGCCGTTGATGCCGTCCACCGTGCAGATCGCCGATCGGGTGGCGACGACGTCTTCCAGCCCGGCCTTCCAGTCCGTGAGGGTCGCGGCGGCGCTCATGCGGGCCTCCTTTGGTCGACTTGACTATACATGATTTATGTTGATTTACAATGATGGAGGTGGAGACACGTGTATCCGCGGAGTTGCCTGTACGATGGGGGTCGACGGAGGCGGCGATGATCGTCTTGGATGGCGAGGAGTACCTGACGGTGGAGGAGGCGGCCGGCCTGCTCGAAATCAAGCCGGCCACGCTCTACGCCTACGTGAGCCGCGGCGTGCTCAAGAGCTATCGCCAGGGCATCAAGCGCCAGCGGCTCTACCGGCGGGCCGACGTGGAGGCGCTGCTGCGAGTGGCGCCGTCGTCGGGCCCCGCCGACGCGGCCGACCTCGACCGCCGGCCTCTCGAGATCCCGCTCGCCGAGTCGTGGATCCGCGAGTGAAGGGGGTACCGCCCGAACTCGCCCATCGCGTGCCGCCCGGCCAGGCCCTCACCGAGAAGTGGCCGGTCCTCACCTACGGCGTCACGCCGCGCTTCGACCCCGCCCGGTGGTCGTTCCGGTGCTTCGGCCTGGTGGAGGAGGAGGTTGCGTGGACATGGGCGGAGTTCCTCACCCTCCCGCGCGTGCAGGTGCGCTGCGATATCCACTGCGTGACGCGCTGGTCGCGCCTCGACAACACCTTCGAGGGTGTGGCCATTCACGAGATCATGCGCCGCGTGCGGCTCCGGCCGGGCGCCCGCTTCGTGCGCGTGCACGCCGATCCCGACTACACGACCAATCTCGCCCTCGAGGAGCTCGTGCGGGACGACGTGCTCCTCGCCCTCACGCACGACGGGCGGGACCTCTCACCCGAGCACGGCGGGCCGCTGCGCCTCGTGGTGCCGCGCCTGTATTTCTGGAAGAGCGCCAAGTGGGCGCGCGCCTTCGAGTTCCTCGACGTGAACGCTCCCGGCTTCTGGGAGGTCAATGGTTACCACATGGAAGCCGACCCCTGGAAAGAAGAGCGCTACGCCGACCAGGAGACCGACGCCATGCAGCGCATGCGGGCGGAGGCGGCGCGCCGGCTGCGGGGGCGCGACCGGTAGAGACGGGCGGTCAGCGTGCGGGCGACGCCAGGAAGCGGCGGACCACCTCGACGAACTCGGCGGGCCGGTCGCCCGGCACGGTGTGTCCGGCCGCGGCCACCTCCACGAGACGGCCGTGGGGCAGCGCGGCCACCACCCGCTGAGCAAGCTCGGGCGAGAGCACGTCCGACTCCGCGCCGCGCACCAGCAGGGTCGGGCACGTGATGCGGGTGAGGCGGTCCCAGAGCTCGACCGGATCACGGCGGCTGCCCCGCCGCATCATCTCGCGGACGTCGCGCGCATACTTCCAGGTGAGGGCGCCGTCGGGCGCGCGCTTGAGCGCGTGCTTGATACGGTGACGGAGCTCCCCGACATCGGCGCGCGGGTTGGCCGCCCGCGCCGTCTCCACCGCCCACTCTTCGGACTCGATGGTCTCCGGCGCGTTCGCGATCATGGTGCGGATGCGCGCGCCTGGTCATCGTGGACATCGCGCCCGAGATCCGAGGTCGTCGGCCATCGCGCCGGTGGTGTAGTCGCCGTCGGGCGCGGCCTCCGAGTCGCCGTTCCCGCGCTGGTCGAGCGCCAGCACGTGCCACTGCGGGGCGAGCGCCTCCGCCAAGGTGTCCCAGGTGCGCGCGTGTCCGGTGATGCCGTGGAGCAGGAAGAGCGGCGGCGCGGTGGGCGCGCCCCACTCGACGTAATGCAGCGCGAAGCCGCGCGACGAGACCGTGCCCTCGCGGGGCTCGGAGCTGAGGGCCATGGCGGAGGGCAGTCTACGGCTGGGCGCGAACGCCGTCAATCGACCGGGCTACTCTGGCGACCGGGCTACTCGGGCGACCGGGCTACTCCCGGGGGTCCGAGCGGCTTGAAGGGGCCGCTCAGCGTGCGTCGACCGTCGGTCGATGTCCACGTGACCTCGAGCGCGTGGCCCGGGCCGGGCGTCAAGGTCATCGCCGGCCCGCGGTCGCCGCCGAGGGTGGCCTCGAGGCGGCCGCTGGTTTCGCGCGGCGGGTAGAGGCCGCTGCTGGCCCGGCCGGCCGCCGCGCGATAGAGCAGCTGCGGGGTACCGTCGGCGCCCTCCACGAGGCCCACCACGGCGACGGTCTCGCCCAGAAGCCCGTACCAGAGGCCGTGGTAGGGCGCGAGCCGTTCGGGCACCGCGCCGGGCGAGAGCAGGCGGGGCGGGGCATCGCGAAGCAGCAGTTCGCGCACGGCGTCGCTCTCGCGGCCCGCCGGGCAGGGGATCGGTCCCGCGGGCGGCGCGTCGCCGGAAAAGAAATCGGCGACGCACAGGCCATAACGCAGGGCGAAGCGTCCCCCCAGGCCTCCGCCATGGCCGCTGATCGCCCGCGACGTCTCGTCCACCACCAGGTACGGCACACCCCGCGCCCCGAGCGCGCGCAGCGCGCCCGGGCCGCGGACCCGATTGTCGAACAGCGTGTCACCCGGGGGGAACACCGCGACCACGCGGGTTGCCTTGGTGTCGCGGAGCAGGCGCTCGGTGATGCTCGGATCGATGCGATCGACACCGCCCCGCACCGTCACCCCGGGGGACATCGCGATCACCCCATAGAGGCCGCGCTGCGCTTCCGCGGTCTCCAGCGTGATGTAGCCCCCGAAGGATTGGCCGGCGAGGATCACGCGGCGATAGCCGCGCTTGAGCAGGGCGGCGATCTCGCTGGCGGCGCGCTCGGTGGCCCGCGCGAGGGAGAGATCGCGCGAGGTCTCGCCGAGATTGTTCCGGTTGAGCTTGATGACGTCCCAGCCGCGACCGTAGAGGAGGCGCAGCACGAGGGCGGGCGGCGCCTTGTACTGCTCGCGGGTGCCGGAGATCCCATGATTCCAGATCACGACGCCGCGGGCTTTCTCGGGCCCGTGGGCGGGCAGATCGCAGAATCCCCACTCCGTCCAGAAGAAGCGGTTGCCGGGCTCCTCCTCGCAGTGAAGATCGGGCGGGTCGGCGGCGCCGGTGGGTCCGGCGGCGAGGAGCAGCAACGCGGCTCCCGCAGCGAGGCGGCACACGTTGCGAACCCGGGGCCCGGGCGCTACAGTCACCCCGGTAGTATCACACCCACGGAGGCCGGCATGGCAAGTCTTGCCCTCACCGACGTCGCAATCGTGCTGCATCCCCAGGATGACGTGGCCATCGCCAAGCGGGAGATCAAGGCGGGGACCACCCTCGAGGACGCCGGCGGCGGCCGCATCGAGGCGCGGCAGGACATCCGCCCCGGCCACAAGATCGCGCGGCGGGCGCGCGCGGCGGGGGAGACGGTGCGGCGCTACGGTCAGGTGATCGGCTTCGCCACCCAGGCCATCGCGGTGGGCGACCACGTCCACACGGAGAACCTCGGCATCGGCGAGCTGGCCGCGGACCGCTACGAGGTCGGCGTGGACGTGCGGCCAGTCCCCTACTACGCCCCGGACGCGATGCGGTACTTCGACGGCTACGAGCGCGAGGACGGCCGGGTCGGCACGCGCAACTACGTGGCCATCATCTCGGGCGTGAACTGCTCGGCCTCGGTGAGCCAGTTCGTGAAGGAGAAGTTCCGCGACGTCTCCCGCGACTACCCGAACATCGACGGCGTGCTCGCCATCACGCACAAGTCGGGCTGCGGCACCAAGCTCTTCGGCGAGGACCACCTGGCGCTGCAGCGGGTGCTCGCCGGCTACGCCAAGCATCCCAACGTGGCCGCGTACATCCTGGTCGGCCTCGGCTGCGAGGTGAACCAGGCGGCGGTGATGGTGGACAAGCAGCGCATGGCCGCCCCTGGCCATCCGGAGCGCGCGCCGTTCGTGGTGAACATCCAGGAAGCGGGCGGGATCCGGAAGACGGTGGAGATCGCCGCCCGCGAGGTGGCCAAGCTCTTGCCCCGCGCCAACGAGGCGCGGCGCTCGAGGCAGCCGGTGTCCGAGATCTGCCTCGCCACCAACTGCGGCGGCTCGGATTCCAACTCCGGCATCACCGCCAATCCCGCCCTCGGGTGGGCGGTAGACGAGCTCGTGCGCTACGGCGGCACCGGCGTGCTCGCCGAGACCCCGGAGATCTACGGGGCCGAGCACCTCCTGATCCGCCGCGCCGTCAACGAGGGCGTGGCCAAGAAGCTCTTGGATCGCTACAAGTGGTGGGAGTGGTACTGCCGCGGCATCGAGGCCATGGACAACAATCCCGCGCCCGGCAACAAGGCCGGGGGCATCACGACCGTGTTCGAGAAGTCCCTGGGTGGGGTCACCAAGGGCGGCACCACGCCGATGCAGGACGTCTTCCAGTACGGCGAGCCCATCACCACGCGCGGCTTCGTCTTCATGGACACGCCGGGCCACGATCCCGTATCCATCACCGGCCTGGTCGCGGGCGGCTGCAACATGATCTGCTTCACCACCGGGCGCGGTTCAGTATTCGGCTGCAAGCCCGTGCCCTCCATCAAGCTCGCGACGAACTCGCTCATGTACCGCCATCTGGAAGAGGACATGGACATCAACTGCGGGGTGATCCTGGAAGGGGTGCCCCTCGAACAGGTCGGGCGTCAGATCTTCGAGGAGATCGTCGCAGTCGCGTCGGGGAAGCGGTCCAAGAGCGAGCTAAGCGGGGTCGGTGAGGAAGAGTTCGCGCCCTGGATCATCGGGCCCGTGATGTAGGGCGAGCCGCAGCCGAAGGCGAGGCGAGCGATGCGATCGAGCTGGCCCGAGCGGAGCGAGGGCTCACCACTGAACCGACGAAGAAGGCGGACCAGAAGCGCGGGTCCGGCGCCCCGATCCGCCCCGCGTCGAGCAGACGTGAGGTACGGAAGCCGGCGCGCGTCCGGTAGACGGAGCTGTAGAACGGCACCATGTTCCGCCCCGTCACCTTGCCGTTGAAGACGATGTCGAGCGGCAGGTGCAGCGCCGCCGCCCCCAACACGTAGCCCCACAGGCCCTCGAGGTTTGTCCACCAAGCGGCCAGGGCGAGCGCTGCGAGCAGCTCGTAGGAGTGCAGGAGCAAGACGACCAACCGAGGGTTGCCGGCGAGGTAGTAACGGAGGAACGCGGCGGGACGTAGATCGCGCTGACGCTCGAAGAGGACGTAGTCGAGCACGTGATCGAGATCGATCAGGAAGCCGCCCGCGGCGACCCCTGCGGTGAGGGCGACGGATCCGGTGCTCATCTGGACGGCCGCGCATGCCACCGCCGTCGTGACGAGGTGGCCGCCGGGGCTCACGTCGCCCTCACCTGGTATGGGTTCGGCTAGAAACGGCGGCGAGCAGCTCGACGGTTACGCGCTTCGACGTAGGCCACGCGGGCGATGGGGAGCAGCCACCCGAAGGGAAGCACCACGGCCGCGGCGACCAGCCACATGTTGGGGCGGCGGTACCAGGGGAGGACCACGCCTCCCTTGTGATTGTCCTGCCAGGCTTCACGGATCAGATCGAGCAGTCGGCTCATTGTTGTCGGCTCCTGGGGCCGTAACGTCCGGCCACCCAGAAATAGAGCAAGGGGGGTGCCACGAGCCAGATCACACGTAAGTAGCGGACCTATCAGTAGTAACTGGCCACGTCACCGGGGCTCCACGGCGCGAGGCTCTCCTCAAAACGGGAGGAACCTCTGCAGTTTGGAGAGATTGATTCCTGCGAAACGACTGCGCGGTGAACGGAGGCGGGGGCGGGCTACGACTGCACGACGGTGACGATGAGGCCGATCGAGGCGAGGACGTTGCCCGCGCGGACACATTCCGGCTCGGGGCCCACCTTGACCACGGCCTTGCCGGTGTTGTGGACCTCCCAGGCCAGCTCCCACCCGCGGTCTTCCGAGCAACCGATCGCCTTCATGAGCTGCTGGACCACCTGCTCGAACGTGTGGCAGTCACAGTTGTGGAGGATGGTCATCCAGGGCGGGGCCGCGACGGTCTCGGTACGCTCGACCTCCTCGGCGTCGGGGATGTCGAGGGGCCGGTTCATCCGATCGCCCCGCGGGCGCGCAGGCCGGCGATCGTGGCCGCGCCGTACCCCAGAATCTCGCCGAGGATGGCATCGGTGTCCTCGCCGAGCCGGGGCGCGCGGCGCGGTGCTCGCACCTCGCCGTCGGTGCGGATCGGGCTGCGGACCTCCTTGAGCGTCCCGAACTCGGGGTGCTCGACCTCCACGATCATGTCGCGCGCCAGGACCTGCTCGTCGTCCAGCGCCTGCCGCACGTCGTTCACGGGGGCGCAGGGGACGCGCCCGCGCAGCCGGCCGAGCCAGTCGGCGGTGGTCCGCGTCTGGAAGCGCGCCTTGAGCAGCGGCAGCAGCGCGTCCCGGTGCGCGTGGCGGTCGGGGAACGTCCGAAAGCGCGGGTCCTCCGCCACCTCGGGCGCGTCGAGCGCCTCCACGAGCTCCTGCCAGAACTTGTCCTTGTTGCAAAACACGACGATCCAGCCGTCCTTGGTGGGGAAGTTCTGCGCGGGCACGAGAACCTGATGGGCGGAGTCGCGCGTCCGCTCCGGCGCCCAGTCGCGGTTCAGAGTCCAGATCGCGAAGTAGGACAGCATGCTCACCGCGGTGTCGAGCAGCGAGATGTCCACGTCGCGCCCCACTCCGGTGCGCTGCGCGTCGAAGAGCCCCACCATGAGGCCGATCATCGCGGCGTAGCCGCCGGCGAAGTCGATCACCGACACGCCGCACTTGCCGGGTGGCCCATCGGGCTCTCCGGTGACCGACATGTACCCCGCGTAGCCCTGGATCAGGTAGTCGTAGGCGGGCTCGGCGGCCCGCGGCCCGGTGGTGCCGAAGCCGGTGAGCGAGCAGCAGACGATCTTCGGGTTCACGCTCCGGAGGGCCTCGTACGTGAGACCGAGCTTGCCGGGCAGGTCGCCGCGCGCATTGTTGAACAGCCCGTCCGACACGCGCACGAGGTCGTGTAGCACCGCCTGCCCCTCGGGGTGCCGGAGGTTCAGGGCGAGCGAGCGCTTGCCGCGGTTGAAGGACTGGAAGTACGGCGAGTCGGCCTCGCCCTCGAACGGCGGCACGTAGCGGGAGACGTCGCCGCCCACGCCGGGATCCTCGATCTTGATGACGTCGGCGCCGAGATCGGCCAGCACCTGGGTGCCGAAGGGCCCCGCGCCGAACTGCGACACGGCCAGGATCCTCACTCCGTCGAGCGGCGCGCGCGGCGGCATCTCAGTAGGGAAGGCGCCCTTCGCCGAGCGTGGCGTGGTTCTTCTTGGGCACGAGCACGTTCCTCGTGTACGAGCAGACGTGGTCGCCCCGCTGATTCGTCGCCCAGGTCTCGACGGTCACGACCCCCCGGTCGCCCTGGCGTGACGCCGTGAGCGCGAGCACGCGGGAGTGGGCGTAGAGGGTATCGCCGATGAACGTGGGCTTCTCGTGCTTGAGGGCGTTCACCTCGAGATTCGCGATGGCGCGGCCCGAGATGTCCGCCACCGTCATCCCGATCACCACGCTGTAGACGAGCGGTCCCAGCACCACGCGCTGCTTGTGCTGGGTGTAGGTCTCGGCGTAGTGCGCGTCCGAGTGCAGGGGGTGCTGGTTCATCGTGAGGAGCGCGAACCACGTGCAATCGGCTTCGGTGATGGTGCGGCCCGGCCAGTGGCGGAACTCCTGACCGACGGAGAAGTCGTCGAAGTAGCGACCGTAGCTCACGCGGGATGGCCCTCCAGCACGGCGCGCGCGACCGCGAGCCGGAGCCGCCCCACCGCGCCGTCGCCGGAGAGGAGCGCCGCCGCGTCGCGGTAGTACCGTTCCACCGCAAACTCCTTCGTGTAGCCGTAGCCGCCGTGGATGCGCATGGACTCGAGGGTCGCGTGGTACGCGGTCTCCGCCGCCTCGAGCCGCGCCATGGCGACGGGCGCGGTGTCGCCGGGCCGCTGCCCCAGCCGCTCGGCGCCGTGCAGCATGAGGAGCCGCGCCGCCGTCACGCGCGAGGCCATGTCGGCGAGCTTGAGCTGAATGGCCTGATGCTGAGCGATCGGCTTGCCGAAGGTGGTGCGCTGCTGCGCGTAGCGGAGCGCGGCCTCGAACGCCGCGCCTCCGAGCCCCACCGCCACCGCGGCCTCGCCGAGCCGGAGGAAGTTCTCCGCCGCGGCGGCGGCTTCCCCGGCTCCGGCGTCGTCCTTCCCCAGCCGCGCCTCGTGGGGCAACCGCAGGTGCGCGAGCGCGAGATCCGCCGCGCCCAACCCGTGGAACCCCAGGGTGGCGGGCGCGGTGGCGACCTCGAGCCCGGCGGCGCCGGCGTCCGCGAGGAAGGCGGCGCGATGCCCCTCGAGGTCGCCGATCAGCACGAACACTGCGGCGTGTGCCGCCCCTGCGGTGAGTGGCGCGGCGCCCACGAGCCCCCAGCCACCGCCCGCCCGGCGCGCCGGCGCGGGCGCGCCGAGCGCCACGCAGCCCAGGCGCTCCGCGCGCGTCATGGCCGGCAGCAGCCGCTCCCGGGCCGCCGGCGTGCCGTGAAGCGCGATGGTGTGGACGGCGGCCATGTGCGTGGCGAGCAGCGCGCCCAGCATGCCCCAGCCGCGCGCGACTTCCTCCACCATCATCACGGCCGTGCCCGGATCGAGGCCGAGCCCGCCATACTCCGTGGGGACGAGCGCGCCCCACACCCCGAACTCGGCCAGACGCGCGATCAGCTCGGCGGGGAAGCCTCCGGTGGCGTCCTGGTCCTGGGCCGCCGGCGCTACGTCCTTCTGGACGAACTGGCGCACGGCGAGGACCAGCTGGCGGCGCTCGGGGGATCCGGGGTCGCCGTCATCCAGGGTCAGCGCGCCCAGCCGCTCGCCGTGCCGCTCGACCAGCTGACGGGCGATGAGGAGCCGCTGGATCTCGTTCGCGCCCTCCCCGATGATCATGAGTGGCGTGTCACGGTAGAGCCGCTCGATCGGCGAATCGGCGATCTGGCCGTGGCGGCCGGACAGGCGGACGACCTCCACGGCCGCGTCCTGCGCCGACTCGGACGCGTAGAGCTTGGCCATCCCGGCTTCCAGGTCACAGCGCTCCGCGCGGTCCTTCATGCCCGCGGCCCAGCCGGTGAGCAGGCGCGAGGCCTCCACGCGCGTGGCGATAGCGGCGAGCGCGGTCAGCGCGGCCTCGGCGGCATTCTCTCGGATGGCGGTGACGGCCTGTTCGAGCGCGGCCTGGCCCACGCCCACCGCGCGCGCCGCGATGTTGATGCGCCCGGTCTCGAGCCCTGACATGACGTGACGGAAGCCGCGGCCTTCGATGCCACCCACGAGGTTGGCGGCCGGCACGGGGAAGGCGTCGAAGACCAGCTCGGCGGTATCCACGCCCTTGTAGCCGAGCTTGGCGATGGACTTGACGACCTCGAGGCCGGGCGCTCCCTTCTCCACGATGAAGCACGACATCCCGCGATGGGGCGGGTCGGCGGCCGGATCAGTGCGGGCGAGCAGCGCGAACGTGTTGCCCTCGCGGCCGTTGGTCACGAACATCTTCGAGCCGGAGATGAGATAGCGGTCGCCCTGCCGGCGTGCCACCGTCTGGATGGCCTGCACGTCGGAGCCGGCGTGCGGCTCGGTGAGACAGAGCCCGCCGCGCGCGTCGCCCGCGGCGAAGCGCGGCAGGAGACGGCGGCGCTGGTCGTCGGTACCGTGATGCAGCACGATGAGCGCGGCCATGGTGTGGCTGTTGATGACCCCGGCCAGCGACATCCAGCCGCGACAGATCTCCTCGATCACCCGCGCGTAGACGCTCACGCTCAGGCCGAGTCCGCCGTGCTCCGCGGGCACGAGCGCGCCGAAGAGGCCGAGCTCGCGCATCCGCGCCACCAGCGTGTGGGGATACTCATCGGCGTGCTCGAGGGCCAGGGCGACCGGGATCACCTCGGTATCGACGAACCGGCGAACGATCGCGAGCAGGGGATGTGGAACGTCGCTCAAGCAGGAGCCTCGTGGGTGGCTGACGACCGAGTTGGGCCGAGCCTACCAGACGCCTTGTTATCATGGCAAGGACATGCCCCTGGACGCGCTTGTCCTCCGGCTTCAGCTCGCCGTCGACGCGTGCGCCTGCTGGGCGCGGCTTCGGCCCATACCGCCCCCGCGGCCGCGCCGCTTCCTCATCATCCAGATCGACGGGCTCTCGCGGGCCGTGCTCGAGCACGCGCTCGCCACCGGTCAGACCCCCACCCTGGCGCGCCTGCTCGGCTCCGGGTGGTTGGCCAAGCGCGCCATGTCGGTGGGCCTTCCCAGCTCGACGCCCGCCTTCCAGATGGCGGTCATGTACGGGGTGTACCCGGACATCCCGGGCTTCCACTACTACGACAAGCGAGCGGGCGAGGATCGATACTTCCCGCGGCCGGGCGTGGCGGCCCTCGTGGAGGAGCAGCACGCCCGGGGCCGGCGCGGCATCATGCGGGGCGGCGCCACCTATGGCTGCATCTTCGCCGGCGAGGCCACCGACTATCTCTGGACGCTCGCCGGGCTGCTGAAGCCGACCCGCTCGGGCTGGGCCATCCTGCGGGCGCCGCTGTCCGCGGTGCTGCTGGCCTGGGTGATCGTCAAGTGCACCGCGCTCACCTTGCTCGAGATCGCGCGGGCCCTCGGGCGCTTCATCACCCGGACCGCGCCCCCCGGGTCGGGCGCGCGCTGGCTGCTCTTCAAGATCGGCTCGTCCATCTGGGGGCGCCAGTTCCTGACCCTGGCCACGTCGGTGGCGCTCTACCGCGGGCTGCCCTCGATCTACGTCAACTTCATGGAATACGACGTGTTCGCCCATGGCTTCGGCCCGGCGAGCCGCCGCGCGCTCCGCGCTCTACGCCGCGTGGATGCCTCCATCGGCCAGCTCGCGCGGATCGTGCGCCGCCTGCCCGAGCCCTGCCCGGATCTCTACATCCTGTCGGATCACGGGCAGGTCCTCACCCGGCTCTTCACCGACGTCAGCGGCGGCCACACCATCGAGCACGTCGTCCGCAAAGCGCTCCGCGGTGAGCCGATCATGACCACCGACGGGCCTCCGGTGAAGCGGCGACCGAGCGCCGAGGATGGCTGGCGCCGGCAGTGGACCGGCGTGCGCGCGCTGGCCCGCGCGCGGGCACTGCACCGCTTCGTCAACTATCTTGAGGGGGACTTCACGCGCTGGATCTCGCCGGGGAACGGAGCGCCAGGCGAGCCTGCCTCCGAGGAGTCGATCCGCGTGGTGCCGGCCGGACCGAATGCCTTCGTGTACTTCACGGACCACCCGCAGCCTCTGCTCGCCGAGGAGCTGGAAGAGCGCCACCCACGGGTGGCCGGCATGCTCTCCCGTCATCCCGGCATCGGTCTCGTACTCCTTCGTTCGCGTGTAGGGCCGGTGTGCTGGTATCGTGGAACGCGGTACGCGCTCGACTCCGGGCCGGTGAACGGCCTGTTCGAAGGTCGAGCCGACCGGGAGGTCGTCTTGCAAGGACTGAGAGAGCTGATGGCGATGCCGAGCGCGGGGGATCTCGTGCTCTACGGAATCGACGCGGCGGCGGGCCACGTGTCCTTCAACCCCGAGCACGGCGCCCACGCCGGTCCCTCGGAGCAGGAGCTCCAGACCTTCATCCTCTTTCCGCCCAGCGTGAGGCTGCCGAACGAGCCGCTCACGCACCCGGTGCAGCTCTATCCGCATTTCACCGCGTACGCGGACGGTGCGGCATGAGCGACACGCACCGGTCCGTCATCACCGTCGCCTCGTACAATATCCACAAGGCTCAGGGGCTCGACGGCCGGGTGGACCTCGGGCGCATCGCGGGCGTCGTCGAGGAGCTCGAAGCGGATCTCGTCGGGATCCAGGAAATCTTCCGGCCGCAGGCCGAGACGCTGGCGCGGCGGCTCGGGCTCGACATGCACATGGGCGTGACGCTCGAGCGCGCGGAAGGACCGTACGGCAACGTGGTGCTGACGCGCTTCCCCGCGCACGCGGCTCGGCCCTTCGATCTCACGCGCTACGAGCGCGAGCCGCGCGGCGGCCTGCGGGTGGACGTGGAGCTGCCCGAACACCTGCTCCACATGTTCAACGTGCACTTCGGCCTGCGCGTGCGCGAACGGGCGGCGCAGGTGGAGATGCTGGTGCGCGACCAGGTCCTCGTGGAGGCGTTGAAGGGCTCGAGAATCGTCGTGGGCGACCTCAACGAGTGGTTCCCCGGCGCGGTGGGACGGACGCTCCGCCGGGAGCTCGCGGGCCCGCGGATCCGTCGCACCCATCCCGCGCCGCTGCCGCTGTTCCCGCTCGATCGTATCTACTGGGACCGAACGCTTCACGGCGAGGGCTTCCACGTGCACCGGAGCCGGCTCGCCCGCGTGGCGTCCGACCATCTTCCCGTGGTCGCGCGCCTGCGCCTGCCGTCCGCCCATCACGGGCCGCAGGCGGCATTGCTCGCCTGAGGCGAGCCTAGCCGAGCGTCCCCGCGAGCTCGGCAGCGGCGAGGAGCAGGGTATTGGCGCCGTGCTCGATGTCGTCGAGCCCGGTAAACTCCTCCTCGCAGTGGCTGCGTCCCGCGCGGGAGGGCACGAAGATCATCCCGGTGGGGCAGATCGCCGCCATGTACTGCGCGTCGTGCCCGGCCCCGGACAGGATCCGCCGGTGGCCGCAGCGGAGCGCACGGGCCGCGCGCTCCACCGCGCTCACCACTCCCGGATCGAACACGGTGCGCGGCACCCGCCAGTAGTGCTCGAGCGTCGAGGTCACGCCCTCCCGCCGGGCCGCGTCCTTCACGATGCGGTCGACCATCCCGAGGGCGCGCGTGAGATCAGCCTCGTCGGGGCCGCGGAGGTCGATGGACAGGCTCACGCGTCCGGGAATTGCGTTCGGGATGTTCGGGCTCACGTCGAGGCGGCCCACGGTGGAGACGAGATCGCCGCCCACCCGCCGCGGAATCTCACGAATGCCCCGCACCACCTCGGCGGCGGCCACGAGGGCGTCGTGGCGTATGCGCATGGGGGTAGGGCCGGCGTGATCCTGCACGCCGGCCAGGGTGAGCCGTGACCACGCGATCGCGACGATGCCCTCCACCACGCCCACCGGCAGTCCTTCCTCCTCGAGAAGGGGCCCCTGCTCGATGTGGAGCTCGAGATACGCGCGCAGCGGGCGCGGTATGCAGGGCTCCGGTCCGAGGTAGCCGATGCGCTCCAGCTCGTCGCCCAGGCGCACGCCGTCACGGTCGCGGGTGTTGTAGGCGTCTTCCAGCGGGATCTTGCCCGCCATCACGCCGGAGCCGATCATCGCGGGCTGGAAGCGCGCTCCCTCCTCGTTGGTGAAGATGACCATGCCGACCGGATGGCGGGTGCGCGCGCCCCGGTCGTCCAGCGAGCGGATCACCTCGAGGGCGCAGAGCACGCCGAGCTGGCCATCGTACTTGCCGCCGGTGGGCACCGAGTCGGCATGCGAGCCCATGAGCACGGGGGCGAGGGTTTCCATGCCGGCGCGGATGCCGAAGATGTTGCCCATCTGGTCCACGCTGACCGCCAGCCCGGCCTCCTTCATCCAGCGCACGAGGAGATCGCGCCCGAGGCGGTCCTCGTCGCTGAGGGCCAGCCGGGTGAGGCCGCCGCGCGGCGTCTCGCCGATGCGCCCCAGGGCGTCCATGCTCGCGGCCAGCCGCGCTCGGTCGATCCTCATGCCGGCTCTCCTCGCTGCTGCCGTTGTTGCTGCTGCTGCACGATCGCCTGCTCCTGGTAGATGTCCAGGAGGAAGAGATTGAGGGCGGTGAAGCACTGGACGAGCCCGTCCTGAAGGAGCTTCCACTCTCCCGCGGGGATGATGCGGGGTACAAAGTCGAAGGGGAAGATACGCTCGAGGCCGTCCTTCTCCCCGTAGACGGTGAACGTGATGCCTTGATTCATGAGGGCGAGACACTGCAGGCGCTCGCGGCGCGTGACATCCTCGAGCGTGAACGATTCGAGGATGGCGATGAGCGCGTCATAGTGCGTCCGGGGCGCGCTCGGGCGCCCGAACACCTCGTCGAAGCTCGCCTTGGAGGCAATCCACTTCATCGCAAGTCTTGAGATGTTATGCTGGCACGTGGATGAGCGTCAACGAGTCGCTCCGCCAGCTCACCCCTGACGGCATCCGTTTCTGCCCGCTCTGCGGGGGCGGCCTCGAGCGCCGCCCCATCCCGCCCGAAGGCCGCATCGAGCAGGTCTGCACGCGCTGCGGCTTCATCTTCTACCTCAATCACAAGGTGGTGGCGGCGACGATCCCCGAGGAGAACGGGCAGGTGCTGCTCACGCGCCGGGCCATCAACCCCGCGTACGGCAAGTGGACGTTTCCCGGGGGCTTCGTGGACTGGGGCGAGCCGGTGGACGTGGCGGCGGTGCGGGAGACGTGGGAGGAGACGGGCTTGCGGGTCTCGCTGCGGGGACTCGTCGGCGTGTACTCCTATCCGCGCTCGCCGATCGTGATCGTGGTGTACCGCGCCGCCGTCACCGGCGGCACGCTGGCCACGTGCCACGAGAATGACTGCGTCGAGTGGGTCGCCCCGGCGAAGATCCCGTGGAGCGAGCTCGCGTTCCCCTCCACGGAGGCAGCCCTGCGGGACTTCCTTCGCTCCGCGTAGCCGCGTTTCCCGTCTACTGATCGTCTCTCGAGAGCAGGGCGGCGGTGGCGCGGCCGGTCACGACCTTCTCGCCCTTCTGGTTCTCGGCCCAGAGCTCGACATCCACCTGACCGGCCCCGCGGCCCGGCTCCTTCGCGGGCCGCTTGGCCACGATCTTGCCCCGGCAGGTGATGACGTCGCCGAGCCGGACCAACCCGGCGAAGCGCACGCCGACCTTCTGCACCGTGCCCACGCCGAGCCAGTCGGTGACCGACTGGGCCACGAAGCCCATCGACAGCATGCCGTGGCCGAACACGTCGCCCATGCCCGCGGCGCGGGCGAACGCCGCGTCCTGGTGTATGGGATTGAAGTCGCCGGAGGCGCCCGCGTAGCGGGTGAGCTGAATCTGCTCGATGGGGCCTTTGACGAGCGTAGGCATCTCGGTCCCGATCTCGACGTCCTCGAGGTAGACCTTGGCGTATTTCATGACGTCCTCAGAGCCGGACCACGGTGATGCCGCGGACCTTCGCGACGATGTCGTTGTCGGGGTCGGTGATCGTGGTCTCGCGCACCACGAAGGCCATGGGGCCGGAACGGCCCGCCTTCTCGTAGATGTCCGTGATCTTACCCCGGCAGAGGAGCGTGTCGCCGGGCCGGATGGGCTTCATGTGCTCGAACTCCTGCTCGCCGTGGAGGATGCGGGAGATGTCGGTGCCGAGCTCCTTTAGCATCCCGCCCGTGTCGTGCCGCTCGTCCCGGAACGTGATGGCGAAGGTCGGGGGCGCGATGATGTCTCCCCAGGGCGATGCCCGGCCCACCTCGTCGTCGAGGTAGAACGGTGAGAGATCGCCGATGGCCCGGGCGAAGTCCTTGATCTTGGCCCGCTCGACGTGGACGACGTAGGGGGGATATTCCTTGCCCTTGATGCTCGTGTTGATCTGGATGGGCATGCTCAGGCCTTGCCTTTCTTCGCCGCCCGCTCGAGGAAGCGCCCGAGATCGGGGACGATGAACCGCTCGTGGCGTCCTTCCGCGATCTTCTCCACCTCGTCCCAGGCCTCGACCCAGAACAGCACCCGCTTGCCCTCGATCTCGAGGATTGTCGCTTCGGCGCGGACGCTCATGCCGAGCGGAGTGGCGGCGAGGTGCTTCACGTCGACCATGGTGCCGACGCTCCCGCCGCCCGGCGCGAAGTAGGGCTTGAGGACGGCGTTGGACGCGTTCTCGAGGAACGCGATGAGGAACGGCGTCGCGAACACCGCGACGCCGGTGTTGCCGAGAGTGTCCGCGCTGTGCGCGCGCGTGACCGTCATCGTGAGCTGGGCGGAGAGGCCGGGCGCGAGGGGCGTGGACATTGGGCCCTTGTTCTACCGCGAATAGCGCGCCGCGGTCAACGCGCGGGCCAGAGGAGCATCTGTAACCCGCACACGACGAGCAGGGTCTCGATCAGCCGGAGAAAGGCCGCCTCGCTGAGGTGGTCGAGGAGCTTCCGTCCGATCCACGCTCCCCCGATCATGATGACCCCGATGTAGAGTCCCACCGTGACTGTCGACTCGGTCATGAGGTGGTAGCGATGGAAGACCAAGCCGCGGGTGAGATAGCTGCCGACCGTGCAGAGGGCGTCGGTGGACACGTACGCGCCGCGCAAGAGGCCGGCGCCCAGGAAGAAGGGGCTCAGCACCGGCCCCACCGCGCCCACCAGCGACGAGAGGAAGCCGAACACGCCGCCGATGAGCGGGAAGTAGGGAAGGGTGACGCGCAGGCCGCGGGCCTTGAGCCAGCGCCGGCCGGGCACCGCGATCAGGAGAAACCCGCCGAGCAGCCGGCTCAGCCACTCCGCCTCGATGGTGGAATAGAGGACGGCGCCTAGCACCCCGCACGGCACCGCGCCCACGAGATAGGCGCCCGCCACCCGCACGTTCACCTCGGCGCGGCTGAACCACACGCGGGCCCCGTTACCGAGGAACATGCCCACGGTGAGCACGGGCACGGTGGCTTTGGGGCCGAGGGTCCAGGCGATCACGGGGATCATCATGGCGCCGGTGCCGAATCCGGCGACGCCCCCGATGGACGAGGCGATGATGGCGGCCACGCCGAGCGCGAGCCAGCCGGGGAAGTCGGGCACGCGATAGTATAGCCCGGTGCCCGTCGCTCTCGCCGCGCTCGGCGCGCTGGCCGTCTCGCTCGACGCCTCGGTGAACATCGCCTTTCCCGCGATGTCGGCCGCGTTCGGCGTTGGCCCGGTCGCCATCCGCTGGGTGATCGTCTGCTACGTCCTCACCTATGCGCTCACGGCATTCGCCGCCGGCGTCGTCGCCGATCGTCTCGGCCCGGCGCCGGTCTTCGCGGCCGGCCTCTGGATCTCCGCCGCGGCCTTCGTGGGCTTCCTGGGGGTGGGCTCCTTCGGCGCGCTCCTCGCGGCGCGCGTGGTGCAGGGCGTCGGCGGTGGCCTGGTCTACGGGACGGCGCCGGCGCTCGTGACCCTGACGCTCCCGCGCGAGCGGCACGGCCACGGCCTCGGCCGTCTCGCTCTGGGGCTGGGGACGGGACTTGCGGTGGGGCCGGTCATCGGCGGTGCGCTCGTGGAGGCGTTCGGCTGGCGCTCCGTCTTCCTCTACCGGGCGCCGGTGGCCGGGCTGCTCGCGGTCATCGCCTCCGCGACGCTGCCCCGAGGCCGGCGCGCCGGCGCCTGGCGGCTCCCGCCGCGCGCGGAGTGGCTGCGCTGGCCGGTGCTGAGTGGACTCGCGCTCGCCGCGCTCTCGAACGGCGCGCAATTCGCGGTATGGCTCCTCGCGCCGTTCTACCTGGTGCGCGTGCTGGGCCTCCACGCGGCGCACGGCGGGATGTTCTTCATGCTTACCCCGCTGGCGACCGCGGCGATGTCGCCCCTCGCGGGCCGGCTCACCGACAGGGTGGGATCCCGCGTGCCGATGGCGCTGGGGCTGGTGATGGAGGCCGCGGGGCTGCTGTTCATCAGCGGCTTCACCGCCGATACGCCCTACGCGGCGGTGATGGCGGGCCTTGCCCTTGTCGGCGCCGGCGTCGGCCTCTTCCAGGTGCCCAATCTCGCGCGGGTGATGACGTCGTTCCCCGCCGCCCGTCAGGGCGCGGCAGGCGGGCTGGCCTTCATGAGCCGCACCCTCGGCGTGGTCGCCGGGGTGCAGGCGACCGGCGCGGTGTTCGGCGCGCTCGAGCGCGCGCGCGGCTGGCAGGCCGGCTTCGCCGCCGCCTTCGTCCTCGCCGGGGCGGTGTGCGTCGCCGCCGCCGTCATCGCGGCGATACCGTCCGGACGGGGGAGGTATGATGGCGACGCCGGGGCGGAGCCCGGCGGTCGCGCCGCCGCGACTACCCGCGCCGATTTGGAGGACCGCTCATGACGACGCTCGCCGCGCTCGCCCTCGCCCTCGCCGCGTCCCTCGTGGCGATTGCCCCCGTGGTGGCGGTCGCCCCCGTGGTGGCGGTTGCCAATGAAGTGGCGCCTCGGCCGTCCGCGCCGGTCACGACACCGGCGGAGGAGGAATACAACAAGGGCATCCGCGCGAAGCGGAGCAAGGAGTGGTCGGTGGCCACCGCCTCATTCCGCAAGGCGACCGAGCTCAAGCCGGACTACGCGGAGGCCTGGAACGAGCTGGGCTACGCGCTCCGCAACACCGGCAACTACCCCGAGTCGATCAAGGCCTACGACGAGGCGTTGCGTCTCCGGCCCCGGTTCCCCGAGGCACTCGAGTATCTTGGCGAGGCGTACGTGAAGATGGGACGGCTGGACGACGCCCGGCAGGTGCTCGAGCGGCTCAAGCCGCTGGATCGCGGGCGGGCCAAGGAGCTGGCCGACGAGATCGCCAAGGCGAAGTGATCAGGCGGCGTAGAGCCGGGCGAAGTACTCGCGCACCATTCGCTCCGCGGAGAACTGCTCCACCCCCATCGTGACGGCCGCCCGGGCCATGTGCGTCCAGCGCGCGGGAGCGACCCACGCGGGCAGTACCTCGCCCTCCAGCGTATCGTAGAGCGCCTGGAGATCGCGCCGGTCCTGGTCGGGGCCCTCGGACCCGTCGCCGATGGCCCAGCCGTTCACGCCGTGCACGCAGCCTTCCGGCCACCACCCGTCGAGCACGGAGAGATTGAGACCGCCGTTCATCGCCGCCTTCATGCCCGATGTGCCCGAGGCCTCCAACGGGCGCCGCGGGTTGTTGAGCCACACGTCGCAGCCGCGGGTGAGCAGCCGGCCCAGCCCCATGTCGTAGTTCTCCAGAAACACGATGGACTCCGGCCACTGGCGGATCGTCTCCACGAGCAGCGCGATCACGGCCTTGCCTTCCTGATCGGCGGGATGGGCCTTGCCCGAGAACAGGAGCTGCACCCGGTGATCCTTCAGCAGCGGGGCCAGCCGCGCGGGATCGCGGAGGAGCAAATCGGGACGCTTGTAGGTCGCGGCGCGACGGGCGAAGCCGATCGTGAGGACCTCCGGATCCAGGCGCACCGCGGTGCGGCGCTCCACCTCGGCGAGCAGCTCTTCCTTCAGCTCTCGGCGGGTGGCGCGCAGCGCCCCGTCGCTGCCGAGCGCGGCGGGAATGCGCGGATCCTGCCAGGTACCCGCGTGCACGCCGTTGGTGATCGCGATGATGGGCGCGGCGCCCTCGACCCCCGCCCACATCGCCCGGGCGGTCTCGCCGTGGAGCTGGGCGACCGCATTGGCGCGCCGGGCCAGGCGCAGGCCCGCCACTGTCATGTTGAAGGGATCGCCGCCGATGGCGCGGAGCTCGGCGGGGAGTAGATCGCAGTCTGCGCCGAGCCGGCGCAGATCGGCGAGGGCATGGGTCTCGTTGCCGGCGGGCACCGGGGTGTGGGTGGTGAAGACAATCGACGCGCGAACGGCGCGCCGCGCCTCCTCGAAGTCCATGCCCGCCTCCATGCGGTCGGCAATCAGCTCGAGCCCGGCGAAAGCGGCGTGCCCCTCGTTGAAGTGATAGAGGTCCACCGGCTGATGCATGGCCTGGAGCGCGCGCACGCCGCCGATGCCCAGCAGCATCTCCTGCGCGATGCGGCAGTCCGGGCGCGTGTCGTAGAGGCGGCGCGTGATCCAGAGGTCGCGCGGATTGGTGGGCTCGAGCAGGAACAGGGGCGCGATCTGGTACCGCCCCACGCGCCAGACGCGGCACTCCACCTCGCGCGCGGCCACGCGCACCCGCATGCGCGTGCCGGTATCGGTGAGGAAGTCGGGCCGATGCTCGTGCCATTCGTCGGTCGGATAGCCGTCGGGACCGATGCGCTGCGCGGTGTAGCCCTCGGCCCAGCGGAGCCCGATCCCGACCACCGGAAGGCCGAGATCGCCGGCGGACTTCATGAAGTCGCCCGCGAGCACGCCGAGGCCGCCCGCATACGAGGGGAATTCCTCGTGCAGGCCGTACTCCATGGAGAAGTACGCGACCAGAGGCATCGGGTGTCGTGCTCTCGACCAGTGTACTCCGTCCGCGCTTAGCCGCCGGGACGCCAGGGCCTGGTGATGAGGCGGGCGCCCCGCTGCCAGGTCACGTAAGCCCACGCCCACTCCGCGAGGACGAGGAAGCGGTTGCGGAACCCGATCAGGTACACGATGTGGACGCCGAGCCAGGCGAGCCACGCGAGCCAGCCGGAAAGGTGAAGCCGGCCGATGGCGGCCACCGCGGCGGCGCGCCCGATGGTGGCCATGGTGCCGTGGTCGCGGTAGCGAAACGGCACCGTCGGCTCGCCGCGCAGCCGACGCCAGGCGTTGTCGGCAGCGGCGCGTCCCGCCTGCATGGCCACCGGCGCGAGCCCGGGCAGCGTCCCGCCGTCCGGCAGCGGCAGCGCGGCGAGGTCGCCCGCCACGAACGTCTCGGGATGTCCAGGCACCGACAGGTCGGGCTGCACCGGAACCCGGCCTGTCCGATCGGTGGGCACGCCCAGCGATCGACCGATGGCCGCCCCGGCCACTCCCGCCGCCCACACCACCGCGCGGGAGCGGATCTGCTCGCCGCCGATCCACACCGCGTCGTGGGTGATGCGCGTCACCTTTGCGCCGGTGCGGATCTCCACGCCGAGCCGGTGGAGGCTTCGCGCGGCGGCGTCGCTGAGGTCCGGAGGGAAGCTCGGGAGCAGCCGCTCTCCGCCTTCGATCAGGATCACGCGCGCTTGGGTGGGATCGATGGCGCGGAAATCCCGGGCGATAGTGTGCCGCGCGATCTCCGCGAAGGCCCCCGCCAGCTCGACCCCGGTGGGCCCGCCGCCCACCACCACGAAAGTCAGCAGCGCGGCGCGCTCGTCGCCGTCCTCCGCGCGCTCGGCCGCCTCGAACGCAAGGAGCAGGCGCCGACGGACTTCCAGCGCGTCCTCCAGCGTCTTGAGCCCGGGCGCCAGCGCTTCCCAGTCGTCGTGGCCGAAGTACGAATGTCCCGCGCCGGCGGCCAGGATGAGGGCGTCGTAGTCCAGCGTGCCCGTGTCCAGCGTCACGCGCCGCGCGGCCGGGTCCACCGACTCGGCTTCCGCGAGGAGCACGCGCACACGCGGGGCGTCGCGCACGATCGAGCGCAGCGGCACCGCGATGTCGGCCGGGGACAGCGCCGCGCTCGCCACCTGGTAGAGGAGAGGCTGGAAGAGATGATGGTTGCGGCGATCCAGCAGCGTGACGCGTACGGTGTGACGGGCGAGCCGTCGTGCCGCGCTGAGGCCGGCGAAGCCGCCGCCGATGATCACGATGTGCGGCGCGGCGTGGTCCGGCATGTCTCTCATCTTCGGGTATACTACCGGCCATGACAACGACCTTCGCCTCCAAGCGCCACGTCGTCGCCGACCTCGGCCAGGCCATGGATCTCTGCTACGAGCGCGGGTGGACGGACGGGCTCCCGGTGGTGCCGCCCACGGAAGGGGCGGTGCGGACGATGCTCGATGCGGCGGGGCTGACGCCGGACGCGCAGCTCGCGTTCATCACCAACCGGCAGGTCGCGGTGACCGCCGAAAAGGTGGCGATCAACGCGGTGATGGCGGGCTGCCTCCCCGAGTACATGCCGGTGGTGGTGGCGGCGGTGGAGGCGATCGCCGACCCGCAGTGGGCGTATCACGGGCCCGCGACGTCGACGGGTGGCGCGGGGCCGCTGTTGATCGTCAACGGTCCCATCGCACGACGGCTCGAGATGAACTGCGAGGACAACCTCTTCGGGCCGGGCTGGCGCGCCAACGCCACCATCGGTCGAGCGGTGCGACTCGTCATGAGGAACGTGATCGGCACGCTGCCGGGATACCTCGACCGCGGCACGCTGGGGCATCCCGGCAAGTACAGCTACGTGATGGCGGAGAACGAGGCGGAGAGCCCGTGGATCCCCCTCCACGTGCAGCGTGGATGCCAGCCGGGGGAGAGCGCGGTGACGGTGCTCGCCGCCGAGGCGCCGCGGCAGTGGTACAACCAGCTCTCGAGCACGCCGGAGGGAGTGCTCCGCACGGTGTGCGACGACATGCGCCACCACAACAGCACCAACGGGCAGCCGCAGTACGTGCTGGTGCTGGCGGGGGAGCACATGCGGACCATCGCCAACGGCGGCTGGTCCAAGGCCGATATCCAGAAATTCGTGTTCGAGAACACCCAGAACAGCGTGGCGCACATCAAGCGTATGGAGCGCATGGCGGGCGCGGTGACACCGCAGGACGAGAAAACGATGCGGCCGTTGCTCGCTCAGCCGGACGACCTCCTGGTCGTCGCGGCGGGCGGACGGGCGGGCGCGTTCTCGTCCTACATCCCCGGTTGGGCGGGCGGGCGGCGCTCGTCGCAGGCAGTGACGAAGGTCATCCAGGACAGGAGGGCATGATGGCACCGATCGAGATCCTCGATCCCACCGTCGAGCCGCGGAAGCAGCCGTTGACATACGTGCCGCGGCCCGACTCGCTGAAGGGCCGGCGGGTCGGACTCGTCGAGAACACCAAGTTCAACTCGGACCGGCTGCTCCACCGCATCGGGGAGCTGCTCATCAACGAGTACGGCGCCGCCGAGTGCAAGATGTGGCGCAAGCACAACGCCAGCGTGCCCGCGCACGCCGAGATCATCGAGGAGGCCAAGCGGTCCGTCGACGTCATCGTCGCCGGCATCGGCGACTGAGGGTCGTGCTCGTCGGGCAGTGTGCTCGACGGAATCCTGTTCGAGAAGAACGGCGTGCCCGCGGCGTCCATCGTGACCGACGTGTTCCAGGCCACCGGCCGCGCCATGGCGCAGTCCTGGGGTCTGCCCGCGTACAAGTTCCTCGCGATGCCCCATCCCATCGCCAATCTCTCCGAGGCCCAGCTCGATCAGCGCGCGCGAGAGATCGCCCCGCAGGTCGTGAAGCTCATTCTCGAGGGCCAGGAGTAGCGGCGCCCTCGACCGCGTGACTGCCGCCCCCGCCGACTACCGGCCCCCCTGGTGGCTGCGGGGGCGGCACCTGCAGAGCTTGTGGGGCCCGCTTCGGCGCCGCCCGCGCCGTCCCGCCTTCCGCCGCGAGCGGTGGGAGACCCCCGACGGCGACTTCCTCGATCTCGACTGGCTGGCCGCCGCGCCCGCGCGCCCGGCCGCGCCCTGCGTGGTCGTGCTCCACGGCCTCGAGGGCTCGTCCGAGTCGCACTACGCGCTCGGCCTCATGGGCCTGGTCGAGGACGCGGGATGGCGCGGCGTCGTCGTCCACTTCCGCTCGTGTAGCGGCGAGCTCAACCGCCTTGGCCGGCTTTACCATTCGGGAGAGACCTCAGATCTGGAGTTCGTGGTGCGGCGCCTCATCGCGGCGACCCCCGGCGCGGCCATCGGGCTGACCGGGGTTTCGTTGGGCGGCAACGTCGTCCTGAAGTGGCTGGGCGAGCGGGGCGAGACGGTGCCCGACGAGGTCCTGGCCGCCGTCGCCATCTCGGTGCCCTTCGACCTCGCCGCGTGCGCGGCCGTGCTCGACCACGGGCTGAACCGCCTCCTCTACACCGCGCACTTCCTCCGGACCATGAAGCCCAAGGTCCGGGCCAAGGCCGCCCTCTACGGCGAGCGCGTGGACGTTCGCGCGGCGATGCGCGCGCGGACCTTCCGCCTCTACGATCGGCTGGTCACCGCGCCGATCTTCGGCTTCAGCGACGAGGAGGACTACTGGCGCCGCTGCAGCAGCGGACCCTATCTCTCCAAGATCCGTCGACACACGCTGCTGATCAGCGCGGTCAATGATCCGTTCGTCCCGCCGGAGAGCCTGCCGCGCGCGGAGGTGGAGCGCTCGCCCTGGCTCGAGGCGGTGTTTCCCGCCGAGGGAGGCCACGCGGGCTTTCTCGACGGCGGCGGCGCGGGGCCTTCGTGGGCAGAGCGGCGGGCGGTGGACTTCCTCGCGCGGCATCTGGGGCCGTCTGCTAGGATGCCCCAGTGATCCGCGACGCCTACGGCCTCGACCTCACGACGGAGTCGCGCGCCGCCGTCGACGCGTACGATCGCGGCGTCCGCGCGCTGCTGGGCTTCAGCGCCGACACCGTCGCGGCGTTCGAGGCGGCGGTGGTCGCCGACCCCGGCTTCGCGCTGGGGCGGGCGGGCCTCGCGGTGACGCTCTACCTCGACGAGCGTCTGGCCGAGGGTCGCGCGGAGATGGAGCGCGCGGTCGCCGCGGCGTCGGCTTCGGCGCTGACCCCGCGGGAGCGCGGCAGCGTGGACGCCCTCGCTCTGTGGGTGGGCGGCCGCGGCAATGACGCGATCCCTGCGATCCGCGCGCTGCTCGCCGAGCACCCCCGCGACATGCTCCTGCTCCAGCGCCTGTACTACATCTACTTCTGGCAGGGGCGCTCGGCCGAGATGCTCGAGCTGACGGACGGGACGTACGGCGCCTTCACCGGCGACTCGTTCATGCTGGGGCTGCACGCCTTCAGCCTCGAGGAGAACGGGCGTTACGCGGAGGCGCTACCGCTCGCGGAGCGCGCGATGGCGCTGAACCCACGCGACGCCTGGGCGGTGCACGCGGCGGCCCACGTCTTCTACGAGACGGGGGAGAACGAGCACGGGGTCGAGGCCTTGCCCCCGCGCATCCATCCATGTGATCACCTCGGCTATTTCCGCAACCATCTCCTCTGGCATCTCGCCCTCATGCATCTCGCCGCCGGGCGCTACGAGCGGGCGGCCGCGCTGTTCGAATCCGTGTTCGGTCGCGTCGCGATCAGGGTGAGCTCGGACCTCCAGGACTCGGTGGCGCTGGCCTGGCGCCTCGATCTCTTCGACCGGCCGGATCCCGCGCGGTGGCAGCATCTGGGGGCGGTCGCGCTGCGCCGCCTCGACATGCCGCTGCTGCTCTTCCACGACCTCCACGTGGGCATGGCGCTGGCGGCCGCGGGGGACTGGACGCACGCGGAGCTCCAGCTCGAGCGCCTGCGCGCGCGGGCGAAGAAGACCCGCAACCCCACGCTGCCGGAGGTGGTGGTGCCGCTGCTGGAGGGGCTCCATGCGTTTGCGCGCGGCGAGCACGCCGAGGCTGTGGCGCGCATTGCCCCCGTCGAGTCCCGCATCGTGGAAGTCGGTGGCAGCCACGCCCAGCGCGAGGTCTTCCACGACACCCTGCTGGTGGCGGCGCTGCGCGCGAAGGATGCCGAGCGGAGCCAGGCGCTGCTGACGCGGCGCCTCGCGAAGCGCCCCAATCCCGGCCACTACTGGAGCCATCGCTGAAGCGCGCGGCCCAACGGGCGACCGCGGCGCGTGGCCGCAGGGGGGGCGGCGCGCTGTCGATTCGTCCGGGCACGGCGGGCGACGTCCCCACGATCCTGGCGCTCATCCGGGGGCTTGCCGACTACGAGCGGCTTCGCCACGAGTGCAAGGCCACCGCGGCGGGCGTGCGGCGCCACGGCTTCGGCCGTCGCCCCTACTTCGAGACGCTCATCGCGCGGCGGGGCGGCCGGCCGGTCGGCTTCGCGCTCTACTTCTTCACATTCTCCACCTTCCTCGCCAAGCCGACGCTCTACCTCGAAGATCTCTTCGTGCGGCCCGAGGAGCGCGGCCGGGGGGCGGGGCGCGCGCTGCTCGCCGCGCTCGCCCGCATCGCGGTGCGGCGCGGGTGCGGGCGGCTCGAGTGGGCGGTGCTCGACTGGAACCGTCCGGCCATCGGGTTCTACCGGCGGCTGGGCGCGCGGTTTCGCCGCGAGTGGATCCTCACGCGCCTGACCGGCGCGCCCCTCGCGAAACTGGGCCGGAGCGGGTAGCGGCGTCGACGAGGAGCCCGGAGGTGGCGGATCGCTTCGCGACGCGGCTGGCGACCGAGATCCAGGGCTGGGTCCGCGAGGGGCTCGTCTCCGCGGAGCAGGGCGCGCGCATCGCTGCGCGCTATCCCCCCGCGGCGGAATGGCTGTCGCGGCCCGCCGCGCTGTTCGGCCTCATCGGCGGCGGGCTGGTCGCGGCCGGACTCGCGCTCGTCATCGCCCACAACTGGCAGTCCCTTCACCGCTGGGTCAAGCTTGGCGCCCTCGTCGGGCTCATGCTCGTCGCGCATTGGGGCGGGCTCCGGGTGCGTGAACGTGGCTACCACTGGCTCGGCGAAGGACTCGCGGTGATCGGCGGCGCGCTGCTCTTCCTCGGGATCGCGCTGATGGGGCAGGTCTACAATCTCTCGGGGCGCCCCGCAGACGCCCTCCTGCTCTGGTGGGTGCTGCTCCTGCCCGCGGCCTACGCGCTTCCCAGCTTCGGGCTCGGTGCGCTCGCCTATGCGGGCGTCGTGGCCTGGTTCTCCCTGTTGCTCGCCGACCACGCGACCGCGCTCGGGGGCGCGGTGTACCGCACGCCGGTGTTCTGGATGGTCGCGCTGGGCGCGCTCGGGCTGACGCTGCTCGGCCTCGGCATGCTGCACGGTGACGGCGCGCATCGGCGACTCCGTCAGCTGCTCGAGCAGGCGGGGATTGCGCTGAGCCTGTCGGTGTTCATCGTGCTCGGCATGGGGTACTACGAGGAGCTCCACGAGCCGTGCCGGTGCGCCTCCGCGCCCATCGGCCTGGTGACGCTCGTGGCCGTCATCGCGCTCGCGGCCGGCGCCCAGCGGCTGCCCGAGGCGCCTCCCGGAGCCCGCGGGGCTTGCCTCGCCCTGCTCCTGCTCCTGCCGCTCGGTTTGGCCGCGGTGCAGGGGCTCGTGTCGAGGGCCGCGCCGGCGTACGCCTGGGACGCCTTCCGCTACGCGAGCTGGGTACTCTCGTTCGGCGTCTCCCTGGGCCTCGTGCTCTTCGGCGCGCGGTGGGGACGCACCTCCTGGATCAACTGGGGCGTCGTGTCGCTGCTCGCTCAAGGTCTCGTCCGTTACATCGACCTCTTCGGCACCATGCTCCAGACGAGCGCGCTGTTCTTCTCCTCGGGCGCGCTGATGCTGGGTCTTGGGTGGGCGCTCGAGCGTATGCGTCGCCGGATGACCGCGGAGGCGCGGCGCGTGGATGCACCGGCATGACGCGGCGGCGGCTCTTCGTGGCGCTCGTCGTCGTGCACGCGCTCGTGCTGCTCGGCTGGGGCGCGACGCTCGAGCGCGCGCGGGCCCGGGCGGCGCACGTGCTGCTGGAGGTGCTGCCCGTCGACCCGCGCGACCTCGTGCGGGGAGACTACATCACGCTGGGCTACGCGATCGCGGGGCTCACGGACACGCCGTTCGTGGGGCGCCGGCCCGACTGGAACGACGTCGGCTACCCCGTCTACGTGGCGCTCGCGTCCAAGGGCGACGTGCACGTGGTGGTCGCGGCCAGCCTGGAGCGAAGCGCACTGCCCCTGGACGGCGGCCGGCGCCTCATCGTGGGGCGGCTCATGTACGCGCCACAGCTCGGGCGCGCGTCCGGCGCGCCCCTCCGCGTGCAGTACGGGGTCGAGCGGTACTACGTCCCGGAGGGGAAGGGAATCCTCCCTCCGGGACGGCGGGACGCGGAGGTCTTGCTCACCGACGAAGGCCGCGCCTACCTCGTGCGGCTCTTCATCAACGGCAGGCCGTATCCGTGATGGACGTGCGCTACGAGAGGTAGGAGCGGAGCATCCAGGCCATCTTCTCGTGCTTCTCCATGAGGCCGGTGAGGAAGTCACTGGTGCCCGCGTCACCGTACTTGTCCAGCGCCGTCTGCAGATCGGCGCGCAGCTCGCGGATCACGCTCTCGTGGTCGGCGAGCAGGTTGGCCAGCATCTGCTTGGCGTCGGGGGTTTTCTTGGGCTCTTCCTTCAGCCGGGTCCGCTGACTGAACTCGGCCAGCGTGCCGAGCGCGCGGCCGCCGAGGCTCCGGGCGCGCTCCGCGACCTCGTCGATGAACTCGTCGAGCGCCTCGTACTGGGCCTCGAAGAACTTGTGCAGGTCGTTGAACTGCAGGCCCTCGACGTTCCAGTGATAGTTGCGGGTCTTGGTATAGAGGATGTATTCGTCCGCGAGCACGGTGGAGAGCAGCTCCACCACGCCCTTGCGCAGGTCATCGGTGATCCCGAGCTTGGGCTTCATACGGTCCCTCCCTTTCCCCTTTAGTTGCGTGCCGACGTCGCGTGGTTGCCGAGATCGGCCACATTCTACCTCGCCTCCGACGCGGGCGGGGTGGCGCCTGGTGTCGCGCCGGGCCCGCGGGGAGGGGTCGGGGCCTGCGGACCGTGCGAATCGAGCGCGGCGGCGGTGCCCTCCGGCATCCGGATCTCGAGCCGCGGCACCGGAACCTCGATGCCCGCGTCCTTGAAGGCGGTGAGCACGGCCAGCCCCAGGGAATTGCGGAGCGTGATCGAGTCCTCGATGCGCGGCGTCCACGCCCACACTTCGAAGAGGAGACCGTTGTCGCCGGTGCCGTTGAAGAACACCACGGGCGCGGGATCGCGCAGCACGCCCGGATGATTGGCGCAGACGTCCTTGAGGAGGGTCAGGACGCGCTCGGAGTCGGCGGCGAAGGGCACGCGGAGACGGAGATCGACGCGTCGGGTGCGGTCGGACAGCGTCCAGTTGATCACGCGCTCGGTGGCGAGCGTGCCGTTCGGCACGATGACGTCGCCGCCCTCGCCGGTGCGGACCATGCTCGCGCGGATTCCGATCGAGCGGACCTCGCCGCTGAGGTCGCCCACCTGGATGACGTCGCCGACCTGGATGGAGCGCTCCACGAGGAGGATGAGGCCGGAGACGAAGTTGTTCACTACCGCCTGGAGCCCGAAGCCGATGCCCACGCCGAAGGCGCTCACCAGGATCGTCACGCGGGTGAGATCCATGCCCATGGCGGCGATGGCGAGGACCAGGCCCAGGAGCAGGATGCTGTAGTGGAGCAGCGTCGACACCATGTTCGGCACGCCGCGGGCCACGTGAATGCGGGGAAACACGTCCTCTTCCAGGACGAAGCGGACCAGGCGGGACACGATGAACGAAAGCCATACCGTGAGGGCGAAGGCGGTGACGTCGCCCACCGAGAGGCTGAGGTTCCCGCGGGTGACGGTCAGGGCGAACAGCGCCACCGTGAGGGACTGGGCCTTCCAGAAGAGTCCGAGGTTTCCGAGGACGAGGAGCACCCATCCCAGCACGGACAGCCACCACAGGAAGCGGCCCAGGCGCCGCTCGATGAGGAGCCGGTTCTGCTGCACGAGGCGCAGATAGGTGAGCGGCCCGACGCGGAGCGCATAGGCGAGCAGCGCCAGGGTGACGCGAAGCAGCGCTTGGAGCAGCATCGCATAGTACCCGACGGACAGGGCGCCTGACCCGATCAGTCGCCCCAGGCGCGTGTACCCGACGCCGCCGAGGAGGAAGCCGCACGCCATGGCGGCAAGCATGAGCAGGGCCACCGCGCGCGCCAGATGCACGGGCGGCTCGTCCGTCTGGCGGCGGTAGGAGATGAGGAGCGCCACCACCAGCGTGACCGCCACGAGCATCTCGGCCAGGAACACGAGATGGTTGAAGAGAGGCACCACCTCGGCGACATCGTCGAGGCGCTCGATGGCGAAGAACGCGGTCAGGGCGACGAAGCTTGCCTGCAGCGACCGTGGGGCGAGCAGCGTGTAGACGCGGAGCACCGGGAACACGCCGACGAGGAAGGCGAGGGTGCGCACGGGACGCGGCAGGACGCCGTAGAACCACGGGGACAGGAAGAGCGCGACGAGGAGCGCCATCGCGAACGGATAGCGGAACAGCCGTGAGGCCTCCGCCAGGCTCGGATCGGCGTCGACCTTGGCGGGAACCCGTCTGCGCACCAGGTAAAACCCGACCGACAGCGAGATCCAAACCAGCGCGTGGAGGATGATCTGCGCCCCATGCGTCTGCCCGAAGCGGCGCATGGTCACCGCGTCCTCGTCCACCCACTGGCGCACTCGGGCCGGGACTTCGCCGAGGGCGTCGAGCTTCCGCACCGCCTGCCAGATCGGCGGGCTGTCGCGGGAGAGCAGCTGACGCTCCGAGGCTTCCCGCGCCGCCGAGATCCGCCCGAGCAGATTCTCCACGCTCTCCGTCTCCTGCGAGACCCGGTCCTGCAGCAGGAGGACGTGCGCGCGCCGGGTCTTCAGCGTCGCCTCCGCCGCGCCGAGCGCGCCGAGGGTGCTGTCGACCCGACCGAGGACCGCGGAGGGTGCGCCGGTACGGCGCGCTTCGGTGCGCGTCGCCTGCCAGGACGCGCGCTGCGCGCCGAGATCGGTGAGGTCGTTCTCCACCTGCGTGGCGTGGCGGGTCAGGGTGGCCGCCCACCCATTGAGGAGGCTCCGCGCCGCGAGGAGCGGGCTCACGAAGTTGTCGAGCATCGCGGAGGAGGGGGTCGCGGCGAGCGCCTTGAGGGTGGGATCGACGCGGCTGCGCACGTCCTCGGCGACCGCGGGAAGTCGACGCTCGATGGTCTCGATCTCCGCGCGCTGGGCCGGGGTTTCCTCCAGACCGCGCAGCCGGGCCGACACCTCCTCGGAGCGGCGAACGATGTCCGGGGCCGGGATGGCTTGCGGCGCAGCGGGGGTCGCAGGCGCGGCCGGGGGCGCCGCCGTCGACGGGGTGGGGGCGGCCGGCGGCGCGGGGGCTTGCGCGAGCGCCGCGCCGCACCGAAACACCGCGGCGAGCGCGAGGACCAGGATCAGCGTGACGCGCATGACCCTCTGCGGTCGAGAGCCGGACACGGCGTCAGGGTTGGCTCCGGCGCGTCATGGGCCGATCATACCGCCCGCTCCGCGCGGGCGGGAGCAGGAGATGCGCGGCCGCGCGTCTAGAGCCGGGCCGCCACCACCGGCGGGATGCGGTGGCGCCATGGTGCCGCCGCCTCGAAGGCCGCGGCGGCGCGCAGCACGGCGGCCTCCGCGCGGCGCCGGCCCACGATCTGCAGGCCGACGGGCAGGCCGGCGGCGGTGAACCCACATGGGACCGAGATCGCGGGGAGTCCGGTCACCGTGATTGCATAGGTGAGGAAGAACCACTGTGTGTAGTTGTCGGCCGACTTGCCGTTGATCTCGGTCGGCCAGGGCTGCTCCACCGGGAAGGGCGGCACCGCGACGGTGGGCAGGATCAACAGATCGCGCGTCTCCATGAACGCGCGCACGCGATGCCACAACGCAGTCCGCGCGGTTTGCGCGTACGCGATGGCTCGCGGCGTCAGGGCCAGCCCCTGCTCGATGTTCCACAGGAGCCCCTTCTGCAGCTTGTCGCGCCACTGGGGCAGCTTGTCGGCGTGGCGCGCGACCATCGAGACGCCGCGGGTGCCCAGGACGATGTCGTTGACCTCGGAGAAGTCGGGGCTGCCGTTCTCTACCCGGGCGCCCAGGCTGCGGAACACGCGCGTGGCGCCGTGGGCGATGCGCGCGATCTCCTGGTCGACCGGGATCAGACCGTTGAGGTCCGGCGTCCACGCGATCCTCCAGCCCTTCACCGAGGGCGACTTCAGCGATCGCAGGAACTCTCGCGTGTCCACCGCGTAGGACAGAGGAGCGCGATCGTCCGGACCCGCGATGGCCGAGAGCATGAGGGCGACGTCGCCCACCGTGCGCGCCATCGGGCCCGTCACCGACAGCGAGTCCCAGGCGAGCGTGGTCGGGTACTCGGGGATGAGGCCGGGCGTGGTGCGGAATCCCACCACCCCGCAGAAGGCGGCGGGGGTGCGCAGCGAGCCGCCGAGATCGGAGCCCTGCGCGATGGGGCCCATGCCGGTGGCGAGCGCGACGGCGGCGCCCCCGCTCGACCCGCCACACGTGAGGGCGGGATCCCAGGGATTGCGCGTCGCGCCGAACACCGCGTTGAACGTGTTGCCGCCGGCGCCGAACTCCGGGGTGTTGGTCTTCGCGAACACGATGGCCCCCGCCGCCTTCAGTCGCTCGACGACCAGCGAGTCCTCCGTGGGCACGTCGTGCTCGTGCACCTTGGAGCCCCACGTGGTGCGGATGCCTTTGGTGGGCGTCAGGTCTTTGATGGAGACGGGGACGCCGAAGAGCGGCGGGAGGGCGCGGCCCCGCTTGAGCCCGGCGGTCGCGCGCTTCGCCTCGGCGAGCGCGGACTCGCGCGCCACCGTGACGCAGGCGTTTACCGCGGGGTTTACCGAGTCCAGGCGCGCCAGCACCGCCTGCATCGCCTCGAGCGGCGAGCAGGCGCGGCTCTTGTAGAGGCGGACGAGGTCGGCGGCGGGGGTATAGCAGAGATCGCGTGCGCTCACGGGGTCGCTCCGGTCAAGAAGGAAGGCACGGGAAGCCGCCGGACCGCGCGGCGCTATAGGACCTTTCGAGGATCGAGGGCGTCACGGAGGCCGTCCCCGATGTAGTTGATCGATAGCACGGTGAGGAAGATCGCGGTGCCCGGGAACAGGGCCCAGTGCGGGGCGAAGTCGAGGTTGTCCTTGGCGTCGAAGAGGATGCGGCCCCAGGTGGGGATGTCGGGCGGGAAGCCGAGCCCGAGGAATGACAGGGACGACTCGGCGATGATGGCGGCGGCCACGTCGATGGTGCCGGCCACGATCACCGGGCCCACCGAGTTGGGCAGGATGTGACGGAGCATCTGGCGCAGGGGTGCCGCGCCCAGCCCTCGCGCCGCCTCCACGAATTCCTTCTCGCGCAGGGAGAGAAACTGCGCTCGCACCAGGCGCGCCACCGGCATCCACCGGAGGCCGCCGATCACCGCCACGATGAGCACGAACACCCCCACTTCCGGCCCGAAGATCTTCTTCAGCGCGTCGCGGAAGAGATACACGATGAGGAGCAGGAGGGGCAGGCCGGGCAGGGAGAGGAAGAGGTCGGTGAGCCGCATCAGGGTATGGTCGACGGTGCCGCCGAGGAACCCCGCCAGCGCGCCCACCGCGGTGCCCACGATGATGGCGATCAGCATCGCGGACAGGCCCACCGCGAGCGAGATGCGGCCTCCGTAGAGCATGCGGGCGAGCACGTCCTGACCGAGGTCGTCGGTGCCGAAGGGATGCGCCCAGGACGGCGCCTTCAGCTTGGCCTTGAAGTCGATTTCGTCGATGGGCACGCGATAGACGAGGGGCCCGATCATCACGGCCACCACCATCGCGATCAGGATCACCGCGCCGACCACCGCGAGGCGGTGGCGCCGGAAGCGTCGCCACGCCTCCGCGGTCAGCGAGGAGGCCGGGCGCCGGATGGGGGGCGCGGCGGGCGCCCCCGTCAGCGCGCCCGCCCGGCTACCGGTACGAGATGCGGGGATCGAGCCAGCCATAGAGAAGATCAGCGATCAGGCTGAAGATCACCACCAGCGCCGAGAAGACGAAGGTGATGGCCATGACCACCGGAGTGTCGTTGGCAAGGATCGAGCTGATGAGGAGCGAGCCGATGCCGGGCACGCGGAAGATCTGCTCGGTGATGAGGGCGCCCGCGAAGATCGTGGGCACCTGGAGCGAGATCAGCGTCACCACCGGGATGAGGGCGTTGCGCACCACATGCTTCACGATGGTGATGCGCTCGGCCAGACCCTTGGCCCGCGCGGTTCGGACGTAGTCGAGCTGGATCACATCGAGCACCGCCGAGCGCATGAAGCGCGTCATCGAGGCGGCCTGGGCGAGACCGAGCACGGCCACCGGCATGATGGCCTGGCGGATGTGCTCCCACCACCAGCGCCAGCCCGTCGCCGTGATGTCGGCGCGGTAGATGAAGGGAAGCCAGTCGAGATAGATGCTGAAGAAGAGGATGAAGAGCAGACCGGTGAAGAAGGTCGGCAGCGAGAAGCCGAGGAAGGCGCAGGTGGTGGCGATCTGGTCGAAGATCGAGTAGGGGCGCGTGGCGGAGTAGACGCCGATGGGGATCGCGATGAGGAGGCCGAGGAGCTGGGCGGACCCGATCACCGCGATGGTGGTGGGCAGCCGCTGCATGATCAGCGTCACCACGTTGACCCGGCTCACGAAGGAGAAGCCCCAGTCCCCCTTGACCATGGAAGTGAACCAGCGCACGTAGCGCACCGCGATGGGATCGTCCAGGCCGAACTGCGCCCGGAGGTTCGCGCGCACCTCGGGCGGCACGTTGGGGTTGGTGGCGAGCTCCTCGAAGGGATCGCCGGGGGCCAGCGCCAGGATCGTGAACAGCACGAGGCTGATCCCGGCGAGCACCGGAATCAGGATCAAGAGGCGCCGGACGAAGTACTTGGACATCGAGCATGCGGGGCGTGGGCCCGGCCCCGAGGGCCGAGCCCGCCGGCGCCCGCTCTAGGCCTCGCGGTACCAGTTGTGCAGCGCCCAGAAGTCGGAGTCCCAGCCGCTCTGCTCCATGCGCAGCGTGTTGGCCACCGCGGCGACGCGGGGGCGGAACACGACCGGGATCACCACGACGTTCTGGATGACGAGCTCGTTCATCTTGATGAAGAGGGCTGCCCGCTTGACGGGGTCCAGCTCGGACTCCGCCGCGCGGAAGAGCTTGTCGTAGTCCTCGCTCCGCCAGCGGGTGATGTTGCGGCCCTGATACTTGTTCTCCTTGGACGCGGCCTCCCAAGACGTGAACTGCAGCATGAACAGCTCGGGGTCGGGCTGCGTCATGGTGGTCGTGAACATCTGGATGTCGGTGTAGAAGTGGGCGTAGGTGTCGGGATTCGCCACGTCCGACGAGAAGAACACCGACGCGGTGACGGACTTGAGCTCCATGTCGATGCCGGCGTTCTTCGACGCCTGCTTCACGATGGCCTGGGTCTTCTGCCGGGGCTGATTGATCGACGTCTGGTAGAGCATCTTCAGCTTCTTGCCGTCCTTGGCCCGGATGCCATCGCTGCCCTTCTTCCAGCCTGCCGCCTCCAGGATCTGGTTCGCCTTCTCCACGTTGAACTCGTACTTGGTGGCCTTGGAGGCGTAGCGCGCCGGCTGGTTCAGGAAGTTGGCAGTGGCGATGCCGGTGCGGCCGTAGATCTGCTCCTGCACCGACGCGCGGTCGACGAGGAGGTTGAGGGCCTGGCGCACCGCCGGATCGGTGAGGAACGGGTGCGGGGCCTTGAGGCTCGAGCGCTCACCGTCGACGTCCTTGTAGGGATCGGTGAAGTTGATCTGGATGTGCTCGATGTTGCCGCCGGCCACGATGTCGGCCTTGCCCTTGCCGCCCTGCTCCAGGCGCTTGAGGATCTCGTCCTCGACTTGCATGTTCCACGCGTAGTCGAACTCGCCGGGCTGGATGACCGCGCGCGCCGCCGACACCGCGTCGCCGCCGCCCTTCATCTCGATGCTGTCGAAGAACGGCCGGTTCGGCATGTGGTAGCCGGAGAAGAGCTCGCCCCGCACCATGTCACCGGGCTTGAAGTCGACGTACTTGTAGGGGCCGGTGCCGAGGGGCTTGAGATTGGCGGGCGCTTCGCGCGACTTGTCGCCCTTGTAGCCCTCGAACGCGTGCTTGGGCAGCACCATTCCGCCCACGCCCACGAAGGCGTCCGCCCAGAAGGGGGTGGGCTTCTTGAAGGTGATCTTGATGGTGTGGCTGTCGATCTTCTCGACCTTGAGGTCCTTGTACGTGTTGATGTTCCGCGAGGCGGTCGCGGGATCCGCCACCCACTCGGCGGTGAACACGCAGTCGTCCGCGGTGAAGGGCTTCCCGTCGTGCCAGACCACGCCCTTCTTGAGCTTCCACGTCACCGACCGGCCGTCCTTGGCCACGCCCCCGTTCTGCAGCGTGGGGACCTCGGCGGCCAGGTTGGGCGACAGATTCCCGTCCGGATCCCAGGAGGCCAGCGGCTCGTAGAAGATGCGCGAGCCGTCCTGGTCCTTGGTGCCGGTGGCGAAGTGCGGGTTCAGGAGCGTCGCCCCCTGCCACCACAGCGTCTTCAGCTGGCCGCCTCCCCCGCGCTTGGTCGGCTTGTAGGGCGCCGCCTTGGTCTGAGCCTGCGCCACGCCCGCGGATGCGAGCATCTGGGTGGCCATGGGCGCGGTGAGCCCGAGGCCCACCATCATCTGCACGAAGCTGCGGCGGCTCAGGCGGCCGGCTTTGACCTGGCCGATCAGCTGTCGAAGATCACGCTCTTCCATTAAAGGTCCTCCTAGGTGGGTCGGCAGTGGCCGGCCGCGCGAGCTCGGACCGGCCCCATCCTTATAAGCTGCACGAGCGAAACTGTCAAGGGCGGCGAGGGGTTCCGCCGCCCTTGCTTGAGCGATTGCGCGGTGACGTTACGCCTCCCGGTACCAGTAGGGCAGGCGCCAGAGCGTCCCGTCCCAGCCGGTGAGGTCCATGCCGCGGAGCTTGGTGCTCGAGCCGGACACCCCGTTGCGCCACAGCACGGTCATGACCGCGACGTTCTGAATGACGAGGTCGTTCATCCGGATGAAGAGGGCCGCCCGCTTGACGGGGTCCACTTCGCCCTCCGCGGCGCGGTAGGCGCGATCGTACTCCTCGTTGCGGAAGCGCGTGATGTTCCGGCCCTGCCAGCTGTTGGCCTTCTGCGCCACCTCCCACGAGCAGAACTGCAGCATGAACGGGGCGGGGTCCGGCGACGTCATGGTGGTGTTGTACATCTGGAGATCCGAGTAAAAGTGCGGGTAGGTGTCGGGGTTCGCGGGATCGGAGGAGAAGAACACCGAGGCCACCACCGACTTCAGCTCGATCTCGATGCCGGCCTTGGCCGCGGCCTGCTTCACGATCGCCTGGGTCTTCTGCCGCGGGGCGTTGATCGAGGTCTGGAAGAGGAGCTTCAGGCGCTTGCCGTCCTTGGCCCGCACGCCGTCGGCCCCGCGCTTCCAGCCCGCCGCGTCGAGGATCTGATTGGCCTTCTCGATGTTGAACTCCCAGCGGTTGTTCTTGGAGTGGAAGCGGGAGGGGGCGTTGAGGAAGTTGGCGCTGGTCTGGCCCCCGCGCCCGTAGATCTGCTCGTGGATCGAGGAGCGGTCGATGAGGACGGTGAGGGCTTGGCGGACGGCGGGGTCCGACAGCGTGGGGTGCGTGGTCTTGATGCTGGAGCGCTCTCCGTCCACCTCGGTCCACGGGTCGGTGGTGTTGCACTGGATGTGCTCGGGGTTGCCGCCGGGCACGATGTTCACGCGGCCCTTGCCGCCTTGCTCCAGCCGCTTGAGGATGTCGTCCTCGACCTGGAGATTCCACGCATAATCGAACTCGCCCGTCTGCAGCACCGCGCGCGCCGCCGAGGCGGCGTCGCCGCCGCCCTTCATCTCGACGTGGTCGAAGAACGGGCGGTTGGGAACGTGATAGGCGGGATTGATGTCGGCGCGGACCACGTCGCCGGGACGGAAGTCCACGATGCGAAACGGCCCCGTGCCCACCGGTTTGAGGTTGGCCGGCGCCTCCTGGGCCTTGGCGCCCCGGAAGGGCTCGAATACGTGCTTGGGGATGATCATGCCCCGCACGCCGCAGAAGGCGTCGGACCAGAACGGCTGGGGCTTCTTGAAGGTGATCTTGACGGTGTGGCTGTCCACCTTGTCGATCTTGCTGATCTCGGTGTAGGAGCCCGTGGTCACCGTCTTGTTGGCGGGGTCCGTCACGAACTCGTAGTTGAAGACCACGTCGTCGGCAGTGAAGGGCTTGCCGTCGTGCCACTGGACCCCCTTCTTGAGCCGCCATGTCACCGAGCTGAGGTCCTTGGCGAGCCCGCCGTTGGTCACGGTGGGCAGCTCCGCGGCCAGCACCGGCACCACGTTGCCGTCAGGGTCGAAGCCGGCGAGGGGCTCGTAGAAGATGCGAGAGGCGTCCTGATCCTTGGTCCCGGTGGCGAAGTGCGGGTTGAGCAGTGTGGGCGCCTGCCACCACAGCATCTTGAGCGCGCCGCCGCCGCCGCGCTTGGTGGGCACGAAGCTCGTGCCCTGCGCGTGCGCGCGCGGCACCCCGCCCGCGGCGAGCATCTGCGCGGCCAGCGGCGCGGTGAGGCCGACGCCGACCATGGTCTGCACGAAAGCGCGCCGGCTCAGGCGTCCGGCCTTGACGTCCGCAATCAATGCGCGAAGGGCATGCTCGTCCATGTGGAAACCCCCTCCGGGTGGGTTACGCCCTTATACGGGCGGCCCCCCATAGTGTCAAGAATGGGCCCCGCGCGTGGGGGTCACGGCGCGAGCCAGTCGGCAAGTCCGGTGAGGGTGGGGAAGGTCTCGACCGCGCGCGCCGCGCTCGACGGCGGGCTCGGCTTCCGATTGATCCAGGCCGCGGGAATGCCGAGCGCGGCGCAAGGCGTGATGTCGTGGTAGTGGCTCTGCGCGGCGTGGAGCCACCGCGCGCCGCCGATCACGGTGCGCGCGGCCACGAAGTGAGGCGACGCCGGCTTGTAGGACCCCACCTGCTGCGCGGTGATCACGATCTCGAACATGGCGGCGAGGAGCCGGCGGCTCCAGACGAGGAGGTCGTCGTCCACATTGGAGAGGATCCCGAGGCGGTAGCCCGCGGTGGCGAGCCGGCGCAGCGCGGCGTTGGTGTCCGGGAACTGCGGCCACGCGGGCAGGCTCTCGGCGACGAAGCCGGTCCGCTCGGGTGGAAGCGGCCAGCCGAGCCGGGCGGCGACGCGCCGCGCGGTCTCCGCGAGGATGTCCCGATACCGGCGGTAGCCTTCCTGCTCCACCGCTGCTTCCACGTCCACGTAGAGGTTCACCGCCGCCGCAGCGTCCACCGGGTGGCCGATCTTCACCGCCTCCGCGGCGAACGCGCGGCCGATGCCGCTCTCCCAGTCGATCAGGGTGCCGTAGCAGTCGAAGGTGACGACGTCGTAGAGGCGCTCGGCCATGATGTCTCCTGCGTGCCGCGCGACCGCGGCCCGCTCAGCCCTCCATCCGCCACTGCGCGATGTTCCAGAGATTGGACTCCCAGGGCGAGATCTGGATCCCGCGCAGCCGGGCCGACACCGCCGTCGCCTCGCTGCGCCACAGCACGGGAATGACCACGCCGTTGCCGATCACCAGATCGTTCATCTTGATGAAGAGCGCCGCGCGCTTCGCGGCGTCCATCTCGCGCTCGGCGGCGCGCCACAGGCGGTCGTACTCGTCGCTCCGCCATCGGCCGGAGTTGGTGAGCGACCACTTGTTCTCCTTGGACGGGATCTGCCAGGAGCTGAAGCGCTCCATGTAGAGCTGGGGATCCGGACGGCCCATGAGCTGCTGGTACATCTGGAGATCGGCGTAGAAGTGCCGCACCGTGTCGGGATTCGCGGCGTCGGAGGAAAAGTACGCGGAGGCGACCACCGACTTGAGGTCGATCTCGATCCCGGCCTTGGCCGCCGCCTGCTTGACGATGGCCTGGGTCTTCTGTCGGGGGGCATTGATGGACGTCTGGAAGACCAGGCGGAGCCGTCGGCCGTCCTTGACGCGCACTCCGTCGGGGCCGCGCCTCCAGCCCGCGGCGTCCAGCGCCGCGCTCGCGCGCTCCACGCTGAAGTCCCAGCGCATGTTGGGCGAGCGGTACCGCGCCGGCGTCACGAGGAAGTTGGGGGTGGTCTCGCCCTGTCTGCCGTAGATCTCCTGCTGAATCGCGCGCCGATCCACCAGGAGCGCGAGGGCCTCCCGCACGGCGGGATCCGACAGCAGGGGATGCATGGTCCGGGCGCTCGCGCGCTGCCCCTCCACCTCGTTCCAGGGGTCGGAAAAATTCAGCTCGATGAATTCGGTGCTGCTGCTCGGCGTGAAGAGCACGCGACCCTTGGCGTTGACCTCGAGGCGGCGGAGCAGCTCGTCCTCCACCTGCATGTTCCACGCGAAGTCGTACTCGCCGGTCTGCAGGACGGCGCGCGCCGCCGAGGCGGCGTCGCCACCGCCCTTCATCTCCACCGTGTCGAACCCGGGCCGCCCCGCGAGGTGATAGCCGGGGAAGCGCTCCGCGCGCACGGTGTCGCCGGGACGGAAGTCGACCGCGCGGAACGGACCGGTCCCGACGGGCTTGAGATTGGCCGGCGCCTCCCGCGAGGGGCCGCCGCGGTAGCGCTCGAAGACGTGCCGCGGGAGCACCATGCCCCCGGTGCCGCAGAACGGGATGGCCCAGAAGGGCATGGGCCGCTTGAAGAGCACGCGGATCGTCTGATCGTCGAGCTTCTCCACGCGCTCGAGATCCCGGTAGGCGGCGATGGAGGTGGCGGCCGTCGCGGGATCGGCCGCGTACTCCCACGTGAACACGCAGTCGTCCGCGGTGAGGGCGCGGCCGTCGTGCCACGTCACGCCCTTCTTGAGCCGCCAGCGCACCGAGGTGCCGTCGCGGGCCAGGCCGCCGTTGTCGCGGGTGGGTAGCTCGGCCGCGAGCTGGGGGACCAGGTTGCCCTCGGGGTCGAAGGCGGCGAGCGGCTCGTAGAACAGCCGGGCCGCGGCGGCGTCTTTCACGCCGGTGGCAAGGTGCGGGTTGAGGATGGTCGGCGCCTGCCAGTAGAGCAGCCGGAGCGCACCTCCCCGCCGCGCGGGGGGCGTCGGCGCCTGCGCGCGCGCCGGTCGCGGCGGCAGGAGCTGCGCGGCGAGGGGAGCGGCGACGCCCAGGCCGGCAAGGATCGCGAGAAAGCGGCGCCGGCCCAGCCGTCCCGAGGCTGCGTCGCGGGCGAGAGCGCGGAGCGCGGGCGCGTCCATGACGACGCGCTAGCGCGCGTGGGCGCCGAGCATGCTGACCGCGACCTCGATCGCCTCCATCATGCTCTCGGGATTGGCGATCCCCTTCCAGGCCCGGTCGAATGCGGTGCCGTGGTCGACCGAGACGCGGAGGAAGGGGAGCCCCACGGTGACGTTGACGCCCGAGAGTCCCGTCCACGCCCCGGTCTTCTGGTCGAACGTGAAGCCGAGCGTCTTCACTGGCACGTGGCCCTGGTCGTGATACATCGCCACCACGATGTCGAACTCGCCGCCACGGGCGCGCGAGAAGAGCGTGTCCGCCGGCAGGGGACCGTGCACGTCGAGGCCGGCGCGCCGCGCGACCTCGGCGGCGGGGCCGATCTCCCGCTGCTCCTCGTCGCCGAAGAGGCCCTCCTCGCCGGCATGCGGGTTCAGCCCGCACACCGCGATGCGCGGGCGCGCGACGCCGAGAAAGTTCATGGTCTCCTGGGCGAGCGCGATGACGCGGCCCACGCGCTCGCGGGTGCAGAGCTCGGGCACCCGCCGAAGGGCCACGTGGGTCGTCACGTGGATCACGCGGAGCTCCTTGCCCATGAGCAGCATCGCGAAGTCCTTGGTGCCGGAGAGCTTCGCGAGGATCTCGGTGTGGCCGGTGTGCTGATGCCCGGCGGCGGCCAGCGCCTCCTTGTTGATGGGCGCGGTCACGATCCCGTCGATCGCGCCCCGCTGGCAGAGCCCCACCGCCGTCTCGATATAGGCGTACGCGGCACGGCCCGCTTCCGGGCTCACCGCACCGCGGGGGAGACTGGCCATGTCCACGTTCGCGAGGTCGAGGCATTCCACGGTGCCAGACGCGTAGCGGCAGTCCTCCACCGCCTTCACGCGCCGAAGCGTGACGGGGGCGCGCAGGAGATCGATGGCGGCGGCGAGGGCGTCGCCCGAGCCCACCACCACCGCGCGGCACGACGCGGCCACCTCGGGCACCGCGAGCGCCTTCACGGTGATCTCCGGACCGACCCCGGCGGGGTCGCCCATCGTGATGCCGATCCGGGGCGCGTGCGTCGTCATGATGCGGATCCTCCGAGCAGCGTGAGCAAGAGATCGGGCGCGCCGAAGCCGCCGGCCTTGCTGAGGAAGGGCACGCGGCGCGCGGCCGAGCCCGCGCCCAGCGTGAGGGTGCCCAGCGCGAGCCCGCTGGCCGGGGCGCCGTCGAGATCGAGTCGCGGCGTGCCGAGCGCAGCGCCCACGGCGGCGATCGTCGCGAAGGCGGTTTCACCGCCGGTGACGGCGAGCAGATCGACCGCGGTCTCCCTCAACACGCCGGCGACTGTCCGCCCCAGCGTGTCGGCGACGGCCTGCGGCTCGAGGCCCGGCGCGTCGGTGAAGCCGAGGAAGCCGGCGAGGCCGGCGTGCAGCGCGCGGCGCACCGCCTCCAGATCTGGCGCGCGGGCCTCCTCGAGCCATGCGCCGGGGACGCCCGCCGCCTCCAGCGCGTGGGCCTGGGCGCGGCTTGCCGGATGGCGGCTTCCCACCACCCACAGCCAGGCGCCGGGGCGGGGTAGGGTGGCGCGCGGCGCCGGATAGTCGAGCGCCGCCGCAAAGGCGCGCCCGAGGCCCGCCGAGCCCGCGACGAGGAGGTCCCCGCGGCGCGACGCCGCGCGCGCGAGCACGTCGAGATCGGCGTCGGACTCAGCATCGGCCGCGATCACCGCGCCGCGGGCGGCGGCCAGTCGCGCGTCGACCGCATCCACGCCCGCCCTCACGTCCGCCAGCGAAAGCCGGGCCACGGGCCGGGCGAGCGCGGGCTGGAGCATCGCCAGGAGATCGGACGTCGCGCCGGGATAGTGACGGTCGCGCCCGACGGGACTTTCATGTGCGAGCGCGCCGTCTACCCAGAGGCGACCGTCGCGCACGAAGCGGCCTTGGGCGGGAAAGGCGGGACAGACGAGCGCGCCGCCCCGCCAGCCGCCTGCGTCGAGCAGACCTTCGATCTCCGCCCCCACGGGCCCACGCATGGTGGAATCGATTTTCTTGAACGCGGGGCCGCGCTCGAGCCTGGCGGCCAGGCGCGCGGCGGCGGCACGGAGCCGCCCGCCGGCCTCGGATGCCTGGAGCGCGCGGCTCTCCGTGTCCACGGCCACGACGGGCGCCGCGCTCGCCATCAGCGCGGGTTCGGCGATCACGCCCACCGCGCCGCGCCCGGCGAACAGGCAGCCGGTGTCACAGGCCCCGGTGAGGTCGTCGGCGAGGACGGTGACGGCCATGGTCCTCCTGCACCCTATCACACGGCTCGGGGCCCGCGGACGGCGCGCCGGCGCCGTGTATACTGCCGCTGTGTCGCGCCTCTTCGCATCACTGGCCGTGCTCGTCGGACTGCTCGGGCCGGCGTCCGCGCCCGCCAGCGAGCCCGCCAAGGAGCTCGAGCTGGCGCGCCCCGGACGCGCGCAGACGGCCCAGCCGTTCGAAGTCGCGACCCCCGAGGGCGGTAAACTCTCGCTCGCCGAGTATCGCGGCCGGGTGGTGCTCCTCAACTTCTGGGCGACATGGTGCGAGCCCTGCAAGGAGGAGATGCCGGCGATGGAGCGGCTCTATCAAAAGCATCGCGCGCAGGGGCTCGTGGTGCTCGCCGTCTCCAACGACTCCGAGGGCTCGACCCAGCGCGTAGCGCGCTTCATCAAGGAAAGCGGTTTCACCTTTCCGGTGGGGCTCGACCCGCGCATGAAGGTCGCGAACCTCTACCGGGTGCGTGTGCTGCCCTCGAGCCTGGTCATCGACCGTAAAGGCGCGCTGAGCTTCATCGCGCTGGGCCCGCGCGAATGGGACAAGCCGGCGGCCCATCAGCTTTTCGAGTCGCTCCTGAAATGATGACACTCAAGTAATGGAATCGGTGGGACTGTTCGTTGCATTTTCTTCTGGGCTCTTCTCGTTTCTCTCCCCGTGCGTCCTCCCCCTCTTCCCCTCCTATCTCTCCTTCATCACCGGCATGTCGGTGGAGCATCTTTCCGGGGAGGTGACGGCCGCGACCCGTGGCCGCGTGCTGACGCATTCGCTGGCCTTCATCGCCGGCTTCAGCGCCGTGTTCGTGAGCCTGGGGGTGTCGGTGAGCGCGGCCGGCCAGTTCCTCCTGGACTACCGCGACTGGATCCGCATCGCGGGCGGCATCCTCATCATCGTGTTCGGCCTCTACATCGTGGGCGTGCTGCGGGTGCGGCTGTTCGGTCGCACCGCCCAGCTGCAGATCCGCGAAAAGCGCGCAGGCCTGCTCGGCTCGTTCGCCGTCGGGCTCACGTTCGCCATCGGCTGGACGCCCTGCGTAGGACCCATCCTGGGCTCCATCCTTACGCTGGCCAGCAACGACAAGACCGTGGCCCAGGGGACCGGACTGCTCCTCGCCTATTCCGCCGGCCTCGGCATTCCCTTCCTCCTCTTCTCGCTGGCGCTCGGCGCCTTCCTGCGCTTCTTCAAGCGGTACCGTCCCTTCATCCCCGTGGTCGAGCGGGTGGCGGGCGGGCTGCTGATCGTGGTGGGTGTGCTCGTGGTGTCGAACTATTACATCGCGCTCAACTCGTGGGCCTTGACGCTGACGCCCGAATGGCTGCTCAAGCGGCTCTGACATGCGCGTGACCGTGCGGGTGCCCGCAACGTCGGCCAACATCGGCCCCGGCTTCGACGTGCTCGGGCTGGCGCTCGCGCTCCACAACGAGGTCACCGCAGAGGAAAGCGATCGCGTCGTGGTCACCGTCGAGGGCGAGGGGACCGGCGTGCTCCCCACCGGCGCGGACAATGTCGTGGCGCGCGCGGTGCGCCAGGCGTTCGAGCTGGCCGGGCGTCCTTTTTGTGGTGTGATGCTCCGTTGCGTCAACCGCATTCCGCCGAGCCGGGGCCTCGGGTCGAGCGCGGCGGCATGGGTGGCGGGCCTGGTGGCAGGGAGCGCGCTCGCGGGGAATGCCTTGTCGCGGGAGGCGCTGCTCGATGCCGCCGCCCGCGCCGAGGGCCATCCCGACAATGTCGCCGCTGCCCTCCTGGGCGGTCTCACCGTGTCATGCGCAAGCGGTGATCGCATCACGGCGATCTCGCTGCCCGTGCCGGCGGCGGTGCGGTGGGTGGTGTTGATCCCGGACGCTCAGGGCTCGACGCGCGAGGCGCGCGCGGTGCTGCCGCCCACGGTGTCGCGCGCCGATGCCGTGTTCAATCTTCAGCGCGTGGCCTTGCTGCTCGCCGCGCTGGGCGGCGGGCGGCTCGACCTCCTGCCCACCGCGCTCGACGACCGGCTGCACCAGCCCGCGCGCTGGCGGCTCTTCCCGTGGCTGCCCGCGGCGGTGGCGGCGGCGCGGTCGGCGGGTGCCCTCGGCTGTGTGCTCTCGGGCGCTGGGCCAGCGCTGCTGGCCGCGGTGGAGGGGCCAGGCGACGCAGTGGCGAGCGCGATGGAGGGGGCGCTGCGCGGCGAAGGCGGCGCGGGGCGCGCGGTGGCGCTGTCCGTGGATGGAACGGGCGCCACCTGGGAGCGCGTTGCTTGACTCCCTCTCCGGGGGGGCAGTACCATGACCTCACGAGATGCCCAGGGGGCCGATGACGTGATCAAAAGCGACGGCTGGATCAAGCGGATGGCCCTCGAGCAGGGCATGATCAAGCCCTTCGAGGACCGGCAGGTGCGCAAGGGCATGATCTCGTACGGCGTGTCCTCGTACGGCTACGACCTCCGCATCTCCGACGAGTTCAAGATCTTCACCAACATCAACAACACCATCGTCGACCCCAAGGGATTCGACCCGCGGTCGTTCGTGGACTATCAGGGCGACGTCTGCATCATTCCGCCCAACTCGTTCGCCCTGGGCCGTTCGGTCGAGTACTTCAAGATCCCACGCAACGTCCTCACGATCTGCGTGGGCAAGTCCACCTATGCCCGCTGCGGCATCATCACGAACGTCACGCCCTTCGAGCCCGAGTGGGAAGGCTACGTGACCCTCGAGATCAGCAACACCACCCCGCTGCCCGCGAAGATCTACGCCAACGAGGGCATCGCGCAGGTGCTGTTCTTCGAGTCCGACGAGGCCTGCCTGACGTCGTACGCGGACCGGCAGGGGAAGTACCAGGGCCAGCAGGGGATCGTGCTCCCCACCGTGTAGGCCCGGCGGCCTCCCCCGGGAGAGGCCAGGAGGAACGTCCATGGCAGAGCAAAAAAAGAAGGAGACGAGGCCGCAGAAGCCGCCCGAGGGCGACGAGTCCGGGGCGGGAAGCGGTGAGCTCGCGAAGAAGGGCAAGAAGCTCAAGGAGGACCTCGACAACCTCCTCGACGAGATCGATGACATCCTCGAGGAGAACGCCGAGGAGTTCGTGAAGAGCTACGTGCAGCGCGGAGGAGAATAGGTGCCGATCTACGAGTACACCTGTCTCGCGTGCGAGCGCGAGTTCGAGAAGCTGGTGCAGGGCGCGGCAGAGGTGGCCTGCCCTGCGTGCGGAGGCGAGCGCGTGATGCGGCGGCTGTCGCTCTTCCGCGCCCGCACCGCGGTGGCGGCGGGGCCGGCGTCGGAGGGCGGCGCCGCGTCGATGGGCGGCTGCTGCGGCGGCGGCTGCGGGTGTCACTAGCGATCGAAGGCGGGGCCGTCTAATCATCGGGGGCCCTCGTGGCCCCCTTTTTTGTTCAGGAGGCGCATGCCGAGGACCATCCTGGAGCCCCGGATCCGGATCGAGCATCTCTCGATCCTCGATGCCGACGGCAATCTCGATTCCGCCTTGGAGCCATCGCTCAGCGCCGAGGAGCTCCTCCAGCTCTATCGCGCCATGGTCCTGGGCCGTCGTCTGGATGAGCGTATGGTCCGGTTGCAGCGCCAGGGCCGTATCGGCACGTTCGCGCCGATCAAGGGGCAGGAAGCCGCGCAGGTGGGGAGCGCCTTCACCCTGCGTCCCACGGACTGGATGGTGCCGTCCTTCCGCGAGACCGCCGCCATGATCTGGCGCGGATGGGCCATCGAGCATCTCCTCCTCTTCTTCTCCGGTCACCTCGAGGGCGGCCGCCCCGCGCCCGAGCAGCACGATCTGCCGGTGTGCATCCCCGTCGGGACCCAGCTGCCCCACGCCGTCGGTCTCGCCTACGCCGCGCAGTACCGGGGCGACGACGCGGTGGTCATGGCCTACTGCGGGGACGGCGCGACCTCCGAGGGGGATTTCCACGAGGCGCTGAACTTCGCGGGCGTCTGGCACGTGCCCCTGGTGCTGGTGGTGCAGAACAACCAGTGGGCCATCTCGGTCCCGCTCAAGAAGCAGACGAACTCCGCGACCATCGCGCAGAAGGCGCTGGCCTACGGCGTGCCGGGCATTCAGGTGGACGGCAACGACGTGCTCGCGGTGTATGCGGCGAGCCGTGAGGCGGTGGAGCGGGCCCGCGCGGGCGATGGCCCCACGCTCATCGAGGCGGTGACCTATCGTTTGGGCGTCCACACCACCGCCGACGACCCCACCAAGTACCGCTCCGAGGAAGAGGTCAAGGCCTGGGAGCGCAAGGACCCGCTCACCCGGTTCACCGCGTATCTCGAGAAGCGGAACGTTGCCGTCTCGGGCGTGGTGGCGGAAGTCGACGCCGAGATCGCGGCAGCGGTGGCGCGGTTCGAGGCGACCGGCGCGCCAGACCCGCTCGGCATGTTCACCCACGCGTACGGGGCGCCGCCCGCTTCGCTCGAAGGGCAGCGCGCGGAGATGGCGGCGCGGCTACGGGAGCAGGCTCCGCCGGGCTCCGGCAGTGAAGCCCAGGCGCCGGTGCCCATGCGCGGCCAGCGCATCAGCCGGCGCTAGCCATGGCGGAGCGCGCCGGGATGACCAAGCTCAACATGGTGAGGGCCTTGAACCTCGCCCTCCAGCAGGAGATGGAGCGCGACCCCGACGTGCTCGTGCTCGGCGAGGACGTCGGGGTCGACGGTGGGGTGTTCCGGGTCACCGACGACCTCCAGCGCCAGTTCGGCTCGCGGCGGGTCATCGACAGCCCGCTCGCCGAGGCCGCCATCGTCGGCACCGCGGTCGGCATGTCGCTCTACGGACTCAAGCCGATCTGCGAGATCCAGTTCTCGGGCTTCGCGTTCCAGTGCTTCCACCAGATCGAGAATCACGCCGCCCGCTATCGCCAGCGCTCGCAGGGCCGCTTCGGATGCCAGATGGTGGTGCGCATGCCCTACGGCGGCGGCGTCCGCGCGCTCGAGCATCACTCGGAGAGCGAGGAACAGTTCTACGCCCACATTCCCGGGCTCAAGATGGTGGTGCCCTCGGGGCCGCGCGCGGCGCGAGGGCTGCTCGCCGCGGCCATTCGCGATCCCGATCCCGTGATCTTCTTCGAGGCCAAGGCGCTGTACCACGCGGCCAAGGAGGAAGTGCCGGACGAGCCCGAGGTCATCCCACTCGGCAAGGCCCGCGTCGATCGTGAGGGCCATGACCTCACCATCGTGGCCTACGGGGCGATGCTGCGCGTGGCACGCGAGGCCGCGGAGACCCTGGTCGCTGAAGACGGGGTCGAGACGGAGATCATCGACCTCCTCACGATCTCGCCGCTCGACCGCGAGACCCTCGCCGCGTCGGTCGGCAAGACGGGACGCGCGCTCGTGGTGCACGAGGCGCCGCGGAGCTTCGGCCCCGGCGCGGAGATCGCCGCCTCCATCATGGAGGGCGCCTTCCTCTCGCTCGAAGCCCCCGTCCGGCGTGTCACCGCCTACGACGTGCCGTTTCCCGGCTTCGCGCGGGAGAAGGCCACCGTGCCAGACCCCGCGCGCGTGCTCGCTGCGGCGCGCGAAACGCTCGCCTACTAGGGCATGCCCCGCGAGTTCGCGCTGCCGGACCTCGGCGAAGGCCTCACCGAGGCCGAGATCGTCGAGGTGCTCGTCCACGAGGGCGACGTGATCGCCGAGGACACCCCGCTGCTCGAGGTCGAGACCGACAAGGCCAAGGTCGAGATCCCGTCCCCGGTGGGCGGCCGTGTCCAGAAGATCCACGTGACGCCGGGCCAGACCGTGAAGGTGGGCGCGGTGCTGGTGACGTTCGCCGACGCCGCCGGCGCAGCGCCCGCGCCCGCGAAGGCCCGTCCCGTCGCCGCGCCGTCCCCGGCCGCGCCGGCCGCGCCCTCTCGCCCGGCGCCGGCCGCGCCGCGGCCCGCGGGGCCGCCGCCGGCGACGCCCTCCACCCGGCGCCTCGCTCGCGAGCTCGGCGTGGACCTCGGGGCGGTCGCGGGGAGCGGGCCGGGCGGACGCATCACCGACGACGACGTGCGCGCCCACGCGGGCGGAGGGGGCCGTTCCCCGGCGGCCGCGCGCGGGTCGGCGCCACACGAGCCGGTGACGGCGCGCGCGAAAGACGCGGCGGGGCCCGGCAAGCCGCTCGCGCCGGTCGGGCTCGCGGCGCCGGCGCTGCCGAGCTTCGAGCCATGGGGCCCGGTCGAGCGCGTGCCGCTCTCGCACCTCCGGCGCACCATCGCCGAGCGGATGGCGCTGTCCGCCGCGCTGATCCCCCACGTGAGCCACTTCGACCGCGCCGACATCACCGAGCTCGAGGCCATCGTGCGCGGCGGCTTCGAGGCGGCGCGCGAGCGCGGCATCTACCTCACGCTCACGTCCTTCCTGCTCAAGGCGGTGGCCACCGCGCTGGGCGGGCATCCGCATTTCAACGCGAGCCTCGATCCCGGCGCAGGCGAGCTCGTGCTGAAGCGCTACGTGCACCTGGGCGTCGCGGTGGCGACCGATCGCGGTCTGATCGTGCCCGTGCTGCGCGACGTGGACAAGAAGCCGGTGCTCGAGATTGCGCGCGAGCTCGCCGCGCTCGCCCAGCGGGTGCGCGAGGGCAAGGCCACGCTCGACGATCTCCGCGGCGGCAGCTTCACCCTCACCAACATCGGAGCGCTCGGGGGCACCGGCGCGATCCCGATCATCAACTATCCCGAGGTGGCGATCCTGGCGGTGGCGCGAGGACGGCTCGAACCCGTGGTGCGCGAAGGCCAGGTGGTGCCGCGGCTCCTCCTTCCCCTGACGCTGACCTTCGATCACCGCGTGGCCGACGGCGCCGATGGGGCGCGCTTCGCCGCCGAGGTGGTCGCGCTGCTCGAGAACCCCGGCCGGCTGCTCCTCGGCCTCTGAGCCGAAGAGTCGGAGGACACCGCGGTGGTGATGGGCGATCGGGTCGAGGAAGTGGACGTGGTGGTAGTGGGCGGCGGCCCCGGCGGCTACTCCGCCGCCTTCCGCTGCGCCGACCTCGGGCTCGAAACCCTCATCGTCGACGCGGGCGCCCGCCTGGGCGGCGCGTGCCTCTACGAGGGCTGCATCCCCTCCAAGGCCCTGCTACACGCGGCGCACCTCATCGGTGAGGCCGAGCGCGCGCGCGAGATTGGCCTGGACTTCGGCGCGCCCCGCATCTCGCTCGACCCCCTCCGCAAGTGGAAGGCGGACCGCGTCGTCGGCAAGCTCGCGCGCGGCCTCGCCTCGGTGGCGCGAGGCAAGAAGGTCGAAGTCGTGGGAGGCCGCGCGGTGTTCGAGGGCTCGCGGGAGCTCCGGGTGGAGGGCGACGCGCCCCAGAAGATCCGCTTCGGCCACGCCGTCGTCGCGGTGGGCTCCGCGCCCCGCGCCCTGCCCGGTGTCGAGCTCGGCGAGCGGGTGATGGATTCGACGGCCGCGCTCGACCTCCCCGATGTGCCCGAGCGTCTGCTCGTGGTGGGGGGCGGCTACATTGGGCTCGAGCTGGGGCAGGTGTACGCGGCGCTCGGCAGCCGCGTGACCCTCGTCGAGCTCACCGACGGGCTGCTGCCGGGGGTGGACCGCGACCTGGTGCAGCCGCTCGCGCGGCGTGTGGAGCGGCAGTTCGCCGCCGTGCACCTCGCCACGCGCGTGCTGGCGCTGCGCGAGGAAGGCGGCAGCGTCGAGGCGACGCTGGAGGGCCAAGCGCCGGAGCGCTTCGACCGTGTGCTGGTCGCGGTGGGGCGTCGCCCGCTCACTGCGGATCTCGGCCTCGAGACCACGCGCGTCCGGCTGGACGCGCGCGGGCTCATCGAGATCGATGCCCAGTGTCGCACCGCCGACCCCCGTATCCTGGCCGTCGGGGACGCGACGGGCGAACCCATGCTCGCCCATCGCGCCATGCGCCAGGGCAAGGTCGCCGCGGAGGCCCTAGCAGGGCGGCCGGCTGCGTTCGACAACGTGGCGGTGCCGGCGGTGGTCTTCACGGATCCCGAGATCGCGTGGTGTGGCCTCGACGAGTCGGCGGCGCGCGCGGCCGGTCGCGAGGTGAACGTCGCGCGCTTCGCGTGGGCGGCATCGGGCCGGGCCGCTACCCTGGGGCGCGCCGACGGCCTCACCAAGCTCGTGGCCGAGGCGGCCACCGGTCGGGTCCTCGGCGTGGGCTTGGTCGGCCCCGGCGCGGGCGAGCTCGCCGCCGAGGCCGCGCTCGCGGTGGAGAACGCCCTGACCGTCGAGGACGTGGCCCTGACGATCCACGCCCATCCCACCCTCTCGGAAGGCCTCATGGAAGCCGCGGAGTCGCTGCTCGACTGACCGGAGGTCTCCGGGCGCGCTGGACACCCCACCTCATGCGCCCCTATACTCCCGTCCACCATGGATCTTCGTCAGCTCGAGATCTTCGCCAAGGTCGCCGAGATGGGCTCGTTCTCGCGGGCGGCGGAGGCGCTGCACCTCACCCAGCCGACGGTGTCGGAGCACATCCGCGCCCTCGAGGACGAGCTGGGCGTGCGCCTCCTCGACCGCCTCGGGCGCGGGACCGCGACCACCCGGGCCGGCCAGCTCCTACTCTCCTATGCCTCGCGCATCCTGGCCCTCGCGCGCGAGGCGCGCCAGGCCCTCGAAGGCTATCAGGGGCGGATCCGCGGCGAGCTGGTTGTCGGGGGCAGTACGATCCCGGGTGAGTACCTGCTGCCCGCGGTGATCGGGCGCTTCCGCGAGAAATTTCCTGACGTGTCCACCACGCTCGTGATCGGCGACAGTCAGACAGTGGTGGACTGGGTCGCGGATGGCCGCGTGGAGCTGGGCGTGGTCGGCGCGCGCCTGCCGCAGCGCGGGCTCGAGTTCCAGGATTTGAGCCCCGACGAGGAAGTCGTGGTCATCCCCGCCGGGCACCCGTGGCAGGGCCGCGCCCAGGTCACGCTCGAGGAGCTCGTGCGCGAGCCGCTGCTCATTCGCGAGCGCGGATCGGGGACGCGTGCGGCCTTCGAGTCGGCGCTGGAGCGCGCCGGCGTGGATCTCGGCACGCTGCGCATCGCGGGCGAGATGGGCTCGAATCAGGCCATCAAGCAGGCGGTCAAGGCGGGTATGGGCATCACCGTGCTGTCGCGGATCGCCGTCGAGGAGGAGAGCCGGCAGGGTGTCCTGGCCTTCCTCCGCGTGCAGGATCTTGCGGTGACGCGGGGCTTTTACGTGGTGACGCACCGCGAGCGCAGCCGCTCGCCGGTGGCCGAGGCCTTCCGCCGAGTCCTGGGGGGCGGCGCCGGCTGAGCCGGCGGACGATCGCTTTTCTCGATGCGGGCGAGAGTGCGCATCGAAACAGCCGATTTGACTCGCGCGCCTCATTCTGTACCATGAGCGCCGTCACCGGCTCACCCCCCGGATCCCCCCACACGTTGGAGATTTCGCTCATGGAACGACGCGCGTTCTTGACGACGAGCCTGGGAGTCTCGGCCGCCGCGCTGATGTCCCGTCCGCTCCACGCGCTCGGGCAGCGCACGGCCCAGGGCCCGCGATGGCGCGCCTTCGAGGTCACGACGCGGGCCGAGGTCGTCGACCCGAAGGGCCCGGTGCGCGTGTGGCTCCCGCTGCCGCTCACGCCCGACACGGACTACCTCAAGAACCTCGGCCAGAGCTGGTCGGGGAACGCGAAGTTGGTGAGCGTGGCGCGCGAGGACAAGTACGGCGCGACCATGCTCGTGGCCGAGTGGGAGCCCGGGACGGCCGCGCCCGCCGTCGAGGTGATCACCCGCTTCGCTACGCGCGACCGGGCGGTGGACTGGAGCAAGCCGGGCGACGTGGGCGAGGACAAGCGTACCCTCGCCCGCTACGTCGAGCCGACGCGGCTCATGCCGACCGATGGGATCGTCGCCCGAACGGCGCGCGATATCACGCGGGGCCAGAAAACCGATGTCGACAAGGCGCGGGCGCTCTACGAGTGGATCGTGGACAACACCCTCCGCGATCCCAAGGTGCGCGGCTGCGGCGTGGGCGACATCCGCGCCATGCTCGAGTCCGGGAACTTGCGGGGCAAGTGCGCCGACCTGAACGCTCTCTACGTGGGTCTCGCCCGCTCGGTGGGCATCCCGTCGCGTGACGTCTACGGCGTCCGCGTGGCCGACTCCGCAGAATTCAAGAGCCTGGGGGCGAGCGGCACCATTACCCGCGCCCAGCACTGCCGCGCCGAGTCGTTCCTGAAGGGCTACGGATGGGTCGCGGTCGATCCCGCCGACGTGCGCAAGGTCGTGCTCGAGGAGCGCGGCGGCTTGCCGCTGTCCGATCCCACCGTGCAGAAGGCCCGCGCCAAGCTCTTCGGGCAGTGGGAGATGAACTGGCTCGCCTACAACTACGCGCACGACGTGAAGCTGCCCGGGTCCAGCGGCGATCCGGTCGGGTTTCTCATGTACCCGCAGGCGGAGGTCAACGGCGAGCGCCGCGACAGCCTCGATCCGGACGGGTTCTCCTATCGGCTCACGTCGAAGGAGCTGTCCGTCTGAGTCGGACGCTCGCGGGCGGGGACGTCAGGCGCGCGCGGAGCGCTTGAGGAAGGCGACCAGTTTCTGCTGTAGCTCGGGCGGGATCTTGGTCTCGCGCAGGCGGCGGGCGGCGTCGACGGTGCCCTTGTAGGTGTTCACGAATGCGACGCAGGGTCCACATCCTTCGAGATGCCAGTCGAGCAATTCTGCCTGATCCTTCGGGAGGGTGCCGTCCACGTAGTCGGCCAGGAGGTCCATGCACTCCCGGCACTCCATGTTGCTCGAAGGCTGGTGTGGCATCCGGCTCCCTGACGTTTTTTCGAGGGTCTATGGCGGCCCGGCCGCCTGCGACTGTCACCTTAGCACAGCCGTGAGCGTCCGTCCTCACCCCTTCTGACGCGCGCATCGCGGCATTGGCTTCCGTTCCGCCCCCGCTTTGAGGCCAATCCGCGCGCTCGGGAGGTCTCCGCCTACCGATCGGGGCCCTCGGTACATGTCGTGGAACCCCTCGCCATCACTATCGGTTGACGGTTCGAGCAGCGGCCCATATCATGGGGCCACCTTTGCGATACTCCACTCCCAGATGACGGGAAAGGAGCCGTTCATGGCCCAGTCCCCGCAGCCCGCCGCGACGCAAGAGCAGCGCGTCCAGGCCTTCGTCGAAGCGTTCCAGTCCCTCCGCGGCGAGATGCAGAAAGTCATCGTCGGCCACGACGATGTGGTGAGCCACGTCCTGGTCAGCCTCTTCGCAGGCGGCCACGTGCTGCTCGAGGGCGTCCCCGGCCTCGGCAAGACGCTGCTGATCAAGACGCTCTCCGAGTGCCTGGACCTCACGTTCTCGCGCATCCAGTTCACCCCGGACCTGATGCCGGGCGACATCATCGGGACGAACATCATCGTGGAGGACGCCGAGCAGCGGAAGCACTTCCAGTTCCAGCGCGGCCCCATCTTCGGCCACATCCTCCTCGCCGACGAGGTGAACCGCGCCACTCCGAAGACGCAGTCCGCATTGCTCGAGGGCATGCAGGAAGGCAATGTCACCGTCTCGGGCGCGGCGCATCCGCTGCCGTCGCCGTTCTTCGTGCTCGCCACGCAGAACCCGATCGAGATGGAAGGCACGTATCCCTTGCCCGAGGCGCAGCTCGACCGCTTCGTCTTCAAGCTGCGCGTGCGTTATCCCGCCCTCGAGGAGCTGACCGAGATCATCGACCGCACCACACGGCCCCGCGAGGTCGAGGTGCAGCGGGTGATGACGGGGCCCCAGGTGCTCACGTTCCGCGAGCTCGTGCGGGAGGTGCCGCTCGCCTCGCACGTGCGCGACCTCGCCTCGCTGATCGTGCTCGCGAGCCACCCGCAGTGGGATCGCGCGCCGGAGGCGGCGCGCCGCTTCATCCGCTACGGCGCGAGCCCGCGCGGCGCCCAGGCTCTGGTGCTCGGGGCGAAGGTGCGCGCGCTGGCCGAGGGCCGGTACAACGTCAGCGTGGAGGACCTCCGGGCGATGGCCGCCCCGGCGCTCCGACACCGCATCATCCTGAACTTCGAGGGCGAGGCGGAGGGCGTCGAGTCCGACACCCTCATCAGTCAGCTGGTGGAAGCGGCCGAGTCGCTGAGCACGGCGGGGAAGGACGCGTTCGTTCGCTAGGGCCCGCGGGGCCGAGGGAAGGGAGCATGCCCGAACCGAAGGTGCTTGAGCGGCTGGTACGGCAGGTCGTGCGCGAGGTGCGGTTGCGCCGCGCGGAGTTCTGGGCGCTGCGTGGCCTCTTCGTGGGCGCGATCGCGGGCGCGGTACCCCTCGTGTTCCGGGAGTCGCTGGGGACCCTGGCCTTCGTGGTGGCGGGCGGCCTCCTTGTCCTGGGCGCGGCGGCCGGCGCGCTCTGGGGTTGGCTCCGGCCCGTGACACTCGCGGAGGCGGCGCGTCTCGCCGACCGCGGCTTCGGATTCCAGGATCGCGTCGCCACCGCGCTGGAGTGGGCGGACCATCCCGAGCGGACCCCGCTGGTCGACGCGCTTGTTGTCGACGCGGTGGCGCGGGTCGAGGCCCGGGACGGCCGCCGCATCATTCCCCGCCTTTTGCCCCGCGAGGCGAAGCTCGTGCCGGTCCCCCTCGCGCTGGGCCTGATCCTCGCCCTCGCGCCGCCGATCCCGCTCCCCACCGGTGGCCTGCCCAACTTCACCGTCAAGGCCGACGACGACGACGTGAAGCCCGCCGATCGCACCGGCAAGATCGAGTCGGACGAGAAGGCCCGTGCCGCCCGGCGCGAGGCGCTGCCGCGCGCGGACCTGCAGGAGCGCACGCTCTCGCCGCGCCAGGGCGGCGGCGCCCCGACCCAGGGCGGCGATCTCGCCGCGGTGTTCAAGGACACCTCGCTCGGCGCGAAGGCGTCGGACTTCAACGCCTTCCTCAAGAAGGGCGACGAGCGCATCCGCATGCTCGAGCAGGTGGACCGGCTTCCCGATCTCCAGCGCGACTTCACGCAGACCCAGAGCAAGGCGCTCTTCCAGAAGGCCAAGGAGCTGCGGAGCGGGCTCAAGGGCGACCAGTTCTCGCCTGAGAAGATGCGCGAGCTGCTCAACGAGATGGAGAAGCTCGGCCGCAAGGGCGGCGCCGGCCAGGGCTCGCCGTGGGCCGGGGACATCAACGAAGGCATGGAGGCGATGGAGAGCGGGCAGAACGACAAGGCCATGGAGGCGATGGAGCGCGCGCTGAACAAGCTCCGCTCCATGGAGGAGTCGGGCCGCGACGGCAAGGGCCTCAAGGGCGGGCGCGAAAGCGAGCGGCGGGGCAGTCAGCGCGGTAACGCACGCGGCCAGAACGCGGGCGGGCCTGGCGACGAGGGAGATTTCCCCGAGGGCGAAGGGCTCTTCCCCGGCAAGGGCAAGAGCGGCAGCCCCAAGGGCGATCCCACCCAGCGCTTGCGCGCCAGCCCCTTCGATGTGGGCGTGGAGGGCCAGTCGCGGAGCGGGAAGAAAGAGGGGATGGATACGAACCTCGTGGGGCGGGGGGCCAACACGCCGTCGCGTCTGCAGTACCTCGGCGTGGTCGGCCAGTACCGGAAGATGATGGAGGAGGCGATCGCGCGCGAGCAGGTGCCGCGCGACTATCAAAGCCAGGTGAAGCAGTACTTCCAGTCGCTGGACGAAAAGTAGCGTCGTGCCCACGACCGCTCGAGGGCAGGAGCTGCTGTCGCCGGATTTTCTGGCGCAGCTGGAGCGGCTCGCCCTGCTGTCGCGACGGGCGTTCCGTGGCCGCGTCAAGGGCGAGCGCCGGAGCCCCCGGAAGGGCATCAGCGTCGAATTCTCCGACTACCGTCCCTACGGACACGGCGACGATCTCCGCTACGTCGACTGGAACATCTACGGCCGGCTGGACCGGCTCTACGTCAAGCTGTTCGTGGACGAGGAGGATCTCTGCCTCAACATCCTCCTCGACGCATCCGCGTCCATGGGCTTTGGCGCGCCCAGCAAGCTCAGCTACGGCGCCAAGCTGGCCGCCGGGCTCGGCTTCGTGGGGCTCGTCAATCTCGAACGCGTGGGCGTGGGCATGGTGCGCGAGCGGCTCGCCGACGGCGTGGGTCCCTCGCGGGGGCGCAGCCAGATCCTGCCCCTCATGGACTTCCTCTCCCGGGCGCGCCCCGCCGGCGGCACCTCGCTCAGCGAGGCGCTCGGCGCCTGGGGGTTGCGCACGCGGGAGCCGGGGTTGGCCGTCCTCATCTCCGATCTCATGGACCCGGGCGGCTACGAGCGTGGCCTCAAGACCCTGCTCGAGCACCGCCACGACCTCCATGTGATCCACCTCCTCGCCACGGAGGAGATGAACCCCGTCGGTGGCGGAGACCTGCGGCTGGAGGACGTCGAGACCGGCGAGACGCGCGACCTCACCCTCGATGCCGAGGCCATGCGGGTGTACCGCGGTCGGCTGCGCGACTTCCTCGAGCGCGCCGAGGGTTTCTGCCGCGCCAACGAGATCGGCTATCACCGGGTCGTCACCGACACCCCGGTCGAAGAGTTCATGCTCCGCCAGCTGAAGGGATTCCTCGTCGGATGAGCTTCCTCTCGCCTCTCTCGTTCCTCCTCGCCACGCTCGCCGTCCCGCTGCTCCTCCTGTATTTCCTGAAGGTCCGCCGCCGGCAGCAGATGGTGTCGAGCCTGCTCCTGTGGGACTCGTCCCTGCGCGATCGCGAGGCGTCGGCGTTCTTCCAGCGGCTCCAGCGTGACCCGCTCATGCTGCTGCAGATCCTCGCCCTGCTCGCGCTGACCCTCGCCCTCGCGCGGCCCGCGGTCACGGTGAGCGGCTACGGCGCGAAGAAGGTCGTGGTCGTGCTGGACGCCTCCGCGTCGATGAAGGCCACCGACGTCTCTCCCTCGCGCTTCGTCCGCGCCCAGCGGGAAGCCCTCGGCCTCGTGAGCCGGCTGGGAGAGGGCGCGGAGGTCATGGTGATCGAGGCCGACGTGCAGCCGAAGGTGCTGGTGCCGTTCACGCGCGCCCGCGACCAGGTCGTGAGCGGGCTCCGCAGCGCCCAGGGCCACGACCTGCCCAACCGCCTCGGCGACGCCATCCGCACCGCCCGTGCGCTCGTGGGGCCCGATCCGCGCGCGGAGATCCACGTCTTCACCGACGGCTCCCACCCCGATGCCATCAAGGGGCAGGCGGAGGACGTGCGAGTGCGGTGGGTCGGGGTCGGCCAACGGGGCCGGAACGTCGCGATCACGAATCTCGCGATCCGCCGGAACTACTTCGGGGCCTTCGACTCGCAGGCATTCCTCTCGGTGGTGAACTTCTCGGACGAAGCGCAGACGCTGTCGTTCACCCTGCACCTGGACTCGGACCTGATCGCGGAGAAGTCCCTCACGCTCGAGCCCAACGTGCGGCGGGCGGTGGTGCTGCCGTTCAGCCATCCCGGCGGCGGCGTGGTGCGCGCGCGGCTCGACGTCAGCGACGACCTCGAAGCCGACAACGTTGCCTACGCGGTGATTCCGCCGCCGCGCGACATCGCGGTGCTCCTGGTGAGCCCGGGCAACCTCTTCCTCGAGAAGGTACTCAAGAGCGATCCCCAGGTGAAGCTCGAGGTGCGGACCCCTGACGCCTATCAAGGCGGCATGGAGGGCTTCGACGTCGTGGTAGTGGACGGGGCGAGCCCGGCTCGCATCGGGAGCGGTCGCTTCGTGCTCGTGAACACCGCGCCGCCCGACGTGCCCATCGAGGTGCTGGGCCGCCTCGAGTCGCCGGTGATCATGGACTGGGACCGCACCCACCCCATCATGCGGCAGATCGACTTCGCCAAGGTCGCCATCGAGGAGGCCATGCGAGTGCGGCCCCTGGCGCCGGGCAAGACCCTGGTCGAGGCGGTCGGTGGCCCCCTCATCTACCTCCTGGAAGAGCGCGACCGGAAGGCAGTGTTCTTCGGCTTCGACCTGTTCCGGACCGATTTCCCGTTGCGGGTGGCGTTCCCCCTCATGCTCTCGAAGAGCCTCCGGTGGCTGCACCCGGCGGGGCTGGACCAGTCGAGCCTGCAGCTCGCCACCGGCAATCCGATCCTGCTGCCGGTGGAGCACGGCGTGACGAGCGCGAGCGTGACCACGCCGTCCGGCCGTGTGGTGTCCGCGCAGGTGGCGCGGGGCCTGGCGAGCTTCACCGAGACCGATGAGGTCGGGGTCTATCGCATCGCGACGTCCCGCGGGGAGACCAAGGTCGCGGTCAACATCGCGAGCGCCGAGGAGTCGGACCTCACACCGCGCCCCGTGCCCACCTTCGTGGAGGGCGCACGCCCCGACGTTCCGCCGGTGCCGGTGCAGCGCGAGATCTGGCAGTACTTCGTGCTGTTCGCTCTCCTGATCTTCGCCCTCGAAGGCTTTCTCTACTGGCGGCGCCAGACCGGCGGCCGGTACGGTCTACCGTTCACGACGGGCGATCGCTGGGCGCTGGGCCTTCGCTGCGCCCTCCTCGCCGTCCTGATCCTCGCGCTCGCCCGGCCCACCATTCCGCGGTGGGTGGACCGGCTGAACGTGCTGTTCATGATGGACGTCTCCGACAGCGTGAGCCTGGCCGCGCGCGAGAACGCGTTCCGCTTCGCCGCCCAGGCCGCCCAGTCGCTGCAGTCGGGCGATCAGGCCGGTCTCATCGTGTTCGGCCAGGAGGCGGTGGTGGACCAGCCGCTGCGGCCGTCGCCGCGGCTGGATCGTCCGCAGGTAGAGGTGGGCGGACGTGGGACGAACCTGGCGCAGGCCCTGCAGCTCGCCCTCGCCACCGCGCCGCCCGGCCACGCCAACCGCTTCGTCCTTCTCACCGACGGGCGCCAGAACGCCGGCAATGCCCTCGCGGTGGCGCAGGCGGCGAAGGACGCGGGCGCGGACATCTACTACGTGCCGGCGCCGCTCGACTTCAAGCAGGAAGTGGTCGTCGAGTCGATGGTGCTACCGACCGAGGTGAAGTTCGGCGAACCCTTCCAGGCCAAGGTGGTGGCGTGGAGTCAGAGCGACACCCAGGGCCGGCTCTCCCTGTTCCGCAACGGTGAGTTCCTCGGCTCGCAGGTCGTGCGTTTGAGCGCGGGAAAGAACGTCTACACCTACAAGCAGTCCCTCGAGCAGAGTGGTATCCACGTCTACCAGGCCTCGATCGACGTCGAGGGCGACACCATCGAGGACAACAATCGAGCGGTCGGCACCGTGGTGGTGCGCGGCCGGCCCCTCGTGCTCCTCGCCGAGAAGGACCGCGCCCAGGCCCAGACTCTCTCCGCCGTGCTCCGCGCGCAACACGTGGACGTGGAGGTGGTGGAGGCCGATCGCATCCCGAAGGAGCTGGCGGGTCTCCAGAAGTACGACGGCGTGATCCTCTCCAACGTCTCGTCGCTGAAGATGACCAAGAAGCAGATGGAGAACATCCGCGACTACGTCCGCGACCAGGGCGGCGGGCTGATCATGCTGGGCGGCGAGGAGAGCTTCGGCCTCGGCGGCTACTACCGCACCCCGGTCGAGGAAGCGCTTCCCGTGACCATGGAGGTCAAGCAGAAGCTGGAGATTCCGAGCCTCGCGGTGGTGCTCTCCATCGATCGCTCCGGCTCGATGGCCATGACCACGGACTCCAAGGTCACCAAGCTCGACATCGCCAAGGAAGCCTCGCACCTCGTGGTCGATCTCCTTGACGAGCGCAACGAGGTCGGCGTGATGAGCTGGGACACCGAGTTCATCTGGGACTCGCCTGTCCGCTCCGCCAAGGACAAGCAAGCCATTCACAACGCCATCGCCACCATCAAGGCAGGGGGTGGAACCGACGGCTATCCCGCGCTGAAGGAGTCATACCAGGTGCTGTTCGAGCGCCCGGCCCTCCTCAAGCACGTGATCTTCCTGTCCGACGGCCAGATGACCCGCGGAGACTTCGCCGGACTGATCCGCCGGATGTCCAAGGACAAGATCACGGTGTCCTCGGTGGCCATCGGCAAGGATGCCGACGCGCAGCTGATGTTCGACATCGCCAAATGGGGACGCGGGCGCTTCTACTACACCGAGGACGACAGCACGATCCCGCGGATCTTCACCCTCGAGACCCAGCTCGCGTCCAAGGCTTCGCTCATCGAGCAGCCGTTCAAACCGACAGTCGGCTCGCCGGCGCACGAGGCGATCCAAGACATCGACTGGAAAGAGGCGCCTCCGCTCGGGGGCTACGTCGCGACCTCGCTCAAGGGCACCGCGGACATGGTGCTGATGACGCACCAGGAAGATCCGCTCCTCGCGACGTGGCGCTACGGGCTGGGGCGCAGCGCCGCCTTCACTTCGGACGCCAAGGCCAAGTGGGCAGTGCTGTGGATGCGCTGGAGCGGCTTCAACAAGTTCTGGTCGCAGCTCGTGCGCTGGACGCTCCGCACCGGGACCCGGAGCGACACGGTGGCGACAGTGCAGCGGAATGACGAGACGGGCGAGGTGCTGGTGGACGCCGTCGATCCCAAGGGCGAGTTCATCAACTTCCTGGACTCGCAGGTCGGCGTCGTCGCGCCCAACAAGCAGCGCACGGTCATCGAGCTCGAGCAGGTCGGGCCCGGCCGGTATCGGGGCCGCTTCCCGGCGGACCGCGAGGGCGTGTACCTGGTCGGGATGGCGCAGCGGCGCGGGGAGCAAATGGTGGGGTCCCAGCTCGCCGGACTAGTGGTACCGTACTCCCAAGAGTTCAAGGAGCTCGGGGTGGACGAGGTCCTGCTGCGGGAGCTGTCCGAGCTGACTGGCGGCGGGATGCTCGCCCAGCCGCGCGACGCGTTTTTGCAGGCCCGGCGGCGCTCGCGGCTGACCCTGGACCTCTGGCCCTGGCTGGTCGGGCTCGTGGCCGTGATGCTGATCCCGGAGATCGCGCTGCGCCGTGTCGGTCCCGGCCTGCTCGGCCGGCTCGCCGAGCGTTTTCCGCGGCTTCGGAGGCAAGGAGGACCCGGACATGGCACTCCGCGGGACTCGGTCTAGCTGGACCGCGCTCGCCGGCCTTCTGGCCGTCCTGCTGCTTGCGGCCCCGGCCGCAGCGAAGTCGCGCAGCGTGCTGATCCTGCCCTTCGCCCCGGTCGAGCTCGGGCGCGAAGAGCAGTGGCTCGGAGAAGGCGTGGCCGAGAGCCTGCGCCTGTCCCTCGCCCAGCTACCGGCGCTCGTTCAGATCGAGCGCGGTCGGCTCCGGAGCGTGTCGCAGCCCGAGGCGTGGGACGATGCGGCCGCGCTCGCCGCCGCCCGGGCCCTCAACGCCGATCTCGCAGTGTACGGTGAGGTTCGCCGGACCTCTGGCGAGCTCTCGATCCAGCCGCGCCTGGTGGAGCTCGCCGGCGGCAATCCGGCGCGCACCAACCTGGACCCGGTCGTGGTGCCCGAAGGCAAGCTCATGGAGCGGCTCCGGCCGCTGCCGGTCGCCTACGCGAAAGCGATGAAGATTCCCGCGAGCGACGGGGAGGTCACGCGCATGCAGAAGTTCGCGGCGCCGACCGCGTCCACCCGGGCGTACGAGGCCTACATCAAGGGGCAGATCGCCAGCTACCGGAACAACCAGGAGGGCAACGAGACCGCGGTGGAGCTGCTGGGGCGCGCAGTCGAGCTAGATCCCCAGTTCGTGGTGGCTCAGTACGCCCTCGGCGTGGTGCACCAGACGCTCGGCAATCGCTGGAAGGCCGCGGCGCAGTTCCGCGCCTCGACCCAGCTGGACCCCGCCTACCCCGAGCCGTACAAGGCGCTCGGTGACCTCTTCCTCACCGCGCCGCGCCGGCTGTTCGACCAGGCTATCGAGGCCTACACGAAGGCGCTTGAGCTGCGGCCGTTCTATGCGGAGGCCTACGCGGGGCTGGGCGACGCCAATGCCGCCAAGGGAGACATCGACGGCGCGGTGAACGCCTATCAAAAGGCGCTCACGAACAACCCCTACAACCCCCGCGTGCACGTGAGTCTCGGCAAGATTTACTACGGCGAGAAGCAGCTCTACTACGAGGCGGTCAACTCGTACAAGAAGGCCATCGACCTCGATCCCCGCTACGTGGAGGCGCGCCTGGGCCTCGCCGAGGTCTACGAGGAGAAGGGACTCTACCAGGACGCGATTGGCGAGTACAAGAAGGTGGTCGAGCAGGACGACAAGCACACCGGCGCGCTCTACAACATGGCGCTAGTGTACGAGAAGGTGGACCCGCGCGAGGCCATCGCGCTCTGGGAGCGCTACATCAAGCTCGCGAGCGCGCTGCCCAGCGAGAAGGACTGGGTGGACGTCGCGGTGCTCCACCTCCGCAAGCTGAAGAGCCAGTACAAGGACTGAGCGCGCTCACGCGCGGCTCTTCTCCTCGGCCTCGGCGGTCGCCGCCGCGTCCTGGCCGGTTTCGCGTCGGGCGGCCACCCCCAGATCGATGAGCCGGAACGGCTGCTCCGGTGACGCGGCCCGGAGCAACGGGTAGCAGACGTTGTAGACCGGCGCCCCGGACTGGATCTTTCCCTCCGGGGCTCCATGATGGGCGTGCCCGTGCACGGTGACCGCGACCGAATAGCGGACCAAGGGCTCCTCGAGGCGGCTCGAGCCCAGGAAGGGGAAGATCTCGGGCGGCTCGCCCTCCACCGTCTCGCGCACCGGCGCGTAGTGGAGCACCGCGACCCGGATGGGCGTGCGGAGCCGGGCAAGAGCGGTCTCGAGCTTGAGCGCCTCCGCCACCGCCTCGTGCACGAGACGCTTCATGATGTCCTCGCCCCAGGGCTGGAGCGCGCGCTGGCCGAACCCCCCGCCGAGCCCCTTCACCCCGGCGAAGCCCACGTCACCCACGACGTGGCTCGTCCCATCGAGCACGATCACGCCGGCCTCTTCGAGGATCATGCGCACCTTGTCGGCGGCGCCCGACTCGAAGTCGTGGTTGCCCAACACCGCGAGCACCGGAGTCGGGGTCGCCGTCCGCAGCTCGCGCGCGAGGGTTTGCGCTTCCTCCGGGAGGCCGAGATCGGTGAGGTCGCCGGCGAGCACGAGCGCATCAGCGGCCCGGCTCATCGCCGCGAACAGAGGCTCGAACGTCCCCTGCGCGCCCACCCCGCAGTGGAGATCACCCACCGCCGCGATGCGCATCGCGGGCCTCCTCGTCCTGGCGCACGGCCGCCGTCCAGCACGCCACGTCCTCCTCGCTCATGCGGCCGCGCGGCGCCAGCCGGGCGTCGGCGTAGCCCCAGAGGGTGATGTCGGGCAAGTACTGGGCGCGCGACAGCAAGGTGCCCTGGCAAACCGACACTTCGTCCGTCGGGTCGCTCTCCTCGGCGAGGCGGCGAGCCAGGCGGCGGGCGAGGGCGCGGGCGCGTGGCGCCGGCTCGCTCGGATAGACGAACTCGAACAGTACGAGGTGGCTCAAGAGCAGCCGCCACCGCTCGCCGAAGCGCCGGAGCAGCCGCTCCCAGTCGAGGTCGTCGTGGCCCGCGCGAATCAAATGGGCGATGTCGGCACCGTCGTACCGTTCGCGCTCGGCCACGAAGGCCTTCGACCAGATCATCTCCTCGGGCGGGCAGAGCCGCACGGGCACGCCCAGCACCGTGTCCGGGGTGCCGTGCTGGATCCACTCGTCGTCCACTTGGGCGATGCCGTTCCCCGAGCTGAAGATGAGGTCGACGAAGTCGCGGGCGGCGTACGCCTTGGCCAGCCAGTGCGGGTAGGGGACCTCCGTCTCGAAGCCGGCCGCGCGCAGCCTCTCGAGCGCGCCCTCGACGTCGCGCGGCAGGATGAAGATGTCCAGGTCTTTCGTCCAGCGGGCGATGCCCGTGTAGCGCTCCATGGCATACGCCCCGCCCACGACGTGGGGGATTCCGGCCCGAGCCAAGGCGACGAGCGCGCGTCGATAGCGCCGCCGGGCAATCGCTGTCTCTTGGCGCGGCTTGGCTCGGCGCAAAGGGCTGATGAAGCCGCTCGGCGCGGTGGGCAGATAGGTCATGGACGAGACCGGTACAAGATCCATGCCTCGTCGTATCTCCCGGCGCGCACGGCCGTTTTTGAGAGGCTGGGCGCAACACGACCCCACGAGGCGGCTAACGATTACCCGGTCATCGCGACCGGAGCGTGCAGCCGTTCGGTTGACTTGTCGGGGTGACTTTTCTATGTTGACCCGGCCATGAGCGATCTCCGCAAGGATCCCACGCGCGGACAATGGGTGCTCGTCCGCCCCTCCGGCGCCGCGCCGCCAGCACATCCCGAATGCCCGTTCTGCCCCGGCAACGAGGGCCTCACCCCGAAGGAGATCGCGTCGTATCGCAAGGACGGTTCGCCGGGCAACGGTCCCGGATGGTCGGTGCGGGTCATTCCCGAGGCAGATCCCTACTTCCGGATCGAGCTGCCGCTCGACCGCGAGGGCGTCGGCCTCTACGACAAGATCACACCGCGCGGGGCGAGCGAGCTCGTCATCGAGAGCCCCGACCACGACGAGACGCCCGGAAGCATGCCGCTCGCACAGTGGGAGCAAGTGCTGTGGATGTACGGGGAGCGGATCCGCGATCTCAAGCGCGACCTCGCGATCCGGGACATCCTGGTGACGCGCCGGCACCGCATCCCCGGCTCGCGCATTATCCATCCCTACTCGCGGATCACCGCCATCCCGATCATCTTTGACGAGGTGCGGCGCAAGCTGGACGAGGCCCGCGAATACTACCAGTACAAGCGCCGCTGCATCTATTGCGACATCGTCCGGCAGGAGTTGGCCGACGCGGAGCGGGTGGTGCACGAGTCGGAGCGATTCCTCGCGGTGGTGCCCTATGCCGGGCGAGGCCCATTCGAGCTGTGGATCCTGCCGCGGCAGCACGCCGCCGCGTATGAGGATGCCCTGTCGGGCGACCTCGTGGCCGATCTGGCCCGGATGGTCGCGGGCTGCTTCCGTACCCTGGCTCGCGCCCTCGGCGATCCCTCCGTGGAGATGACGCTCTACACGGCCCCCAACCGGGGTGCCAAGGTCCTGGCCGGGGAATGGGCCACGCTGGCGGATGATTATCACTGGCATATCGGGGTGATACCGGGACCGGAGCGGCTCAAGCGGGTCGGGGGTATCTATGTGACCGACACCGCCCCGGAGGCTGCAGCCAGCCGGCTCCGTGACGCCTGGGCGCAAGGGTAGCCGCTCCGCCCAACTTCCGGTCAATGCTTGACTTTCCCTAGATCCGGAGGCAAACTCCGACTAGAACGGTCGGCGATCAAATTAGTCGGACTTAGACAGGAGCGGAGATGCTGCGGTTCACCAAGCGCGCGGACTACGGTCTGATGGCGATCCATTACATCGCCGCCCAGCCGGACGACACCGCGGTGAGCGCCAAGCGTATCGCCGAGGAGTTCAACATTCCGTCCGAGCTGCTCGCGAAGATCTTGCAGCGCCTGGCCAAGGGCAAGCTCATCGTGGGGCACAACGGGCCCAAGGGCGGCTATGTCCTGGCTCGGCCCCGCACCGAGATCACGGTGGGGCAGGTGGTGCGGGCGCTCGAAGGACCGGTGCGCATCGTGAGCTGCATGGTCGACGATCACTGTCCGCAGTACTCGCGCTGTAACCTGCGGCTGCCCGTGCAAAAGATTCAGGCGAGCATCAGCTCGCTACTGGATTCCATGACTCTGGCCGAGCTGGCGTCGGCCGGGCTGCCGCCGGACACGGCGGTGGTGCCGGTGTCCGCGCTGACCACGGCGAGCTGACCGAGAGGGAGACGAGGCCCCATGGCGTTGAAGCTGCCGATCTTCATGGATAGTCAGTCCACCACCCCGGTGGACCCACGCGTCCTCGAGGCGATGATTCCCTACTTCACCCAGAAGTTCGGCCATCCCGCCAGCCGCAATCACCCGTTCGGCTGGGAGGCGGAGGCCGCGGTGGACCGGGCCCGGGGTGCCATCGCCGGGCTCATCGGCGCGCGCGATCCCAAGGAGCTCGTGTTCACCTCGGGAGGCACGGAGTCGATCAACCTCGCCCTCAAGGGCGTGGCCGAGATGTACCGCGAGAAGGGCAACCATATCGTCACCAGCGTCATCGAGCAGCGGGCGGGGCTCGACGTGTGCAAGCGGCTGGAGCGTCAGGGCTTCGAGGTGACCTACGTCCCGGTCGGGGCCGACGGCCTCGTGGATCCCGAGGCGCTACGGGCCGCCCTTACGGAGAAGACCATCCTGGTGTCGGTGATGCTCGCCAACAACGAGATCGGCACGGTGCAGGATGCCGCGGCCATCGGCAAGCTCGCCAAGGAAAAGGGCATCGTATTCCACACCGACGCCACCCAGGCGGTGGGCAAGGTCCCGGTGGACGTGGAGGCGATGGGCATCGACCTGCTCTCCTGCACCTCGCACATGCTCTACGGCCCCAAGGGCGTGGGGGCCCTCTACGTGCGCCGCAAGAATCCGCGCGTGCGCCTCGCTCCCATGATCGACGGCGGAGGCCACGAGCGCGGCATGCGATCGGGCACGGTGCCGGTGCCGTTGACGGTGGGCTTCGGCGCGGCGGCGGAGATCTGCCGGGAGGTCATGCCCGAAGAATCGCGGCGGCTGGCCGGTCTGCGTGACCGCCTTCAGGACGCCATCCTCTCGAAGGTCGACGAGGCGTACCTCAACGGTCATCCGGACCGGCGCCTGCCCCACAACCTGAATATCTCGTTCGCCTACGTGGAAGGCGAGTCGGTGCTGATGGGGCTCAACAAGGAAGTGGCGCTGTCCTCGGGCTCGGCGTGTACCTCGGCCACTCTGGAGCCGTCGTACGTCATCTCGGCGCTGGGGGTGGACTCGGAGCTGGCGCACTCCTCGATCCGCTTCGGCCTCCATCGGTTCAGCACCGAGGAGGAAGTGGACTTCGTAGGGCGACGCACGGTGGACGTCGTCACGCGGCTTCGCGAGATGTCGCCGCTCTACGAGCTCGCCAAGGAAGGCGTCGATCTCAAGACCATCAAGTGGAAGGCCGAATAGGGGGGTCCGGAACCATGGCCTATAGCGATAAGGTCGTCGATCACTACAACAATCCCCGCAACGTGGGGTCCTTCACCAAGGAGACCCCCGGGGTGGGGACGGGGCTGGTGGGCGCGCCCGAGTGCGGCGACGTCATGAAGCTCCAGATCAAGGTGAACGTCGAGACGGGTGTTATCGAGGACGCGAAGTTCAAGACCTTCGGCTGCGGCAGCGCCATCGCCTCGTCGAGCCTCGCCACGGAGTGGCTCAAGGGGCGCACGGTCGACGAGGCGGCGAAGATCAAGAACACCGACATCGTCAACGAGCTGAAGCTGCCTCCGGTGAAGATCCACTGCTCGGTGCTCGCCGAGGACGCCATCAAGGCCGCGCTCGCCGACTACAAGGACAAGTGGAGCAACAGCGAAGCCGGAGCGGAGCGCGGCGCGTCCTAATAGCGGAGGAGGAGCGAACTCTCATGGCACTGACGCTGACCGACAAGGCGTCGAAGCAGGTCAAGAAGCTCATAGCGGAGCAGTCGCAGCCGGTATTCCTGCGCATGGGCGTGAAGGGCGGAGGCTGCTCCGGGCTGTCGTACTCGCTGGAGTTCGATACCGAGATGGGGAAGCACGACAAGAAATTCGAGCTCGACGGGGTCACGGTGGTGGTGGACACCAAGAGCTACCTGTATCTGAACGGCACCACGCTGGACTACGTCACCGAGGGGCTGCAGGGCGGGTTCACCTTCATCAACCCGCAGGCGAAATCGAGCTGCGGCTGTGGGACCTCGTTCTCGGCCTAGCCCGCGGCCCGGGAACGCGGCGCACGACGGGCCCGGGGCGGGCCCGTTCGCATTTTGTGAGCGAGAGACCATGGACGACTACTTCGCGGTGTTCGAACTGCCCCGGAAGCTGACGGTGGATGGCGAAGCCCTCCGCCGCCGCTTCTACGAGCTGAGCCGCGTCCATCACCCGGACTTTCACCAGGGGGCAGACGAGGCGGTGCAGGCGGCGACCCTCGCGCGCTCGGCGCTGGTGAATCGCGCGTACCGCGCGCTCCGCGATCCCATCCGGCGCGTGGAGTACCTGATCGCGCTGGAGGAGGGCCGGGACACGCGCGAGGGCTCGGCGAGTCGGCCCAAGGCTCCGCGGGACCTCCTGGAGGAGATGCTCGAAGTGCAGGAGGCCCTCGAGGAGGCGCGGGCCGGCGAGCTCGACGAGTCGGCGCGTGAGCGCCTGCGCGGCGAGCGCGAGCGCCTGGCGGCCCGCCGGCAAGCGGAGGACGACGCGCTGGTGGGCCGGGCGGCGGAGTGGGACGCTGCGGTGGACGCGGGCGGGGACCGGCAGCCGCTCCTCACGTGGTTCAAGGAGCGGCTGGCCGCGCGCGCCTATCTCCGCACCGTCATCGATGACTTGAGCGACGCGCTCGGAGAGGATCAGGAGCAACATGTCTCGCATCGTCGGCATTGATCTCGGGACCACCAACAGCCTGGTCGCGTACGTCGACCAGCACGGTGTCCCGCGCGTGATCCCGGACGTGGAGGGGCGGGCGCTCCTGCCCTCGATCGTCGCGTACACGCCGGCGGGCGTGCTGGTGGGTGAGGCGGCGCGCCGGCAGCTCGCGCGCCAGCCCCACCGGACGATCTACTCGGTGAAGCGGCTCATGGGGCGGGGTTACGAGGACGTCGAGGGCGAGCTGAGCCATCTCCCATTTCAGGTCGTGCCCGCCTCAGAGATCGTGCGCATCCGCGTCGACGACCGCGAGGTGACGCCGCCGGAAGTTTCCGCCCAGGTCCTGCGCGCGCTCCGGCAGCAGGCGGAGGCGGCGCTGGGGGAGAAGATCGAGCAGGCGGTGGTCACCGTGCCCGCGTACTTCAACGACAGCCAGCGCCAGGCCACCAAGGACGCGGGCCGAATCGCCGGGCTCGACGTGGTCCGCATCGTCAACGAGCCGACCGCGGCCTCGCTCGCCTACGGGCTGCAGCGCCGCACCGAGGGCCTGATCGCCGTCTACGACCTTGGCGGCGGGACCTTCGACATCTCGATCCTCCGGGTGAAGGACGGGGTGTTCGAGGTGCTCGCCACGAACGGCAACACGCACCTGGGCGGCGACGACTTCGATCTCGCCCTCGTGAGCTGGCTGCTCGAGGACATCCAGACGGTCCACGGCGCGGATCTCGCGGGCGATCCCGAGGCCCGGCAGGAGCTGCGCCTCGCCGTCGAAGCGGCCAAGTGTCGCCTGTCCTTCGAGGAGCGGACCCATCTGGCCATCCCGTTCGGCGACTTCGTCTATCGCCGGGACCTCACCCGCGCCGACGTCGAGGCGCGCATCGCGTCGCTCGTGGAGTCGACGCTCGGCCCGTGCCGTCAGGCCCTGAAGGACGCCGGTCTCTCCCGCGAGCAGGTGGACGAGGTGGTGCTGGTGGGGGGCTCGACTCGCGTGCCGCTGGTGCGGCGCCGGGTGCAGGAGCTCTTCGGCAGGACCCCGCACAGCCAGCTCAATCCCGACGAGGTGGTGGCGCTGGGAGCGGCGGTGCAGGCGCAGATCCTCGCCGGCGGCATCACCGACATGCTGCTCCTCGACGTCACCCCCCTGTCCCTGGGCATCGAGACGCTCGGCGGCATCGTGAGTATTCTCATCGCACGCAATACCACCATCCCGACCATGGCGAAGGAGCAGTTCACGACCTCGGTGGACGGGCAGACGGTGGTAGATCTGCACGTGCTGCAAGGTGAGCGCGAGCTGGCCCGGGACAACCGCTCGCTCGCCCGCTTCGAATTGCGCGGCATCGACCCCATGCCCGCGGGGATGCCGAAGATCGAGGTGACCTTCCTCATCGACGCCAATGGCATCCTCCAGGCCCACGCCAAGGAGCTCCGTACCGGCAAGGAAGCGTCCATCGAGGTGCGTCCGACCTACGGCCTCACCGAGGCCGAGGTGGAGCGCATGGTCGACGAGTCCTTCGAGCACGCCGAAGCCGACGTGGCCGCGCGGCTCTTGATCGAGGCGAGGACGGAAGCGGACAACGTGATCAACCACGTGGAGCGGGCGCTCACGCAGGGGTCGCAGCTCGCCGAGCCCGGCGAGCTCGAGCGCATCCGCGACGCCGTCGCCACCCTCCGCCGCGCGCGCGGGGGGGACGACCGCGAGCTCATCCACGAGCGCACCACCGCGGTGAACAAGGCCACGGAGCGACTGGCCGAGGCCATGATGGACGCCGCCCTCAAGGGCGCGCTGGCCTCCAAGCGGGCGGACCGCATCCTGGAGTCTTCCTGATGGCGAAGCACAAAGTGACGTTCCTGCCCCAGGACGTGACGGTCGAGGTGGACGACGAAAAGTACCCGCTGGCCGACCACGGCAAGCCGGGCTCGGTGCTCGACATCGCGCTCGCGCACGACATCGCCCTCGAGCACAACTGCGGTGGCTCCTGCGCCTGCACCACCTGCCACGTGATCGTGCGGGAGGGAGAGGATCATCTCTCGCCCATGGAGGCGGACGAGGAGGATCGGCTCGACACCGCGGAGGGGCTCACGCTCCACTCGCGGCTGGGCTGCCAGGCGATCGTGCAGGGCGACGTCGTCGTGGAGATACCCAAATGAAGTGGAGTGACGCCGAGGACATCGCCATCGCGCTGATGGAGGCACACCCGGACACGGATCCACTCGCCGTGCGGTTCACCGACCTGCACAAGTGGGTGGTGGCGCTCGAGGACTTCGACGACGACCCCAAAGCCTCGAACGAGGGCCTCCTCGAGGCCATCCAGATGAAGTGGCACGAGGAGTTTCGGGACCAATGATTGGCGAGCCGCAGCCGGAGGCGAGGCGAGCGGATATGGAAAGTGGCGAGCCGCAGCCGGAGGCGAGGCGAGCGGATATGGAAAGTGGCGAGCCGCAGCCGGAGGCGAGGCGAGCGGATATGGATCGTCCCGAACGGAGCGAGGGCGGTCTGCTACCAGGCGATCACATGATCGGACGCGAACACGAGATCGAGCAGCCCCGCGTAGTCAAGGCCGGCGCCGAGACGCAGGACCCGCGCGCCCGCCGGCATCGGGCGGGCCGCGACGTCATCGAGCAGCACCACGGTGATCTCGGCGCCGGGCTCGGCACCCGCGATTACCAGGCCGGCCAGCGCGCCGGCGTCGGGTCCCACGAGGTGGAGATAACGGGCCATCAGAAGACGAGGTATCGCTGGGCGCGCCGGGCCAGGCCCGCGACGGCGTTCACGTCGACGGAGACGATCGGGTGGCCCTCCACGTTCCACTCCGCGTCACTCGGTACCGCTCCCACGATGTGGAACGGCACATTGAGCTTCCGGAGGGCGGCGCGGAACTTCGCGATGTCGTCGCCGTCCACGAGGTCGTCGGTGTTCTCGTCGAGCAGATGGACGGCGGGGCCGGTGAGGACCACCATCACCTCGTGCTCGCCCGCCACTACTCCGAGCGCGATGCGCATGGCCTCGTTGGCGCGGTGGGACGCGCGCGGGTCCTCCGAGATGATCACGAGCACGGGCACGCTGTCGGCCACGACGCTAGTTCAGGGCGATGAAGCGGTCGGTGCCGCTGATCACATCGGTGAGCACCACCAAGCCGCAGTTGGTGGCACGGTCCGAAAGCGGGAGGCCGCGCTTCTGGCAGCCGTAGGCGCACACGAAGAGGCGGACGCCGCGCGCCGCGAGGGCCTGCACCCTCGGGTCCTCCACGGCGGCCACGCCGTCGTCGATGAGATAGAGGTACACCTGCGCGCCGCGATCGAGCGCGGCGTTGGACAGTCCGAGCGCAGTGACGAGATTGGCGTGCTCGGGCGCGGTGGAGATCATCAGGCCGAGCTTTTTCCCCGCAGGATCCATGGGCTAGAAAAGCGTAGCATCGCGATGAGGGAGGGTCAATGAACCGGCGAGTCTATCTCGATCACAACGCGTCCACTCCGGTGCACCCGGAGGTGCTGGAGGCCATGCTTCCCTACTTCACGGAGCGATTCGGCAATCCGTCGAGTATTCACGGGTTCGGCCGTGAGGCCCGTGAAGGGTTGGACACCGCCCGTGAGCGGGTCGCGAGCTTCCTCCGCGTCGGCAAGGAGGAGGTCGTATTCACCTCCGGCGGCACCGAGTCGGACAACATGGCGATCAAGGGCGTGGCGGCAGCCCGCGGCCGCGGGCACCTCATCACGTCCGCGGTCGAGCATCACGCGGTGCTCCGCACCTGCGAGACCCTCGCCAAGCAGGGCTTCGACCTCACCGTGCTGCCGGTGGACGGTTACGGCATGGTGAGCCCGGACGACGTGCGCCGCGCCATCCGGCCGGACACGATCCTGGTGACGATCATGCACGCCAACTCCGAGGTCGGCACGATCCAGCCCGTCGGCGAGATCGGGCGGATCACGCGCGAGCGCGGCGTCGCCTTCCACGTGGACGGCGTCCAGACCTTCGGCAAGCTGCCGCTGGACCTCGAGGCTCTCAACATCGACCTCCTGTCCTTCTCCGGCCACAAGATCTACGGGCCGAAGGGCGTGGCCGGGCTCTACATCCGCAAGGGCACCAAGATGGCTTCGGTTCAGCACGGCGGCGAGCACGAGCGGCGGCGTCGGGCGGGCACGGAGAACGTGCCGGGCGCGGTCGGGCTGGGCAAGGCAGTGGAAGTGCGGGCTCGGGACATGGTCGAGGAAGAGACGCGGGTCCGCGTCCTCCGCGACCGCCTCTGGACCGGACTCTCCGCCCGGGTGCCCGAGGTGCGCTTGAACGGGCATCCGACAGAGCGGCTCCCCGGCACCTGCAATCTCTGCTTCCGTCACATCGAATCCGAATCGATCGTGCTCGGCCTGGATCTCAAGGGCATCGGCGTCTCGGCGGGCTCGGCCTGCACCGCGGGGAGCGTGGAGCCGTCTCACGTCCTCGTGGCCATGGGCGTCCCGCTGGACTGGGCGATGGGGACGGTCCGGTGCTCGCTGGGCCGGAGCACCACGGCGGAGGACATCGATTACGTGCTGGACAGCGTCGAGCCCCTGGCCGGCAAGCTGCGCAGTCTCTCGCCAGTGAAGGCCTGAGGGGGCCCGCGCGCACGCCATGCGCTACTCCGAGACGCTTATCGAGCACTTCCGACATCCCCGCAACGCGGGGATGATGCGCGATCCCGACGGGGTCGGCGAGAGCGAGTATGCCGAGTGCATGGACCTCGCGCGCGTGTTCCTGCGAGTGCGCGAGGGACGGATCGAGGACGCGCGCTTCCAGACCTACGGCTGCGGACCGACGATTGCGGCGTCCAGCGCCGCCACCGAGCTGATTCGGGGCGCCGCCCTCGCGGACGTGCTGGAGCTTGCCGACGCCCAGGTCACCGCCGCCGTCGGCGGGCTGCCGCCTGACCGAGCCCATGCCGCCCAGGTGGTGACTGCGGCGATCCGGGCCGCCGCGCGCGACGCGGTGGCGCGGTACGAGACGACTTCCCCTGAAGGAGAGTGAGGCCATGCTCGCCATGATGAGACGCGACGTTCGTACCGTCCTCGAGCGGGACCCCGCGGCGCGCTCTGCCCTCGAGGTGGTGCTATGCTATCCCGGTGTCCACGCCATCTGGCTGCATCGCGTCGCGCACGGACTGTGGAATCACGGATGGACGACGCCGGCCCGGCTCGTCTCCCACTTCAGCCGCTTCCTCACCGGGATCGAGATCCATCCCGCCGCAAAGCTGGGCCAGGGCCTCTTCATCGACCACGGCATGGGCCTCGTCATCGGCGAGACCGCCGAGGTCGGAGAGAACGTCAGCTTGCTCCAAGGCGTCACCCTCGGGGGTACGAGCGTGCGGCGGGAGAAGCGGCATCCGACCTTGGGCGACAACGTGACGGTGGGTGCGGGCGCCGCCATCCTCGGCGGCTTCACCATCGGCGCGGGAAGCCGTATCGGCGCGGGCTCGGTGGTCGTGCGCGAAGTGCCGGAGAACTCGGTTGTCGTCGGCGTACCGGGGCGGGTAACATATCGAGACGGGCGTCGCGTGCATGGCGAGATCGACCTCAACCAGGTGGATCTGCCCGACCCGCTAGCGCGGACGGTGGAGCATCTGCTCGACCGCATCCGAGCCCTCGAGGCGGAGCTCGAGGCGCTGAAGCAGCCCGCGCGGGAGCGCGAGGCGGGATAAAGGAGAGCGCGTGGTTCCCAAGGACACGATGAGCATCCAGGAAGCCTCGCAGTACCTGGCCATGGACGAGCAGACCGTCACGCGCATGGCCAGCGAGCGTCGGATCCCTTGTCTCCAGCACGAGGGCAAGTGGCTGTTCTCCAAGAAGTCCATCGACAAGTGGAAGGCCCGCCAGACTCCCGCCCGCGCCTGAGCCGCGACGCTGGGTGGCGGATCCTCACCGAGTTCACCCGCTCCGATAGCCTTCGCAAACATGCCCTCGCGGTCGAGGCGGCCATGCGCGCCTATGCCGGCCGATACGGTGCCGATCCGGACACCTGGGGCATGGCCGGCCTCCTCCACGATTTCGACTACGAGATGCACCCCACCGGCCCCCAGCACCCCTTGAAGGGCGCGGAGATCCTCGCCGGGCGAGGCGTGCCACCCGAGGTCGTGTACGCGATCCTCTCACACGCCGACTACGCGGGCTGCCCGCGCCGCTCTCTCCTCGACCGCGCGCTCTATGCCTGCGACGAGCCGTCCGGGTTCATCACCGCGTGTGCCCTCGTTCGCCCGGGCCGCGCCATCGCGGGGCTCGAGGCGGCGTCGGTCATCAAGAAGCTCAAGGACAAGGGCTTCGCGCGGTCGATCAACCGGCACGACGTCTACCGCGGCGCCGAGGAGCTCGGGATTCCGCTGGATGCACATCTGGGATTCCTCGTCGAGACGCTGACCGCCTCCGCTCCCGCGCTCGGCCTCGGGGGCCCCGCGCGCTAGTCCCATGGCCGGATCCGCGCCCGCGATCCGGACCGTGCTCCATGTGGATATGGATGCGTTCTACGCAGCGGTGGAGCAGCGCGACCGCCCGGAGCTCAAAGGCCGGCCCGTCGTGGTGGGCGCGAAACCGGGCGGGCGCGGGGTGGTGTCGGCCGCCTCGTACGAGGCGCGCCGTTTCGGCATTCACTCGGCCATGCCGATCAGCCGCGCGTATCGGCTCTGCCCTACCGCCGTGTACCTCCCCGTGGACATGGACAAGTACGCGGAGGTGTCGCGTCAGATCATGGCCCTGCTCGCGGAGTGGAGCCCGCTGCTGGAACCCGTGTCCATCGACGAGGCGTTCCTCGACGTCACCGCCAGCCGCGCGCTACGCGGCGACGGTCCCACCATCGCCCGCGACATCAAAGCGCGCATCCGGGGGGAGGTTGCACTGACCGCGTCGGTGGGCGTCGCTCCCAACAAGTTCCTCGCGAAGGTCGCCTCCGATCTCGAGAAGCCGGATGGCCTCGTCGTGGTGGAGCCCGGCGGCGAGGCGAGCTTCCTCGCGCCGCTGCCCATCGGGCGGCTCTGGGGGGTCGGACGGGTCACCGGGACCGAGCTCGAGTCCCTCGGCATCCTCACGATTGGCCAGCTCGCGAGTCTGCCGCCGGCTACGCTGGTCGCGCGCTTCGGCGAGAGCCACGGGCCCGCGCTCGCCGAGCTCGCGCGGGGGCGCGACAATCGCCCCGTGGAACCTTTCGGCGCGCCGAAGTCCATGGGCGCCGAAGAAACCTTCGGCGCAGACCATCTCGACATGGAGCGGCTCCGCGCCACCTTGCGCGCCCAGGCCGAGCGCGTGGCGCGCGAGCTGCGGGCCGAGGGCTACGCCGGGCGCGTGGTCACGCTGAAGATCCGCTTCGCCGATTTCTCGACGTACACCCGGGCGCACACGGGCGAGCCCACGCAGGACGGTCTGCGCATCTACCACGAGGCCTGCGCGCTCCTCGAGCGTGTGCGCCTCGTCCGGCCGGTGCGGCTGATCGGGGTCTCCGTATCCGGCCTCGGGGCGGCGGGGCAGGGCCAGCTTGCGTTGTTCGGGCCCGATGCCGTTCGGCAGGAGCGGCTAGGGCGCGCGCTCGACCGCCTGGCCGAGCGCTTCGGCGGGGACGCCGTCCAGCCCGCGAGCCTGCTGGGGCGCCGCGCGCGTCGCCGCAGCGGGCCTCGCGGGCCGGCGCGCTGAGCGCGGCGGGCCACGCCCGATTGCCTTCGTCCCGACCATGGGCTAGACTCACTGAACAGCCGTTCATTCGTCGCCGGGAGACCCCATGGAACGTCCCATCGCCTACGACAAGCTGGCCCGCGAGGAGCGCTTCGTCCGCATGCGGGCGCGCGACGTCGCACAGATCAAGATCGACCAGGGAGAGCCGCCGTTCCCCGACCTGAGCACCCGCGAGTCCATCAAGGAGCGCGTTCACGGGATCATGGTGGGCGAGATGCAGGCCATGGAGGGTGCGGGACGTAGCGTCTACGACTTCCCGGACGCGCCTTGGGAGTTCACGCTGGACATGGCGCGCCAGGTGTGGGACGAGTCCCGCCACCTGGAGATTTATCTGCGACTGCTCGAGCACCTGGACGGCTACGTGGGCGAGTATCCCGAGACCACCATTCTCTGGCGCTGCGCGTGCGCCGAAGACGCGGCGGCGCGCGTGGCCGGAGTCAACCGCGGCCTCGAGGGTTTGGCCTGCGACGTGTTCAATCAGTTGGTGCACATCGCCCGGAGGATGGGCGATCCCATCCTGGAGCGGGCGGTGGACTTCGTGCTCGCCGACGAGATCACCCACGTGAGGATGGGCTCGAAGTGGCTGACCCGGCTCACCGAGGGCGACCCCGAGCGGCGCCGGCAGGCCATCGCCTTCCAGGAGACCATCGACGAGCGCTTCAACCTCGGCGGGGTGCGTCAGGACGGCGACCACGAGCAGGTGCTGATCTCGATCGCCACCGAGGCGCGACAGCTCGGTGGGTTCACCGACGAGGAGATCCAGCGGCTCATCAAGACCACCCAGCGCTCCCAGGTCTACTAGCCTCGATGTATCCGCTGGACGGCACGTACTCCGTCGAGCACTCCGCTCGGCTTCTCCGCCACTACCGCTATGCCGTCGAGCGCATGATGCGCGTGATGGGCGGCTGGCTGGCGCTGACCCCCGAAGTCTCCGCCAAGCTCCTCATGGGGCGTCACGTGTGGGACAACGCGCAGCATGCCGACGCTCTGGGCCGACGGCTCCCCGAGCTTCGGGCGCGCGCCCAGGAATCCACGCCCGCCAACGAGGGCGTGGTGGCTTTCATGGACGCGCTCGAGTCGCCCGAGACTCCGGAGCGCACGGTGGAGCGCCTGGTCGGCCTGTATCGGGTGCTCAAGCCCCATGTCCTCGCCGCCTACGAGACCCATCTCCACGACGCCAACGCGGTCTACGAGCCGCCCACGCGCCGGATCCTCGCGCGCTGCGCGGAGGACGAGCGCCGCCACATCGCCGCGGGGGAGCGCGTGCTCGCCCATCTCACGCCCACGCCCGAATCGCGGGCGCGCGCGGCCGCCTGGCAGACGCGCCTCGAGTCGCTGCTCGCTGCCGCGGGCGGTGTCACCGGCGCGGGCATGCCGCCGGGAACGGCGCGCCCGTCCTCACCCGAGGGCGAGGCCGAGGCGGAGGAGTTCATTCGCCTCGAGACCCGCCCCCCATGCTGGCCCCTCCCCGAGCCGCTGCGCGCGGCAGTGCAGGGGATGGGCGACGCGCTCGTCGCCCGGGACGGCGGCGGCGTGCGCCGCTGGCTCGCGGACCCCCTCCTGTGGAGCGAGACGGCGGAGTCCGCCCTCGCCGCCGGGCGCTTCACCAGCCACGCGGTGGTGGCGGTGGCGCGAATCGGCCGCCAGCTGCTCGTGAAGATCCGCCTCGACGGGCCCAGCGTTTCCGCGACGCTCGCCGCGCGCTGGGCCGGCGGTCCGGAGGGCTGGCGCGCACACGCCCTCGACGTGGCCCCCGCTCGCTCCGCCTGATCTGGTGCTCCCGAGCGTCCTCGTCGCAAACCGAGGGGAGATCGCGCGCCGGGTGATCCGCGGCTGCCGGCGCCTCGGCGTGCGCGCCATCGCGGTGTATTCCGAGGCCGATGCGGGGTGGCCCCACGTAGCCGACGCCGACGAGGCGGTGCTCATCGGGCCCCCGGCGGCACGCGAGAGCTATCTGGACTTCGAGCGCGTGCTCGGCGCCGCGCGCACGACCGGCGCGCGCGCGGTGCATCCCGGCTACGGCTTCCTGTCCGAGAACTGGCGCTTCGCCAAAGCCTGCGAGGAGGCGGGTCTCGTGTGGATCGGGCCGCCCTGGCGAGTCATCCAGCAGATGGGCGACAAGGTCGCGGCGCGGCGGCGCATGCGCGAGGCCGGGGTGCCGGTGGTGCCGGGCAGCGAGGGCGCCCTGGATTCGCTGGAGGCCGCGGGTGAAGTCGGTGAGCGCATCGGCTACCCGCTCATGCTGAAGGCGGCGGCGGGCGGCGGTGGCATCGGGATGGTGCGGGTCGCCGACGCGGCCGCCCTGCCCGCCGCGTGGGCCTCGGCTCAGCGCCGCGCCCAGGCCGCGTTCGGCTCCGGCGCCCTCTTCGTCGAGCGCTACGTGACGGAGCCGCGCCACATCGAGGTGCAGGTGTTCGGCGATACCGGCGGGCAGGTCGTCCATCTCCACGAGCGCGAGTGCTCGATCCAGCGCCGCCACCAGAAGCTCGTCGAGGAAAGTCCGGCCCCCGCCGTCGATCCCGACGTCAAGGCGCGCCTGGTCGACGCGGCGGTGCGAGGCGCCCGCGCGGTGGGTTACGTGAACGCGGGCACGATGGAGTTCATCGTTCAGGGCCGCGAGGCGTACTTTCTCGAAATGAACACCCGGCTCCAGGTCGAGCATCCCGTGACCGAGGAAGTCACGGGCCTGGATCTGGTGGAGTGGCAGCTGCGCGTGGCGTCCGGCGAGCCTCTACCGCTGCCCCAGGAGAAGATCGTGCAGCGGGGCGCGGCGCTGGAGTGTCGGATCTATGCCGAGGATCCGGCCAAGAACTTCATGCCGTCGCCCGGCGTCATCGGGCGGCTCGCCCTCCCCGCGGGGCCCGGCGTGCGGCTCGAAACCGGGGTCGCGGAGGGGGTCCAGGTTTCAGTACACTACGATCCGCTCCTGGCCAAGGTCGTCACGCGGGGCGACACGCGCGAGGAGGCAATCGCGCGGATGCAGGCGGCGCTGGACGGTTTCGTCGTGGAGGGGGTGCGCACCGTCATTCCCTTCCACCAGCGCGTGCTCGCGAGCGCCGCGTTCCGGGCCGGCCGGGTCCATACCCAGATGGTCGAACAAGGAGGCTTCAATGCCTGAGGAGGTCAAGGCCCACATCACCGGGGTCGTGTTCCAGATCACCAGCAAGGCCGGCGACCACCTGGCCGCCGGCGATCCCGTCGTCGTGCTGGAGTCGATGAAGATGGAGATCCCGGTCGAGGCGCCGCGCGCCGGCGTGGTGCGCGAGATCAAGGTGGCCGAGGGCCAGACGGTGCAGGAAGGCGACACCATCGCCGTCATCGATTAGGAGGGCGGGCATGAGCGCCGAGCTGATCCGCGAGCACTACGATTATCACCGGTGGGCGAACCGCCGGCTGTTCGACGTCGCGCATTCGCTGGGGACGGAGGCGACGGGGCGCGATCTCGGCAAGCACTGGAGCTTTCCCACGCTCAAGGCCATGTTCGCCCATCTCTACGCCGCGGACTCGGTGTGGCTGAGCCGCTGGAAGGGTCAGTCGCCCACGCGTCTCCTCGGCGACAAGGACTTCGCGTCGATGGCCGACCTCCGCGAGAAGTGGGACGCCCTGGAGGCGGAGCAGCGGGCCTTCGTCGAGTCCTTGAAGGATGCCGACCTCACCCGGTCGGTCGAGTACAAGAACACCGAGGGCGCCCAGTTCCGCGTGCCCCTGGGGCCGCTGCTCCAGCACGTGGTGAATCATGCCACGCATCACCGGAGCGAGGTGGCCACGATGCTGACGATCATCAGCGGCTCGCCGCCGGACACCGGCATCAACACCTACCGCGTCACCGTCGTCAAAGGGTAGGGCGAGCCGCCGCAGATGAGGCGAGCAATATGAGGATCGAGCCGCAGCCGAGAACCGCGCGCCTGCCATGGGGATGAAGGAGCTTGTGGAGGCGCTGCGCGCGCGGCGCCAGCGGGCCCTCGCGATGGGGGGAGCGGACGCCGTCGCCCGGCAGCACGCCGAGGGCAAGCTCACGGTCCGCGAGCGGATCGACCGGCTCTTCGACCCCGGCTCCTTCCAGGAGATCGGGCTCCTCGCCACCCACGCCAACGTCTCGCCCGCGATGAAGGGGAGGGAGACGCCCGCGGACGGCGTGGTCACCGGCTTCGGACGCATCGACGGACGGCCCGCGTCCGTGATTGCCTATGACTTCACGGTGATGGCGGGGTCGATGGGGCGCACCGCCGAAGTCAAGTGCAACCGCGCGCGCGAGATCGCGCTCACCAAGCGCATGCCGATGATCTGGCTGATCGACTCCGCGGGCGCGCGCATCCAGGAGGCCATCGGCTCGACCTTCGCGGGTTCCGGATTCCTCTTCCGGGAGGAATCCATCATGTCCGGCGTGGTCCCCATGGTCGCGGCGATGATGGGCCCGGGCGCGGCCGGTACCGCCTACATCCCCGCGCTGTCCGACTTCGTGCCCATGGTGAAGGGAACCAGCCACATGGCGCTGGGCGGGCCCCCGCTCGTGAAGGCGGTGGTGGGCGAAGACGTCACGCCGGAGGAGTTGGGCGGGTCGAAGGTCCACACCGAGATCTCGGGTGTCGCCGATCTCGAGGCGGCGGACGACACCGCGTGCCTCGACGCGATCAAGGAGTATCTCGCCTACTTTCCTTCGTCCAACCTCGAGCCGGCCCCCGTCGTACCGTGCGACGATCCCGCCGACCGGATGGACGAGTCGCTGCTCACCGTCGTGCCCGACAGCGCGCGGCGGGCCTACGACGTGAAGAAGGTCATCGCCGCTCTGGTGGACCACGGGCGGATGTTCGAGATCAAGCCCGGCTGGGCGCGAAACCTCGTGACCACGCTGGCCCGCCTCGGCGGGCGTCCGGTGGGCATGGTCGCGAATCAGCCGATGGTGCTGGGCGGCGCCCTCGACGTGGACGCCGCCGACAAGGCGACGCGGTTCATCATGCTCTGCGACGCCTTCAATATTCCCCTAGTGTTTCTTCAGGATGTGCCGGGCTTCCTGGTGGGCTCGAAGGTGGAGCGGCAGGGCATCATTCGGCACGGGGCCAAGATGCTCTACGCGGTGAGCGAGGCGACGGTGCCCAAGCTCACCGTCGTGCTGCGCAAGGCGTACGGTGCCGGCTACTTCGTCATGTGCGGGAAGGCGTATGACCCCGACCTGATCGTGGCGTGGCCCACCGCGGAGATCTCGGTGATGGGCCCCGAGGGCGGGACCAATATCGTCTTCCGCAAGGAGATCGCCGCCGCCCCCGATCCCGACGCGGAGCGGGCCCGCCGGGTGGAAGATTTCCGCTCCCTGATCAATCCCTACATCGCGGCCGGAGGAGCGCTGATCGACGACGTCATCGATCCGCGCGAGACGCGGCCGGTCCTCATCCGAGCCCTGGAGATGAGCCGCACCAAGAGGATCGAACGGCCGTGGAAGAAGCACGGGATCATGCCGGTCTAGTCGCCCCGCCGGCCGCATCGGAAGGGGTCGCCGGCCTGACGAGGCCGCGGCCCCTTGGTCGCTTGATCGCTTGATCGCCCGGCCGGTGGACGGCCGGACGCCCTGGTTCCTCCCGCGAGCGGGAAGAACCAGGGGGGTACGAAATCAGTTCTCGACGAACGCCTTCAGCGCGCGTCCCCGCAGCGGGTGCCGCAGCTTGCGGAGCGCCTTGGTCTCGATCTGGCGAATGCGCTCGCGCGTCACCGAAAAGCGCTTGCCCACCTCTTCGAGCGTGTGCTCGCCCTCTTCGCCGATGCCGAAGCGGAGGCGCAGGATCTCCTTCTCCTTCGGTGACAGAGTGGCCAGAGCCCGATCGACTTGATTGGTCAGGTCCTGGCTGATCAGGCTGTCGTTGGGCGACTCCGCCGTCTTGTCTTCGAGGAAGTCGCCGAGGTCCGAATCCTCGCCGATCGGCGTCTCGAGCGACAGCGGCTTCCGCGACGACTCAAGGATCAGCCGTACCTTGCGCGCGGGCACGCCGGTCCGCCGGGCCAGCTCCTCGGGGGTGGGCTCGCGGCCTATCTCGTTCACCATCAGCCGATTGACGCGCGAGATGCGGTTGAGCGTCTCCACCATGTGCACCGGGATGCGGATGGTGCGCGAGTGGTCGGCGATGGCGCGGGTGATGGCCTGCCGGATCCACCAGGTAGCATAGGTCGAGAACTTGAAGCCGCGACGGTACTGGAAGCGATCCACCGCCTTCATGAGTCCGAGATTACCCTCCTGGACCAGGTCCAGCAGCGACAGCTCGCTCCCGAGGTACCGCTTGGCCACCGAGACGACGAGACGGAGATTGGCCTCCATCAGCTCCTTCTTCGCCTGACGGACCACGCGGTCATGGCTCTCGATCTCCGCGAGCGCGGCGAGCAGCGGCTTGCGCGCGAGGCCGGCCTTCGTCTCGAGGGCGTGGAGCTCGGCCCGACCGGTCGCGCCGCGCATCCGCTCCGCGAGCTGCCGGACTTCCACGACGAGCCCGTCGATCAAGGCGGGCTTGAGCGGCAGCTTCTCGACGATGCCGCGCACCGAGGCGCGATTCTGCGTGATCCACTTGGTGTAATTGGCCCGAGTGGACGCGGCCCGGTGCTTCGCGGCCAGCGACTCGCGCAACCTCTGGCTCTCGCGCTCCAGCCGGCGCATGCGGGCAAAGGCGGTCATGATCGGACGCACCTGCTCCGGACTGGGCTCCCCGCCTTCAGGCAGGATGATCACATCGTCCAGCGGCACCTCCGAGCGGCGGAGGCGATCCACCAGCTCGAGCAACCGATCGACGGCCATCGGGATGTCCGCGAGCGCCCCGCGCAGCTTGATCTGGCCCGCCTCGATGCGTTGGCCGATCTCGACCTCTTGCCGGGCGGTGAGCAGGCGAACTTTACCAATCTCCTTCAGGTAAATCCTTACCGGGTCCTCCCCTTCCGCCGGGGAGGGCCGGAGCGCCTCTTCGCTGAGCCCGGACTCTTCCGCCGCAGGGTGAGCGTCCTCTCGCTCGTCCTCGACAGTGGGCTCGACCTGCGGTTCGGTGGGCTTGGGCCGGAGCACGCGCACCGCGGCCCGCCGCTTGGGGCGGGGCGCCTCCGAAGTCGGCCAAACAGGCGCCGCTTCTGCGGTATTAGTCGTCTGAGTATCCCTAAAGGTCATCGCGCCCTTCCGTTTCCCTGATACCTACCGGTGAGCTTCCGGTCGGGTCGACACGTCCATCCAAGTATTTAGAGGGCTGTAGGCCATCCGTCGTTTCAGGCCGTGTGACCTGAAACGACGAGACGCCGAGCACGGTTTCCCCCTTCACGCAACTTGAAAGACGCGTGCCAACCCGGCCCTATTCGGCGAGGGCCGACGAGCAGGAGGGGCTTGCCTATTCCGAGGGCTCGAGGGTTAGGTCGAAGCCGATCGTCACATCATCACCCACCCTGAAGAAGAGCCGGCTGGGTGGCTTGATGCCGAAATCGGTGAGCCGGATGCGGGACTCTCCGCGCACCCAGATGCGATCGTCGCGGAGGCGCACGCGGGCCAGGAACGTGACCGGCCGCTCCACGCCTCGCACGGCGAGCCCGCCCTTGATCGTGATCAAGGTGTCGGCCGACGAGGTCACCGAGTTGAACGACGGCTCCACGCCGCCGATCGTGAACCGGATCTCGGGGAATCGATCCACGTCGAGCACCTTGCGCATGTCGCGGTCCCGGTTATCGTTGCCGGTACGCAGGACGGCAACGCGGACGCGCGCCACCCCGGTGATGCTCGCGCGGAGATCGGCGGTATCCGCCTGGAACTCTCCGGTCACCGCTTCAGCGCGTCCGCTGAAGTCACCCATCTGGTGGGTGGCGTCGAAGGTCACGACGCTCTTGGCCGGATTGGGCACCCAGCGCCGCGGCTGCGCCGAGGCGGGTAGAAAGAGGACTGTGACCAGCATCCCCGCGAGAATGGTGCGCAAAGTCACGCCGGTGGGATACCATGGCACCTACGCCCGGTCAATGGAAGGGGACTCCCCCCGGGACGCAAGCGATACCGATCGGCATGGACGGCCGGCTCGATCCGGCGGTCCCGCCCTCTACGAGGAATCCGATGACGACGGCGGCCCCCAGCGCCTCCTATAGCTTCACCGTCCGGCTGGAGATACGGAACAAGCCGGGGATGCTCGGCAAGGTCACCTCCGCCATCGGCAAGGCCGGCGGTGATATCGGAGCGGTGGACCTGGTCGAGGTGACCGGGGGGCGGATCCTCCGCGACATCACCATCAAGGCCAGCGACAGCCAGCACGGCCTGACCATCATCGAGAGCCTTCGAGGCCTGGCCGGCATCAAGATCGCCAACATCTCGGACCGGACATTCCTGATGCACCTGGGCGGCAAGATCGAGATCAAGAGCAAGGTGCCGCTCCGGACTCGCGACGACCTCTCGATGGCTTACACGCCGGGTGTCGCGCGGGTGTGCCTGGCCATCAAGGAGGATCCCTCCCGCGCCTTCACCCTGACGATCAAGCACAATTCGGTGGCGGTGGTGACGGACGGCACCGCGGTGCTGGGTCTAGGGGATATCGGCCCCGAGGCGGCGCTGCCGGTGATGGAAGGCAAGGCCATGCTGTTCCGCGAGCTGGCCGGGGTCGACGCCTTCCCGATCTGTCTCAATACCAAGGACCCCGACCGCATCGTGGAAACGGTGAAGCACATCGCCCCGGGCTACGGCGGTATCAACTTGGAAGACATCGCCGCGCCCCGCTGCTTCGAGGTGGAGAGCCGGCTGCGCAAGGAGCTGGACATCCCGGTGTTCCACGACGATCAGCACGGCACTGCGGTGGTGGTGCTGGCGGCGCTGCTCAACGCGCTCAAGATCGTCAAGAAAGATCGAAAACGACTCAAGGTGGTGGTCACCGGCGTGGGGGCGGCGGGCACCGCGACGATCAAGATCCTCCTCGCCCTGGGGGTGCGGAACATCATCGGCGTGGACGAGCACGGCACCATCCACCGCGGCCGGGCGGTGGGTATGGATTTCATGAAGAGCTGGGTCGCCGAGGCCACCAATCCGCACAACGTCCGCGGGCGGCTGGCCGACGCCGTCAAGGGCGCCGACGTGTTCATCGGGCTCAGCGTGCCGAACATCCTCAGCGTCAAGGACCTGCGCAGCATGGCGCGCGATCGTGTGGTGTTCGCGATGGCCAATCCCGACCCCGAGATTCGCCCCGAGGAGGCGGAGCGCCACGTCCGCGTGCTCGCCACCGGCCGCTCGGACTACCCGAACCAGATCAACAACGTGCTGTGCTTCCCCGGCTTCTTCCGCGGACTGCTCGACTCGCGCGCGCGCACCGTCAACGACGAGATGAAGCTGGCCGCCGCGCATGCCATCGCGAGCTGCGTGGGAAAGTCCGAGCTGAGCCCGGAGTACATCATTCCCAGCGTCTTCAACAAGAAAGTCGCTCCCGCGGTCGCCCGCGAGGTGGTGCGCGCCGCCCAGCGAACCGGCGTGGCCCGCCGCCGCCGGCGCGCCGATGGTCAGCTCTGGTTCTGAGCCGGGTGCCTGCGCCGCGCTCGCCCGTTCCGCGCTGGTCGGTGGTCATTCCCGCCTACGATGAGGCGCGCCGCCTCCCGCGCTATCTCCGTGACGTCGTCGCCTACTTCGACGGCCACGGCGAGCCGTACGAGGTGCTGGTCGTCGACGACGGCAGCCGGGACGACACTGCGGAGCGGGTGCAAGAGCTCGCGGCCGAGCATCCCGCGGTCGCCCTGGTGTCGCGGCCCGTGAACCAGGGCAAGGGCGCCGCGGTGCGGACCGGCATGCTGCAGGCACGGGGCGCGCTGCGCCTCATGGCCGACGCCGACGGAGCCACGCCGATCCTCGAAATCAAGCGCCTCGAAGCGGCGGTGCAGGGGGGCGCCGATCTCGCGGTGGGCTCGCGCGCCCTCGTCGATCCGTCGGTGGTGGTGCGCGCCCGTCCCCATCGGCGGCTCTCCGGCCGGGTCTTCATCGCCATCACGCGCGCCCTGGGCGTCCGGCAGGTCGTGGACACGCAGTGCGGGTTCAAGCTCTTCCGGGGCGGGGTGGCGGACGACCTCTTCGGTGCCCTGGGCACGGAGGGCTTCGCCTTCGACGTGGAGCTGATCCTGCGCGCGGAGCGCCGCGGCTACCGCATCGCCGAGGTGCCGGTGAACTGGACGGATCAGCCCGGCTCCAAGGTGGGCGTGCTCAAGGACGGCCCGCGCATGCTCGCGGAGATCGTCGCCGCGCGCCTGCGCATCGCGCGCGACGCGCGGGGGGCGCGCGGATGATCGCCCGGCGCGCACAGGAGATCGAGCCCTTCCTCGCCGTCGAGGTGTTCCAGCGCGCCCAGGCCCTCGAGCGCGAGGGCGCCGACGTGATCCATCTCGAGTTCGGCGAGCCCGACTTCGAGACACCGCCGGTCATCCGCGAGGCCGCCGAGAAGGCGCTGAAGGACGGACGCACCCGCTACGCGCACACCCTCGGCATCCTGCCCCTGCGCGAGGCCATCGCCGAGCACTACGAGACGCGCTATCGGGTGCGGGTCTCACCGGACCAGATCCTGATCACCGCGGGGACCTCGCCGGCCATGCTGCTGCTCTTCGGCGCCCTGCTCGAGCGCGGCGACCAGGTGATCCTCTCGGACCCGCATTATGCCTGCTATCCCAAATTCGTGCGGTTTGCGGAGGCCGAGCCGGTGTTCGTGGACGTCGCGGAGGCGGACGGCTTCCAGCTCCATGCGGAGGCGGTGGCGGCGGCCCGCACGGAGCGCACGCGCGCGCTCCTCATCAACTCGCCCGCCAATCCCACCGGCGCCGTGCTGGCGCCCGAGCACATGGCGGCTCTCGCCCGGCTTGGTCCCTGGATCGTGTCGGACGAGATCTACCACGGGCTCACCTACGAGGGGCCCGAGCACACCATGCTCGAGTTCACCGACCGCGCCTTCGTGCTGAACGGGTTCTCGAAGGCCTACGCGATGACGGGCTGGCGCTGCGGCTACGTGATCGCCCCGCACGAGTTCATGCCCACCCTCACCGCGCTCCACGGAAACTTCTTCATCTCGAGCAACGAGTTCGTCCAGTGGGCGGCCCTCGCCGCGCTCCGCGAGGCCGGCCCCGACGCCGCGCGCTTCCGCCGCATCTTCGACGAGCGGCGCCGGGTCATGGTGGACGGCCTGCGAGCGATCGACCTCGGTGTCGCCACGCTGCCCACCGGCGCCTTCTACGCCCTCGCCAACGCGCGGGCCTTCACGGCAGACTCGCTCCGCTTCGCCTTCGACATTCTCGAGGCGACCCACGTGGCGGTGACGCCGGGGGTGGACTTCGGCCGGAACGCGGAGGGCTATCTCCGCTTCGCCTACGCCAATTCCGTCGAGCGCATCGAGCAGGGTCTGGCGCGCCTCGGGCGCTTCCTCGCGGAGCGCGCGCGGTGACGCTCGCGGACTGCGAGCTCTGCGAGCGGGTGGCCGGCGACGGCGACTTCTTCATCGCCGACCTCGACGCCTGCCGCGCCTACTTCAATCCCGACCAGTTCTTTCCCGGCTGGGTGCTGGTGGTGCTGCGCTGGCACGCCACCGAGCTCTACGAGCTGTCCACGGTGGAGCGGGCGCGCATGATCGAGGACGTGAACCGGATGGCCCAGGCCCTGGCCCGCGTGTATCAGCCGGTGAAGATGAACTACGAGCTCCTGGGCAATCAGGTGGCCCACATCCACTGGCACCTGATCCCGCGCCTCGCCGGTGATCCCCAGCCGCGCTGGCCCGTGTGGCGCGTGGAGCACGAGGCGGCCCCCTTGCCCATGGGCCAGGTGGCCGCCCGCATCGAGAGCCTGCGCCGCGCCCTCGCCGCGCCGCGCTGAGCGGCGGCGCCTCGTCCCATGGCCGTCCCCGCAACCCGGCGCCACGCGCTCTTGCTCGCCCTGCTTCTCGCCGGCCTCGCCGCGGTGGTGACGGTGTGGGTGGCGCTGGATCGTCGCCCGCCCGAGTGGGATCACGCCAACCACCTCGAGCGCGCGCTGGAGTGCCATCGCATCCTCGCCGAGCCGGGTCATGATCGGGTGGCCGAGATCATCGCCAAGTCGAGCTTCTATCCGCCGGTCGTTCTGTGCGTCACGGGCCTCGCCTATTTCCTGTTGCCGGTGACGCCGCTCACCGCGCAGCTCGTGATGTGGGGCTTTCTCGTCGCGGGCACGCTGGCGGTCTGGGGCCTGGGGCGCCGGCTGCTCGACGCGCCGGCGGGGTTCATCGCCGCCATCATGTTCGCCACCGCGCCCTTCATGGTGTTCTCGCTGCTGCGCTTTCAGCTCGATCTCCCGCTCGCCGCCAGCGTGGCGATCGCGCTCTACGTGCTCGTGCGCGCGAACGCGTTCGCGTCGATCGGGTGGTCGGTCGTGCTGGGACTCGCGCTGGGTATAGGGATGATGATCAAGCCCCCCTTCGCGGTGTACCTCCTTCCCGCGCTCGCCTGGTCGGCCTGGCATGCCATCCGCGCGCCCGCCCGCGGCGCGCGCCTCGGGCGTCTCGGCCTCGCCCTCGTGGTGGGCCTGCTGGTGGCGGGGCCATGGTATGGGCCCCGATTGGCCGGCCTGCCGTTGCAGATCCTCAACCGGTCGTTCAAGCAGGCGGTCGAGTCGCCGCCGGCGATGTCGTCGACCGGGCTCGCCTTCTATCCACGCGTGTTCCTGCCCCTGGTCGGCGCGCTCACCGGGCTCCTGGCCGTGTGGGGCGTGTGGGCGGTCCGCCGCATGCCACGCGCGCGGGCCCTCGTGTGGACCGCGCTCCTGCCATGGGCGGTCTTCATTGCGATCCAGAACAAGAACCTGCGCTACGCGCTTCCCTTCGTGCCCGCGGTGGCCCTCGCCGCCGCCGCCGGGCTGGCCGCACTGGGGCCTCGCGCCCGCCGTACCCTGGGGGCGGCCTGCATGGCCGTGGGCGTGCTCCAGGTCTCCGGCACCGCGTTCGGGCTTCCGCCTTCGCCGCCGACCCGGATGTTCCTCGTGCCGCTCCTCATGGCCGACCCGCCTGACGGGCGGGACTGGCGGCACGGTCAGGTGCTCGCGGCGGTGCTGCGCGCGCTGCCCACTCCCGCGCCGGCGGAAGGCGGGCGGGTCGCGGTCGTGCCGAACGACAACTACTTCTCGGTCTCGAACTTCCGCTACGAGGCATTGCGCGACCGCCTGCCTCTGCGCTTCACGCGCGCCTGGGAGGGCGCCCCCTTCGGTGTCGACGTGGCCATCCTGAAGACCGGCGATCAGGGCCCCGACGCCGCCTCCGACAAGCCCACGCGGATCATGCGCGACTTCGAGACCGATCCATGGCTGGCCGCCGTCTTTCCCGTCACCGCGGAGTTCTCGCTGCCCGACGGTAGCCGGGGCATGGTGCGCGTGCGACGGCCGGCGCCGGTCACGAGCATGGGCGCGGACGCGCTCGCGGCCCGCCTGCGCGCGGCCGCCGCCGAGGGGCTCGCCGACTTCGTCCGCGAGCCGGAAGGCATGACGATCCAGGCGGAGTACGGCGCAGAGCGCCTCCTGCGCGGGGACGTCGATCGCGTGGTCCTCGAGGCCGACTCGGCCGTGGTGGGAGAGCTAACCCGTGGGCGGGCGCCGCTGCGCGTCCACTCGATCCGGGTCATCGCCTCGGGTGTTCGGGTGAATCCGGGCCGGCTTGCCGCGACCGGGCGCCTCGAGGTGCTCGACATCGAGCATATCCGCGTCGAGCGGCTTCGCGTTGACGAGGCGGATCTCCTCGCGTTCGTGCGCGCCCAGAAGGGGCTGAGCCACGCAACGCTCACCCTCGGCGACGGCGCGGCGTGGGTCACCACCGGCTTCACACGCGGGCCTTCACTGGCGGCGCGGCTCCAGTTCGGCCCGGGGCAGGACGAGGCGCCCTTCTCGCTGATCATCGACGACGTGCGCCTCGGCGGCGTGGCGCTGCCCGATCTGCTCGTGCGCTGGATCGTCCGGCACCTCGACCCCACGCCGCGTCTCCGAAAGCTTCCGGTGCCCGTCAGCCTCGGCACCATTCGGGTCGCGCCCGGCCGCCTCGAGATCGCGGCGAGCCCGGCCGGCTGAGAAAGGACACGTCATGGCCGAATCTGCCGAGGCGCGCAAGGCCCGCGCCGCCCGCATTCTGACCCTGCTCGGCCGCATGTACCCCGATGCGCGCATCGAGCTGGATTCGAGCACCCCCCTCGAGTTGCTCGTGGCGACCATCCTCTCCGCCCAGTGCACCGACCAGCGCGTGAACCTCGTGACCGCCGAGCTGTTCCCACGCTATCGCACCGCGAAGGAGTGGGCGGCGATCCCCTCCGCGCGGCTCGAGCGCGAGATCTATTCGACCGGCTTCTACAAGGCCAAGGCGCGCGCGATCCTCGGAATGGCGAAGGCTCTCGTCGAGCGCCACGGGGGAGAAGTCCCGCAGACCCTCGACGAGCTCACCGCACTGCCCGGCGTGGGCCGTAAGACCGCCAATGTGGTCCTGGGGAACGCCTTCGGGATCCCGGCCTTTCCGGTGGACACCCATGTCACGCGGGTGTCCCAGCGTCTCGGGCTCACGCGGAAGACCGAGGCGGACGACATCCACGACGACCTGTGCGCCCTCATTCCCCGGCCGAAGTGGACGCATGCGAGCCACCTTCTGATCTGGCACGGTCGGCGGACCTGCCACGCCAGGGCCCCCAAGTGCCCGGAATGTGGAGTGCGGGCGCTCTGCCCCTGGCCCGGGAAGACCCTGCCGGCGGGGGCCTCGGCGAAGCCTGGGCGCAAGAGAAACGTACGTAACGGTTGACAGAAATCAGGTCGGCCCATAACATGACGTGTTGCCGATCTCACGGAGGATTCATGCCGACCGTCATGCCGAAGGAAGACCCGATCGACCGGAAGTGGTTCCTGGTGGACGCCGAGGGCCGCGTGCTGGGCCGCCTCGCGACTCAGGTCGCCACCATCCTGCGCGGCAAGCACAAGCCGACATTTTCTCCCCATCTCGACGTGGGTGATCACGTGGTGGTGATCAACGCGGAGAAGGTGCAGCTCACCGGGCGGAAGATGACGGAGAAGACCTATCGCTGGCACACCGGCTACATCGGGGGGCTGCGCGAGGTGAGCGCCGACAAGATGATCCGCACCCATCCCGAGCGCGTGATCGAGTGGGCGGTGCAGGGGATGCTGCCCAAGGGGCGCCTCGGCCGGGCGATGTCCAAGAAACTCAAGGTCTATCGCGGCGCGGACCATCCGCACGCCGCCCAGAAGCCCGAGCCGCTGGCCGCGGCGGGGCGCACGAGCAAGTAAGGAGTCCTATGGCAGCATCGGCGAGCACGTATTACGGCACCGGCCGGCGGAAGACCTCGGTGGCGCGCGTCTGGCTCCGGCCGGGCTCGGGCGCGATCCGCGTCAATCAGCGGCCCTTCGAGGACTACTTCCCCCGTGAGACGCTGCGCATGATCATCTGCCAGCCGCTCCAGCTGACGAATACCCTGGGCCAGTTCGACGCCAACATTAACGTGGGCGGCGGCGGTCCCACCGGACAGGCGGGCGCGGTGCGCCACGGCATCGCTCGCGCGCTGCTCGAGTTCGATCTCGAGCTGCGCCAGGCTCTCAAGCGCGCCGGGCTCCTGACGCGTGATCCGCGAATGAAGGAGCGCAAGAAGTACGGCCAGCCCGGCGCCCGGTCGAAGTTCCAGTATTCGAAGCGGTAAGGAGCGGGTCCATGCTGCGCGTCGCGGTCGCGGGAGCGAGCGGGTACATGGGGGCGGAGCTGCTGCGCCTGCTCTCCGTTCATCCCAAGGTGCAGCTGACTGCGGTGACCTCCGAGCGTCTGGCCGGCGAGCGGCTCGACACGGTGTACCCGCACTTCCGCGGATTGTCGCCCCTCGTGTTCCAGGAGGTCGACGCGGAGCGCCTCGCCGCCGACGCGGATTTGATCTTCCTCGCGCTGCCTCACATGGAGTCCCAGCGCGCGGTCCCCGTGCTACGCCGCCAGGGGCGCAAGGTCATCGACCTCTCCGCCGACTATCGACTGCGCGACGCCTCGCTGTACACGACGTGGTACAAGGCGCCGCACATCGACGCGTCCGGCCTCGCCGAGGCGGTGTACGGGCTGCCCGAGCTGCACCGGAAGGCGGTGGCCCAGGCGAGCCTGGTCGCCTCCCCGGGCTGCTATCCCATGGGGGCGATCCTCGCCACCGCGCCGCTCATGAAGAGCGGGCTCGGCGCGCGCGAGGGCATCGTCGTCGACGGGAAGTCGGGCGTGACGGGGGCGGGCGCCCAGGGGCGGAAGATCGACCCCATGTACCTCTACACCGAGGCCAACGAGAACGTGCAGGCCTACGGCATGGCCACCCACCGCCACACGCCGGAGATGGAGCAGGAGATGTCGGGGCTCGCCGGCGCCCCCGTGCTGGTGGCGTTCACGCCGCACCTGGTTCCGCTCAACCGCGGGCTCTTCACCACCGCGTCGGTGCCCCTGACCAAGAGCGTAAGCACCGCGGATCTCATCGCCCTCTACACCGAGTTCTACGCGGGCGAGCCCTTCGTGCGGGTGCTGCCCGAGGGCGAGCGGCCGACCACCCGGCACATCGTGGGCTCGAACTTCTGCGACGTCACCGTGGTCGCCGACCCCCGCACGCGGCGGGCGGTCTGCCTCTCCGCTCTCGACAATCTCGGCAAGGGCGGGTCGGCGAACGGCATCCAGAACCTGAACGTGATGATGGGGTGGGACGAGCGGAGCGGGCTCGAAGCGCCCCCCGTGTACCCGTAAGCGGCGCGCCGGGCTCATGAGCGATTTCCAGTGGCTCGACGGCGGCATCACCGCCGTTCCCGGTATCCTCGCCGCCGGGATCACCGCCGGCATCAAGCCCAGCGGGAAGAAGGACCTCGCCCTCATCTATTCCTCCTCGCCGGCCCGCGCTGCCGCCGTGTTCACCACGAATCAGGTGAAGGGCGCCCCGGTGCAGGTCTCGCGCGACCACATCAAGGGCGGCCAGGCCCAGGCCATCGTGGCCTCGTCCGGCTGCTCCAACGTGTGCACGGGCGAGCAGGGGATACGGGACGCGCGCGAGATGACGAAGATCGTCGGCGAGCATCTGCGCATCCCGCCGCAGCGTGTGCTCATCGCCGCCACCGGCGTCATCGGGCAGCCCATGCCGATGGACAAGGTGCGTCCCGCGCTGCCCAAGCTGGTGAAGGCCCTCTCGCCCCAGGGCGGCCGCAGCGCCGCCGAGGCGATCATGACCACCGACACCATCGCCAAGGAGGCCGCCCTTCGCGTGGAGGTGGGCGGTCGTCCGGTGACGATCGGCGGCATCGCCAAGGGCGTGGCCATGCTGGAGCCGCACCTGGCCACGATGTTTTGCTTCCTTGCCACCGACGCGGTGATCGCCGCCGATGCGCTGCAGACCTCGCTCCGGCGCGCGATGGACCGCTCCTTCAACCGCGTCACCGTGGACGGAGACGAGTCCACCAGCGACACGGTGGCGGTGCTCGCCAACGGCCTCGCGGAGAACGCGCCCCTCGAGCGCGGCGGCCGCGGGCTCGCCCAGTTCCGCGCCGCGCTCGAGGCGGTGGCCGGACGGCTGGCGCGGATGCTCGTGCAGGACGGCGAGGGTGCGACCAAGCTCGTGGAGATCCGGGTGACGGGCGCGCGGACGCGCCGCGAGGCCCTCATCGCCGCGCGCAGCGTGGGCAACTCACCGCTGGTCAAGACCGCCATCTGCGGGGCCGATCCCAACTGGGGGCGCATCATGATGGCGCTCGGCAAGCAGTCGGCGGCGCGGATCGCCCCCGAGCGGGTGGGTATCCAGATCGGCGAGGAGCGCCTGGTCGAGAAGGGGACCCTTCGGGCCGGAGTCAAGATGGACCGCGTCGAGGGCATCATGCGCGGCGCTGAGTACAGCATCACGATCGACCTCGGGCTGGGCCACGGGGAAGACTCGGTGTGGACCTCGGACCTCACCGAGGAGTACGTTCGGCTAAACTCGAAGTACACGACGTAGGCAGTATCACCACGCACGACCGCGAGATTCGGTCCCCGCTGCCGCGCCGGAATGGCCGGGCGGGGGAGTGCGGAGGGCCCCGCCCGGGGTCGCCGCCGCTCGACGGTCGGAGGCGAACCGAAAGGACGGAACTATGGCCGCGCTGACCATGAAGGAGCTGCTGGAGGCCGGGGTGCACTTCGGCCACCAGACCAAGCGCTGGAACCCCAAGATGCAGAAGTACATCTTCGGGGAGCGCAACGGCATCTACATCATCGACCTGCAGAAGACCCTGAAGAAGTTCCGCGAGGCGTACGCCTTCATGCGGGACCTCGCCGCCGAGGGCGGCTCCATCCTCTTCGTGGGCACGAAAAAACAGGCCCAGGAGGCGGTGCTGGAGGAGGCGGCGCGCTGTGGGATGTTCTACGTGAACCACCGGTGGTTGGGGGGCACCCTCACCAACTTCGCCACCATCCGGAAGTCCATCGCGCGCCTCAAGAAGCTCGACGAGATGAAGGAGACCGGCGAGTACGAGCGGCTGCCCAAGAAGGAAGTGCTGGGGCTGGAGCGCGAGCGGGAGAAGCTCGAGAAGGCGCTGGTGGGGATCAAGAACTTGGACCGGCTGCCCTCCGCGGTGTTCATCATCGACCCCAAGAAGGAAGACATCGCCGTGGAGGAAGCGCGGCGGCTGGCCATTCCCATCGTGGCCATCGTGGACACCAACTGCGACCCCACCGTCATCGACTATCCGATTCCCGGCAACGACGACGCCATCCGCGCGGTCCGGCTGATCACCGCCCGCATGGCCGACGCCATCAACGAGGGGCGGGGCAGCTTGGCCAAGGAAGAGTCGGAGGAAATCCCCGACTCGCCGGATCTGCCGGTGGTGACGGAAGCGGAGATGAGCGCGTCGGCCGAGTCTGGCGCCTAGGGAGACCGACTCGCATGGCATCTGCCGCCGAGATGGTGAAGGAGCTCCGGGAGCGTACCGGAGCGGGAGTGATGGACTGCAAGGCCGCGCTGGACTCCTCCAAGGGAGACCTCGCGGGCGCGGTGGAGTTTCTGCGCAAGAAGGGCCTCGCCGATGCGGCCAAGAAGGCGCACCGCGAGGCCAAGGACGGGGTGGTGCACGCCTACATCCACCCCGGCGCGAAGATCGGGGTGCTGGTGGAGATCAACTGCGAGACCGACTTCGTGGCCCGCACCGAAGATTTCCAGCAGCTCGTGAAGGACATCGCCATGCAAGTGGCGGCGGCCAACCCATCGTACGTCTCGCGTGAGCAGGTGCCCGTGGCGGTGATCGAGAAGGAGCGCGAGATCTACCGCGAGCAGATGGCCGACCAGAAGAAGCCGCCCCAAGTGCTCGAGAAGATCATCGAAGGCAAGCTCGAGAAGTTCTACGCCGAGCAGTGCCTGCTCGACCAGCCCTTCATCCGCGACGCCACCGGCAAGCTCCGGATCAAGGACATGGTGGACCAGGCGACCGCCAAGATGGGGGAGCGCGTCGTGCTCAAGCGCTTCGCGCGCTTCCAGGTGGGCGAGGGCGCGTAGTTGCCGGCTGCCTACCGCCGGATCCTGTTGAAGGTCTCGGGCGAGGCCCTCGCGGGCAACCGGGGCTACGGCATCGATCCGGACACTCAGGCCCGCATCGCGGGGGAAATCCGCGAGGTGGTCGACCTGGGTGTGCAGATCGCGGTGGTGATCGGGGGCGGCAACATCTTCCGCGGGCTCGCCGCCAGCGCGGGGGGGATGGAGCGCGCCACCGGCGACTACATGGGTATGCTCGCCACCGTGATCAACGCCCTCGCCCTCCAGGATGCCATCGAGAAGGCGGGCGTGCCCACCCGGGTGCTCTCCGCCATCGAGATGCGGGCGGTGGCGGAGCCATACATTCGCCGCCGCGCCATCCGCCACCTCGAGAAGGGCCGGGTGGTGGTGTTCGCCGCGGGCACCGGCAACCCGTTCTTCACCACGGACACCGCGGGCGCGCTGCGCGCGGTGGAGATCGGCGCCGAGGCCATTCTCAAGGCGACCAAGGTGGACGGGATCTACACCGCGGATCCCGCCAAGGATCCTACCGCGACCAAGCTGTCCCGCATCGGCTACATCGAGGTCCTCAATCGCGGGCTCCAGGTGATGGACACCACCGCGATCTCGCTCTGCATGGAGAACAAGCTTCCCATCGTGGTGTTCGACCTCACCCGCAGCGGCAATATCCGCAGGATCGTGATGGGCGAGCCGGTGGGCTCGGTGGTGTCCGCCGAGGCCGGCCCCCCCAAGGAGTGAGCGCCATGCACGAAGCCTTGCTCAAGGACATGGAGACGCGCATGCAGGCGGCGGTGGACCTGCTCACCCGCGAGTTCGGCGGAGTGCGCACGGGACGCGCCAACACCGCGCTCCTAGACTCGCTTCGGGTCGAAGCCTACGGCAACATGACCCCGATCAATCAGCTGGCTTCCGTCTCGGTGCCGGATCCGAAGACGCTGTTGATCCAGCCCTGGGACACGAGCCAGATGCACAACATCGAGAAGGCCATCTCGAAGTCGGACCTCGGTCTCACGCCCGCCAACGACGGCAAGGTGATCCGTCTCACCCTCCCGACCCTCACCGAGGACCGGCGCAAGCAGCTCGCCAAGACGGTGCACAAGTTCGCGGAGGACGCGCGGGTGGCGATCCGGAACGTCCGGCGTGAGGCCAACGACAAGTTGAAGGCGCTCGCGAAGGACAAGAAGGTGTCGCAGGACGAAGAGCGGCGCGGCCATGACACCATCCAGAAGACGACCGACAAGTTCGTGGGTCGGGTCGACGAGCTCTCGAAGAAGAAGGAAGCCGAGGTGCTCGCGCTCTAGTGGGACATACCGCTCGTCTGCGGCTGCGCCTCGTCAAACTCCGGTTTTTGCTGGCGGCATACCGGACCCTCCGGTAAAATTCGAGGATATGGCGTTCACTCCCGCCTCCCGAGCCGCCGTCACCGACCTCTCGCGGCTTCCCGAGGACGAGCTGCGCGTGCGCGTGCTGGCGCGCCCGCGCCCCCGCCACATCGCCATCATCATGGATGGCAACGGCCGGTGGGCAACCCGCCGCGGGCTGCCTCGCGTGGCCGGCCATCATCAGGGCGTGAAGGCGGTGCGGGAAACGGTGCGCGTCGCGGGCGAGCTGGGCGTGGAGTACCTCACGCTCTATGCGTTCTCCTCGGAGAACTGGCAGCGTCCCGAGAACGAGGTGTCGTTCTTGATGACGCTGCTCGAGCGGACCATCGACGGGGAGCTGCCCGATCTGCAGGCCAAGAACGTCCGGTTCCGCGTCATCGGCCGTCCTGACGGGATTCCCCCGCGAGTGCGCCGCCGCGTGGACCACGTCGTGGCGGAGACCGCCGCCAACACCGGCCTGACTCTCGTGCTCGCGCTGAACTACGGGGCTCGCGACGAGCTGGTGGACGCGGTCCGGCGGCTCGCCGAGGAGGTGCGCGGCGGCGCGCGCGATCCCGGCGAGATCGACGAGGCGGCGGTGTCGCGGGCGCTCTACACCGACGGCATACCGGACCCCGATCTCCTGATCCGCACCAGCGGCGAGATGCGCGTGTCGAACTTCCTCCTGTGGCAGATCGCGTACACCGAGCTGTGGGTGACGCCGACGCTGTGGCCCGACTTCGGCGGACGCGACCTCTGTGTGGCGGTCGCCGACTATCAGCGCCGCGACCGCCGCTTCGGGCGGGTGTGATGGCGGAAGCGAGCGGCGTGCCCCTTCCTGCCGACGCGCCGATGGCTTCCCGGGGGGCGGCGCTCCTCAAGCGGGTGCTGAGCACGCTCGTGCTCCTGCCCGTCTTCGTGTGGATCGTGATGGGTGCGCCGATCTGGGTGTTCGGGGCGACCGTGGTCCTGATCGCGTCCCTGTGCCAGTGGGAGCTCACCGGCATGTTCGAGCGGGCGGGCATCCGCGTGTTCCGCGTCCTCGGGCTCGTGGGCGGCACCCTGGTGACGGCGAGCTTCGCGCTGCCGATCTCGGAGCGCTTCGCGTTCACCGGCGTGCTGCTGCTGACCCTCTGCGCGGTGCTGTGGCCGCCCCGCGACGGACACATCCACTGGCAGGGGATGACGGTGACCGCGTTCGGGATCGCCTACGTGAACTGGCTGCTCGGCTACGCCTTCTGGCTGCGCGATCTCGGGGCCGGCAAGGAGTGGGTGCTGCTCCTCGTGTGGGTCACGTGGCTCGGAGAGACCGCCGCCTACCTCGTGGGTTCCGCGGCGGGGCGGCACCCTCTCGCCCCGCTCGTGAGCCCCAAGAAGACGGTGGAAGGCGCCGCCGCCCAGCTCGTGATCTCGGTTCTCGCCGCGCTGATCGCGCGCGCCTGGTTCTTTCCCGCGCTGCCTCTGTCGGGGGCCGTCCTCGTGGGCGCGATGCTCGGCGTGGTGGGGCAGGTGGGCGACCTGGTCGAATCGGCGCTCAAGCGGAGCGTGGGGGTGAAGGACACCGGCCGGCTCATTCCCGGCCACGGCGGTATGCTCGATCGCATCGACAGCCTGCTCTTCAATACGCCCGTGCTCTTCTACTACGCCGTGCACGTGCGGGGGGCGTCATGAAGCGGCTGATCCTCCTCGGCGCCACCGGCTCGGTGGGGCGCCGCGCGCTCGAGATCGTGGATCAGTTCCCCGGCGACTTCCGCGTGGAAGGCCTCGCCGCACGCGGCTCGAACCCGGAGCTGGTGGCCGATCTCTGCCTCAAGCATCGTCCGCGCGCGCTCGCGCTCGCCAATGCCGAGGCGGTGGACGCGGTGGCGCGGCTGCTGCCCCGGCCGCACCCCGAGATCCTGCGTGGAGAAGCTGGCCTCGCCGCGCTCGCGGGCGAGCTGCCCGCCGACCTCGTGCTGTCCGCGATCGTGGGCGGGGCGGGCCTGCTCCCGACCATGGCCGCCATCCGGGCGGGCAAGACGGTGGCGCTCGCGAACAAGGAACCCCTGGTGATGGCGGGCGCGCTCATGACCGCGGCCGCCCGCGCGCACGGGGTCGCGATGCTTCCGGTGGATTCCGAGCACAGCGCGATCTTCCAGTGCCTGGTGGGCCACAACCGCTCGGAGGTGCACCGCATTCTCCTGACCGCATCGGGTGGGCCATTCCGCCGCATGCCGAAGGCCGAGCTGGAGCATGTCACGGTGGACCAGGCCCTGAACCATCCCACGTGGAAGATGGGCGCCAAGATCACGGTGGATTCCGCCACCCTCATGAACAAGGGGCTGGAGGTCATCGAGGCGCGCTGGCTGTTCGATTTCGAGCCCGGGCAGGTGCAGGTGATCGTGCATCCGCAGTCCATCATTCATTCGATGGTGGAGTACGTGGACGGCTCCGTGATCGCCCAGCTCGGTGTCGCCGACATGGGGATTCCGATCCTCTACGCATTCACCTACCCGGGACGGCTCCCCGCCGCTGCGGAGCGGCTCGATCTCACCAAGCTCGCCGCCCTCACCTTCGAGGAGCCCGACGCCGACCGTTTCCCGTGCCTCGCCCTCGCTCGCCGCGCGCTGGTGGCGGGCGGGATCGCGCCGGTCGCACTCAACGCCGCCAACGAGGTCGCGGTCGCCGCCTTCCTCGCCGGGCGCATTCGCTTCGTGCAGATCCCCGCCCTGATCGCGCGGGCGCTCGACACCGTGCCTCACCGCCGGCTCGACGACATCGAGACCTGCGTGGCCGTCGATGCGGAGACGCGTCGCCTGGTGGCGGGCTGGCTGCCCGCAGGAGCCGCAGCATGACGTCTGTCCTCGCCTTCATCGTCGTCATCGGCATCCTCATCGTGATCCACGAGCTAGGCCACTTCGTCGTGGCCCGCTTGACGGGCGTGGGGGTGGAGCGCTTCTCCATCGGCTTCGGGCCCGTGCTGTGGCGGTATCGGGGGCCGGAGACCGAGTACTGCCTCTCCGCAATTCCCATGGGCGGCTACGTGAAGATGATGGGGGACGACGAGAACCCCCTGGAGGGCGGCGCCGGTCCCAGCGTGGATCCGGCGCGGGCCTTCAACGGGAAACCGCTCATGGCGCGCTTCCTCATCGTGTTCGCGGGGCCGGGAATGAACTTCGTCCTCGCCGCGGTGATCTTCGCCCTCGTGTACATGATCGTGGGGCGTCCCACGCTGCCTGCGGTGGTGGGCGGGGTGGTGGCCGAGGGCGCGGCGGCGAAGGCGGGCCTCGCGCCGGGCGACCGCATCCGCGCTCTCGATGGACAACCGGTCGAGTACTGGGACGAGATCGCTCGACTGGTCCGCGATGGGCAAGGGAAATCGTTCGACCTCACGATCACCGGGCCGACGGGGGCGGAGCGCCGCCTCACCATCGCGCCCACCCGCGTCATGGAGAAGGATGTCTTCGGTGACGAGCGCGAGGTGTGGGACCTCGGCATCATCCCCCACGTTGCGGCCACCATCGGCGATGCCGTGGCGGGCTACCCGGCCGCGCAGGCGGGCCTGCGCTCCGGCGACACCGTGCTCTCCATCGAAGGTCGTCCCGTTGTCACGTGGAGCGATCTCGCCGACACGATCAGCAAGCGGGCCGATCAACCCACGCGCCTCGAGGTGCGACGCGGGAGCGACACGCTGACCGTCACGCTCACGCCGAAGGCGGTGAAGGACCGGGGTCTTGATGGCAAGGAGACCACGGTGGGGCGCATCGGGATCAGCCCCCAGCCCGCGACCACTTATGTGCGTTCGAACCCGGTGGCGGCGATCCGCGACGGGGTCGAGAAGACCGCCGAGGTCACCACCCTCACCGCGGTGGGGCTCTGGAAGATCGTGGTGGGTCAGCTCGACCGCTCGAACATCGGCGGTCCCATCCAGATCGCGCAGGCCGCGGGCGAGCAGGCCCGTCACGGGCTGCCCAGCCTGGCGTTCTTCACTGCGGTGATCAGCGTGAACCTGGCCCTGCTGAACCTTCTGCCCGTGCCCATGCTGGACGGTGGGCATCTGCTCTTCTTCGTCTGCGAGGCGGTGCTCGGGCGTCCGCTCTCGGTGCGGAAGCGCGAAGTCGCCCAGCAGGTGGGGTTCGTCCTGCTGCTCATGCTGATGGTGTTCGCCGTCTACAACGATCTGGTGCGGATCGACGTGCTGCGATTCTTCCGCTAACGCAAGCGAGGGCCCTCCGTCATGGGACAGTACAAGTGCCACGTCTTCGTCTGCACCTCCGGCGAGACCTGCCCGCAGCAGGGTGACGTCGAGAAGTTCGTGAAGACCCTGCGCACCGCCGTCGCCACCGCGGGGAAGCACGCCGAGGTGCGGATCAACAAGGCGGGCTGCTTCTCCCAGTGCGGCCACGGCCCGATGATCGTGACCTACCCCGACAACGTCTGGTACCACGGCGTGCAGGAGTCCGATCTCGCCGAGATCGTCCAGTCGCACATCCTGGGCGGAAAGCCGGTGGCGCGTCTCGTCTACGACCCCGGCGTGCCCGGCCCCAACAAGGTCCCGGCCGCCTCCGCCGGCAAGCCCGCCGGAGCCTGAACACGGTGCGCTGGAAGCGCGCCCTCATCCCGACGCTACGCGACGATCCCGCCGACGCGGAGGCGGTGAGTCATCGCCTCATGGTCCGGGCGGGCCTGGTGCGCCAGCTCGCGGCCGGCCTCTACGTGTACCTGCCGCTCGGTGTCCGGGTGCTCGACAAGGTCAACGGCATCGTCCGCGAGGAGATGAACCGGATCGGTGGGCAGGAGATCTCGATGCCGGTGCTCCACCCCGCGGAGATCTGGCAGCAGTCGGGGCGCTGGGACGCCATCGGGGCGGAGATGTTTCGCTTGAAGGATCGCTACGGTCGCGACATGTGCCTGGGGATGACGCATGAGGAGGTCATTGCCTGGCTCGCGGCCAAGGAGATCCGCTCCTATCGCGACCTGCCGCAGATCTGGTACCAGATCCAGACCAAGGAGCGGGACGAGGCCCGGCCGCGCTCCGGCGTGCTGCGCACGCGCGAATTCCTCATGAAGGATTCCTACACCCTCGACCCGGACGTGGAGGCCCTGGACCGCTCGTATCGCGCGCACCACGACGCCTACTGCCGAATCTTCGAGCGCTGCGGCGTGCGCTACATCGTGGTCGACTCCGACCCCGGCATGATGGGCGGCTCCGGCTCGCACGAGTTCATGGCGCCCAGCGCGGCGGGCGAGGACGACGTGGCCCTCTGCGCGGCCTGCGGCTACGCGGCCAACGTGGAGCTGGCCCGGGGGGTTCCCGGCACGCCCGACGCGCCCTGGAGCGCACCCGCGGAGGTCGCCACTCCGGGGGCGAAGACCATTACGGAAGTGTCGACCCAGCTGCGGATCGATCCGGCGCTCACCATCAAGTCCCTCTTCTTCATCGGACCCAAGGGACCGGTGCTGGCGCTGGTGCGGGGCGACCATGCGCTCCACGAGCGGAAGCTCGCGCGTGCCCTGGGCGGCGAGGCGCGGCCCGGCCATCCCGAGGAAATGAAGACGCAACTGGGTGTGATGCCCGGCTCCGTGGGCCCCGTCAAGGCTCCCGCCGGTGTCCGGGTGCTGGCCGACGAGTCGCTGCGCGGCGGGCGATTCGTGGTGGGCGCCAATCGCGAGGGCTACCACCTCGTCGGAGTGGCGCCGGGGTCGGATTTCCCCGCCGAGTTCGTGGATCTCCAGGTCGCCCTGCCAGGCGAGGCCTGTCCCCGGTGTGGGAAGCCGCTGGCCGTCGAGCGGGTCATCGAGATCGGGAACATCTTCAAGCTGGGCACCACGTACTCGTCCAGGCTCGGCGCGATGTACCTCGACGAGCAGGGCCAGCAGAAGCCGGTGGTGATGGGCTCCTACGGGATCGGGCCTGCGCGCATCGCCGCCGCCGCCGTCGAGCAACGCCACGACGCCGACGGGATCATCTGGCCGTGGTCCATCTGCCCGTTCCAGGTCCACCTGGTGCCGATTGCGGGCAAGGACGACACGCAGACCGCCGCGGCGGAAGCCATGTATCGCGAGCTGACTGAGGCCGGGTTCGAGGTGCTCATGGACGACCGCGAGGAGCGCGCCGGGGTGAAGTTCAAGGACGCCGACCTCCTCGGGTGTCCCATCCGGATCACCGTCGGGCAGGGTCTCGTCAAGGATGGAGTGGTGGAAATTCGCGAGCGGGCCACCCGCGAGGACCGGAAAGTCCCCCGTGCCGACGTGCTGCCTGCCGTGAAGGAGACCGCCGCCCGCCTGGCGCGCGCCTGATCCGTTTCTCCCCCGGCCCCCTGTTGCGGGGTCCCCCCGCGTGTGCTAAAGTGTCGCCAAAAGTGGGCTCTGCCCACTTTTTTTCTTGAGGATTTTGGGGGCTAACGAGCGGTGAGCGATCTGGAAGGGCGACTCAGCCGCGTCGAAGCCGTGGCATCCCCGGTCCTCGAGGCGCACGGGCTGTCCCTGGTGGATGCGGAGTGGCGCCGCGAGGGCCGCCGCTGGGTCCTTCGCTTCTACGTCGACAAGCCCGGTGGCGTCGGAATCGCCGACTGCCAGCGCTTCAGTCGCGAGATGGGCGACGTGCTGGACGTGTCCGGCCTCATTCCCGAGCCGTACGATCTCGAGGTGTCGTCCCCGGGCCTGGACCGCGAGCTCAAGAAGGATCGGGAGTTCGCGTGGGCGGTGGGACGGGAGGTGCACTGCTGGGTGCGTGAGCCGCTCGACGGGCGCCGTGAGCTCACGGGTGTGCTCGTCGCGGTCACGCCGGAGTCGCTGACGGTGGAAGAGGCGGGGAGCGGGCCGTGCGCGGTGCCGCGGCGACTCCTGAGCAAGGCGCGGCTGGAGCCCGCGGTGTTCAAGAAGAGGCAGGGTGGGTCGTGATCAACAAAGAGCTCATCTACGTCATTCAGCAGATCGGCAACGAGAAGGGGATCGGAGTCGAGGTCCTCTTCGAGGCGCTGGAGTCCGCCTTGCTGTCGGCGTCCAAGAAGACGATGGGCGTGGCGGACAACGTCCGCATGCACCTCGACCGCCATACCGGCTCGCTGCAGGTATTCGCCCGGAAGAAGGTCGTGGAGATGGTCAGCGATCCCAAGCTCGAGATCCGCCTGGCCGAGGCCCGCGCCCTCAACCGCGACGCCGAGCTGGAGGACGAGATCGAGGTGGAGCTGCCTCCGCAAGAGTTCGGCCGCATCGCCGCCCAGACCGCCAAGCAGGTGATCCTGCAGCGCGTGCGCGACGCGGAGCGGGACGCCATCTATTCCGACTTCATCGACAAGGAAGGCAAGATCGTCCGCGGCGTCGTGCACCGCATCGAGAAGCGCAACGTGATCGTGGAGCTGGGGAAGGCCGAGGGCGTGATCACCGAGCGCGAGCAGATCCCCGGCGAGCGGTACAACCCCGGCGACCGCGTGCGCGCCTATGTGCTCGAGGTGAAGAAGACCGCCAAGGGGCCGCAGATCATGCTCTCGCGCACCCATCCGGGTTTCCTCGCCCGGCTGTTCGAGGCGGAGATCCCGGAGATCGCGGAGGGCATCGTGCAGGTCCGCGCGGCCGCGCGTGAAGCGGGCGAGCGCGCGAAGGTCGCGGTGGCGACGACCAAGCGAGACGTGGATCCCATCGGCGCTTGCGTGGGCCTGCGCGGGACCCGCATCCAGGTCATCAGCCGCGAGTTGCGCGGTGAGAAGATCGACATCGTGGAGTGGGCGCCGGATCCCGCCGCTTTCGTGTCGCGCGCGCTGTCCCCGGCCAAGGTGTCGTCGGTGACGGTGAGCGAGCCGGAGGTCGAAAGCGACCAGGGGTCGGTGCTGGTCGTCGTCCCCGACAATCAGCTGTCGCTCGCCATCGGCAAGCGGGGGCAGAACGCGCGGCTGGCCGCCAAGCTGACGGGGCTTCGCGTGGACATCAAGAGTGAGGGCGAGCTCGAGGAGGAGCGCCGCCTCGAGGAAGAAGAGCGCATGGCCGGCCGCGCGGCCCTGGCGACCTTCCAGGGGGTGGGCGCCCAGATGGTCGACCGGCTCACCGAGGCGGGCCTCTTCTCGCCGGCCCGTATCGTACGCGCGGGGCTCGAGGCGCTCGAGGCGATGCCGGGGGTCGGGGTCACCAAGGCCGCGGCGATTCTGAAGGCGGCGACCGAGTGGGTCGAGGCGCATCCCGAGATCGTGGAGTCCGAGCCGGGCGCCGACGAGGGATCGGCCGAGTCGGCCGGCGCCGCGGGTGCCGGGCCGGAGGACGAGGGCCGGTCCTCCGCGGGGTGAAGCGGCAGGCGCCGCGGCGCACCTGCGTTGGTTGTCGCCAGGTGCGGCCGCAGGATGAGTTGATCCGGCTGACGCGCGGTGCAGACGGGATCGCGCGGGTGGACGAGAAGGGGAGGCGGGCGGGGCGCGGGGTGTACGCGTGCCCCGCCGCCGAGTGCCTGACCGCGGCGCTTCGCAAGGGGCGCCTCGATCACGCCTTCCGGCATCCGACTAGGGGGCCGGAGCAGAGCGTCGGTGAGATACTGAAGAGGTGGAGCGCAAAGGAGACGAGCATTGGCGGGACGTCTGAAGGTCATTGACCTGGCGAAGGAGCTGGGAGTCACCAGCAAGGATCTCTTGCTGGCCCTCGACAGCATGGGCCACAAGGGCAAGCGCGCGATGACGCCGCTCGACACCGCGACGGCGAACGAGCTGCGGGTGAAGCTCGGGCGGGGCCGCGAGCTGCCCCCCGAGCCCGCGAAGCCCAAGCGCGTGGCCAAGGCGAAGGCCGCGCCGGTCGAGGGCGAGACCGGCGATGCCGGCGCCAGGCCCAAGCCCGCGCGCAAGATGGCCGCGAGGCCCGCAGTCGTCAAGGTCGACGAGCCCGAGATCCCGCCCCCGGCAGAGGTCGTCAAGCCCGCGGCAACCATCTTCCGGCCTGCGCCCGCCGCTCCAGGCGAGCTCGCGCCGGCGGCGCCGGCCGTCGCGCCGCCCCCGCCGGAGGCGCGCCCCGCGGCCGAGCGGCCCGCGCCTGTGATCGAGCCGTCGCGGCCCGCGCCGGTCGCGGAGCCTCCCCGGCTGGCGCCGGCCCCCACCCGCCCGGCCGCCGCGGTCCCGCCCGCGCCGCCAATGGCGCCGCGCCGTCCCGTCGGGCCGCCGCCTCCCGGGCGCCCCGGCATGCCGCCTTCGCGCCAGCCCCTCACCGCCACGCCGCGGATCGTGCCGCCCTCGCCCGCGCGCCCGGCGCCTCCGGCGCCGCCCATGCGCCCGGCCGCTGCGCCGCCGGCCGCCGCGACACCGGTCGCGCCTGCCGCGCCGCTGCCGCCGGCTCCGGTCGCCGTCAGGCCGCCCGAGCCCAGGCCCGTGCCCGCAGCTCCCGAGCCCCCGGCCGAGGTCAAGCGCGAGCTGATCAAGCTGCCGGAGTCGGTGACGGTCGGCGAGCTCGCCGCCGCCATGCGCCGGAAGTCGGGTGAGGTCATCAAGGCGCTCCTCGAGCTCGGCGTCATGGCCACGCTCAACGAGGTGCTGGATCCGACCGCGGCCAAACTCGTGGCGGACAAGTTCAATTTCGACGTGGAGGTGCGGTCGCTCGAAGGCGACGTGCTCGAGGAGGAAGAAACCGATCCGACCCAGCTCAAGGCGCGGCCCCCGGTGGTGACGGTCATGGGCCACGTCGACCACGGGAAGACCTCGCTGCTCGACGCCATCCGCAAGACGCGCGTGGCCGAGAAGGAGGCGGGCGGCATCACCCAGCACATCGGGGCCTACCAGGTGGACACGAGCCACGGCAAGGTCACCTTCCTCGACACGCCAGGTCACGAGGCCTTCACGGCCATGCGCGCCCGGGGCGCGAAGGCGACGGACATCGTCATCCTCGTGGTGGCGGCGGACGACGGCGTGATGCCGCAGACGGTAGAGGCGGTGAACCACGCCAAGGCGGCGGACGTACCGATCATCGTGGCGGTGAACAAGATCGACAAGCCGGGCGCCGAGCCCGACCGTGTGAAGCGCGAGCTGTCCAATCACGGGCTGGTCCCGGAGGACTGGGGCGGGCAGACGATCTTCGTGCACACTTCCGCCAAGCGCGGTGATGGCATCGCGCAGCTCCTCGAGATGACCGCGCTCCAGTCCGAGATCCTCGAGCTCAAGGCCAACCCCAACCGCGCCGCCCGCGGGGTCATCGTGGAAGGCCGGCTCGACCGCGGCCGCGGCCCCGTGGCCACCGCGCTGATCCAGGCGGGCACCCTCAAGGAAGGTGACGCGGTGGTGGTGGGCTCCCAGTCCGGCCGTGTCCGCGCGATGTTCTCGGACCGCGGCAAGAAGGCGCAGAAGGCCGGTCCCGCCGACCCCGTGGAGATCCTCGGTCTTTCCGGCGTGCCCCAGGCGGGGGACACCCTCCTGGTGGTCGCCGACGAACGCAAGGCGCGGCAGATCGCCACCGTCCGCGCCGAGCGTGAGAAGCTCAAGGGGAAGGGCAGCGCGCGTATCACGCTCGAGGAGTTGCACAAGCAGATCGAGTCCGGCGAGGTCAAGGAGCTGCGGCTCATCCTGAAGGCCGACGTGCAGGGCTCGGTGGAGGCGCTCACCGAGTCGCTCGAGCGCCTCTCCACCGATGAAGTCAAGCTCAAGGTCATCCACGGCTCGGTGGGCGCGGTGAACGAGTCGGACGTCATGCTCGCCTCGGCCTCCAACGCCATCGTGCTCGGCTTCAATGTGAAGGCGGACCCCAAGGCGGCCAGCCAGGCGCAGGCCGACGGGGTTGACGTGCGGAGCTACAGCGTCATCTACGACGTCATCAACGACGTCAGAGCGGCGCTGTCCGGCATGCTCGCCCCCGAGATCCGCGAGACGATTCTGGGACGCGCGCAGGTACGCCAGCTCTTCCCCATCTCCAAGCTGGGGCTCATCTTCGGCTCGGCGGTGGCGGAGGGAAAGATGGTGCGCGGCGCCCGCGTGCGGGTGAAGCGCGGCGACACGCTCGTCGGCGAGGGCACTATCTCCTCCCTCAAGCGGTTCAAGGACGACGTGCGCGAGGTGCTGCAGGGCCTGGAGTGCGGAATCGGCGTGGACGGCGTCAAGGGCGTGGCGGCGGGGGACATCATCGAGGCCTTCACGACCGAAGAGGTGGCCCGGACGCTCTAGCCGATGTCGGGAGCACGGGTGGCGGTGGGCACCGTGGAGCTGCATCTGCCCGACGTGGGATCGCTCAAGGGGAAGCGACACGCGCTCAAGGGGCTGAAGGAGAAGCTCCGGCGGCGCTTCGAGCTCTCCGTCGCCGAGGTCGACCACCAGGATCTCTGGCAGCGGGCGACCCTGGCGCTCGCCTATGTCTCGGGCGACTCCCGGCATGCCAACGAGGTCATCTCCAAGGCCGTCGACTTCATCGAGGACAACCTCGACGGGTATGTCACCAACGTCGAAGTTGAAATTCTGTAGCCCCAAGTCCGGGGCAGTTGCTTGGCGAGGAGAGCCGCGCTCTGAGCGGCGAGCCGAGCGGATAGTTGCTTGGCGAGGAAAGCCGCGCTCTGAGCGGCGAGCCGAGCGGATACATGATGAGGTCCGAGCGAAGCGAGGAAATGCAGGGTGCAAGGCAAACGACTCGAGCGGGTGAATCAGCTGATGCGCGAAGAAATTTCGCGGCTCGTCCAGCGCGAGCTCAAGGACCCACGCCTGGGGTGGGTGACCATCACCGAGGTCGACGTGACGCCTGATCTCCGCCAGGCGAAGGTCTACGTCTCCGTGCTCGGACCGGAGGACAAGTGGGTGGCGTCCTTCAAGGCGCTGGAGAGCGCGCGCGGCTACATCTGGGGCGCGCTTCGCAAGACGCTCGACCTTCGCGTCACCCCCGAGCTCTCGTTCCGGCCCGACCGCTCGATGGAGCACGCGGCGCGAATGCAGGCGCTGCTCGCCGGGCTCAAGCCCAGCCCCCGCGCCCCCGTCGAGGAGGAGGACTAGCCGTGGCGGAATTCTCCACATTGCCGCCGCCGGCGCTGCTCGACACGCTGAAGCGTCGGGCGGGGGACGTCCTGCTCCTCGGCCACGTGCATCCCGACGCGGACGTGCTCGGCACGCTCCTGGGGCTGGGGCTGGCCCTCGAGCGCACGGGGTGGCGGCCGACGTTCGCGGGGCCGCATCCGGTGCCGGAGGTGCTGTCGTTCCTCCCCGGCGCGGCGCGCTACGAGGTGTGGGCGCGCGCGCCGCGCCAGTTCGACGTACTCGTCCTCACCGACTGCCCGAATCATGCCCGCACCGAGGGGCTCCTGGAGCAGGCGCGTGGCCCGGCCAGCGCCGTGCTGAACATCGACCATCACCCGGACAACCGGCGTTACGGGACGGTGGACTGGATCGATCCCTCCGCGGCCGCCACCGGCGAGATGATCTGGGAGCTGCTCGGCCGCCTGGGGCTGCCGCTGACCGCGGACGTCGCCCTCAACCTCTACACCGCGATCCATACTGACACCGGGTCGTTCCGCTACTCCAACACGACCACGCGGACCTTCCAGATCGCGGCCGACCTCACCCGCGCGGGCGCCGAGCCGGCGCTCGTCACCGACTGGCTCTATCAGCGCCGGCCGCCCCGGGCTCTCAACGAGCTGGGCGAGCTGCTGCGCCGCATCGAGGTGAGCCCGGATGGAGCGGTGGCCTGGCTCACCGTCCCACGCGGGCTCGTGAGCGAGGATTTCATGGCCGCGGAGGACGTGGTGACGTATCCGCGCTCCATCGCCGGGGTGAAGGTGGCGGTAGTCCTCCGCGAGGAGGCGGCCGGGAAGGTGAAGGTGAGCCTGCGGGGCAAGGGCGAGATCCCGGTCAATCGCATCGCCGGGCGCTTCGGCGGCGGCGGCCACGAGAACGCGGCGGGCTGCACCCTGTCGGGCTCCCTCGACGCCGCCACCACCACGGTGCTCGCGGCGGTTCGCGAGGCCCTCACCGCGCCCGCCCGGTGACCGCTTCGCGCGGAGGCGCCGTGCGCTCGGGCATCCTCGCGGTCGAGAAGGGGCCCGGCGTGACATCCTTCCAGGTGGTGGCGCATCTGCGGCGCCTGCTCCGCGCGCCCAAGGTCGGCCACGGTGGCACCCTCGATCCCGACGCCACCGGGCTTTTACCCATTCTCGTGGGCGAGGGGACCAAGCTCACGCCCTATCTCACCGCGCTCGACAAGGAGTACGTGGCGACAGCGCGGCTCGGCCTCACCACCGATACGCAAGACGCCTCGGGCACCGTCCTGCGCGAGCGGCCGGTGCCCCTGCTCGACGCGGACACCATCACCGCGGCGCTCGCGCGCTTCATCGGGGAGATCGAGCAGATTCCCCCGATGTACTCGGCGCTGCACCACGAGGGCCGGCGGCTCTACGAGCTGGCGCGAGAGGGCGCGGAGGTCGAGCGGCAGCCGCGCAAGGTAATGGTGTACGCGATCACGCTGGACGCGGTGGCGCTCCCCGAGGTGACGTTCCGCGTCCGCTGCGGCAAGGGCACCTACGTCCGCACGCTTGCCGCCGATCTGGGTGAGGCCCTCGGAACCGGCGCCGCGCTGTCCCGTCTCGTCCGGACTCGCGTCGGCCCTTACCACGTGGACGACGCGGTGCCCTGGGACACACTGCGCGAGGCCCGCGACGGCGCTGCACTATGGACGCATCTGCGCCCCCTGGACTCGGCCCTCGGCGACCTGCCGGCGTTGACCCTCGACTCCCGCGCCACCCAGGCCTTCGTCCACGGTCAGTCGGTGCCCGGCGGCGGCGGGCGCGCCGGGCTCCTGCGTGTGTACGGCGCGGACGGCGCCCTTCTCGGCGTGGGCGAGGGCCGGGGCGACCTGGTCAAGCCCGAACGACTCCTGCATGCGGATCCTCCGCGGACTCCCGTCGTTCCCCGCTGAGCTGGCGCCGTCGGTGACGGCGCTCGGCGCCTTCGACGGCATCCATCTCGCGCACGTGAAGATCCTCGGCACCACGGTGCAGCGCGCGCGGGCGCTCGGCGTGTCCGCGCTGGCGTGCACCTACGAGCCGCATCCCGCCGCGGTGCTCAATCCGGACCGGGCGCCCGCGCCGATCGGCTCGCCGGAGGAAAATCTGGAGCGAATGGGCCGGCAGGGCCTGGACGCCACGCTCGTGATCCCGTTCACCCTGGAGTTCTCCCACATGGAGGCCGAGGCCTTCGTGGACGAGGTCCTGGTGTCACGGCTTCGCGTCAAGGAGGTCGTGGTCGGCTACAACCACACGTTCGGCCGCGACGCGCGCGGCACCTCCGCGCTGCTCCAGTCGCTGGGGGCCCGTCACGGCTTCCTCACCCATGTCCTGCCGCCGCTCAAGGTGGATGGACAGACGGTGTCCTCCAGCGCCATCCGGGAAGCCCTCCGGGACGGTGATCCCGCTCGAGCCCGCCGTTTTCTGGGACATCCCTACACGATCACCGGCCCCGTGCTGCGGGGCGCGGGGCGAGGCCGCACCCTGGGCTTCCCCACCGCGAACCTCCGTCCGGATCGCGCAGTGCTGCTTCCCCCGGGCGTCTATGTGGCCCGGGCCACCCATGCCGGGGGGCGCGCGGGCGCCGTGGTGAACATCGGCTACCGGCCCACGTTCGGGGACAACCAGTACTGGATCGAGGCCTTCCTGCTGGATTTCTCCGGCGACCTCTACGACCGGCCGCTGACCCTGGCCTTCTACCAGCGCCTTCGCCCAGAGATGAAGTTCGGCAGCGTCGATCTGCTCAAGCAGCAGGTCATGGCGGACATCGAGACCGCCCGCGCCGCCGTCGCGGACCTCTCCCCTCCAGAGTGACCGCTTCGGGTGCCGCGAGTGCTTTACACCCGGCTCGGGGCGTGGTACCTTTCGACGGAACGGCTGATTATCTAAACACTTGCTTGAACCCGCCTCAACGGAGCGGTTGATCGGTGCTCTGGGGGCAGGGCGATTGGGGGGGGATCCCCCGGGAGGAGTCGCCATGCGTCTGTCCGTCGAGAAGAAAAAGACCCTCGTGGAGCAGTTCCGCACCCACGAAGGCGATACGGGGTCGCCGGAAGTGCAAATCGCGCTCCTCTCGGAGCGCATCACCGGCCTCACCGATCACTTCAAGAATCACCAGAAAGACCATCACTCCCGGCGGGGGCTCCTCATGCTCATCGGCAAGCGCCGTGGGCTGCTCGAGTACCTCCGCAAGAAGGACGCTGAGCGCTACCGGGCCTTGACTGAAAAGCTCGGGATCCGCAAGTGACGGCGGAGCCCGATACTCGTTTCCTCTTCCACGCCCGGTGTCGCCGGGCCCATTCACCGATTGCAACATCCCTAGCTGGAGGCTCACCACGCATATGATCCACTCTGTCCAGACATCCATCAGCGGCACCACCCTCTCGATCGAGACGGGCAAGGTGGCCAAGCAATCCGACGGCGCAGTGGTCGTGCGCGCGGGTGGCACCATGGTCCTCTCCACCGTCGTCTATGCGAAGGCGCCCATGGAGGGCCGCGACTTCCTCCCGCTCACCGTGGAATACCGGGAGCGCGCGTACGCCGGCGGCAAGATCCCCGGCGGCTTCTTCAAGCGGGAGGGCCGCCCCGACGAGAAGGAGACCTTGACCTGCCGGCTCATCGACCGCCCGGTGCGTCCGCTCTTCCCCAAGAACTTCCGGAACGAGATCCAGGTCATCAACTTCGTGATCTCCGCCGACAACGAGCACGACCCCGATGTGCTGGCGATGGTGGGGACGTCCGCGGCGCTGGCGCTGTCGGGGCTTCCCTATGACGGCCCCATCGGGGGGGTGCGCGTCGCCCTCGTCGAGGGCAAGCTCGTCGCCAATCCGACGTACGCTCAGCTCAACGGCTCCCCGCTCGAGATCGTGATCGCGGGCACCGAGGACGCGATCCTGATGGTGGAGTCCGGTGGGAAGGAGATCGCCGAGGAGAAGATGCTCGAGGCCCTCGCCTTCGGCCACGAGCAGTGCAAGGCGCTCGCCCGGATCCAGAAGGAGCTGATGGCCAAGGCCGCGAAGCCCCGTATCCCGTTCGACGTCGATGCCGGCGCCGACCCCGCGCTGGCCGCGCGGGTGAAGGAGCTCGCCTCCGCCAAGATCGCCCAGGCCTTGTCCGTTCACGAGAAGCAGGCGCGCGCGCGGGCCATCGAGGCCGTGTTCGAGGAGGTCAGCCAGGCGGTGGGGGGCGACGAGTCCGCGCTGCCGAAGGTGCGCGAGTATTTCGAGAAGGCCGAGAAGGCCGAGGTCCGGCGCCTCATCGTCGACAAGGGGATCAGGGTCGACGGCCGCAGTGTGAAGGAAGTCCGGCCGATCTGGTCCGAGGTCGAGTACCTCCCGCGGGCCCACGGCTCGGCGCTCTTCACCCGGGGCGAGACCCAGGCCCTGGTGGCGGCGACCCTCGGGACCAAGAATGACGAGCAGAAAATTGAGTCTTTTGAAGGGGATGCATATAGGCGCTTCATGCTGCACTACAACTTCCCGCCGTTCTCCACCGGCGAGGTGAAGCGCTTCGGGACCGCCAGTCGTCGCGACATCGGCCACGGCGCGCTGGCCCACCGGGCCATCGAGCCTGTGCTGCCCTCCAAGGAGGAGTTCCCCTACACGATTCGCATCGTGTCTGACATTCTCGAGTCCAACGGCTCCTCGTCCATGGCGACCGTCTGCGGGGCCTCCATGGCGCTCATGGACGCGGGGGCGCCGCTCAAGGCGCCGGTCGCCGGCATCGCCATGGGCCTGGTGAAGGAGGGCGACAAGGTCGGCATCCTCACCGACATCATGGGCACCGAGGACCACTACGGCGACATGGACTTCAAGGTCGCCGGCACCGAGAAGGGCCTCACCGCGCTCCAGATGGACATCAAGATCAAGGGCGTGTCCATCGACATCATGCGCCAGGCCCTCGCCCAGGCCCGCGAGGCGCGCCTGCACGTGCTGGAGAAGATGGCCGAGACCATCAAGGGGCCGCGGGCGACGCTGTCGCCGTACGCGCCGCGCTTCGTCACGATCAAGATACGCCCCGAGAAGATCCGCGAGATCATCGGCCCCGGCGGCAAGGTCATCCGCGGCATCCAGGAGAAGACCGGCGCCAAGATCGACGTCGAGGACGACGGCAAGGTGACGATCTTCTCATCCAGCAACGACGCCGCCCAGGCCGCGCTCGGGATGATCCAGGACATCTGCCGCGAGGTGGAGCTGGACCGCATCTACGTGGGCAAGGTGAAGAGCATCAAGGAGTTCGGAGCGTTCGTCGAGGTGATTCCGGGAACGGAGGGGCTGCTGCACATCTCCCAGATCGCCGAGAACCGTATCCGCGCGGTGTCCGATGTCCTCACCGAGGGCGACACCGTAGTGGTGAAGGTGATCGAGATCGACGGCAACGGGAAGATGCGTCTGTCGCGAAAGACCGCGCTGCGCGATCAGCCAGCGCTGGCGGAAAAGGAGCAGCTCAAGGTCGCGCCGTCCGGAGCCTCGTAGTGCCCGAAGGCTACCGGAAGTCCGTTCTCCCCAACGGCATTCGCCTCGTCACCGAGGCCATGCCCCACGTGCGGTCGGTGGCGGTGGGGGTGTGGGTCGACACCGGCTCCCGGGTCGAGCCGGAGGACCGGGGCGGGATCTCCCATCTCATCGAGCACCTCGTGTTCAAGGGGACGGCCACCCGCTCGGCCGAGGCGATCGCCCGCGCCATCGACTCGGTGGGCGGCCACATGGACGCCTTCACCGCGAAGGAGCACACCTGCTTCTACGTGGGCGTGCTCGACGAGCATCTCCCGCTCGCCGTGGACCTTCTCACCGACATTCTCATGCGGCCGCTCTTCTCCGCGGAGGACATCGAAAAGGAAAAGTCGGTGGTCCTCCAGGAGATCAAGATGGTGGAGGACACGCCCGACGACCTGATCCACGATCTTCACGCCGAGCAGGTCTGGGCGGGACATCCGCTGGGCCGGCCCATCCTGGGCGCGTGGAACCGCGTGAAGGACTTCGACCGCGCGACCATTCTCCGGCACTTCCAGGAGGAGTACGTGCCCGAGCGCATCACGGTGGCGGTGGCCGGGCACGTCGAGCACGAGCGGGTCCGCGACCTCTTTGCCGCACGGGTCGATGGCTGGGATCGGCCGGCGGCACCGCGGGCCCTGACCGCGCCCGCCCTGCACCCGGGCATCCACGTGGTCTCCAAGACGCTCGAGCAGGTGCATCTGGTGCTGGGATTCCCCGGCGTTGCCGACACCTCACCCGAGCGCTACGCCCTCTACCTCCTCAACGACGTCATCGGGGGCAGCATGTCCTCGCGGCTGTTCCAGGAGGTGCGCGAGCGCCAGGCCCTGGTGTACTCCGTGCACTCCGGGACCCAGCCCTACCGCGACACCGGCCTGCTCTACGTGTACGCGGGGACGGAGCCCGGCAACTACGCCAAGGTGCTCCGGGCGGTGATGAAGGAAGTGCGGGCGCTCAAGAAGGACGGCATCGCCGCCGACGAGCTGCGCCGGGCCAAGGATCACTTGAAGGGCAATCTCATGCTCTCGCTCGAGTCCACCTCGAGCCGCATGAACCGGCTGGCGAAGCAGGAGCTCCGCTTCGGCTCCTTCCTGACACTGGACGACATGCTCGGCGCGTTCGACACCGTGCGCCCCGAGGAGGTGGAGGCGCTGTTGCACCGCGTCTTCGACGAGGACCTCCTCTCCCTGATGACGCTGGGACCGGTCGACAAGCGCAACCTGCCTCGCGATATATTCGCAAGGTGATGCCGGACCGGGCGGGTCGGTGTAACCGATTGGACCACGGGCAACATGCGTGGACCACGGGCAACATGACATGCCGCAGGCATGTTGATGACAAATAGATGATCGACCGCTACAGCCGCGCCGAGATGGCCCGGATCTGGAGCCAGGAGGCGAAGTACGCCAACTGGCTGCGCGTCGAGCTGGCCGTCTGCGAGGTCTACGCCCGGCGCGGCCTCATCCCCGGCGACGCGCTGAACCGGATCAAGGCTCGCGCGAAGGTGGACCCTCGCCGTATCGACGAGATCGAGCAGACCACGCGCCACGACGTCATCGCGTTTCTCACCAACCTCGAGGAGTCGATCGGGACCGATTCGCGCTACGTCCACATCGGCATGACGTCGTCGGACGTGCTCGACACCGCGCTGGCCCTGTCGCTCCAGGAAGCGTCCGACCTGCTCCTCGCCGGGCTCGAGCGGCTGCGCGCGGCGTTGCGCGCGCTCGCCATCGCCCACAAGCGCACGCTCTGCGTGGGCCGGAGCCACGGGATCCACGCCGAACCGATGACCTTCGGCCTCAAGGCCGCCCTCTGGTACGCCGAGGCCGGGCGCAACCTCGAGCGGCTGCGTCGCGCCCGCGAGACGGTGCGGGTGGGGAAGATCTCGGGCGCGGTGGGCACCTTCGCCCACATCGACCCCGACGTCGAGGAGGAGGCGTGCCACCTCCTGGGGCTCGAGCCGGCGCCGGTGTCCAGCCAGATCGTGCAACGCGACCGCCATGCCGAGTTCATGGCGACGCTCGCCATCGTCGCCGCCTCGCTGGAGAAGATCGCGGTGGAGGTCCGCTCGCTCCAGCGGACCGAGATCGGCGAGGTCGAGGAGCCGTTCGCGGAGGGCCAGAAGGGCTCGAGCGCGATGCCCCATAAGCGCAACCCGGTGGGCTCGGAGAACATCACCGGGCTGGCCCGCCTCGTCCGCGCCAACGCGGGCGCCGCCTTCGAGAACGTGGCGCTGTGGCACGAGCGCGACATCACCCACTCGTCGGTGGAGCGCGTGATCCTGCCCGACTCGACCATCCTGGTCGACTACATGCTCCACCGCTTCTCGGGGATCCTGGAGGGACTCCGGGTCTACCCCGAGCGTATGCGCGAGAACATCGAGCGCAGCTTCGGCCTCATGTACTCCCAGCGCGTGCTGCTGCGCCTGACCGGCGCGGGCCTCGCGCGACAGGCCGCGTACGAGATCGTGCAGCGGAACGCCATGCGCGCGTGGACTGACCGGCGGTCGTTTCAGGCGCTGCTCGCCGCCGATCCCGCCGTGACCGCGCATCTCGGAGCCGACGCGCTGGCCGAGTGCTTCGACCCCGCCTGGTACCTGCGCAACGTCCACGCGATCTACCGCCGGTTGAACCTGTCGTGAACTCCCGTTCGATCTCCTGAGGGCTGCCGCCATGGAAAAGCGCGACAAGATCTACGAGGGGAAGGCCAAGATCGTCTACACCACCGACAAGCCGGGTCTCGTCATCCAGTACTTCAAGGACGACGCCACCGCCTTCAATGCCGAGAAGCGCGGGACCATCGTGGGCAAGGGCGTGGTGAACAACCGCATGTCGGCGACGATCTTCGAGCGCCTGGGCAAGTCGCGCATCCCCACGCATTACGTGGCCACCCTCTCGGACCGGGAGATGCTGTGCCGGCGGCTCGACATCATCAAGATCGAGACCATCGTGCGCAACGTGGTGGCGGGGAGCCTCGCCAAGCGCACCGGGCTCCCCGAGGGTACTGCGATCCGTCAGCCGATCGTGGAGCTGTACCTCAAGTCCGATCCGCTGGGCGATCCCATGATCAACGACGACCACGTGCGGATGCTGAAGCTGGCCGCCCCGCGCGAGCTGACCTGGATCAAGCGCACCGCCCTCCGGATCAACACGGTGCTGGTGCCGTATCTCCGGAAGAAGCAGCTGCTCCTGGTGGACTTCAAGCTGGAGTTCGGCCGGGCCGGGAAGACCCTCCTCCTCGGGGACGAGATCAGCCCCGACACCTGCCGGCTCTGGGATGCGACGACCCGTGAGAAGCTCGACAAGGATCGCTTCCGGCGGGACCTCGGTGGAGTCGAAGAGGCGTATCAGGAAGTGTATCGCAGGGTCGTGCCGCAGCAGTGAAAGCGCGCGTGCTCGTCCGGCTCAAGGCGGGCATTCTCGACGTGCAGGGGACTTCCGTGAAGCGAGCCCTGGAAGGCCTGGGCTTCGGCGAAGTTCGCGAGTTGCGGGTCGGCAAGGTCCTGGACCTCGAGGTCGAGGCCCCCGATGCGGCCCGCGCGCGCCGCCGCGTGGAGGAAATGTGCGCCCGCCTCCTCGCCAACCCCGTCACCGAGGACTTCACGGTCGAGATCCTGACGGAGAGCTGATCCGCTACGCGCGACAACGTCCCGACACCCTTGCCAGAACCCTGGGCGCAGGGTAGAGTGTGGAAGCAATCACCAAAGGAGGGGCGTTCAAGGTCCATGAGATTCGGCGTGGTGGTGTTCCCGGGCACGTGGAGTGATTGCGATTTCCACTATGTGATCAGCGAAGTGCTTCGCCAGCCGGTGAGCTACATCTGGCATCGCGAGTCCAATCTCTCCAGCTACGACTGTGTGGTCCTCCCAGGCGGCTTCTCCTACGGTGACTATCTCCGGGCGGGCGCGGTGGCGGGCCGTTCACCGGTGGTGGAAGCGCTCCCGGAGTTCGTCGCGCGCGGCGGCCTCGTGCTCGGCTCGTGCAACGGCTTTCAAATCCTCTGCGAGGCGCGGCTTCTCCCCGGCGCGCTTTCCCGAAACGAATCCCTGCAGTACCGCTGCCAGTACGTGCACCTCCGCACCGAGAACGCGGATACGCCCTTCACCCGCGCCATGCGCCCGGCTCAGGTCCTCAAGATGCCGATCTCGCACGGCGAGGGGAAGTACTACTGCGATGGGGCCACCCTGCGCAGCCTTCGCGAGAAGGGGCAGATCGTGTTCCGCTACTGCGAGGAGGATGGCCGTCTCACCAAGGACGCCAACCCCAACGGATCGCTGGAGAACATCGCGGGCATCGTCAACGAGGAAGGGACGGTACTGGGCCTGATGCCCCATCCCGAGCGGGCGGCCGAGAAGGCCGTGGGCGGCATGGACGGTCTCCTGATCTTCAACTCCCTCCTCGGCAGCCTTGTCGAGGACGGCACGTTCCTCAAGCGATAGGGCATCGGCGTGAAGCGGGGATGGGGTGACCGGGGCCGAGCCTAAGGTCACGAAAGAGCTCGCCCTCAGCCACGGCCTCACCGCCGAGGAGTACGACCGCATCATCCGACGGCTCGGACGCGAGCCGCGCTTCACCGAGCTGGGTCTCTTTTCCGCGCTCTGGTCCGAGCACTGCGCCTACAAGCACTCCCGCGTGTTCCTCCGCGGGCTGCCCACGCAGGCCCCTCACGTGCTGCAAGGACCCGGCGAAAACGCGGGCATCGTCGACCTCGGTGACGGCCTCGCCCTGACGTTCAAGATCGAGAGCCACAACCACCCGTCGTTCATCGAGCCCTTCCAGGGCGCGGCCACCGGCGTGGGCGGAATCTTGCGCGACATCTTCACCATGGGCGCGCGGCCCATCGCGGTGCTCGACTCCCTACGATTCGCCGATCCCCGCGATGCCAAGGCTCGCCGCCTGCTCGAAGGCGTGGTGTCCGGCATCTCGTGGTACGGCAACTGCTTCGGCGTGCCCAATCTCGGCGGCGAGGTGGGCTTCGCCCCCGAGTACGCCGGGAATCCTCTCGTCAACGCGATGGCGGTGGGCCTGGTCCCGCACGACCGCATCTTCCGCGCGCGCGCCGAGGGCGTGGGCAACCCCGTCTTCTACGTCGGGGCGAAGACCGGGCGCGATGGCATTCACGGCGCCACCATGGCCTCCGCGACCTTCGACGAGGGTGCGGAGGAGCGGCGTCCCACCGTCCAGGTGGGGGATCCCTTCACGGAAAAGCTGCTGCTCGAGGCGTGCCTCGAGGCGATGGCGACCGGCGCGGTGCTCGGCATCCAGGACATGGGGGCGGCGGGGCTCGCCTGCGCCTGCTCGGAGATGCCGGCGCGCGCGGGCACCGGCATGGAGGTCGACCTCGACCGCGTGCCCCAGCGCGAGCAGCACATGACGCCGTACGAGATCATGCTGTCCGAGTCGCAGGAGCGCATGCTGCTCGTGGGGACGCGGGGCCGTGAAGAGGAGATCCGGTCGGTGTTCGCCAAGTGGGATCTCGACGCCGTCGAGATCGGGCGCGTGACGGCCGACGGCATCCTTCGCGCGCGCATGCACGGCGACGTGGTGGCGGAGGTGCCGGTGAAGGCGCTCGCCGACGAGGCGCCGGTGTACGAGAAGCCGGTGGCGCGGCCGGACTGGCAGGACGCGCTCGAGGCCTTCGACCCGCTCACGCTTCCCCCGGTTCCGTCCGAGCGCGCGCTCCTCGCCCTGCTCGCGACCCCCGCCATCGCCTCCAAGCTCTGGGTGTACCGGCAGTACGATACCCAGGTCGGCATCAACTCCCTGGTGCTGCCGGGCTCGGATGCCGGCGTGCTCCGGATCAAGGGCACGCCCAAGGGCGTGGCGCTCACCACCGACTGCAATGCGCGGCAGGTCTATCTCGACCCTCGCCAGGGCGCCGCGATGGCGGTGGCCGAGGCCGCCCGCAACCTGGCAGTGTCCGGAGCGCGGCCGCTCGGTCTCACCGACTGTCTCAACTTCGGGTCGCCCGAGCGTCCGGAGATCCTGTGGCAGTTCAAGGAGGCGGTGGCGGGGATTGCCGAGGCGTGCCGGGCGCTGGACGTGCCAGTGGTCGGTGGCAACGTCTCCTTCTACAATGAGACTCTCGGCCAGGCCATCCTACCCACCCCGGTGATCGGGATGGCGGGGCTCCTGGAAAACGTCGAGGCGCGGGCCACCCAGTGGTTCCAGCAGGAAGGGGACCGCATCGCCCTCATCGGGCCGGACGCGGTGAGCCTGGGAGGCTCGGAGTACCTCTGGGCGCTGCATCACCGCGCGGCCGGGCGGCTGGCGCCTCTCGACCTGGGCCTCGAGCGCCGGGTGCAGGAGGCCTGCCGTGCGGCCATCGAGGCGCGGCTGCTGCGCTCCGCGCACGACTGCGCGGAAGGCGGGCTCGCGGTGGCGCTGGCGGAGGCGTGCGTGAGCGGCCCGGCGGCCCTGGGCGCCGCGGTGGAGCTGCCGGCGGCAGACGAGCGCGAAGATCTCGGGCTGTTCGGCGAAGGGCCGTCGCGCGTCGTCGTGTCACTGCCGGCGGCCGCGTCGCGGGCCTTCGAGGCCCTGGTGGGCGAGTTCGCGGTACCGTGGCGGTGGATCGGGCGCGTCGAGGGACAGCGGCTGGCGGTGCGGCGGGGCGAGCGGGTGGCGCTGGACGTGGCCGTGGACCGGTTGGACCACGAGTGGAGGAGCGGGCTTGCGCGACATCTGGGCTGAGACGGCCGAGCTCGACGACGACAAGTTCCACGACGAGTGCGGTCTCTTCGGCGTATGGAATCACCCCGAGGCCGCCAACGTCACCTATCTCGGTCTCTACTCGCTGCAGCACCGCGGCCAGGAGTCGGCCGGCATCGCCGCGACCGACGGCCAGAGCTTCCACGTGGAGAAAGCGATGGGCTGGGTGGCGGACGTGTTCAGCCGCGACCGGCTCAAGCGCCTGCCCGGGCACCGCGCCATCGGCCACGTGCGCTATTCCACCGCGGGCAGCTCGAATCTTCGCAATGCGCAGCCCATCAGCGCCCAGACCGCCCACGGTACGGTGGCGCTGGCCCACAACGGCAACCTCGTGAACGCCGAGGCGCTGCGGCGGAGCCTGGAGCAGGATGGCGCGGTGTTCCAGTCCACCTCGGACACCGAGGTGATGATCCATCTCCTCGCCCGCGCCGAGGGCGGGACCCTCGTGGATCAGCTCCCGCGTGCGCTCGCCAAGGTGAAGGGCGCCTATACGCTCCTGCTCCTCACTCCCGCCTTCATGGTGGGGCTGCGCGATCCCTCCGGCTTCCGTCCGCTGTCCCTCGGCAAGCTCGGGGACGCCTGGATCCTCGCCTCCGAGACCTGCGCGCTGGACCTGCTCGAGGCCGAGTTCGTCCGCGACATCGAGCCCGGCGAGATGGTGGTGATCGACGACAAGGGCGTGACGAGCTTCCGCCCCTTCAAGTCCGCCGAGCGGCTGGCCTGCGTGTTCGAGTACGTCTACTTCGCCCGCCCGGACTCGATGCTGTGGGGACGGAACGTCCACGCGGTGCGGAAGGCGCTGGGACATCAGCTCGCCCGCGAGTATCCCGTCGAGGCCGACCTCGTCATCGCGGTGCCCGACTCGGGCGTGAGCGCGGCGCTGGGGTACTCGGAGGAGTCGGGTATCCCGTACGACAGCGGGCTCGTCCGCAACCACTACGTGGGGCGGACCTTCATCGAGCCGAGCCAGGGCATCCGTCACTTCGGCGTCAAGGTGAAGCTCAACCCGAACCGCGAAGTGTTGATGGGCAAGAGAATCGTCGTGGTCGACGACTCCATCGTGCGCGGCACCACCAGCCGGAAGATCGTCAAGATGATCCGGGCGGCCGGCGCCCGCGAGGTGCACATGCGCATCTCGTCCCCACCCATCCAGTGGCCGTGCTACTACGGCATCGACACGCCGACGCGCAAGGAGCTGATCGGCGCGAGTCACGACGTGGACGAGATCACGCGGTATCTCAGCGCGGATTCCCTGGGCTACCTCTCGCTCGAGGGCATGCTGAAGGCGACGGGCAACGACCCGAACCACTTCTGTCACGCCTGCTTCACCGGCCAGTACAAGGTGGGCTTCGAGCAGGAGGACGCCTCGCAGCTCAAGCTCTTCGACGCCTGACGACGGAGCCCGTGGACCCGCTCACCTATCGAGCCACCGGCGTTGACATCGCGGCCGGGGACGAGGCGGTGCGCCGCATCGCCCGGCTGGCTGCTCGCACCCAGCGGCCGGAGGTGCTGGGAGGGATCGGGGCCTTCGCCGCCTTCTGCCGCGTTCCCACCGGGTACGACGAGCCGGTGCTCGTCTCCTCCACTGACGGCGTGGGATCCAAGTTGAAGGTGGCCTTCCTCGCCGATCGCCATGACACGGTGGGGATCGACCTGGTCGCGATGGGCGTCAACGACCTCCTCGTCCACGGCGCCGAGCCGTTCTACTTTCTCGACTACCTCGCGGTGCACCGGGTCGAGCCGGGGCGGGTCGAGTCCATCGTGGCCGGGATCACTGCGGGGTGCGGCCAGGCCGGCTGCGCGCTGGTCGGCGGTGAGACCGCGGAGATGCCGGACCTCTATGCGCCGGGCGAGTACGACCTCGCCGGCTTCGCGGTGGGCGTGGTCGAGCGGCGGCGCATCGTCACGGGCGCCGCGGTCGCGCCAGGGGACCGCGTGCTCGGCCTCGCCTCATCCGGCCTGCACAGCAACGGGTACTCCCTGGCGCGCGCCATCGTCTTCGAGCGCCTGGGCCTCACGGTGCACGATCCGCTCCCGGGCGTGCACCGGACGGTCGCCGACGAGCTGCTGGTCCCCACGCGCATCTACGTGAAGCCGGTGCTGGGCCTCCTGCGCGCGCTCCCCGTCCGGGCCATGGCCCACATCACCGGCGGCGGCATCACCGAGAACCTCCCGCGCGTCCTGCCGGAGGGCTGCCGTGCGGTGATCCGGCCCTCGGCGTGGCCGCTGCCGCCGGTGTTCCGTGTCCTCCAGGACGCCGGCCCCGTCGAGGAGGCCGAGATGCGGCGCACGTTCAACATGGGCATCGGCTACGTGGTCGTGGTGCGGCCCGAGGACGCCGAGCCCGCCCGGCGCTTCCTGCATGGCGCCGGCGAGTCGGTCTTCGACATCGGGGAGATCGAGGCGGGCCCGCGCGGAGTGCGCTATGCCTGAGCGGCGAAGGCTCCGGGTCGGCGTGCTCGCATCGGGCCGCGGCTCCAACTTCGCGGCCCTGGTCGCCGCCGCACGGGCTGGAGACATGCCCGCGGATGTCGTCGTGCTGATCTCGGACCGCGCGGAGTCGGGCGCGGTGGCGCTGGCCCGCACGGAAGGGGTCGAGGCGGTGGTAATTCCCCCGCGCGAGCACCCGGGACGCGAGGCGCACGACAAGGCGGTGACGGACGCGCTCGAGGCGCGCCGGGTCGGACTCGTGTGCCTGGCCGGCTACATGCGGATACTCGGCGCCGGCTTCGTCGAGCATTTCCGCGGCCGGCTCCTCAATATCCATCCCGCGCTCCTGCCCGCCTTCCCCGGTCTGCACGCGCAGCGCCAGGCCCTCCAACACGGCGTGCGAGTGGCCGGGGCCACCGTGCACTTCGTGGACGAGGGCACGGACACCGGCCCCATCGTGCTCCAGGCGGCGGTGCCGGTGCAGCCCGAGGACACCGAGGACACGCTCGCCGCGCGCATTCTCGCCGAGGAGCATCGGATCTATGCGGAAGCGGTCCGTCTCTTTGCTGAGGGGCGCCTCGAGATCGCCGGCCGGCGGGTACGGATCAAGGAGGGGGCATGAATCGGGTCAGCCGCGCGCTCATGCGGGAGGCAAGATGAATCGCGTCAGCCGCGCGCTCATGCGGGAGGCAAGATGAATCGCGTCAGCCGGGCGCTCATCAGCGTGCACGACAAGAGCGGCATCGTGGAGTTCGCCAAGGGCCTGGCGGCGCTCGGCGTCGAAATCCTCTCGACCGGCGGCACGGCCGCGCTCCTGCGCGACGGCGGCCTTGCCGTGGTGGACGTGGCCGAGGTGACCGGCTTCCCCGAGATGCTCCACGGGCGCGTGAAGACTCTCCATCCCAAGGTGCACGGCGGCATCCTCGCCCGCCGCCCGCTTCCCGAGCACATGGCGGCGCTCGAGCAGCACGGTATTCGCCCGATCGACCTGGTCGTCGTCGCGCTCTATCCCTTTGAAAGGACGGTGGCTTCTCCCGGCTGCACCCTCGCCGACGCCATCGAGAACATCGACATCGGCGGACCCAGCATGATCCGCGGCGCGGCCAAGAACCATGAGAGCGTGGGGGTGGTCACCGATCCGGGCCAGTACGCTGCGGTGCTCGAGGAGCTGCGGGCGGGCGGCGTCCTGTCCGCCGCGACCCGCTACCGGCTGGCCCAAGAAGCCTTCCGCCGCACCGCGCAGTACGACGCGGCGATTGCCGCGTATCTGCGCGACCCCGGCGCGCGCGGCGCCCCGCCGGCCACCGGCGCGGACGACACGCTGCTGCCGGTCCGCCTGCGGGTCGCCGCCGAGCGGGTGCAGGGCCTGCGCTACGGCGAGAACCCGCATCAGTCGGCGGCATTCTACCGGCCCGACGGCGCCCCGCTGGGGCTCGCCGCCGCCCGGCAGCTCCACGGCCCCGAGCTGTCCTACAACAACCTGCTCGACTGGTCGGCCGCGCTGGGGCTCCTGCTCGAGTGGGACGATCCCGCCGCGGTGGTGATCAAGCACACGAACCCCTGCGGCGTGGCGGTGGGCGGGTCGGTGGGGGAGGCGATGCGGCGCGCGAAGCAGTGCGATCCCGTGTCCATCTACGGCGGTATCGTGGGGGTCAACCGCCGCCTCGACATGGAGGTGGTCAAGGAGCTCTCGGGCATTCTGCTCGAGATCCTCTTCGCGCCCGACTACGAGCCCGATGCCCTGGAGGAGCTCCGACGCACCAAGAAGAAGTGCCGGGTGTTCCAGCTGCCGTGCGCGCGCGGCGAGTATCCGGCGCGCCTGGCCGAGATGCGAAGCGTCCTGGGCGGGCTGCTCGTGCAGGACGCCGATCTCGTCGACCTCGACCCCGCCGAGCTGAAGGTGGTGTCACGGCGGGCGCCCACCGACGCCGAGATGCGCGCGCTTCGTTTCGCCTGGCGCGTGGCCAAACACGCCAAGTCCAACGCCATCGTGCTCGCCACCGCGGAGCAGGTGGTGGGGGTGGGGGCAGGCCAGATGAACCGCGTCGATTCCGCGCGCATCGCGGTGATGCGGGCGCGTGAGGTGGGGCTGGAGACCAAGGGCACGGTGTGCGCCTCCGATGCCTTCTTCCCGTTTCGCGACGGGCTGGATGTGGTGGCCGCGGCGGGCGCGACGGCCGCGCTCCACCCCGGCGGCTCGGTGCGGGACGCGGAGGTCATCGCCGCCGCCGACGAGCACGGCATGGCGCTGGTCACGACCGGCATCCGCCACTTCAAGCACTAGCCGTCATCCCGGTGCCCACCGCCCATCCCGAGCGCGTCTTCAGCCTGCGGGAGCTCACCCGCCTCCTCCGGCTCACGCCCAAGCGCGCCCTGCAGCTCCGGCGCCTCGGGCTGCTCGATGCCGAGACCACCGGCTTCCGCTTCCGCGACGTGGTGGCATGTCGCGTGGGCGCGGCGCTGCTGGAAGCGGGCGCGAGCGTGCGTCAGGTGCGCGAGGCGCTCGCTGGGGCCCGTCGCCTCGCCCCGGACTCCGAGTCGCCGCTCGCCGAGGTCCGGCTCTCCGTCGAGGGACAGCGCATCATCGTGGCGCAGGACCAGCTCCGCTTCGATGCCCGCACCGGGCAGGCACTGCTGGACTTCCCCGCGCTCGACCTGGAGCGGGAGACGCGCGAGTCGCTGGCGTGGGGCCGCGTGCGGCCGATGATCCCGCCCAGCGACGCCGCCGAGATCTGGTTCGCGCGCGCCTCGGAGTGGGACGACGATCCCGAGCGCTGGGAGGCGGCGGTGGACGCCTACGAGCGCGTGCTCGCGGTGGACCCCGGCTACGCGGCGGCGTGGAACAACATGGGGCTGCTCCAGCACCGGATGGGCCACTACGAGAAGGCGGGGGAGTGCTACCGCTCGGCGCTCGCCGCCGATGCCACCTGCACACAGGCCGCGTTCAACCTGGGCTCGCTGGGCGAGGACCTCGGCGACTTCCTCACCGCGGTGAACTGGTACCGCCGCGCGCTGGAGATGGATCCGGACTACGCGGACGCCCACTTCAATCTGGCCGGCGTGCTGGGCAAGATGGGCCGCAGCGCGGCCGCCGCCGTGCACTGGCGGCGCTATCTCGAGCTCGATCTGGGTAGCCCCTGGTCGCAGATCGCCCGCTCGCATCTCGAGGGTGGCGGCGCTGCGGACGACGAAGAGGACGTCGACCAGTGAAGGTGCTGGTGGTCGGCGCCGGCGGGCGCGAGCACACCTTCTCCTGGAAGCTAGCCCAGAGTCCGCGCGTGACGGAGCTGCTCGCCGCGCCCGGGAATCCGGGCATCGCGCAGCATGCCCGCTGCCTGCCCATCAAGGACAACGAGATCGACGCGCTGGTCGCGGCCGCGTTGCGCGAGCGCGTGGACCTCACGGTGGTGGGTCCGGAGCTGCCGCTGGCGCTCGGGCTCGCCGACCGCTTCCGCGAGCGCGGCCTCGCCGTGTTCGGTCCCAGCCAGGCGGCGGCCCGGCTGGAGAGCAGCAAGGCCTTCGCCAAGGACCTCATGGCGCGCCACGGCATCCCGACCGCGCGCTTCCGGGCGTTCACCGCGGCGGGAACGGCGCGCGCCTGGTGCCGCGAGCTCGGCGTGCCGCTGGTGGTCAAGGCGGACGGTCTCGCCGCCGGCAAGGGCGTCATCATCTGTCGCACGCTCGACGAGGCCGACGCCGCGGTCGCCCTCTGCCTGGATCAGGGCGCCTTCGGCGCCGCCGGCGCCAGCGTGGTGATCGAGGAGTTCATGGAAGGCGAGGAGGCGTCGTTCTTCGCCATCACCGACGGCGCCGCCATCCTCCCGCTGGCTTCGGCTCAGGATCACAAGACCGTGCTCGACGGCGATCGGGGCCCGAACACGGGCGGCATGGGCGCCTACTCGCCGGCGCCGGTGATGGACACGGCCGTGACGGAGCGAGTCATGGCCGAGATCGTGCGGCCCACCGTCGCCGCGATGGCCAAGGAGGGGGCGCCGTTCGCGGGCTTTCTCTACGTCGGCCTCATGATCACGCGGGTGGGCCCGCGCGTAGTGGAGTTCAACTGCCGCTTCGGGGATCCCGAGTGCCAGGTGGTGATCCCGCGCCTCGCCGCCGATCTGCTCCCGCTGCTGGACGCGGTGGCTCGCGGCGCGAGCATCCCCGCGAGCGTGCCGTGGGCGCCGGAGACCTCGGTCTGCGTGGTCATGAGCTCGGGCGGCTATCCCGGCACTTACGAGACGGGCCGGCCGATCAGCGGAATCGCGGACGCGGAAGCGCTCCCGGGCGTGCAGGTGTTCCATGCGGGCACCGCGCTCCGTGACGGCGCGCTCGTCACGGCAGGCGGGCGCGTGCTCGGCGTCCAGGCGCTCGGTGCCGGCGTGGGCGCCGCAGTGGACGCCGCATACGCCGCCGTCGCGCGCATCCATTTCGAGGGCGCGCATTTCCGGCGCGACATCGCACGGAGGGCGCTCGCCCGGTGACCGTGATCAGGGTGGTTGATGCCGACCGCCCGGACTCCGAGGTGCTCGATGCGGCCGCGGCGGTGCTCCAGTCGGGCGGCACCGTGGCATTCCCCACCGAGAGCTTCTACGGGCTAGGCGCCGACGCCCGGTCGCCGGAGGCGGTGCGGCGGGTGTTCCGCATCAAGGGCCGGCCCGAGTCCAAGCCCCTCCTCGTGCTCGTGGACTCCATGGAGCGTGCCCTCACGCTGGTCGAGGAGGCCAGCCCGGGCGCGCGCGAGCTGATGGCGCGTCACTGGCCGGGCCCGCTGACCCTCATACTACGTGCCGCTCCGACCGTGCCCGCCGAAGTGACGGCGGGCAGCGGCACGGTGGGCGTGCGCGTCCCGGGCCACGCGGTGGCGCTGGGGCTCGTGCGTGCGGCAGGCATGCCGGTGACCGCGCCCTCCGCCAATCCCAGCGGGGGCGCGCCGCCCACCCGCGCCGGCGAGGTCACGGCGAGCTTCGGCGAGGCGGTGGACTTCATCCTGGATGCGGGCGTCACCGCCGGCGGAGCGGGCTCCACGCTGGCCGATTGCACAGTGTGGCCGCCCCGCATTCTCCGCCAGGGAATGATCCGCCTGTGATTTCCGTAACCGGTGTCATCCAGGCGGGGGGGCGCAGCACGCGTATGGGGGGCGATCCCAAGGCCCTCATGGAGCTGGGCGGCCGACCGATCGTGGCCCGCGTGCTCGACGTCGTGCGCCAGGTCACGGAGCGGGTGCTGCTCGTCACCAACACGCCCGATCTCTACGCGTTCCTCGGGCTCCCCATGGTTCCGGACGTCTTCCCGGAAGGCGGCTCGCTCGGGGGTATCTACTCCGGCTTGCGCGCCGCGCCGGGGGACGCCGCGTTCACCGTCGCCTGCGACATGCCCTTCCTCTCGGCGCCCGTCGCGCGCCTGGTGGTGGCCCGCGCCGGTGAGGCCGACGTGGTGGCCCCGCGCATCGGCGCGCAGTGGGAGACGCTCCACGCCTGCTACGGCAAAGCGTGCCTGGGGCCGATGGAGCGGCGCCTCCGCGAGGGCCAGCTCCGCATCACCGGCTTCTTCGACGAGGTCCGAGTGCTCGCGATCACGGAAGCGGAGGTCGTGGCCGTGGGCGATCCGGCGCGGGTGTTCATGAACGTCAACACTCCCGACGAGCTTCGGCGCGCCCGCGCCCTCGCCGCGGACGCGCGCGACTGACTTCGTGGATCCACGCGCGAGCGGGCTCGGCCTGACCTCGATCGAGGAGATCAACGCCCTCCCGCGCGAGATGGCCGAGACCCTGTATCTCCGCCTCGTGCCGGGGGAGCTGCTACGGCGGCTCGAGATCAGCCCCTCCACGCTCTGCCGCCCGGACGGCGCCCGCCTCGTGCGGATCACCGCGCCGGAGGATCGGCCGTGGGCGCGCGTCGAGGTGCGCTCCGCCCCGGGCGATCAGGATCCCACGCTGCTGGTGGACGTCGAGATGTCGTCGATGTCGGTGCCCGAGCTGGCCTTCGTGCAGATCAACGATCCCGCGGCCCCCCGTTACGGGATCGACCGCGATGGGGATGGCCGTGACACGCTGTTCGGCACCGCCTCGCGGAACTTCACCGAGGAGGAGCGTGCCCAGCGCGACGGCCTCGCCCCCGGCCAGGTGCGGCGGGGCCTGCGGCTGCTCGCGCGGGTGCTTCAGTGCATGGAGGGGTTCTGCGGGCTGATCGGCAAGGACCTCTACTTGATCGACCCGCTCTTCTACCACTCCGCGATCATCTACGAGCGTCACGGGTGCGGGTACATCATGGGGCGCGAGGTCATGGAGTACATCCACGATCAGTTCGCGCAGATGGGCGCGCTGACGCGGGGGCTGGACGCCTCGACGCCGTTTCGCGCGCCCGGCGCCGGCCTCACCGTGCGTGGCCGGAGCTGGGCGCTCCACGACGGCGTGGCCGGCCAGGTATGGGGCGGCGTGAAGATGTACAAGGCGGCCGGCCGTCACGCCGGCGTCAACACGTTCCCCGGCGGCTTATACTAGCCGCGTGGGAAAAACGAAGAAGCCCGCACACGCGCGCGTGCGAAAGCCGATGCCGCGGAAACCCCCCAAGGTCGAGGTGCCCAAGACCGTCTACCGCCGCCAGCCCAAGCATCCGCGCCCGCCCGAGACCCACTGATGGCGGAGCCCGCGCGGCCGCGGGTGGTGGTCGTCCACTACCACGAGATCAGCCTCAAGCGGGGCAATCGCCCGCTGTTCCTCCGGCGCCTGCAGGAGAGCCTGCTGCGCGCCCTCGCCGATCTCCCTCCCGTGGGCCTCGAGCAGCTCACCGGGCGCATCCTGCTCCACCTCGACCCGGCGGTAGACGCGGAATCGGTGGCCGCGCGCATCGCCCGGGTGTTCGGCGTGGCGAACTTCGCCGTGGCCGAGCGTAGCGCGCCCGACATGGACGCACTCCGCCGGGCAGTGGACCGCGTCACCGAGGGGCGTCGCTTCGCCTCGTTTCGCATCACCGCGCGGCGGGCCTTCAAGACCCTGCCGCTGTCCTCGCTCGAGATGAACCGGGAGCTGGGGGCGCACGTCCTCTCGCGCCATCCCGTCCGGGTGAGTCTCGAGCACCCGGAGCTCAACGTCCACGTGGAGGTGCTGCCCGGCCAGGCCTTCGTGTACGGCGATCGCCGGCCGGGGCCGGGCGGGCTCCCAGTGGGCGCGAGCGGCACGGTGGCTGCGCTGCTCTCGGGCGGCATCGATTCGCCGGTGGCGGCGTGGCGGCTCATGAAGCGCGGGTGTCGGGTGGTGTTCGTGCACTTCCACAGCGTGCCGTACCTGCCAGACGTCTCGCCCGGTAAGGCGCGGGAGCTCGTGCGCCGCCTCACCGCCTGGCAATACGAGTCCCGGCTCCACCTGGTGCCCTTTGGGGAGATACAACGGGCGATCGTGCTCGGCGTGCCCGCCCCCGCGCGGGTGGTGATCTACCGGCGGCTCATGCTGCGGATAGCCGAGGCGCTGGCCCGCCGCACCGGTGCCCTCGCCCTCGTCACCGGCGAGAGCGTGGGGCAGGTGGCCTCGCAGACCCTGCACAATCTGGCTCGCGTGGACGAGGTCGCCGATCTGCCCGTGCTGCGCCCGCTCATCGGGATGGACAAGCTCGAGATCACCGCGCAGGCGGAGGCCATCGGCACCTTCGAGGTGTCCATCGAGCCCGACGCCGACTGCTGCACGCTGTTCGTGCCCAAGCATCCGGGCACGCGGATGAGCCGTGAGGACGTCCTGACCTTCGAGCGCCGCCTCGACATCGCGGCCCTGGTGGCCCAGGGGGTGGAGGGCGCACGCCTGGAGACCTTCGACTTTCCGGTCGGCGCAGGCCCGCTACGCCGCATCCCCGCCCGCGCGGGCCGCGGAGGCTGGCCCGGGCGGTGAGCGTCGCCCTGACCTTCCTCGGCGCCGCCGAGACCGTCACCGGCTCGCGGCACCTCCTCGAATCCGACCGGGCGCGGGTCCTGCTCGACTGCGGCCTGTTTCAGGGTCTCAAGGCCCTTCGCGCGCGCAACTGGGAGGCGCCTCCGCTGGACGTGGCGCGGCTCGATGCCGTGGTGCTGAGCCACGCCCACATCGACCATTCGGGCTATCTCCCGCGCCTCGTACGCGCGGGCTACACCGGACCGGTGTACTGCACCCCCGCCACCGCCGATCTCCTTCACGTGATGCTGCCCGATGCCGCGCATCTTCAGGAGGAAGAAGCGGCCTTCGCGAATCGCCATGGCACCTCACGCCACGCGCCCGCGCTGCCGCTGTTCACGGCGGACGACGCCGCGCGGACGGTGCGCCAGCTCCGCACCGCCGACTTTGGCGCCTCCTTCGCGCCGGGTCCCGGCGTCGAGGCGCGCTTCACTCACTCCGGCCACATCCTGGGCGCGGGGCTCGTCGAGTGCCGCCTGGGCGGGCGCCTCGTGGTGTTCTCCGGCGACCTCGGGCGCTACGACGTGCCCATCATGCGCGACCCAGACCCGGTCGGGGCGGCCGATGTGCTCCTGCTCGAGTCCACCTACGGCGACCGCCTCCACGAGGAAGACGATCGCCGCGAGCGCCTGATCGGAGCAGTGCGGCGGGCAGCGGACGAGCGCGGCGGGCTTCTGATCCCCGCGTTCGCGGTGGGCCGCGCGCAGGAGGTGCTGTTCGACTTGCGCCACCTCGAGGAGGCTGACCGCATCCCCTCGCTTCCGGTCTTCCTCGACAGCCCCATGGCCATCGAGGCCCTGCGCATCTATGCGCGGCACGTCGAGGAGCAGGACGAGGCGCTCCGGCGCGACATTGCCGCCGGGACCAAGCCGTACGCGCCGCGGCGCTTCGAGGTGACGAAGACGGTCGCGGAGTCGAAGCGACTGAACGACGCGGCGGCGCCCGGCATCATCCTGGCCGGCAGCGGCATGGCCACGGGTGGCCGCATTCTCCATCACTTTCGGCGCCTCCTCCCCGATCCCCGCACCACGGTCCTGTTCGTGGGGTACCAGGCGGCCGGCACGCGCGGCCGGCTTCTGAGAGACGGAGCCCGCGAGATCCGCATGTTCGGCGAGATGGTCCCGGTGCGCGCCACCATCCTCGCCAGTGACGCCTACTCCGCCCACGCCGACCGCGGCGAGATCCTCCGCTGGCTCGACGGCTTTCGCCACCCGCCCGGCATGACGTACCTGGTCCACGGCGAGCCGCGCGCGGCCGAGGCCCTGCGCGACGAAGTCGCCGGACGGGGCTGGCCGGTGGCCATCGCGCGCGACGGGCAGCGCGTCGAGATCCAAGGAGGGCCGGAAACACCATATCTAGCGCCTCCTTGACACTACACCCCGACAGAGCGTAAGGTGAGGCCGCATGCTCGCCATTGCGCTCGGAGCCGATCACGCCGGGTGGGAGCTCAAGGAAGCCTGCAAGGCCTGGCTCATCGACCAGGGCCATCAGGTCCTGGACTTCGGCACACACTCGCCCGAGTCCGTGGACTATCCAGACTACGCCGCCCAGGTGGGCGAGGCCGTCGCGGTGGGCAAGGTCGACCGCGGGGTTCTCGTGTGCGGCACCGGCATCGGCATGGCGATGGCCGCCAACAAGCTGCCGGGGGTGCGCGCCGCCGCCTGCTTCGACACGTTCACTGCGCGCATGAGCCGCGAGCACAATGACGCGAACGTCCTGTGCCTGGGTGCGCGCCTCACCGGCCGCGAGCTGGCGCTCGAGATGCTGAGCCTCTGGGTGGACACCGCCTTCGCGGGGGATCGCCATGCCCGCCGCGTGGGGAAGATCGTCGCGCTCGAGCAGCGCCTGCGCGGCGGGCGCTGCGGATAGGTCCACGGAGCGCCAAGGGATGAGGCACCTGGAGCAGGTCGACCCCGAGATCGCGAAGGCGATTCGCGGCGAGACCGAGCGCCAGGCGCGGAACCTCGAACTGATCGCCTCCGAGAACTTCGTCTCGGAGGCGGTGCTGGAGGCGGCGGGCTCCGTCCTCACCAACAAGTACGCCGAGGGCTATCCGGGCAAGCGCTACTACGGCGGCTGCGAGATGGTCGACGTGGTCGAGGAGCTCGCGATCGCCCGCGCCAAGGACCTGTTCGGGGCCGAGCACGTCAACGTGCAACCGCACTCGGGGTCGCAAGCCAACATGGCGGTGTACATGACCCTGCTCAAGCCCGGGGACGTGGTCCTGGGGCCGAACCTCTCGCACGGCGGGCACCTCACCGCGGGCAGCCCCATGAACTTCTCGGGCAAGCTCTACACGATCGTGCCCTACGGGGTGCGCAAGAGCGACGAGCGCATCGACATGGACCAGGTCCGCGACCTGGCGCGCCAGCATCGTCCCAAGCTCATCATTGCCGGCGGCTCGGCCTTCCCGCGCGCCATCGAGTTCAAGCCCTTCGGCCAGATCGCGGCCGAAGTGGGCGCCGCCTTCATGGCCGACATCGCGCACACCGCGGGGCTGGTGGCGGCCGGCCTGCACCCCACGCCCGTGCCGTACGCGGACTTCGTCACCACCACCACACACAAGACGCTGCGGGGGCCGCGCGGCGGCATGGTGATGTGCCGAGCCGCGCACGCCAAGGACCTCGACCGCGTGGTCCTGCCCGGCATCCAGGGCGGGCCGCTCATGCACGTGATCGCGGCGAAGGCGGTGGCCTTCCGCGAGGCCCAGACGCCAGCATGGCGCGCCTATCAGGGGCAGATCGTGAAGAACGCGAAGGCGCTCGCCGAGGCCATGGCGGCGCGGGGCTTCCGGCTCGTCTCGGGGGGCACCGACACCCATCTCCTTCTCGTCGACCTCACGCCCAAGGGGGTCACCGGCAAGGAAGCGCAGGAGGCGCTGGACCGCGCCTGGATCACGGTGAACAAGAACGGCATCCCCTTCGACACCAAGGGACCCATGGTCACCAGCGGCATCCGGATCGGCACGCCGGCGGTCACCACGCGTGGCATGGAGGAGCCCGAGATGGCGCAGATCGCGGGATTCATCGACCGCGTACTCGGCACGCTCGGCGACGCCGCCACCGAAGCGGCGGTACGCACGGAGGTACAGGCGCTCACGTCGCGGTTCCCCCTCTACCCGGAGCGGCTCCGCCCATGAAATGCCCCTTCTGCGGCCACACCGAGGATCGCGTGGTGGACTCCCGGGTGGGCCGGGACGGCGAGTTCATCCGCCGCCGGCGCGAATGTCTCAAGTGCCACCGTCGGTACACCACCTACGAGTACATCGAGGACGTGCTCCCGCACGTGGTGAAGCGCGACAACCGCCGCGAGCCCTTCGACCGCCAGAAGCTGCGCGGCTCCATCCTCAAGGCGTGCGAGAAGCGCTCCGTCGGCGTGCAGGCGGTGGACGACGTGGTGGCGGAGATCGAGGCCAAGCTCCACGAGCGCGCCGAGAAGGAGATCACCTCGAAAGAGCTCGGCGAGGTGGTCATGGAGCATCTCCAGAAGCTCGACCAGGTCGCCTACGTGCGCTTCGCCTCCGTCTACCGCCAGTTCAAGGACATCTCGCAGTTCATGGACGAAGTGAAGGGGCTCATCAAGGAAGGCGAGAAGGGCAAGGCCGCCAAGCCCGTCAAGGTCGCGCCTCGGCGCTGACCCCGCAGCGCACCTCGACGTCGGGGGAGCCGTCGCCATGGATCTGTCCCGCCGCGACTTCATCCGCAACACCTCCATCGCCGCCGGCACCGCTGCCGGCGCCTCGCTGAGCGCCGCCGGGGCGGCGGACGCCGCGGCGCGGGCGGCCGTCCCCATGCAGGTGGCCCAGGGGGCGCCGGTGCCGCGGGGCTTCAATCCCGCCGATCCCGGGCTCAAGTACGAGCTGTTGATCGCCAACGGCGACGTGCTGGACCCGAGCCAGCGGCTCCGGGGCCGCATGGACGTCGGGATCCGCTATGGCCAGATCGCCGCCGTCGCGCCGAGTATCCCGCCCGACCGCGCCGTGCAGCGCTTCGACGCGTCCGGGAAGCTTGTGACGCCCGGGCTCGTGGATCTGCACACGCATCTCGTGCCCCATGTGGGGCTCGGGCTGCCCGCCGACGAGCTCGTGCCGATCACCGCCACCACCACCGCGGTGTCGGCGGGCGACTGCGGCTGGCACACGTTCGGCGTGTTGAAGCACCTCGCCGTGGCCCAGTCGCGCACGCGCATCTACGGCTTCGTGCACATCGCGAGCATCGGCTTGGCGGGCGGTCTGGCGCCGGGCGAGATGCTGAACATCGATTACGCCAACGTGGACGGCGCGGCCAAGGCGGTGGCGGAGAACCCCGATCTGGTGCTGGGCGTGAAGGTCCGCATCACGGATTCCGTGGTGGGTCAGAACGGGCTCGAGCCGCTGCGGCGCGCCATCCGCGCCGCGGAGCAGGCGGGGAAGTGGGCGCGGGTGATGTGCCATATCGGCGCGGCCCCGGGCAATCTCTCCGACCTCCTCGACCTCCTCCGCCCCGGCGACATCCTCACCCATTCCTACAGCGGGGCGGGGAACAATACGGTGCAGAACGGCCAGCTCCTTCCGGCGGCTCGCGCGGCGAAGCAACGGGGGGTCGTGATCGACGTGGGCCACGGCGGAGGAAGCTTCGACTTCACGGTCTGCGAGCCCGCCATGCAGCAGGGCTTCACGCCCGACACGATTTCGAGCGACATCCACGCCGTGAGCATCAACACGCCGGGTTATCCGACCCTGCCGTGGGTGATGTCCAAGTTCCTGGCGCTCGGGATGTCGCTGGACGACGTGGTGGCCAAGGCCACCGTGGAGCCCGCGAAGATCATCGGCAAGGCGCCCGGGCTCGGCACGCTGCAGATCGGCGCCCCCGCTGACCTGGCCGTCTTCGACTACGTGGACGGTCCCGTCGAGTTCGTGGACACGCGCAACAACCGCCGCAACGGCACCAAGAAGCTGATCCCGGTGCTGACGGTGCGCGCCGGCCGGCCGTACGGCCGCCCGCCGCTGCCCGTGCCGTTCGTCTACTAGGCCGCGGTCCTACTTCGACGTCGCCGGCGCCATCCCCCCCTGGCCGCGGTGGTACCCACCACGTGGTACCAGCGTGGCGAGGGGAACGTTGCCGGCCCAGAGCAGCGCCGCGAGGAAGAGCAGCGAGTACGCGCGGCTGTGCATCGTAGGGGCGAGGGAGCGCAATGTGCTGAGATGGTTCGGCCCTGCCGGGATGGGGCCGACAGGGCCGAGCGCCAGGACACAGGCGCCTTACTTCTTCTTCTTCTTTGCCGCCTTCTTCTTCGCCATCGTGTCACCTCCCTCCCGATCCGCGCGCGTCGTGCGCTGTTAGGACAGTTCGGACTGTAAGGGCGTGAAAAAAAGGTGTCAAGGAGAAAATACACCAGGAGGGGGGTGAGAGGCGGCCAAGCGGCTACATCTAGGGGGTGCTGTTACTCCTGAACATGGGACGGCTTGCGCTCGTCGCGGCGCTTGACGAACTCGCGGTTGAGCGGCACGCCCTTCTTGCACAGCGGGCACGCCTCCGGCGGATACGTGGGGAAGTCGCGGCTCACGAGACTGAAGATGGGCTTGCCGTCCACCTCCGCGTGCTTCGTGCGGCGCCACAGGGCGCCGATGCCCACGATCTGCCCGCCGAGGCTCTCCACGAGCTCGGTGAGGAGGCGCACGGTGGCGCCCGACGAGACGAGGTCTTCCACCACCAGCACCTTGGTCCCGGGCCGGATGAGGCGGTGGAATTCCACGGGCAGGCTCACACGCCGCTTGCCGCCGCTGACACCCTTGGTGCCGTACATCACCGTGGGCCGCGAGGGATGCGCGCGCGCCACGCAGTGGGAGAGGATGAGCGCGCCCGGGCCGGTGGACAACACGACGTCGATGGGCCACTGGGCGTAGTGCTTGGCGATCACCGCTCCCAGGCCCTCGGTGAACGAGGGCTCGGTGGTGACGAGCGTCTTCTCGATGTACTCCGTGGTGTGCTGCCCCGACGGGAGGAGGATGTGGTCGTTCGCGTGATATGCCCCGGTCCGCTTGAGGATCTCCAGATGGATCTTCTCGCGAACCTCGGCGTCCATGGCCTCGGTGTCCCGGCGCGGCGGCGGGGTCATTCGGCGCTCCTTTGTGGTGGGATAGCGGTCAGAATGGCCATCGGGGCGCTTCCTTGTCAACCCCAAAGATCCACGAGTACACTGGCCCCCGCATGAGGATCCTCGCTCTCGAGTCCGCCACGCTCGCCGGCGGCGCTGCGCTCCTGGATGGCGAGCGTCTCGTCGCCGAGACCACGCTGTCGATCGCGCTCACGCACTCTGAGCGGATGATGGCGGTGGTCGATCGCTTGCTCGCCGACTGCGGCTGGACCGCACGCGAGCTCGAGGGGCTGGCCGTCTCGGTGGGGCCGGGCTCGTTCACGGGGCTTCGCGTGGGCATCGCCACCGCGAAGGGCCTCGCGCTGGCGCTGGGGCTTGCCGTCGCGCCCGTGCCGACCCTCGATGCCCTCGCCGCCACGCTGCCCTTCGCGAGCGCGCCGGTGTGCCCGCTCCTCGACGCGCGGAAGGGCGAGGTGTACTGCTCTCTCTACCGCTGGCAGGGCGAGGGGATGCGGCGCGAGTGGGACTATCTCGCCATCGCGCCGGCGGAGGCGGCGGCGCGCTTGGTGGCGCCCGTCATCGTGCTGGGCGACGGCGTCGCCGCGTGCCGGCCGCATCTCGCGCGGCTCGGCGCCGGCGTCACGGAGGCGCCGCCCGCGCGCCGGCTGCCGTCGCCCGCAGTCGTGGGCCAGCTCGGCCACGCCATGCTCGCCGCGGGCCGGGGCGTCGACGCGGAAGCGCTCGCGCCGCTCTACCTGCGCCCGTCCGAGGCGGAGCTCAAGGCGAGGCGCACGGCATGACCGCGGACCTGGCGCTCGCTCCGATGATGCTCGACGACCTCGACGAGGTGCTCGAGATCGAGCGCCTCTCGTTCAAGACCCCGTGGTCACGCGCCGCCTTTCGCTACGAGATCGTGCAGAACCGCGTGGCCCGCTGCGTGGTCGTGCGCACCGAGGGCGCGATCGCTGGCTACCTGTGCCTCTGGGAGATCGGCCACGAGATCCACGTCACCAACCTCGCCGTGCATCCGCACCGGCGCGGGCAGGGGCTCGCGCGCGCGCTGCTGCACGCCATGCTCGAGGACGCTCGCTCCCGCGGCGTCACCCTCGCCTTCCTCGAGGTGCGTCCCAGCAACACCGAGGCCCTCGGGCTCTACGAGAGCCTCGGCTTCTCCGTGATCGGCCGCCGGAAGGGGTACTACTTCGACACGGGCGAGGACGCGCTCGTCATGGAGACGCGCCTGGCCGGGGTCGGTCCCGCCGGAGCCTGATGCTTCGACGCCCGCCCGCCCGGGACCGGGAACTCGTGGCCCCGCTCGGCAGTTACGGGAGAGAATTCATGCGGTCGATCCTTGTCCTCTCTTCCCTTCTCGCGATGGTCGCGCCGGCGTGGGCGCAGGCGCCCAGCGCCGCGGATCTCGCGCGCGGCAAGTACATCTATGGCGCCACCGGAGGCTGTGGGTGCCACACCGCGCCCAAGCAGCCGATCAACGCGGGCGGACGCAAGTACGAGGGGGGCTTCGGCACCGTCTATTCGACCAACATCACGCCCGATCCCAAGACCGGGATAGGGTCGTGGACGGACGAGCAGATCATCACCGCGATTCGCCTCGGCCGGCGGCCCAACGGGGAGCGCCTCGTTCCCATTCACCCGTACCCCGTCTTCAACGGGATGGCCGAGGGGGACCTCAAGGCCCTCACCGCCTACCTGCGGACGATTCCCCCGGTGAGCCGCGCGAACCAGCCGAAGAAGATCACCGTCCCGCTGTTCGAGTCGGTATTCCTGCCCACGTGGCTGGCCGCCTTCGCGCCCCGGGAGACGCCGCCGCCCAGCGCGCCCACGTCCGGCAGCGCGCGCGGTGAGTATCTGGTCAAGGCGGTGGCCCATTGCGGCGAGTGCCACACGCCTCGCACGATGACCATGGCCACCGATAACACCCGCTTCCTCGCCGGAAACCCGAAGCATCCGGAGGGCGGCGAGGTGCCCAACATCACGCCGGACAAGACGACCGGCCTCGCCTGGACGCTTGAAGAGATCGCCGAGTATCTCGGCACCGGCAACAAGCCGGACGGCGACGTGGCGGGTGGCCTCATGGCGGAGGTGATCCAAGGCACCACCGCCGGCTACAAGGACCTCACGAAGGACGATCGTCTCGCGATCGCGGCTTACATCAAGTCGGTCCCGCCGATCCCGAACAAGATCGGGAAGTGAACGGCGACGTGCAGCGTTCTCTACCCACGGAGGCAACATGAAGCGACGCGCATGGACAGCGGTCTTCGTCATGGGAGGCTTGACCGCCGGACTGCTCGCAGGCTGCGCGAGCGGTGACAAGAAGATGGCCGGATCCGGCGACCCCATCGCGGATCGGCAGCAGCTCATGAAGAAGCAAGGGAAGACGATGCAGGACATCACGACGAAGCTCAGGGCGGGCAGCCTCGACGGCGTCGCCGCCGATGCGGACACGCTGACGGGCACCTCTCAGCAGATTCCGGCGCTGTTCCCGGCCGGGTCCACGTCTCCCACGTCCCGCGCCAAGCCGGAGATCTGGCAGAAGAAGTCGCAGTTCGACGGGTACGCGAAGAGCCTGAATGACCAGTCCAAGAAGGTGGCGGGACTGGCGCGCGCCAACGACCTGGCCGGCACCCAAGCCGCGGTCAGCGAGATGGGCCGGACGTGCGGCGCCTGCCACGACACCTTCCGGGGGCCCGAGATCAAGAAATAGCGGCACCGCGCGCATTCGGGAGGGCGCGTCCACGCCGGACGCGCCCTCCCGCCTTGACAAGTTCCCGCCCCCAACGGATTCTGTCTCAGTTATGAACCCTTCCTACGGCAACATTCCATTCCGCGACACCTTCTGGGCCATCCCCCACTGGGCCCAGGTCGCGCTCTACATCGGCGCGACGCTCGCGATCGCCGCATGCCTGTGGGGCGTCATCGAGCGCGTGCGCCTCTGGATGGGCGGCAAGTCCGAGACGCGGTGGGACCGACCGCTGACGCGCGCCGGGCGCCTCATCACGTATGGGCTCCTCCAGGTGCGCGTGCTCTCCCAGTCGTATCCCGGCATCATGCACGCGACCGTGTTCTGGGGCTTCCTCGCGCTCTTCATGGGCACGGTGCTCGCCACCATCGACTACGACATCACGCTGCCGCTGCTCGGCGTGAAGATCCTCAGGGGCAACTTCTACCTCTTCTACGAGGTGGTGCTGGACTTCTTCGGGCTCTTCTTCGTCGTCGGGCTCGGCATGGCATGCTACCGCCGCTTCATCAAGCGTCCCGCCCGCGTGGATCCCGATCCGAAGTTCGCCTACGCCCTCCTCATCCTCTTCGTGATCAACGCGACCGGCTTCGTGATGGAAGGGGCCCGGCTCGCCGCGGTCCGTCCGTGGTGGGCGCCGTGGTCGCCCGTGGGGTATGCGGTGGGTCAGGGCTTCCTCGCCCTCGGGCTTGCCGAGGGCGCCCTCCGCGGGCTCTACCTGGGGACCTGGCTCTTCCACGCCGCGGTGGTGTTCGTGTTCATCGCCCTCCTGCCGCGCTCGTACTTCATGCACCTCCTCACCACCCCGCTCAACATCTTCTTCTCCAAGCTCGCGCCGCGGGGCGCCATCGCCAAGATCGAGAACATCGAGGAGGCGGAGAGCCTCGGCGTCTCGAAGTTCGAGGAGTTCTCGTGGAAGCAGCGGCTCGACTTCGACGCGTGCGTGGAGTGCGGCCGCTGCCAGGACGCCTGCCCGGCGACCCTGGCGGGTAGCGCCCTCAACCCCAAGGCCATCATCGTCAAGCTCAAGCGCTACATGCTGAGCGGGGACACCCGGCCCATCCACGGCGAGGTCATCAAGGCCGACGAGCTGTGGGCCTGCACGACCTGCATGGCGTGCGTGCAGGAGTGCCCCGCCCATATCGACATCGTCGACACCATCATCGACCTGCGCCGGTATCTCACGCTGTCCGAGGGCACCCTGCCGTCCACCGCGCCGATGAGCCTGCAGAACATCGAGCGCGCGGGGAACCCGTGGGGTCTCCCGCCCACCGAGCGTTTCGCCTGGGCGGAAGGGCTCGACGTGCCAGTGCTGGAGCCGGGCAAGCCGGTGGAGTACCTCTACTGGGTCGGTTGCTCCGCCTCGTACGACCGTCGCAACCAGGCGATCGCGCGGGCGGTAGTGACGATCCTCAACAAGGCCGGCGTCTCGTTCGGAGTGATGTCGGAGGAGCGCTGCCACGGCGAGGTGGCCCGGCGGCTCGGCAACGAGTACCTCTACCAGATGCTGGCCGACGAGAACGTGGGGAACATCAAGCAGTACGCCTTCGAGAAGGTCATCAGCCACTGCCCCCACTGCTTCAACACCCTCAAGAACGAGTACCCGCAGTTCGGCGGCGCCTTCGAGGTGGTGCACCACTCGGTGGTGATCCGCGATCTTCTCCGCGAGGGCCGCATCCAGCCGGTGAAGCCGCTCGACAAGGCGGTGGCGTTCCACGACTCCTGTTACCTCGGCCGATACAACGGGATCTTCGACGCGCCCCGGGAGTCCGCCATCTACGTGCCGGGTTTGCGGCTGCTCGAGATGCCGCGGCAGCGCGAGCGCGGGCTCTGCTGCGGCGGCGGGGGCGGCCAGATGTGGATGGAGACGCCGGCGGAGGAGCGAATCAACGTGATCCGCGTGAAGGAAGCCCTCACGGTGAAGCCGGACGTGGTGGCCAGTGCCTGCCCCTTCTGTCTCGCCATGGTCGATCTCGGCCGTAAGGTGGTGGGCGCCGAGGAGACCCTCCAGGCGAAGGACATCGCCGAGCTGGTCGCGGAGAGCCTGGAGTAGGGGCGATGGCGTCGGTGCGGCTCCGCGACCTGGCGCTGTTCCTTCCGCGCCTCGCGCGCATGATCGCCGCGCTCATGGTTGACCGCACGGTGCCGAAGGCGGCCAAGGTCGTCCTCGCCGCGGTGGCGGTGTATCTCGCGAGCCCGATCGACCTGATCCCCGACTTCCTGCCCGTCATCGGCTATCTCGACGACGTGCTGTTGGTCGCGGTGGTCCTGGATGGGCTCCTGACCTACGTGGACCGGGCGCTGCTCCTGAAATACTGGCCCGGTGATCCCGCCTCGCTCGACGCCTTCGCCGGGGTCGCCCGGCGGGTGGCCCGCTGGGTCCCGTCCAAGCTGAAGTCCCGGCTGTTCAGCGGGACGCGCTCGTCAGCGTGACCCCGCCGTCCACCGGCAGCACCACGCCGGTGACGTAGCGCGCCTCGTCGGAGGCGAGGAAGAGCGCGGCATGGGCGATGTCCCAGCCCGTGCCCTCGATGCCGAGCGGGGAGGCACGCCGCCGCTGATCGCGCAGCTCGGGACTCATGCCCGCCGCGTACACCATCGGCGTGTAGACCGGGCCGGGCGCGATGCAGTTCACGCGGATGCCCTGGGCGGCGTGGTCGACCGCCATGGCGCGCGTGAGCGCGATCACCGCCCCCTTGGAGACCGTGTAAGGGGTGAGGCCACGAGGGCGGAGGGCGGAGATCGAGGAGATGTTGACGATGGCGCCGCCGCCGCCCTTCGCCATCGCGGGAATCGCATGCTTGGACGCCAGCATCATGCTGGTCACGTTGACCCGCATCATGTGGTCCCAGTCACCCTCCTCGACCTCCACCACGGTGGCGCGCCCGCCGATGCCGACGTTGTTGTCGAGGATGTCGAGCCGGCCCCAGCGGCGGACGGCTTCCTCCACCATGCCGCGGCAGTCGCCGCTCCGCGTGACGTCGGCCGCGAACACCGCGGCCTCTCCTCCCTCGCCGGCGATCATCGCGCGCGTCGCCTCGGCGGCGTCCTTGCTCTGATCGACGCACAGCACGCGCGCGCCCTCGCGCGCGAACACCACCGCGGTGGCGCGGCCGTTGCCGATGCCTTCGGCGCGCGAGCCCGCCCCCGTCACGATCGCCACCTTGCCCGCCAGACGTGGTGCGGCCATCACGCCCCTCCTCGGTGTGACATCGCCGGCATCATAGCCGAAAACGGTGAGATGATGACGCGGGGAGGGGAGGCGATGAGCGAGCGCGTGCGGATGGTCAGCCGGGTGATCACGCCGGAGCCGGTCGTGGAAGGCGCGGGGGTGCATCTCCGCCGTAGCATCGGGACCCGCGGGCTCGACCATCTCGACCCCTTCCTGCTCCTCGACCACTTCGAGTCCACCGTGCCCACCGACTACGAGGCCGGCTTCCCCGTGCACCCCCACCGCGGGATCGAGACGGTGACGTTCGTGCGGAAGGGCGAGATTCGCCACAAGGACTCGCTCGGTCATCGGGGCAGCATCGGCGCGGGCGACATTCAGTGGATGACCTCGGGCAGCGGCATCCTCCACGAGGAGATGCCGCAGGTGAAGCCGGAAGGAATCGGGGGACTCCAGCTCTGGCTGAACCTGCCGCGCGCCGAGAAGATGAGCCAGCCCAAGTATCGCGATCTCGTGTCCGACCGTCTTCCCCTGGTCGAGACGGGCGAAGGCGCGCGCGTTCGCGTCATCGCCGGGCAGACCCAGGGCGGCCGCCTCACCGGGCCGGTCGAGGGTCTCGCCGTCGCACCCACGTTCGTGGACGTGACGCTCCCGGCAGAGGGACGCTTCCGCGAAGCCGTGCCGGCCGGGCACACCGCCTTCGCCTACGTGGACGCGGGCGAGGTGCGCTTCCCGGGGGCGGAGCCCGTGCGCGCGCCCGCCCTGGTCATCTTCCAGGACGGCGACCTGGTCGAGGCCTCCGCAGGCGCGGGCGGCGGCCGCTTCCTCCTCGCCGCCGCGCGTCCTCTCCACGAGCCCATCGCGCGGTGGGGCCCCTTCGTCATGAACACGAAGTCGGAGATCGAGCAGACGCTCCAGGAGCTGCGCAACGGCTCCTTCATCAAGAAGGAGCCGCGCGACGCCTAGCGGCCCGCTCCGGTTCGACGTCGGCATTCTCGGCAGCCAGCCCGTCCCGACCATCGTCGAGCAGGTGAAGCTCGCCGAGTCGCTCGGCTACGACACCGCCTGGATCACCGACACCCATCTCATCTGCCGCGAGCTGTGGGTGACGCTCACCGCCTGCGCGCTGGCCACCTCACGTATCCGCCTGGGTCCGGGCATCACGGTGCCGCACACCCGGCACATCTCGGTGACGGCGAGTGCGGCGGTCACCCTGGAGGAGCTCGCGCCGGGGCGCGTCGTGGTGGGCGTGGGCACCGGCGGCAGCGCCGCGCAGACGATGGGGCTCACGCTCGGGCAGACCGCGCGCATCGCCACCCTCGAGGCGATGGCGACCTCGATCCGACGCCTCACGCAGCGGGAGGCGATCCGCTTCGAGAGCGGCACCGAGGGGCGTCTGGCCTGGCTGCGCGAGGCCCGGCGCATTCCCGTCTACGCGGCGGGCTCGGGCCCGCGCATGCTCGAGACGGCGGGCCGGGTCGGCGACGGGGTCATCATGTATGCGAGCGTGGATCCCGCCATCCTGCGTGCCGGACTCACCCACGTGGCGGCGGGCGCGCGGGCGTCCGGCCGCACGCTCGACGACCTCGACGTGGGCCTCTGGGCCCCCTTCTCCATCGCGCGCGACGGCGCCCTGGCCCGCGATCATGCGCGCGGGCGCGTGGCCTCCGCTCTTCGGCACCCGCTGCCCGTGCCGTTCAGCGACACCGACCGGCCCCTGGTGGAGCGCCTCCGCCGCGAGTACGACGCCTTCCAGCACGCGACGGCGGCCGCCCGCCATCGCGAGCTGGTGCCCGACCGACTCGTGGACCTGATGGCGATCGCGGGCACGCCGGAGGAGGTGCGGGCGCAGGTGACCCGGGTCGCCACCGTACCCGAGATCCGTCGCATCATGCTGCTGCCGCAGGTGCCGGACGCCGGATTCGTGGCTCGTGAGTCGGCCCTCACCCTGTTCGCGGAGGAGGTGATGGCGCGGCTGTGCTAGCATCCCCCGGGGAGGGCGCGCATGGGCACGTTCCGGCTCTACACCGGCAGTGACGGGCAGTCGCACATCGAGCGGATCGACCTCGCCCAGCATCCCGAATGGGGAAAGGGCCTCCCGACCACCCAGATTGCGTTTCGCGAGGACCCTGCGGGCCGATTCATCGACTGGCACCCCGCGCCCCGCCGCCAGTTCGTGATCATCCTGTCCGGCGAGCTCGAGATCGGGCTGGGGGACGGCTCGACGCACGTCTTCGGCCCCGGGGACGCCCGCCTCGTGGAGGACACCACGGGGGACGGGCACACCACCCGCGTCCATGGAAGCCAGCCATGCCTGACCGCGACGATCCCGCTCGCCCAACCGTGAAGATCCTCTTCGCCCCCAAGCAGCCCGCGCCGGTGCTCGACATCGCGCGCGCCCTCGCGCCGCCCGGCTACGAGCTGGTGGTGGCGGACGTGGGGACGCCCGAGTTCATCGAGGCCGCCGCGGACGCCGAGTTCTACCTTGGCCTGGCCCGGCGCATGGGCGGTGAGTTCTTCCGCTCCGCGCCCAAGCTGCGGCTCGTCCAGCTGCTGAGCGCGGGCTACGACCACGTGGACGTGGAGGCGGCGCGCAAGGCGGGCGTGCCCGTCTCGAACAACGGCGGCGCGAATGCGATCGCGGTGGCCGAGCACACGCTCATGCTCATCCTCGCCGTGCTCAAGCGCCTCGTGCGCTTCCACAACGACGTGGTGGCGGGCCGCTGGCGCGTGGCCGACCCCGCGGACGCGCGGGTGGGCGAGCTCGCAGGGCGCACGGTGGGGCTCATCGGGCTGGGTAACATCGGCAAGAAGGTCGCGCGGCGGATCGTCGCCTGCGATGCCCGCGTGCAGTACTTCGACATCCGCCGCCTCTCCGAGGACGCGGCGGATGCCCTCGGGGTGCGCTTCGTCCTCCTCGACGAGCTCCTCCGGACCTCGGACGTGGTGAGCCTGCACGTGCCCCTCGACGACAGCACTCGGGGCATGATCGGGGCCCGCGAGCTCGGCATCATGAGGCGGAGCGCGGTGCTGATCAACACGTGCCGCGGCCCCGTGGTGGACGAGCTCGCGCTGCACGCCGCGCTCACGTCGGGGCAGATCGCGGGCGCGGGGCTCGACGTGATGACCGAGGAGCCGCCGAAGAAGGATCACCCGCTGTTCGCTCTGCCCAACGTGACCTTGACGCCGCACACCGCCGGCCCGACCTGGGAGAACTGGACCGCGCGCTTCCGGAACGGCTTCGACAACATCCAGCGCGTCGCCGCGGGCCAGCCGCCCCTCTGGGTGATCCCGGAGCTCGCCTGATGCGCTACGGCTTCTACCTCCCGACCCGCGGGCTGACGGCGACGCCGGCGGCGCTGGAGACGCTGCTCGCGCGGGGAGAGGCCCTGGGCTTCGCGTCGGTGATGGTGTCCGATCACATCGTGTTCCCGGAGCGTATCGACTCGAAGTACCCGTACACGGTGAGCGGGGCCTTTCCCGGGGACGGGGACGCCCTCGAGCAGCTCACGCTGATGGCGTTTGTCGCGGCGAAGACACGCGTGCTCCGCATCGTCTCCAGCGTGATGATCCTCCCGCACCGGAACCCGGTGGTGACGGCCAAGATGCTCGCCACCATCGATGTGCTCTCCAACGGCCGGGTCACGGTGGGAGCGGGGGTCGGCTGGATGCGCGAGGAGTTCCGCGCGCTCGCCACCCCGGACTTCGACCGCCGCGGCGCGGTGTCGGACGAGTACCTGCGGATCTTCAAGACCCTGTGGACGCAGAGCCCGGCCTCGTTCGCGGGAGAGTTCTACCGCTTCGAGGGGATCCGCTGCCTGCCCCAGCCCGTGCAGAAGCCCCATCCGCCGATCTGGATCGGCGGGCACAGCAAGGTCGCTCTCCGGCGCGCCGCCCGCTACGGCGACGGCTGGCACCCCGTGGGCGCCAACCCCGCGGTGCCGCTCCGCATCCCGGAGCTGACCGCCTCGCTCGACGAGCTCCGCCGACTGACCGACGCGGAGCAGCGCGATTTCTCGAAGCTCGCCATCTCGTACAAGGCGCCCGTCTACGACGCGAGCCAGCCGCTGGACTCGGGCGGCGAGCGGCGGCCCTTCACCGGCGGCCTGGCTCAGATCGCCGAGGACGTGGCCGAGTTCGCTCGGGCGGGGGTGAGCGAGATCATCATCGATTTCCGGGCCGAGGCGCTCTCGGAGAGCCTGGAGCGCATGGAGCGCTTCAGCCCCGTCATCGGCGCCACCGCCGACCTCTAGGAGACGCCCGCATGCGCAAGCCGCTCATCTCCGCCGACTCCCACGTCACCGAGCCCCCGAACACCTACCTCGATCGCATCGACCGCCGCTTCAAGGATCGCGCGCCCCACATCGAGCGTGACGCCAAGCGGGGCGACGTGTTCGTGGTGGACGGGATGGACAAGACCATTCCCATGGGACTGGTGGCGGCGGCGGGAAAAGACGCCCGCGAGCTCACGATGTGGGGCGTGCGTTTCGAGGAGCTGCACCGGGGGGGCTGGGATCCCGAGGCGCGCATGGCCGATCAGGATCGCGACGGCATCTCTGCGGAGGTCGTCTACCCCACGGTGGGCATGGTGATCTGCAATCACCCCGACTTCGACTACAAGCAGGCGTGCTTCGACGCCTACAACCTCTGGATCGCGGAGTTCTGCGGGGCCCATCCCGACCGCTTGATCGGCGTGGGGCAGACCGCGATGCGCTCGGTCGACGACGGGATCCGCGACCTCGAGCGCATCAAAGCACTGGGACTCCGTGGGGTCATGATGCCGGGCAATCCCGCCGTGGCGGACTACGATGACCCGATGTACGACCCGTTCTACGAGGCGGCGGTGGCCCTCCGCATGCCGCTGTCCTTCCACATCCTGACCAGCCGGGAGGACGGGCTGGATCGGCGGGTGCGCGGGCCCAAGCTCAACGCGTTCCTCAGCATCATCCGGGGCTGTCAGGACATTCTGGGCACGTTCGTGCTCGGCGGAGTGTTCGAGCGCCACCCGCGGCTGAGAGTGGTGAGCGTCGAGGCCGACGCGGGCTGGGTGCCGCACTACATGTATCGCATGGATCACGCCTATGACCGGCACCGCTACTGGCTGCCCGCGGGCACCATCACCCGAATGCCCAGCGAATACTTCCGCGAGAACGTCTATACCACCTTCCAGGACGACTGGGTGGCCTTCCAGGTGAAGGATCTCTGCAACATCCACCGCCTCCTCTGGGCCAACGACTTCCCGCACTCGGACTCCACCTGGCCGTCGTCGCAGGACTTGCTGGCCAAGCACGCCGCGCACCTCACCGACGACGAGCGCAACCTCTTCGTCCACGACAACGTCACCGAGCTGTACGGCCTCGACTGAGGCGAGGGCGAACGGGAGCGCGCGATGGACATCGAGGCGCGGCTGGCGAAGATGGGGATGTCGGTGCCGGATCTGACCGAGCTCTACAAGGTGAATCCCTCCGGCGCGCACTTCATCTCTCATTATCCAGTGCAGGGGCTGTTGTACTGCTGCGGGACGACGCCGGTGAAGGACGGCAAGCCGTATCTCGCCGGGGTGGTGGGGAGCGCGCTCACGGTGGCCCAGGGGGCGGAAGCCGCGCGCTATGCCGCGCTCAGCACGCTGGCCGTGCTCAAGTACGCGCTGGGGGATCTCGACCGCGTCCAGCAGTTCGTCCACGTGCTTGGCTTCGTGAACTCAGCTCCGGGATTCAACGATCAGCCCCGGGTGATCAACGGGGCGGCCGATTTCCTCGTGGAGCTCTACGGCGCGCGCGGCAAGCCCACCCGGGCGGCCATCGGCTGTCAGGGCCTGGGCGGCGGCGCGAGCGTCGAGATCATCGCCACCGTGCTGTTCTCCGGCGCCGACGTTCGTCCTCCGCTGGCCCGGGACGCCTTCGCGAGCTAGGTCCAAGGCGAGCCGGGGCGGCCGCCCGCCGCGTCAGCGGTCGAGCGGAATCTCCAACCGCATGTTGCTGAAGTGCAGCCGCGCGTTGAGGCTCGGCGGCAAGAGGTCGGGCGGCAGCGAGCCGCTTCGGTAGAGGCCGGGCCCGTCGCCTTCGTCGAGCTGGACTTCGCGGGTCTTCCCGTCGGCGCCTTGGCCCCGGAGCCAGACCTGAGCGCCCGAGATGGGCTGCCCGCCGGAATCGGTCACGCGCAGCACGTAGACGACGCCGTGATCCGAGGCGCCGGCTTCCCGTGACATGTCGACGCGCGGCAGCAGTCCGGTGAACGCGGGAAGCGGCCGGCTCTCGAGAGCCGCGACGTCGCGCGATGGAGCCGGCGCCGGCGCGGCGGAGGCATCCGCGGTGGGCGCGCGCGTCGGTGACGGAGGCGTCATCGCGGCGCGCGGTGCGAGGGCCGGTGCAGGCGCGAGGGAGGGCTCCGCCGAAGGTGGTGCCGGGTCGATCGCGCGGGCCTCGGGGGCGCGGGCGGCCGGTTTGGGGCTTGATGCGGCCGCCGCGGCGGCCGGGCGCGGATCTCCCGGCTCGGCCTGACCGCGGAGGGAGAGCCAGGCTCCCTCGAGCCGCGTCACCGTGTCTTCCGCGAGCGCGGTGGCCGTATCGGCGATTCGACCCAGCCCGCCCAAGCGGAGGATGCTCGCGGTCACGAGGATAAGCACCAGCACGGTGATCACGCCCCGACCCGCCGCCGAGATCAGCGCCCGGCGCCGCCGTGCGTTGAAGCGGATCGCCAGCGGGCCGCGGCGCTCCACGTCCGCGAGAAGACCGATGGCTCGCTCGATGAACGCTTCGTCCTGCAGGCTGGGGGCCCCACCGCCCGCCCCGGTGAAGATCGCGTACCCGCGCTCGCGCACCGCCTCGTCGAGGGCCGAATGCTGGCGCCGGTCGGCGACGCCGGCAACCGGCACGTTCGCCTGGCGCCGATCGAGCACGATGTCGAGCGTGGGCGCACCGGGGGGGCGCTCCCGGAACGCGATGGTCAGGTAGCCATACAGCGGCGAGTTCTCGCGGGCGACGATGCAGAGATGGCGGGCCATGCGGGGCCCGATTCTATCGCGCGGATGCGGCCGAGTCGAGGGCCAACACCGCCGTGCTCTGCAGGCGATCGTGGCGCAGGTCGGCGAGCACCCGGTTGGCGGCATCGAGCGGGTGGAGCGTGACTCGGGGACGGAGCGGGATCGCCGCCGCCTCGGTCAGCAGGGCCTCGCCGTCGGCCCGCGTGTTCGCAGTCACGCTCCGCACGGTCTTCTCCCAGAAGAGATGGGGCTCATAGGCCATCGCCGGCACCTCGCTCATGTGGATCCCGGCCAGCGCCAGCGTGCCGCCCTTGTCGAGATCGCGCAGCGCGACGGGCACGAGCTCGCCCGCGGGCGCGAAGATGATGGCGGCCGACGCCGCCACGGGCAGCCGCTCGCCGGGACCGCCCACCCACGCCGCGCCCAGCTCGCGCGCGAGGGCGCGGTGCTTCGTGTCGCGGGTGGAGACGAAGACCTCGCAGCCCCAGTGTCGCGCGACCTGCAGCGTGACGTGGGCGGAGGAGCCGAAGCCGTAGAGTGCCAACGTACCGCCAGGCGCCACCTCGCTGCGACGGAGCGCGCGGTAGCCGATGATGCCGGCGCAGAGCAGCGGCGCCGCCTCGGCGTCCCGCCATACGGCGGGGAGGGCGTAGGCGAAGGCCTCGGGCACGCAGCACGCCTCGGCGTAGCCGCCGTCGTGCGTCCATCCCGTGTAGGTCGACGCCTCGCAGAGATTCTCGCGACCCGCCACGCAGAATCGGCAGGTCCCGCACGTCGAGCGAAGCCAGCCGACGCCGACCCGGTCGCCGTGGCGAAAGCGGGTGACGCCCTCGCCGAGCGCATCCACCACGCCCACCGCTTGATGACCGAGGACGAGCGGGCGACGGGACAGCGGGAGGTCACCCTCGACGAGGTGTAGATCGGTTCGGCACACCGCGCACGCTCGCACCGCGACCCGGATCTCGCCCGCGGCTGGCTCCGGCGTGGCGATGGTGGCGACTCGAAGCGGCGACGACCCGATGGACACGGGGCCGTCGAGGAGCAGGGCGCGCATGTCGGGATTGTCCCACGCGCTCGTCATTCATTCCCGCCTGTCCCCGCCCCCACGGGCCTCGTTCGTTCCTACCCGATCATCCGTACCGTCGTCGCGGGCTGGCCGGAGGCGCGCAACCCGGAAGCTGCCGCAAACCATGGCCTCTTCAGCGTGGCACATCGCTTGCTGCCCTCGTCCGCATGGCAGTCCGCCCGCTCGGCTCGGGAACGATCGCGTTGGGGCTCGTCGCGATACCGGTCCGTGTCTACGCGGCGGCGGTGAGCCGCCGCGTGTCGTTCCACATGCTCCACGCCAGGTGTGGCAGCCGTGTTCACACCCAATGGTTCTGCCCGGTCTGCAAGCGCGTCGTGGAGCGCGATGAGCTGGTCCGAGGCTACGAAGTCTCGAAGGGCCGTTTTGTCCGCATGGGCGAGGACGAGCTGGAGACGCTGGTCGGCCCCCGCTCGCGCGAGATCGAGCTGACGGAGTTCGTCCCGCTCGAGACGGTCGACCCCGTGTACTTGGACGAGGCGTACTTTCTCGGCCCGGACAAAGGCGGAGCGCGCCCGTACCGCCTGCTCGAAACGGTGCTCGCGGAGACCCGGCAGGCCGGCATTGCGCACTTCATGCTGCGCGGCAAGTCGAGCCTCGTCCTCATCCGGGCCGCCGACGGCGTGCTCATGCTCCACACGCTCTACTACGCAGACGAGATTCGCGAGGCGCCCGACGTGGAGAAGGGCGCGGTGAAGCCGGCCGAGGAGAAGCTCGCTCGGCGGCTGGTCGACGAGCTCGCGCGGCCGCGCTACGAGGCGTCCCGCTATCACGACGAGTACCGGACCCGCGTGCTCCAGGCGATCCGCCGGAAGGCCGCGGGCAAGGCCGCCCCCGTCGCCGCCCCGGTCGCGCCTCGCGGTAAGGTCATCGATCTCATGGACGCGCTCCAGCAGAGCCTGGAGCGAGGCGGTCGCACGCGGAAGACGCGCGCCCACGCCGGCGCCGCAAAGGCGCGGAAAGGGGCAAGACAGTCATGGCGCAGCTCAAGTGCGGCAAGTGCGGGAAGAGCTTCGACACGGAGCGCGAGCTGACCGAGCACGAGCGGACGTGCAAGGGCGGACGGTAACCGTTCGCGGACGATCGGACCAAGAGGACACGGCATATGACGAACTGGCCGAGGCAGGGCGTTCGAATGATGACACGAGCGGCCGTCCTCGGGACGGCGCTCATCGCGATCCTGGTCATGGCGCCGTCGGCCTGGGGCGCGCCCACCGAGATGGCGATGATCGAGACGCGCGCCGTCCTCGACAACGACTCCGACGACGGCATCGACGCCGCGCTGAAGCAAGCGCTCGAGCGAGCGATCCGCGGCGCCGCTGCCATGGGGCTGGGCACGGTGCAGGTCAGCGGGGCGTATCGAGGGCCGGGCTATGTGGTGGTGCAGATCCTCGCCACCGTGGCGGGCGAGACCGAGGAGCCGGACGGGACCCTCGAGCCTCGTCCGACCCCCGGCTCGAGGCGCCTGCGCCCACCGAGCGGGGGGGACCCGTCGCGAGTGGGCGAACCGCCTGCCCCCGATGAGCTCTGAGGCGGGTCACTCGACGGACAACGCGCGGAACGCGCGGGAGGAGGCACGGCATGGCTCGACGGTCGAGACGTAGCTCGTCCCGCAAGGGGAAGGGCCGAGGCAAGGTCCGCAAGGTCATGCATGAGTACAAGCATGGGTCTCTGCGATCCGGCTCGGGCGGCAAGGTGCGGAAGCGCAAGCAGGCGGTCGCGATCGCGCTGAGCGAGGCGCGCCGGTCCGGCGCGCGCATTCCCCGGAAGGGCAAGTCGCGCCGCAGCTCGAGCCGCTCGAAGTAGCCCGCGGCGAGCGCCGCGCCCGGCGCGCCCCCGTCCCACGTCCCACATTGCGCAGTCGTCCGCGCCGTCGTACTCTGCCCGGGCAGTCGAACGCACCACACCTGGGGAGGTGCACCATGGCGGAGCTGACACGGCGCTACATCGTGATGCCCATGAGCACCGAGGGGCCCTTCGACCCCCGGGATCCCGACGCGCCGTTCGTCCTCAAGCCGTGGAAGGATCCGGCGGCGCTTCGCGCGCTCGAAGCGTATCGTGACGTCTGCTACCCCGAGCTCGCGCAGGATCTCTCGATTTGGATCGCCGCGATTCGCTCGGGGCCGGCGGTGCGCGGGTCGATCGGCTCGCGGAACGAAAGCCACATGGCCACGCGCCGAGCCCCGCGCGCCACGGGCCGGGCCAAGCCTAAGGCTCGTGCTAAGGCGCGGTCACGTAAACTGACGAAAAATAAGCCGAGACGCCGGCGCTAAGGAGCCCATTGCCCATGGCGATTCCGATCGATTCCGCTGTCGACCATCTCCTCATGAGCCGCCTCGGGCACGGGCAAGTCGCTCCGCTCACGGAGAAGTACCCGGACCTGGGCCTCGAGGAGGCCTATGGCCTACAGCGCGCGGTCGAGCAAGCGCTGGTGCTACGCGGCGAGCGGGTCGTGGGGTGGAAGGCGGGGTTCACCAACGCAGCGGTCCAAGCCACCTACGGCGTGAGCGAGCCGGTTCTCGGCTTCATGCTCGGGTCCGGTGTCTTCTCGGGCGGCGACAGCGTGCCGATGAGCCGCTTCGCGGCGCTGGGGGTGGAGGTCGAGGTGGCATTCCTCCTCAAGCGCGACCTCGCGGGGCCGGGGGTGACGCCGGTGTCCGCGTTGCTCGCCGTCGAGGGCGCCATGCCGTCGTTCGAGCTGATCGACTTTCGCTTCTCCGGCCGGCCGACCGGCGCGGACGTGGTCGCCGACGGCGTCTATACCAACGCGATCGTGCTGGGGCGGCCGCTCACGCCGGTGGCCGCGCTCGATCTCGCGCTCGAGGGCGTGGTCTACGAGCAGAACGGCCAGACCGTCGCGACCGCGACGGCGGCCGAGGTGCTCGGCAACCCGCTCATCTCGCTCGCATGGGTCGCCAATACGCTGGGGCGCATGGGCCGCGGCCTCGCCGCCGGCGAGGTGGTCCTCACGGGCTCCATCTCGAAGATCCTCCGGCCGCAGGTCGGTGAGTCGGTTCGCGCCTCCTTTACGCGCCTGGGGTCGGTCTCCTGCCGCTTCGTGTAGCATCGTCGCCGTGCGCCTGAAGGACCGGGTCGCGGTCGTGACGGGCGGCGGCCGCGGCATCGGCCGCGCGATCGCGCTCGCGCTCGCCGCGGAGGGCGCCCACCTGCTCGTCGCCTCCGACGTGCTCGCCGAGGTGCAGGGGGTGGCCCGCGAGGCGGCCGGGCTCGGCGGGCGGGCCGAGGCGTTGCGTGCGGACGTCACGCGGCTCTCCGACATGGAGGCAATGGCTGCGCGCGCGGTGGAGGCCTTCGGCGCGCTGGACGTGCTGGTGACCTGCGCGGGCGTGGCGGGAGGTGGGCTCGTCGCCGAGCAGCCCGAGGCGGATTGGACGCGCGTGATCGACGTGAACCTCAACGGCACGTACCGCGCGATCCGCGCCGCGCTGCCCGAGATGATGCGGCAGGGGCAGGGGCGCATCATTACCATCTCCTCCATCTTCGGCCGCATGGGGGGATACGGCTTCGTGAGCGCCTATGCTGCCAGCAAGCACGGGGTGATCGGGCTCACGCGCGCCCTCGCCACCGAACTGGCCAGCCAGGGGCATGCCGACATCACCGTCAACGCCATCTGTCCCGGCTACGTCCGGGCGGGCATGGGCGTCGCGCCCCAGAAGGTGCGGAGCCGCGAGGGCGCGGTAATGGACGTGCCGGGGGAGGAGATCTTCGAGCGCCACATCAAGCGCCGCGTGCCCCAGCGCCGGATGATCGAGGCGGAGGAGATCGCCCATGCCGCCGTCTTCCTCGCCCTGCCCGAGAGCCGCGGGATCACCGGGCAGGGTCTCAACGTGGACGGCGGCTTCATCATGTCCTAGGATCGGAGATACCTCATGACCGTCCTCTACGCGCAGCAGGGCCACGTCGTCACGCTCACGATCAACCGCCCCGACGCCATGAATGCGATCGATCCCGAGACGCATCAGGCGCTCATCGAAGCGTGGACGCGCTTCCGGGACGACGACAGCGCCTGGGTGGCCATCTTCACCGGCGCGGGCGAGAAGTCCTTCTCGGCCGGCGCGGATCTCAAGAAAATGATCCCGGCGGCGTTCGGCGAGGGGCGCCGGCGCAGCCACCACGATCCCGGGTTGGGCGGGATCACCCGCGGGCTCGAGATCTGGAAGCCGATGATCGCCGCCATCAATGGCCACTGCCTGGCCGGCGGCATGGAGCTGGCCCTCGCCTGCGACCTCCGGCTTGCCGTGCCGCACGCGACGTTCGGGCTCCCCGAAGTGCGCTGGGCCATCATGCCCGGGGCGGGCGGCACCCAGCGCCTCCCGCGCGCCATCCCGCTCGCCAAGGCCATGGAGCTGATCTTGATGGCGCGTACGCTGACCGCGGAGGAGGCGCTCCGCTGGGGCCTCATCAACGCGGTGGTCCCGCCGGCCGACCTCCTCCGCTCCGCGCGCGAGTGGGCCGACACGATCTGCGAACGCGGCCCGCTCGCCGTGCGGGCGGCCAAGGAAGCGACGCTCCGCGGGCTGACCATGCCGCTGGCCGATGGCCTCCGCCTGGAGGCGTTCCTTTCCGGGACGCTGCGGGGGACCGCCGACGCGGTGGAGGGTCCCAAGGCGTTCGCGGAGAAGCGGAAGCCGAGCTTCCAGGCGCGGTAGCGTTGGACCTGGACACCCTGCGGCGACGGCTGGACTTCGCGCTGTCGCGTCATCCGCGGGTGGCCCTCGACCGCAGCGATTTGGTGTCGGCCGCGGTGCTGCTGCCCGTCACCGACAAGGGCGGCCCGCACATCGTGTTCACCAAGAAGTCGGACGCCGTCCCCCATCACAAGGGGCAGTTCTCCTTCCCCGGGGGCGTGTGCGAGGAGCGTGACGCCTCGCGGGTCGAAACCGCGCTCCGCGAAGCGTGGGAAGAGGTGCGCATCCCCGCCGAGGCCGTCGAGGTGCTGGGACTCCTCGACGACACCATGACCCGCGCCACGCCGTTCGTGATCACCCCGGTGGTGGGCCTGATCCGGGAGCGGGTGGAGTTCCGGCCGGACGGAAGGGAGATCGAGCGGGTGATCGAGGTGCCGCTGGAGCTCTTGCGCGATCCCGCCATCTTCCACACGGAGATATGGGAGCGTGGCGGGGAGCCCCATCCCGTACACTTCTATCAGGTGTCGGAGGAGGACGTGGTGTGGGGCGCCACCGCGCGCATCCTGAAGCAGTTCCTCGACCTGGTCGATTCGGTGGAGGAGACGGCGTGACGTTCGAGACCTTGCTCGTGGAGGTGGCCGACGGCGTCGGCACCGTCACGCTGAACCGTCCCGATGTCCGCAATGCGCTCAGCGCCGCACTGCTCGGCGAGCTCGAGGCGGTCCTCGCCGCCCTCGAGGCCGATCCGGCCGCGCGCGTGGTCGTGCTGCGTGGGGCGGGGGAGCGCGCGTTCTGCGCGGGGGCGGATCTCAAGGGGGTGCGCGACCGCGGCACCACGCTCGAGACGCGCGAGTCCTTCGGCGGCCTCCCGCGCGTGCTGGAGGCCATGGCCCGCATGCGCACGCCCTTGATCGCCCAGGTGCACGGCTATGCGCTGGCGGGCGGTTGCGGGCTCGCGGTGGGCTGCGATGTCGTCGTGGCGTCCGAGGATGCCGTGTTCGGGCTTCCCGAGATCCGTCTCGGCGTGCTTCCGCTCATCGTCATGGCGCCCATCCTGCGCGCGGCGGGTCGGAAGCGAGGCATGCTCATGGTGCTGAGCGGCGACCAGGTCTCGGCGCGCGAGGCGTTCGAGATGGGCCTCGTCAGTCGGGTCGTCCCGCGCGCCGCCCTCGCCGAAGAGGTGCGCGGGCTCGCCGCGAAGCTTGCGGGCTATTCGCCCGCCGCGCTGGGCCTCGCCAAGGAGGCCGCGGCGACGTCCGTCGAGATGGACTATCCGGGCGCGCTGCGCTACCTGCGAGAGCTCACAACCCTGGTCTTTCTCTCCGACGATGCCCGCGAGGGCGTCACCGCCTTCTTCGAGAAGCGCGCGCCGCGCTGGTCAGGTCGTTGACCGGCGGCAGGCGGCCTCCCTCACCAGAAAGGACTCGAGGCATGACGGTACCGGTGTGTTCGCTCGCCCTTGCCCTCGCGTGCGCGCTGCTCGCCGCCACGCCCGTCGCCGCCCAGCCCAAGGAGGCGCCGTTGACCGCCTCCACGATCTCCGGACCTTCCGAGATCATCCTGAAGAACGGGTCCTGGGTGCCCGTCAAGCTGCGGGACACCATCGCGGAGGGCGACGGGGCGCGGGCGCTTGCCGGTGGCCGGCTGACCCTCCTCACCAACAACGGCAACTCGATCCGCCTCGCCCAGCTTACCCAGATCTTCGTCTTCGAGCCGCCGGCGAGCGTCCCCGCGGGCGGGCCCACGGTGGGCGCGCCGCTCAAGGTGAAGCTCGACGGCGGCCGCATCTGGGTGTCGGTGCTGCCGCTGACGGTGACCCGCGCGCCGATCGAGGTCGAGGCCGGCCACGCCACCGTCGGTGTCCGGAGCGGCGGGACCTCGCTGCGCACCAACTCCGACGGCAGCGTCCTCGTGCGCTGCTATCACGGGCTGGGGGTGGTGCGGGCCACGAGCGGACCCGCCTGGGAGCGGCCATTGAAGGGGGGCGAGGAGCTGCTCGTGCCGCTGAGCGGCGCGCCGCCGGCGACGCGGCTCATCACGAGCGATCCGGAAGAAGTGAACTGGGTGAAGTGGAACTCCGACCAGGATATCGTGGCCTACGGGATGCCCGCGCCCAAGTGAGCGCGCGGCGCGGCGTCGTCTAGATCACGGCCACCAGAGGTAGAGGAAGCGCGCGCCCGGCCCGCCGCCGAGAAGCCCGGCGGCCTGGGTCAGGAGATTGTCCGTGCCCGACGGTGGCAGGGATGCGGAGTAGAGATTGGCGCGGTACTCGCGCGGCCGGTGATACATGATCACGCGCGCCTCCGGGAGCCCGGCGGCCTGCCGCGCGGCGGTCACCGCCTCGTCGAGATAGCCGATCTTGTCGACCAGACCCAGCGCGTGGGCCTGCTCGGCGGTGTAGATCCGGCCGTCGGCGAACTCGCGCACGCGCGCCTCCGGGATCTTCCGTGCCTCCGCCACCAGCCGCACGAAGCGGCCAAACATGTCGTCGATCACCGCCTGGAACACCGCGCGCTCCTCGCCGGTGAGGCCGCGGAACGGCGAGCCCGCATCCTTGAGGGAGCCGGACTTGATGGCGAGTGGGGCCACCCCGATCTTCTCCAGCAGGCCTTGGGCGTTGACGGTCAGCATGATCACGCCGATGCTGCCGGTGATGCTCGTGGGATGCACGAAGATCTGGTCGGCGGCCAGCGACACGTAGTAGCCGCCCGAGGCGCCCACGTCCATGATGGCGGCGATCACCGGGACCTTCCGCCGCGCCTTGAACTCCCGGATCTCGCGGTAGATCACGTCCGAGGCGGTCATGGTGCCGCCCGGGCTGTTGATGCGCAGCACCACGCCGCGGACCTTGTCGTCCTTCTCCGCCTTGTCCAGCTCCTCACGGACGCGCGCGAGGAGCGGGACGCGCGGCGGCGGCGTGGTGAGGGAGAGGCTGGGCGTGTCTTCCTGGAGGAGGCCGGAGAGGTCGAGGAGGAGAATCTTCGACGGGCCCGAGCCCTCGACGGTCTCCTCCTCCAGGGGACGGATGCGGGGCGCGAGATCGATCGAGATGATCGAGGAGCAGCCAGCGAGCACGAGCGCGGTGAGGATCGCGCCGGCAACACGGCGCAGGACGGGATTCGGAAGGCGCATGCCGTCGGTCAGCGCGCGTGGAATGCGGGGATGACGTCGGCGGCGAGGCGCGCGAGCTGGTCGAGCATCATCTCGGGCGGGCACATGGGACGGAGGATGAACTTGGACCCGCCGCCCTTGACGTACTCTTCGATCTTCTCCGCCACGACCTCGGGAGGGCCGAAAGCGACGCACTGCCGCATCACCGACTCGTCGACGCGGCCGCGGGGGATGAACGGCGCGGCGAGTGCCTGTCCGCGCTCGACGGTGTCGGCGAGGACGAAGTTGACCAGGGTGCCGAAGTGATCAGAGGGCACCTCGCGGCCCTCGGCGGCGGCCAGCTCCTGCACGCGCTCCACTCCCCCGCGGAACTCGTCGGGCGTGATGAAGGACGGCATCCAGCCGTCGCCGAGCCGCGCGGTGCGCTTTTGGGCCGCCTCACTCTTCCCGCCGATCCAGATGGGCGGCGGCGATTGCCACGGCTTGGGGAGCAGGGTGATGCGGTCGAGCTTGTAGAACTCACCCTGGAAGGTGACCTCGTCCTGCGTCCACAGCAGGCGCATCACACGGATCGCCTCATCGGTGCGCCGGCCGCGCTCGCGGAAGGCGACGCCGGAGGCCTCGAACTCACGCGGCAGCTCCACCCCCACGCCCACCGCGGGGAAGAGGCGCCCCCGCGAGAGCCAGTCCACCGTGGCCATCTCCTTGGCCGCCACCACCGGTGTCCGATACGGCAGCACGACCACGCTGGGCCCGAACTTGAGTCGCGTGGTGCGCGCGGCGATGGCGGCGAGCGTGGTCATGACCTCGGGCGTGGGCACGGGCGAGGAGAGGCGGTCGGAAAGCCAGATCGAGTCGATGTCGGTGCGCTCGCAGAGATCGGTGAGCGTCCAGAGGAAGTCGGCGCCGTCGCGACCCTGAGGCCACGGTCCCGGCATGATGCCGACGCGGTACTTGATCTTCATGCGCGGCATCGTACGCGCGCCATCCGGGGGCGTCAAGGACGCGCCGCTTGACAGGGGCGGGGCCGGGGCCGCAAGTTGGTGTCGGCGATGAGGACGCGCGCGTGAAGGCACGGGATCGGCGCGGAGCTCCACGGGCCAAAGCGGACTGGCCGGTCCGGCTCGAGACCTTCGAGCGCGGCATCATCGACGGGCACGTGGTCGACATCTCCACCTCCGGGGTCCGCGTCCGCGCCTCGGCCGATCTCCCCGTCGGCGCTGCGGTCACGCTCCGCATCACGCTCCCGCGCGGCGCCGAGCGCCTCGAGGTGGTGGCGCGCGTCGCGCGTCGCGACGCCGACGCGCTCGCGCTGGACTTCATCGGCATGCCGGAGACCGAGGCGCGCCGCGTGGAGCCGCTCGTCGCGGGCTGGGATGGGCGCCGCCGCGCGCCGCGCGCGAGCCGGCCGCTGTCGGTGACCATCCGCGTCCCGCGCGGCGCGGTGGGCCACGGCAAGACCCTCGACCTCTCCCCGTACGGCGCGCGCATCGCCACCGACCTGGCGCTGCAGCCCGGCGACACCGCCAAGCTCGAGATCGAGTCCGACGGCGACGAGGATCCGCTGCGGCTGCCGTCGGTGGTCTGGAGCATGGCCGATCGGGGATCCGTGTTCGTATTCGTCAATCTCCGCGAGGGCGAGTTCGACCGGCTCAACCGTCTGGTGCGCCGGCTCCTCGAGCGCGGAGGCTGAACGCATGTCCATTGGCCGGGATCGTCGCGGATCGCAGCGCGCGCGGGCGACATGGCCGGTGCAGATCGAGCTGCCCTCGGGGGAGTTCGTCAAGGGCCGGGTGGCCGACATCAGCGCCTCCGGGCTGCGCGTGACGGTTTCCGCGGACATCGACCCGGGGACCGAGGTCCGCGTCATGATGACCTTGCCGGGCCAGCGCGTGGAGGTGGTGTCGGTGAACGGCCTCGTGGTGCGCAGTGAGGAGGACGGCGTGGCCATCGACATCATGAGCGTGGGCGGGCCGCTGCCCGACCGCGCGGCGCGGCGCGTGCGGCCCCAGCTCGACCGCTGGGAGGCGCGGCGTCGCTCGCCGCGGGTGCAGCTGCCGGTCATGGTGACGCTCCGCCATGGCGGCGGCGCCCTCGTGCCCGCGGAGACCGTGGATCTCTCGGCGTTCGGGGCCCGCGTCGCCACCGGCCTCGCGCTCCGCGCGGGTGAGCGCATTGACATCCTCTTGCCCGACGGGGAGACCGAGGCCTTGGCCCTCCATGCGGTGGTCTGGGAGGTGGACGAGCGCGGTGTCGCGCTCGTCTTCGCGAACGCGTCGCCGGCCCAGTTCGAGCGCATCACCCGCCTCGTCACCGCGCTGCTCGAGGAGCCCGCCTGAACGTCCCCGCGGTTGACAGCATGGAAGGCCCCGACTACCATGAATGGCGGTTCAGTCACCCGTACTCGCATGCGTGATCCTGACAAGCCGCAGCAGATCATCGAGGCCGCCGTTCGGGTCTTTGCCCGCAAGGGCTACTACAACTCGCGTGTGTCCGACATCGCGCGCGAGGCCGGCATCGCGGCCGGCACCATCTATCTCTACTTCCGCACCAAGGACGACATCCTCGTCACGCTGTTCCGCGACAAGATGGCGCAGTTCGTGGCGAGCCTGCGCAAGGCGATCGCCGACGAGCCGGACGCGGTGGCCAAGCTCCGACGGCTGATCCACCTGCACTTCGAGATGCTGGAGCAGGATCCAGAGCTCGCCGAGGTCGTGCAGGTGGAGCAGCGGCAGGGCCAGAAGTTCTTCCGCGGCGCCTCCGCGCACGAGATCTCGTCGTACTTCGCCCTCATCGCGTCGGTGATCGAGGAAGGTATGGCCGACGGCCGCTTCCGCTCCGACCTGCCCATCAAGGTGGCGACGAAGGCGCTGTTCGGCGCGATGGACCAGATGGCGACCTCGTGGGTGCTCGGCAAGCGCGGCTACCGCCTCGCCGACACCGCCGAGCCGCTGGCCGACATCTTCCTCCGCGGCCTCGGCCCCCGCTAGCCCCGCGATCAAGGAGCCCCCGCCGATGGCGTACGAGACGATCCTCCTCGCCCGCGAGGAGAGCTTCGCGGTGGTCACGCTGAACCGTCCGCCCATGAATGCCATCAACGAGACCCTGATGCGGGATCTCAACGCGGCGCTGTCGGAGCTCCAGGCCGACGATGCGGTGCGGTCGCTCATCATCACGGGAGCGGGGGACCGGATCTTCTGCGCGGGCGCCGACCTGGGCTCGGCCTTCACCGGAGACATCGCGGCCTTCCTCCGCTTCGGCAACAGCGTGATCCGGCGTATCGAGCGCTTTCCCAAGCCGGTGATCGCCGCCATCAACGGCCACGCGCTGGGAGGCGGCTGCGAGATCGCGATGGGTTGCCACATCCGTATCCTCCGGGAGTCGGCGCGCATGGGGCAGACCGAGTCCAATCTCGGCATCATCCCCGGCTATGGCGGCACCCAGCGCCTGCCCCGCTTGATCGGGCGCGGACTGGCCCTCGAGCACCTGATCCTCGGCACGCAGATCCCCGCCGCGGAGTGCTATCGCATCGGGCTGGTGAACCGACTCGCCAAGGAAGGCGAAACACTCGAAGATGCCAAGGCGCTGGCGCGCGAGCTGGGCAAGCGGCCCCCCATCGCCACCCGGGTGCTGATCGAGGCGGTGGACGACGGCCTGGAGGCGCCCATCGACAAGGGCATCGAGGTGGAGATCCGCGCCTTCGACCGGGTGATCCGCACCGAGGACGCCGCCGAGGGGCTGCAGGCCTTCTTCCAGAAGCGGCCCGCGGCATTCAAGGGAAAGTAGGGCGAGCTGCCGCCGAAGGCGAGGCGAGCGGAAACATGATCGAAATCGAACGGAGCGCGCGTTAACCGTGGATCTCGGCATCAAGGGCAAGGTGGCGCTGGTCACGGGCGGGGCGCGGAGCCTCGGGAAGCAGGACTGCCTGACCCTGGCCGCGGAGGGCTGCCGGGTCATCGTCCTCGACCTCAACGGCGAGGGCGCGGTCGAGACGGCCAAGGAGATCGCGGACAAGGGGGGCAGCGCTCGCGGCTACGAGGTGGACATCACCGATCGCGCCGCCCTCGGCGCCGTCGTCGGCAAGGCGGAGTCCGAGGTCGGGCCCGTCGACATCTGTGTCAACAACGCGGGGCTCATCTACACGCTGGGGCAGCTCAAGGACATGGACGACGCCGCGTGGGATCTGAACCTTCAGGTCAATCTCACGGGCACCTACAACGTGACCAAGGCGGTGTTCCACGGCATGCGCGAGCGCAAGTGGGGCCGCGTCATCTCCATGGCTTCCATCGCCGGGCTGATGGGCGGCTTCGGCCAGACCGCGTACTCCACCAGCAAGATGGGCGTCGTCGGCTTCGCCAAGTCGGTCGCCCTGGAAGGGGCGCGCTACAACATCACGAGCAACGTGATCGCGCCCGGCATCATCGGACCCAACGCGAACCTCTCGCCCATGTACGAGCGCATGGTGAAGCGGGTGGCCATGCAGATCGAGGGGCAGCCCGAGGACGTGGCCAATGCCATCGCCTTCCTCTGCTCCGAGCGCGCGCGCTACATCACCGGCGCCGTCCTCACCGTCACCGGGGGGATGGATCTCTTCACGTTCTAGGGGCACCCACACAGGAGGAGCACGATGCCCACAGTCAAGGAGACGTTCGATGCGATGGCGGGCCGCTTCCAGCCGAGCAAGGCGGCGGGCATGAACGCCACCATCCAGTACGACATCACGGGCGACCAGGGCGGGACGTGGAACGCGGTGATCAAGGACGGGGCGTGCGCGGTGAACCAGGGCGCGGCCCCGAATCCGAACCTGACGCTCACCATGTCGTCCCAGGACTGGCTCGACATGATCGGCGGCAAGCTCTCCGGCCAGATGGCCTTCATGTCGGGCAAGCTCAAGCTCAAGGGCGACATGGGCCTGGCGATGAAGGTGGGGTCACTCTTCTCCGTCTAGATGGCCTGCGCGGCCTCTCCTCCCCACCGGCGGAAGGAGAGGCCGCGGCGGTCAGTGCTTGATCGCCGGCATGATCGATGGCCCGCGGAGCTCGGCAGGCAGGATCTCGAACAGGACGTGGACCATGGGCGCATCCGTCTTGTTCAGCGCGGTGTGCGTGATGTCCCCCGACTCGAAGAAGAAGTCGCCGGGGCCATAGACCACCGTCTTTTCGGGAAGCACGTAGGTCATGGAGCCGGAGGTGACCTGACGGATGCCTGGTCCCGCGTGATGATGCTCGCCGACATAGCCGCCCGGCTCGAGCACGAGCTCGGTCACCCGCAGCTTGTACCTGCCGTTGAGCTCTCCAAGATAGCCCGACAGGACGCTCTCGTGCTTGATCTTGGCGGTCAGGCCCTTGGTGTCCACCTTCGCGCCCGCGGTCGGCGTCTGGGCCGCGCCGTCGCGCGGGGCGCAGAGCAGGGTCAGGAGGGGGAGCGCGCCCATCGACTGCAGCATGTCCCGTCGCGTGGTGTTCTCGTTCGCCATGACACGAGCCTCCCGGGTAAGGGTGAAAGGACACGATTCGGTCCCAAGGTGGGCCGGCCGACCCGTGGATAGCCAGTACAGATAGCGAACCGGCGGCGGGGCACCGGCCCCCCGGGGAGGTACGCGGATGTTCCTCTACGGCCAGTACTGTCCGGTCGCTCGGGCATCGGAGATCCTCGCCGATCGCTGGACGCCGCTCATCGTGCGCGAGCTCCTGGCGGGTATCCATCGCTTCAACGAGCTCGATCGCGGGCTCCCGGGCATCTCGCGCGCGCTCCTGGTCCAGCGGCTGCGGCGCCTCGAGGAGGCGGGGATCGTCGAGCGCCGCCGGGGAACTAACGGGGAAGGGCCCGCGTACCATCTCACGCCCGCGGGCCGACACCTTCAGAGGGTGATCGACGTCCTGGGCAGGTGGGGCGCGCGCTGGGCTTTCGGAGATCCGCGGCCGCGCGAGCTCGATCCCGTCATCCTGCTCTGGTGGATGCGACGCCGCGTTCACCGGCAGCGCCTGCCGGATCGCCGCGTGGTGGTGCAGTTCGACTTCCAGGGCGCTCGCGGCGGCCGCGGCTTCTGGCTCGTGCTGGAGCGCTCCGACGTTTCGGTGTGCCTGCAGCACCCGAAGTTCGACGTCGACCTCGTGGTGACCGCGGATCTCGAGCTCTTCTACCGCGTGTGGCTGGGACGCGTGTCGCTCGACGATGCGATGCGCCGGGGCTGGATGCGAGTCGACGGATCGCCCGCGCTCCGCGGAGGCTTCGCTCGGTGGTTCGCGTGGAGTCCCATGGCGCCAGCGGTGCGGAGGGCGCTCGTCGATGTCCTGAGATGACCGAGACGATTAGATCTTGATGCATAGCGTCAGGACCGGATAGGATGACGGCGGGTCGAAGGGAGGGCGCATGAAGGACGAACTGTTCACGATGGTGCCGGAGATGCCGGGCGTGCCGCCCGAGGTGCGGGCCCGGTGGCAGGAGGAGGTCAACCGCAACGTCCTCCGCATGAAGCACTTCTCCGAAATGGTCATGAATCCCAAGGAGCCCGAGGTCGGGCCCACGCCGCGCCAGGAGATCTACCGCAAGAACAAGTCGCGGCTTTATCGCTACGAGTCCCGGCGCACGCATCGCACCCCCGTGCTCTTCGTGCCGAACCTGGGGATCAGCCGCCCGTACATCTTCGACCTCATGCCCAAGGGTTCGTTCATCGAGCACATGACCCAGCAGGGCTTCGACATGTACCTGCTCGACTGGGGCGTCTTCGGTCCCGAGGACAACGACCTCACCTTCGAGGACGTGGTGACGAAGATCCTCCCGCGCATGGCGGACAAGACGCTCCAATCCTCCGGCGCGTCCGAGATCTCGGTGCTCGGTTACTGCATGGGCGCCCCGATCTCCGCGAGCTTCCTCGGCTCGCGGCCCGAGTTCCCGGCGAAGAACTACGTCGACATGGCGGGGCCCATCGACTTCTCCCAGGCCGGCCTCTTCGCCAAGTGGCTCGACGCGAAGGTCTTCGACGTTGACAAGTACGTGGACACGCTCGGCAGCATTCCCGCCGACATGGTGAAGGCGGGCTTCAAGCTGCTCAAGCCGACGATGGATCTCTCCACCAACGTCAACCTGTGGTGGAACCTGTGGAACACCGAATACGTGACGGGCTTCAACGCCCTCAACAAGTGGGCGAACGAGTATCAGCCCTTCCCCGGCGAGTTCTTTCGCCAGTGGGTGAAGGACTTCTACCAGCAGAACCGGCTGATCCGCGGTGAGCTGCGCATGGGCGGGCGCTCGGTGAGCCTCCGCAACATCCGCTGTCCCGTCCTCGCGGTCGGGGCGAAAGAGGACAACATCGCGCCCCCCGCCTGCGTGAAGCCCCTCATCGACGCGGTCGGAAGCGTGGACCGCGAGTACGTCGAGCTGGCGGGCGGCCACATCTCGCTGATCGCCGGCCGCGGCGCCTCCGTCCACTGCTGGCCCAAGGTCGCCTCCTGGCTCGCGGCCAGGTCATAGGAGGATCAGTCATGCCCGACGCCAGTCAGCAGCTCATGGACATGTGGAAGAAGCAGGTGGAAGAAGGCAGCCAGGCGTGGCTCCGGATGCTGGGCGCGCCGCAGGCCCAGCCCCTCGACCCGCAGGCCTTCTGGCGTCCCTTCATGGATCAGGGCATCGCGGCCTGGTCGAGGGTGATGACGCAGGGTCAAGCCTCGCCCGATCTCATGGCCCAGTGGAAACAGTTTCTCGATCAGTGGATCGCGGCGTGGTCGCGCGTGCTCGAGCAGGCGATGGGGACCGAGGCCTTCGCCAAGACCCTCGGCAAGCAGATGGAGGGCTTCCTCAACGCGGCCAACCCCGCCAAGAAGGCCGCCGAGCAGCAGATCGAGGGCTCGCTCGCCGGCCTGGGCCTGCCGTCGCGCAGTCAGGTCGTGGGACTCGCCAAGCAGGTCGTGCTGCTCGAGGAGAAGCTCGAGGGGCTCGAGGACAAGCTCGACGCGATCCTGAAGCGCCTGGAGACTCGATGATCGGGGTGACCATCCACGAGCTCGCCGTGGGGGACCACGCCGAGCTCACCCGGGTGGCCGGTGAGGCCGATATCGCGGGCTTCGTGGACTCGGTCGGCGACTACAACCCGATTCATTCCGACCGCGCGTATGCAGCGGGCACGTCGTTCAAGGAGCGGATCGCCCCCGGGATCTGGACCGCCGGCCTCATCTCCGCGGTGATCGGCACGCGGCTTCCGGGTCCCGGCACCATCTACCTGTCGCAGGACCTGCGGTTCCTCCGCCCGGTGCGCCTCGGCGACAGCGTCACCGCCCGGGTGGAGGTGGTGGAGGTGACCCCGGAGAAGAACCGCGTGCGACTGCGCACGTCGTGTCTGAATCAGCAGGGCGAGGAGGTGCTGACGGGCGAGGCGGTGGTGAAACCGTCGCGGATGCCGGTGCGCTACGAGCGCACGGTGGGACCCGCCGCGGCGCTCACCCTCTGGGCGCTCGCCCCGTGGGCGTGGGCGGCGCAGGGCGCGGCGGTGACCGGCGCGCTCATGTGGAGCGCCATGGCGCTGTCACGGCCGGGGCGGTAGTGCCCCCATTCTTCGTCTTGTCGTCTCGGAGCGCCGAGCGCTCCTCATCTCGCCCTACATGAACAATCCGCCGTTGATGGAGAGCTCGGCGCCGGTGATGTAGTCGCCGTCCTTGGCGCAGAGATAGACGCAGGCCCGCGCGACCTCCTCCGCCTTGCCGAAGCGCCGCATCGGGATCTGGTCGAGGAGCTTCTGCCGCACCTTCTCCGGGATCGACGTCACCATGTCGGTCTCGGTGAAGCCGGGCGCCACGCAGTTCACCGTGACGCCCTTGCCGGCGAGCTCCTTGGCGAGCGACTTCGTGAACGCGGCCACTCCCGCCTTGGACGCCGCGTAGTTGGCCTGACCGAAGTTCCCGATCTGGCCGATCACCGACGTGATGTTGACGACCCGCCCGAAGCTCTGCTTGAGCATCTGGTCGATGAACACCTTGGTGCAGTTGAAGACGCCGTCGAGATTGATCGCGAGCACCTTGCGCCACGAGGCGTGATCCATCTTGACGAAGCTCTTGTCCGACGTCACGCCGGCGTTGTTGATCAAGATGTCGAGGTGCCCGAACTCCTTGAGGACATCCTGCGCCATCCGATAGGTGTCGGGATAATCGGCGACGTCGGCCTGGGCGAGCATGGCGCGCCGGCCAAGCGCGCCGATCGCCTCCGCGATCTCGCGCGCCGGCGCCTCGTTCGACACGTAGTTGATCGCCACGTCCGCGCCCTCCTGCGCGAGCGCGAGCGCGATGGCGCGACCGATGCCGCGGGAACCTCCGGTGACGAGAGCGGTGCGGCCGGCGAGCTGCATGACGACCCTCCTCGATGGCCGATCGGGAGAATGGATCGGCGAAGCGGGCGCAGTATAGCAGGGCGGCGGCGCGTCGGCTTGTAGCCCCTGACGCGCGGTGTTAGACTCCCGCCATGGCGTACGTGATCAAGCGATATTCCAATCGCAAGCTCTACGATACGCAGGAGAGCCGCTACGTCACGCTGGAGGAGCTCGAAGAGCTCATCCGCGCGGGCAAGGAGATCTCGGTGGTGGACGTGTCCTCCGGCGAGGATCTGACCTCGGTGACGCTGGCCCAGATCATCCTCGAGAACGAGCGGAACCACCGCGCCGCGCTGCCCACCGCCTTCCTCCATCAGCTGATCAAGCACGGCGAAGCCTGGCAGGACTTCTTCCAGTCCTCGATGAAGTCGAGCCTCGACGCCATCATGACGAGTCAGCGCGAGGCCGACCGCGTGTTCCGCGAGTGGGCGGCGCGCGCCGGCTGGACGATGCCCGGGGCCAAGCCGGCAGCCCCGCCCACTCCCGAACGGAAGGCGGAGCCCGCCGGCGAGGCGGACGCGCTCCGGGGCGAGGTGGCGGCGCTGCGCGAGCAGCTCCGCGCCCTCGAGGAGCGTCTAGAGAAGCGCCGCGGCGGTTAGCCGCGGGGCGTGTAGAGCGCGGGCAGGCGGCCGGCGAGCTGCGCGACGGTCGCCTGGATCTCCTGGCTCGCGTGCTCGGCGCTGACTTGCAGCCGCTCCGCGGAGCGGGTCATCGCCTGGGCATTGCTTTCGACGAGCCGGAAGACCCGTTGCGCGCCGTCGACCGATTCCTGCACGCCGCGCTGGTACGCCACCGCGGGCTCGGGCGCGCCCTGCAGCTCGATCTGCCGGCGGAGGAGGGAGGTCTGGCCGTCCCGGAGGGCCTCCACGGCGGAGGACTGGAGCTCGGCATAGAGCCGCACGCCCTCCTTCGCGGCGGTCGCGGAGAAGTCCACGAGCTCACGGAGGATCTTCTGATTGGCGTCGGCGAAGAGGGTGAAGAGCTCCACCGTCGCGCCGGTCATCTGGCTGAGCATCTCGTTCGTCTCGGCTGTCGTCGTCATGATGTGACTCCTTCGTCAACGAAATGTGGGCGAACCCCAGTATAACGCGGCGCGTGAAAGAGGGTCAATCGTGGTTTCGCATCGCGTTAGGCCTCCTCGGTGCGTTCGGAGTGGCCGCGCTCGGCGGGTGCGGCAGCGCGCCCCCGAAGCCGCCGGCGGCCGCCCCCGCCGTCGCGCCGCGCGAGGCCACGGACGACGAGCGCTTCAAGGTGTCGGCGGCGCTGGCGCCCCTGCTTCGCACTGCCGGCATGTGGCGGGGGGCGGAAGATGGATGCGCGGTCGCGGTGGGGGTGCTGCCGAGGGGCAACATCAACATGGGCGTCGCCCCGCATCCGAAATGCCGGTTCGGCCTGCTCGTCACCGAGGGCGCGCTGCAGCGCCTGCCCCCGGAGGAGATGCGCGCAGCCCTCGCGCACGAGCTGGGGCATGTCGAGCTCGGACACTTCGGCGCGCGCAGCGCGCGCCGACAGGTCGAGCGCGGCGCGATGGTGCAACGAGGAGCGCAGGCGGCCGCCTTTCGCGCCTATGATCGAGAGGAAGAGCGCGCGGCGGACCGATGGGCCGCGGATCTCCTGAACCGGCTGCCGGGAGACGGGACCCGTTGCCGCGCCCTGGTGGCGCTGCTCCAGCGCCTCGAGCGCCAGGGGCAGCGGCCCGAGTACTTCAACTGGCTGTCCACGCATCCGAGCCCGGGGGCCCGGCTCCAGGCGCTCGCGGAGGTGTGTCCATGACGAACCGACGCTGGATTGCCGCCTCGCTCCTCGGCCTCGCCTGCGTCCTGGCCGCCGGCCCCGCGCTCGCCCAGCGCGTGCCGATCACCACGCTCTTCTCGGAGCGCGCGCGCTTCGCGGAGCGGATGATCACGGTGGAGGGGACGGTGGCGTTTGCCTCGGCGCCCGGTGTCGGCCAGCGCTTCACGCTCGTCGACGGGGGCGCGTCGGTGGACGTGGTGGCGCGCGCCGGCTTCCCCGTGAAGGTCGGCGACCGCGTGGAAGTGGAGGGGATCTACAAGCCTGGCCCCAATCTCATCGACGCATTCCGGGTTCTGGTCCGCTAAGATACGGCCCCATGCACGGACCGGCGGACCCGGAAGCTCCGCACACTGGCGTGAGGGGGGGGCCATGACCCAAGACACCCTGGCGAGGATGTTCTGGAACCGCGTCGAGCGCGGTGGGGATCGTCCGGCGCAGCAAGCCAAGCGCGGCGCGGTCTGGACGACGACGACATGGAAGGACGTCGGACAGGTCGTGCGGGAGCTCGCCTCGGGGCTGCTCGCCCTCGGAAGGAAGAAGGGCGACGCGGTGGGAATCCTGGCCGCGAGTCGCGCGGAGTGGGTGCAGGCGGACTTCGCCATCTTCTCGGTCGGCGGTGTGACGATCCCCATCTACCCGAGCTATCCGCCGGACCTCATCCAGTACATCGTCAACGACGCGGGCGTCCGCACCCTGTTCGTGGAGGACGCCGCGCAGCTCGCCAAGGTGCTCGAGGTGCAGGGGAAGATGGACGGCCTCGAGCACGTCATCGTGATCCAGCCCACCGCGGGGGCAACGCCCGGGCCCCGCGTGCAGACCTGGGAGCAGCTCCGACAGCTCGGGCGCGACCAGCTCGAGCGCGTTCGCGCCGAGCTCGACGCCCGGATCGCGAGCGGCCAGGCGGACGACACGGCCACCATCGTGTACACCTCGGGCACGACGGGGCCGCCCAAAGGGGTGGTACAGACGCACGGTAACCACATGGCCGCGCTGGACTCGGCCGCCCAGACCACCCGCATCGCCGAGGGCGACGTGCACCTCTTGTTCCTGCCCCTCGCGCATTCCTTCGCGCGGCTCGAGTCGTTCATCGGCATCCACCGGGGGCTCACCACCGCCTTCGCCGAGAGCATCGACAAGCTGCGCGAGAACCTGCCCGAGGTCCGCCCGCACTTCATCTGCAGCGTGCCCCGCGTGTTCGAGAAGGTGTACGCGGGCGTGCTCGCCAAGGCCGACGCGGGCTCGCCCCTGAAGAGGAAGATCTTTCACTGGGCGGTGGGCGTCGGGAAGGAGGTCTCGCGGCTCAAGCAGGCGAGGCGATCCGTCCCGGGCGGCCTCGCCTTCAAGGCGCGCCTCGCCCACGCCCTCGTGTTCTCCAAGATGCACGCCGCTCTCGGCGGCCGTTTGCGCTTCGCGGTCTCGGGCGGCGCGCCGCTCTCTCGTGAGATCGCCGAGTTCTTCCACGCCGCCGGCATCCTGATCCTCGAGGGCTACGGCCTCACCGAGACGTGCCCGGTGCTCACCAGCAACCGGGAAGACCGTTTCAAGTTCGGCTCGGTCGGCCTTCCACTGCCGTCCGTCGAGGTGAAGATCGCCCCGGACGGCGAGATCCTGGGCCGCGGCAGCAACATTGCCAAGGGCTACTTCAAGAAGCCGGACGCCACCGCCGAGGTGTTCCTTGCCGACGGGTGGTTCGCCACCGGCGACATCGGGCGCTTCGACGAGGACGGCTTTCTCTTCATCACGGATCGAAAAAAGGATCTCATTGTGACCGCGGGCGGCATGAACATCGCCCCCCAGAACATCGAGAACCTCCTCAAGGGCGACCCGTTCATCAGCCAGGTCATGGTGTACGGCGATCGCCGGCCGTACCCGGTGGCGCTGATCACGCTGAACCCCGAAGAGCTGATGAAGTTCGCCGCCGCGCAGGGCCTGCCGACCGTCGATCCGTCGGCTCTGTGCGCCCACCCCAAGGTGTTGGCGCGCGTCGCGAAGATAGTGGAGGAGCGGAACGGGGAGCTGCAGTCGTACGCCAAGGTGAAGAAGTTCACCGTGCTCCCGGCCGATTTCACCGTCGAGAACGGGCTCCTCACCCCCACGCTCAAGGTGAAGCGCAAGGTGATCCGCGAGCAGTATCAGACCGCGCTCGACCAGCTCTATCACTGAGGCCCGATGGCCGATCCCTTCCGCCTCGACGGCAAGGTGGCGATCGTGACCGGCGCCAGCCGGGGGCTGGGACGAGCCATCGCGCTGGCCCTCGCCGAGGCGGGCGCCGACGTGGCGGTGGCCGCGCGCGCCACCGCCGAGATCGAAGAGACAGCCCACCAGGTCGAGCAGCGCGGACGCCGGGCCCTCGCGCTGCAGACCGACGTGGCGGAGTATACCCAGGTAGAGGCGCTGGTCGCGCGGGCGATCGACGGTCTCGGCGGTCTTCACATCGTCGTGAACAACTCCGGCATCGCCGGCGTGCAGCCCGTCCTCGACATGCCGCCCGAGGAGTTCGCCCGCGTCATCCAGGTGAATCTGGTTGGCGTGTTCCACGGCTGCCGCGCCGCCGCCGCGCGCCTCACCGGGCAGAAGGCGGGCAAGGTCATCAACATGGCCTCGGTGATGGCGGTGGCGGGGCTGGCCGGCTACACGCCCTACGCCGCGTCCAAGGGCGGCGTGATCGCACTGACCAAGTGCCTCGCCGTCGAGTGGGCACGCTACAACGTGCAGGTCAACGCGATCGCGCCCGGCTGGTTCGTCACCGACATGAACGCGCAGGCGTTCGGCGACCCCAAGATCAGCGAGCGGCTGCTGCGCGACGTGCCCATGCGGCGCACGGGCGAGCTGTCGGAGATCGGCCCGCTCGCCGTCTACCTCGCGTCCCCCGCCTCGTCCTACATGACGGGGCAGACCATCTTCCTCGACGGCGGCCACACCGCCGCCTAGCTGACGGCGTCCCACACCGCGCGCTCGGGCTCGCGCGGCGCGGCCTCGACCCGGCACTCGCGGTCGAGGATCATGGTGGCCCGCGTGGCCGCATCGTAGGCCGGCCACGCCCCGATCCCTGGATGCGAGGGGTCACCCGCGCGCGCGAACGCGATCCATGCATCCTGAACGCGCGTGGCGAGGGCCTCGGCCGCGGGGCCCTTGCCGGCGAAGGGCCGCAGCATCGGGTGCCCCAGGGTGCCGAACACGAAGGGCAGCTCGAGGGCATGGCAGGCGCCGAGGGCCCCGCCCATGAAGGGCGACGGCCACGTGAAGAGATAGGCGTAGGTGCGCGGCTGATGGGCGCGCTGACGCTCGGCCAGCCGCATGGCGGGATGCCGCATGGTGCGGTCGGATTCGATCGCCGACCAGAGCTCCGCGGGCGCGACGGACTCGCCGCGGGCCCGTCGCGCGTCGCGGTACACGGCGATCACGTGTCCCGCCCGGGCGCCCAGCAGCTCCCCCGCGCGCGCCTCGAGGCCCGCCGCGTCGAGGGCGCCGCCTTCGGGATCGAGGAAGAGGAAGAGCTTCGACTCGTCAGCGTTCGTGCCCACGAGCACCGGCACCCGGGCGGAGGCGCCGTCGCCGATGGCCTCGAGCGGCAGGCGCGGCAGCACGTCGCCGTCGACCACGGGTTGAAACGGCAGGCCGCGGCCGCGGAGCGCGGCGAGCGCCTCGTCCGCTGCGGCCGGCGCGCGACCCTCCCGCCGGCGCCGGAGATAGCCGGCCAGCCCGCGCGTGAGGGCGGTGCCGGCCGCGCCCAGGGGGCGGCGCGCGAGGGCGAGGCCGAGGAATGCCGCGCCGAAGAGCCGCCGCCCGCCCGGCGAGAGGTCGTGGAAGACGTGATCCGTGCCCAGCACGCCGGCGAGGAAGACCCGGCGCTGCGCCGCGAGCACGCGGTCTACCGGCAGCGCGCGCAAGGCGGCGGCGCCGTCGACACCGAGGGCGTCCAGGACGGCGTCCGTCACCGTGGCGGCGACCGCGCGCGGCCACACGTAGTTGGCGGCGCCTGACTGGAGGATCGCGCGGTGGAACAGGCCGGCGGCCCGCGGCGCGCCCAGCAGCAGGGCCGCGCTCATGGAGCCCGCGGACTCGCCGAAGATCGTGACGTTGGCGGGATCGCCTCCGAACGCCGCAATCTCGTCGCGCACCCATTCGAGGGCGGCGATCTGGTCGAGCAGGCCCTCGTTGCCGGTGGCGGGGAGCGCGGCCCCGAGGCGTGAGGCGAGGTGCAGGAACCCGAGCGCGCCCAGCCGGTAGTTGATGGTCACCACCACGACGTCGCCGCGGCGGGCGAGCGCGGCGCCGTCGTAGAGCAACTGCGAGCCCGCCCCCAGCACGAACGCGCCCCCGTGAATCCACACCATGACGGGGCGCCGCGCGCCGTCGAGGGCCGGCGTCCAGATGTTTAGGAAGAGGCAATCCTCGCCGGTGGCGCCGAGGCCCAGTTGGAACAGCGGCCCCATCTCGGCCGCGTTCTGCGCAGCGGCGAGGCCGAAGGCATGCGCCGGGCGCACGCCGACCCACGGCGCGGCCGGCTCGGGCGGGAGGAAGCGCCGCGCCCCGTCGGGGGCCGCCGCATAGGGGACGCCGCGGAACACGACGAGGCCGCCCTCATCCCGTCCTTCCAGCCGGCCTCTGGTCGTGGTGACGATCGTGCGCATGCTTCCGTCACTCTACCGCGCCCGCTCGCCGTCGCCCCGCCGGTGGCTTCGGCGGGAGCGGTGGCTTATACTGGCGCCCCATGCGCGACCACGAGTCTCGTCGATGACACCGCCGCGGGCGACCGCGCGCTCCTATCCGCACACGGTGACGCTGCGCGACGGCACACCGGTGACGTTTCGCCTCATGACCGCGGCCGATGCCGGCCGCATCGGCGCCTTTGCGCGCAGCTTGCCCGAAGACGATCTGCTGTTCTTGAGGATGGACATCACGGATCCCGGAGCGGTCGCGCTGTGGGTGCGGAACCTCGAGGCGGGCCTCGCCACCACCGTGATCGCAGAGGTGAACGGAGAGACGGCCGGCTACGCCTCGCTGGTGCAAAACCGCGTCGCGTGGCAACGCCATCTCGGCGAGATCCGCACCCAGGTAGGACCGGCGCATCGCTCGCGCGGGCTCGGCCGCGCGCTCGCCGGCGAGATCTTTTCCATCGGCCGGGAGCGGGGACTGCGCAAGATCGTGGCGCAGATGACCACCGACCAGAAGGGCGCCATCGTGACGTTCGAGCGCCTGGGCTTCAAGCCGGAGGCGCTGCTTCAGGATTTCGTGGTGGATCATGCGGGACGCACCCGTGATCTCGTCGTGATGGCGCACGACGTGACCGGGCTGACCGAGTTCGTCGAGTAGCGGCAAGGAGGTCCTCATGGCGAGCCCCGGCACACCCTCCGGCACGAATCCGCCCGGCATGAGCCCCGACGAATTGCGGCAGATGTGGGAGACCGGCTCCCGGTCTCTTCTCGAGGGCTTCCGCCAGGCCCAGGAGTTCTGGAACAACGCCGCCCGGAGCTGGGGCGAGGTGGCGGGCGCGTGGACGACGCAGCTCCCGCGGCCGTCGCCCGGCGCCGCCGATGGCGGGGCCGCCCTGCGCGAGCTGCACGAGGCGGCGCTCGCTGCCGGCGTGGCGTGGATGCGCCTGCCCTTCGCGCTCGCGAGCGGCGCCTCGCCGACCGAGCTGTCCGACGCCATCGCGCGGCTGACCCAGGCTCAGGGCAAGGCCTACAAGCTCTGGATGGACGCCCTCGCGCGCGCCGGCGAGACCCTGCGCCCGGGCGGCGGCCCACGGACCTGATGCCGCGCTCATGACTCCCCGGCAGGTGCGTGGCACCACCGTGGTCATCACCGGCGCCACCAGCGGCATCGGTCGCGAAACCGCGCGCGAGTTCGCCCGCGCCGGCGCGCGGGTGGTCGCGGCGGGACGGCGCGCGGACCGCCTGAGCGAGCTGGTGGGCGAGATCGAAGGGCAGGGCGGCGCGGCCCTCGCCGTGCGCACCGACGTGGCGGATCCCGCCCAGGTCGCGCGCCTCATCGAGCGGGCCATCGAGCAATTCGGCACCGTGGATACGCTCGTGAACAATGCCGGGATGGGCCTGTCCGCGCGGTTCGAGGAGCAGTCCATCGACGAGTTCCGCCGGGTGATGGACGTCAACTTCTGGGGCGCGGTCTACGCGTGCAAGGCGGCGGTGCCGCGCATGCGCGCCCAGGCGGGCGGCGGGCTCATCATCAACATTGCTTCCATCATGGGCAAGCGGGGCCTGCCGTACGAGACGGCGTACTGCGCCAGCAAGTTCGCCATGGCCGGCTTCTCGGAGGCGCTGCGCACCGAGGTGATGGCGCAGGGCATCGACGTGAGCACGATCTTCCCGGGCGCCGTCGAGTCCGAGATCTGGGAGACCACCGACAACCGCACCGGGCTCGACCTCGCCGCCCTCCTGCCGAAGTTCCCGGCGCGCGAGCTCGCCCGCATCATCGTGGACGACGCGCGGCTGCCCCAGCCCGAGATCGTCATGGCGCTCGACGCGCAAGTGGTGGGGCTTCTCAATACCGTGGCCCCGGGCCTGATGGACTTCGTGCTGGGCCAGAGCGTGCCGTTTCTCGAGGGCTTCCAGAAGGGCGCGGCCGCCGGCGCGCCTTCCCGCGGCCCCGCCCCGGGGAGCGCGTGAGGCATGGCCAAGAAGAATCTTCTCCATCCCATTCCGCACCCGCCGCGGACGTTCGTCCTGGGGAACCTGCTGTCCCTCACCACCACCACGCCGGTGCAGGACATGATGAAGCTCGCCCGCGAGTACGGGCCCATCTACTGGCTCGACATGCTGGGCAAGCCGGTGATCATCGTGTCCGACTTCGCGCTGGTCGACGAGCTCTGCGACGAGGCCCGCTTCGACAAGAGCGTGCGGGGCGCCCTTCGCCGCCTCCGCTCCTTCGCGGGCGACGGGCTCTTCACCGCCTATACCCATGAGCCCAACTGGGCCAAGGCGCACAACATCCTCCTGCCGAGCTTCGCCCAGCGCGCGATGCAGGGCTATCACCCGATGATGCTCGACATCGCCGAGCAGCTCGTCCTCAAGTGGGATCGCCTGAACGCCGATGACGAGATCGACGTCACCCACGACATGACGTCGCTGACACTGGACACCATCGGGCTCTGCGGCTTCGGCTACCGCTTCAACTCTTTCTACCGGGAGTCGCCGCATCCGTTCGTGGGGGCGATGATCGGCGCCCTCGGCGCGTCCATGGAGACGCGCGGGCTCCCTCTGGAGAACGTGATCAAGAAGGACCGCGCGCGGAAGCTGCGCGCGGACATCCGCTACATGAACGAGATGGTCGACCGCATCGTGCGCGAGCGCCGGAAGAGCGACGACGACGTGCACGACAAGCCCGATCTTCTGAGCCACATGCTCTCGGGGGTGGACCGGAAGTCGGGCGAGCGGCTGGACGATCTCAACATCCGCTACCAGGTCATCACGTTCCTCATCGCCGGGCACGAGACCACGAGCGGGCTGCTCTCGTTCGCCGTCTACTATCTCCTCAACAATCCCGAGGTGCTCGCGCGCGCCTGTGCCGAGGTGGACCGCGTGCTCGGTCCCGATCCGGCGATCCTGCCCACGTATCAGCAGGTGAACCAGCTCACGTACATCGAGCAAGTGCTGAAGGAAGCCCTCCGCCTCTGGCCCACCGCGCCGGTGTTCGCCCTGTCGCCGTACAAGGACGAGACCATCGGCGGCCAGTACCAGATGCGCAAGAACTACCAGATCGTCGTGCTGAGCCCGATGCTGCACCGCGACCGCAAGATCTGGGGCGACCAGGCGGACGTGTTCAACCCCGATCACTTCAGCCGCGAGGCCGAGCGTGGCCGTCCTGCCAACGCCTACAAGCCCTTCGGGAACGGGCAGCGCGCGTGCATCGGGCGCCAGTTCGCCCTGCAGGAGGCCACGCTGGTCCTCGGCATGGTCTTGCACCGCTTCAAGCTCATCGACCACACTCGCTACCGGCTCGCCCTCAAGGAAGCGCTCACCGTCAAGCCCGACGGCTTCCGCATCAAGGTCCGGCGCCGCACCGACCGCGCCCGGGCAACCGCCGGGCGGGTGGCCACGACGGTGATGACGGCCTCTCGTCCGGAGGGGCCGGCTCCCGCGACGGAGTCGGCACGCGCGCATCGGCCGGCTCACGGCACGCCGCTGCTCCTTCTCTACGGCTCGAACCTCGGTACCGCGGAGGAGGTGGCGCGGCGGCTCGGCGAGGCCGGCGCGGACCGTGGCTTCGCGGTGACGGTGGGCACGCTCGACGAGTACGCGGGCCGGCTGCCCACCGCGGGCGCGGTGCTGATCACCAGCGCCTCGTACAACGGCACGCCGCCCGACAATGCCGGCCGCTTCTGCGACTGGCTGCGCGACGGCGGCCTCGCCTCCGGGGCGCTCGCGGGCGTGCGCTACGCGGTGTTCGGCTGCGGCAATCGCGACTGGGCGGCCACCTTCCAGGCGGTGCCCCGCTTCATCGACGCGACCCTCGAGGCCCACGGCGCCTCGCGCATCGCGCCGCGTGGAGAAGGCGATGCGCGCGACGACTTCGATGCGCAGCTCGCGACCTGGGAGCAGTCGACGTGGGGCAATGTGGCCGCCGCGCTCGGCCTCGAGCTGGCGCCGGCGGAGGCCGCGGAAGCCAGCCATCTCACCGTCGAGGTGGTGGCGGGCCCGGACGCAGGCGCGCGCGAGGACGCCCACGGCGCCCGATCCATGCGGGTGGCGGTCAATCGCGAGCTGCACATCAAGACCGGACCCTTCGCCTCGGAGCGCTCGACCCGGCACATCGAGCTCGAGCTGCCCGCCGGCGTCTCGTACCGCGCCGGTGACCACCTGGGGGTGGCGCCCCGCAACCCGGACGCGCTGGTGGCGCGGGTGGCCGCCCGCTTCGGCCTCGACCGTGAAAGCCATGTTCTGCTCCGGCGCGCCGGCGGCCGGGCGGGCTTCCTCCCCGTCGGCGCACCCATCGCCCTCGCCCGGCTGCTCGGCGAATACGTGGAGCTCCAGGACGTGGCCTCGCGCCGGCATCTGGAGGCCATGGTCGAGCACACGGAATGCCCGTGGACGCGGCCCCGCCTCGCCGCGCTGGCGGCCGACGAGGCGCGGTACCGGGACGAGGTCGCGACCCGTCGCAAGTCGGTGCTCGATCTGCTGGAGGAGTACCCGGCCTGTCAGCTCCCGTTCAACGTCTATCTGCAGCTGCTCGCGCCGCTCCGGCCGCGCTACTACTCGATCTCGTCGTCGCCGCTCCAGGATGCGCGCCGGTGCAGCATCACGGTCGCAGTGGTCGCTGGCGAGGCGCGCTCCGGGCGGGGCCGGTTCGAGGGCGTGTGCTCGAATCATCTCCTGCGCCACGGGGAGGGCAGGGTGGTGCAGGCCTTCGTGAAGGACACGCGGTCGGCGTTCCGCCTGCCGCAGGATCCCGCCACGCCCATCATCATGGTCGGGCCCGGCACCGGCCTGGCCCCCTTCCGCGGGTTCCTGCAGGAGCGCGCGGTTCTCTCCGCGCAGGGACGCGCCGTCGGCCCGGCGCTGCTCTTCTCGGGCTGCCGGCATCCCGAGCAGGACTTCATCTACGAGGCCGAGCTGCGCGCCTTCGCCGAGCGCGGCGTGGTGACGCTCCATCCGTGTTTTTCACGCGTGCCGGAGAGACCCCGCGTCTACGTCCAGGACGAGATTCTCGCGCGACAGGACGCGGTGTGGTCGCTGCTCGAGCGCGGTGCGGTGGCCTATGTCTGCGGCGACGCGGCCCGTATGGCGCCGGACGTCCGGCGCGCCTTCGCGGCGGTGCACCGCGCCAAGACCGGCGGAAGCGAGGCGCAGGCGGAGGCGTGGATCGACGGATTGATCGGGGCCAACCGCTACCTGATCGACGTCTGGGGGTCGAGCTAGGCTGCCGAGACCGCCGCCTACTGGCTCTTGGTCTTGTCCGGCGTCCGGGCCCCGCTCCGCCGCGTGTACTCCTGCAGCGAGAAGTCGGTGCGGTAGATCATCGACGAGGTCTCGAGGTCGCGGCCGTAGGCCTGGACTTCGAGCGTGGCGTTCCCCCGGCGCCACGTGTAGATCCGATTCTCGAACGAGGCGCCGCTGAGATTCTGCATGGTCTCGGTCTCCACCGCCGCCTTGCCGTACTGCTTGGCCAGCGCGGTGACGACGTCCACGAAGTACTTCGTGTCGAGCGTGACCGAGATCATCTCGAGCTTGGCGGAGTAGAAGTAGAGGAAGAGACGCTTGATCGGCGCCCCCCCGACGGTCTCGCTCTGCCCGGGCCGGAGCCGGCAGAGCTTGTCCGCCGCGGGGCTCTGCGGATCCGCACAGGAGAACCGCGACGACGCCTCCACCGCGGCCAGGTCCGCGCCGAGGGCGAGCCCGTTGAGGTCGAACGGGGCCTCCTGTGCGCCGGCGGGCGCCACGAGGAGCAGGAGCAGTCCCATGGCCGGGAGTCTCATCGAATCGCCTCGATCCCCATTCTAGCCCACGCTGCCGTCACAGCAGGCGGAGGAGGAGGTGAATCGCGTAGAGCGCGCCGCCGGCCAGGCCCCCGACGACCGTGCCGTTGACCCGGATGTACTGGAGGTCGTCCCCGGCATGTTCCTCGATGAGCTGCACCGCGCCTTCCGGGCCCAGCGCGTGGACACCGCGCTCGATGAAGGCTGCGATGCGGTCGTGGTAGCGCTCGATCAGCTCGATAGCGCGGGCCTTGATCCAGCGGTCCAGGCCTTGACGCAGGCCCGCATCGGTGACGAGCTCGCGCCGTAGCTCCTCGAGTCGCGCGCCGATCCACGTCACCACTTCCGAGCGCTCGCTGGAAAGATCCGCCACCAGCGCCTGGCGCAGGGCCTCCGCCGCGTCCTCGATCAGGCGGCTCACCTCGGCGCTCGCGATCAGCTCGGACCTGGCCGCTTCGACACGGGCGGCCAGACCCGGATCGGTGCGTAGCCGCGCGGGCAGACCGGCGATGACGTCAACGAGCTGGCGCCGCAACGGGTCGTCGGGATCGGCGGCGATCTTTCGCACCGCGCCGTGGAGCGCTCCCACGAGGCGATGGCGATCGATGAGGCCGAACGCGTCCGCCAGGCCCAGCAGGATTCGCGGAGTGGTGCCCATCTTCTCCCGGTAGCTCAGGAGCACCTCGTCGACCAGCTCGGCCACCGTGGTGCGCACGTCGGGGCGGTCCAGCGCGTCGGCGAGCGCGGCGGCCAGCGCCTCGATCGCGCGCTGATCCCAGCCCTGGCCTCGCGCGATCTCGATGGCGCGCGCGAGGAGCGGCGCGACGGGCTGGCCGAGCAGCAGGCGACGCGTCCACGCGACCACGTCCGCGGTGGCGGTAGGGGACAGCTGCTCGGCGAGCCAGCGCGCCACGCGATGGAGACCCGCCTCGAGGTCGCCGGGCTTCAGCCGTTCCGCCCCGCGGGCGAGCAGCTCCGCGAGATCGAAGCGGGCCACCTCGTGGGTCACGTACTCCTTGGTGAGCACGCGGTCGCCGACCATGCTGCCGACTCGCGCGGCCATGAGCTCCCAGTTCGCCGGGATCAGCGCGGTGTGGGGGATGGGCAGCCCGAGCGGGCGCCGGAAGATCGCGGTCACGGCGAACCAGTCGGCTAGGCCACCCACGATGCCCGCTTCGGCGATCGCGAGGATCCAGCCCCCCCACCACGAGGCCCGCAACGGAAAGGCGGCGATGGCCAGCGCGACGGCAACGAGCAGCACGATCAGCGCGAGACGGCGCTGCCGGGGGACGGGGCGAGTGGCGGGGGGTCGGGGCATCTGGCTCACATTATCGAGCATATAGAGTTAGATAGTGCGATGCGTTAAGTTTTGCTTGACGTCATAACGCAGTGTGTTATGTTGGCGGTGTCGCGCGGGATCACCGGGTCCACACCATAACAGCCGGCGAGGCCGGAGAAGAGAAGGAGACGCCCCATGCAGACCAGCACTCTCAGAGAGAAGATCCTGGACGCCGTGTCCGCCTACGCTCAGGCCAACGAGCGCGTGATCGGTGAGCTCGTCGAGCTGGGCTCCTCGACGGCCCGCGAGGGGATCAAGACCTACGTCGAGCTCCAGTCCGCGGCCCTGGAGGCTGCCCGTGAGCTCAGCTTCCCCGCCGCGCCGGCCGCCGAGATGATCGAGGAGGCGCGCCGCGACCCGATGGTGTGGTATCGGAAGGGCCTGCAGGCCGTGGCGGATGGCACCCAGCGCGCCACCAAGCTCGTGGAGACCAACGCTCAGATCATCGCCCGCAACGCCGAGCGGTTCCAGGCATCCGCGGAGCGCACGGTGAAGGAGATCGAGGGCGCGGGGAACACCTACGTCAGCAAGATGCGGGAGATCTACACGCGCTAAGCCGGTTCGTTGCCGCCCTCGGTCGCACGCTCGACGTAGACTGACTACGCCTCACGTGCGACCGTCGGGCGGCGCCTCGCATCTGGGCCGTTTTGATCCGCCTGTCTCTCTGCGGTCCGGTCTTCCGTCCGCCCGGCCGCGTCCACGAGCTCGGCGAAGGACGCTTTGAGGCATTCGACGTAGAGCCAGACGTCGGGCACGAGCTTGGGATCGGTGGTCACGCCGATGGTCAGCCGCTGGTCGTAGGTCAGAATCGCGTTGCAGAGTCCCACGTCGCCCGCCAGGGGCAGCAGGGGATACCAGCCGATGAGGCGCTGGCCGGCGAGGAACAGGGGAATCTGGGGCCCGGGCACATTGGTCGACACGGTGTTGAGCAGGGTGTTGGGAACGGTGAGCTGTCCCGCGATGGCGGCCAGGGCGGGCGGCACCTGCTGGAGCAGGTTGGTCATCTCGTAGAGTCCGCCCGCCTGGTCCTGGTTCTTCAGCCGCTCCATCGATTCGCGCTCGGCGTGAAGCCGCGCCACCGGATCGAGGATCCCCACGTGCAAGGGGGCGAAGATCATCGAGACCAGGTTCCCGAGCGCGCCGCGCTGATCCGGACGCCGCATGCTCACTGGACACATGGCCCGGAGCTCCACGCCCTCAGTGGGCAGACCCAGCGCGCGGAGGTAGCGCCCCAGCCCGCCCGCGATCACCGCCAGCACGACGTCGTTCACCGTCCCGCCCAGCTCCGACTTCACGCGACGGAAGTCAGCGAACGAGAACTCCGCCCAGCCAAACCGCCGCTCGCCGCCGATGGGCCCGTTGAACGGCGCCTTGGGCGCGGGCCGCAGCACGTTGGGCGCCGACGAGGAGAGCGCGCTGGCGAGCTGGCGCACCCGCGCGTCGACATCCGTGGGGCGGAGCAGCCGGAACGCCTCGTCGGTGGCAACGCGCGCCATCTCGGTCAGGCGGTCGCGCACCGAGTCCTGAAGGAGGGTGAGAGGATCGGGCACCGGCTGCGGCTGCCACGGCGCCGCGGGCGGCTCGGGGGGCGTCGCGTCCGGCTTGAGATCGTGTAGCACCATCGTGAGATCCACGCCGGACACGCCGTCGATCATGGCGTGGTGCACCTTCCAGATCACCGCGGTGTTCCCGTCGGCCCGGCCGTTCACGACGATGAGCTTCCACAGCGGATGGTCGCGGTCGAGCATGCCAGCGAAGGCCCGGCCGCCCGCCTCGGACAGCGCCCGGTCGTCGCCCGGAGCAGGCAGCGTGATCTCCGCGGCGTGATGGCGGATGTCGAAGGCCGGGTCATCCTCCCAGGTAGGGTGGGCGATGCCGAAGGGTGGGAACACCACCTTCTGCCGGTACCGCGGGAGGAGATGGAGCCGCGCCTCGAGGGAGGCGATCAGCGTGTCGAGCGTGAGGCGCCCCTCGTAGACCATGCAGCCGCCCACATGCATGGGCAGGGTGGGCTTCTCGGTATAGAGGAACGTCGCGTCGACGGAAGTGAGACGGCGATTGAGCTCGCGCGTCGACACCGCGCGGCCCCTAGCCGCGGGATCCGGGCGCGGAGACGCCCTGGCCGACGTCCGCGGGATGCGCGGCGAGATGCGCGGCCAGGATGCGGTACACGGCGGGATTGACCACGAGCCCGATGTGGGTGCCTGCCACCTCGAAGTCGGTGGCCGGATCGCCGTTGATGCAGTAGCGCCAGTCCACGATGCCGTCGGAGCGGCTGTACACCGCGATCTGCGGGACCCCGTCGGGGAACGACGTCATGAGACCGCCCACCGCCGGGCACCCACAGAAGCCGGTGTAGCACTGGGGACGATCGCCGCGGCCGCGCTGCACGCGGTCCCGCACCCGGTCCGACGCGAACAGCACGAGCGGATGGCCGCGGATGCCGCGGAAGGGCGAGCCCAGCGTGGCGACCGAGGCGACGAGGTCGGGCCGCCGCGCGGCGGCCGAGCGGGCGAGCATGCCGCCGAGGCTGTGGCCGACCAGATGCACCGGCCGGCCGGTGGCGGCGCGCGCCCCCTCGATGGTGGCGAAGAGCCGGTCGGCGATCACGTCGAGGCACTCCGCATTGCGGCCCACCCGCGAGAGCTGGGCGCGGTAGCCGATGCGGGTCAGCCATCCCGCGATCTCGAAGAGGTACCAGTCGCTGGCGAGGAAGCCCGGGATCAGCACCACCGCGGCGCCGTCGCCGCGCGGCACGCCGCAGCCGTAGAACACTGGGGAGGCGCGAAGCGAGAGCCAGTCGAGGCCCACCAGCGCCTCCCGCCAGATCGGCACCGGCGCCGGCTGCTGGTCCTTCGCGAACGGGGAGGACGGCGACATGGTCATGCGCGCGAATGCGATCGCATCCGTGGCCAATGTAACACGAAGTCTTCTGCTACGATACGCGCCATGCGCGCCGCCGTGCTTCATGGCCCTCGTGATCTCCGCGTGCAGGCGGTGCGGGATCTCGCTCCGGGCGCCGGCGAAGTCGTGGTGCGGGTGGTCGCGGTCGGCCTCTGCGGCACCGACTACCGGATCTGGACGGGGGAGCGGCCCGTCGCGTACCCGCTCGTGCTGGGCCACGAGTTCATCGGTCATGTCCTCGCGGTGGGTCCCGGCGTCGACAACGTGCGGGTCGGCGAAAAGGTCGCGGTCGAGCCGAACTATTCCTGCGGCGTCTGCGCGCTCTGCCGAGAGGGCAATCGCAACCTCTGCCTCGCGCGGACCGCGGTGGGCATCGACGTGGACGGCGGACTCGCCGAGCAAGCGCGCCTGCCCGCCCGCGTCTGCTGGCCCGCGCCCTCCGCGCTGTCCGACGAGCAGCTCCTGCTCGCGGAGCCGCTGGCGGTGGTGACGCGCGCGGCCGGGCGCGCCGCCCCGCGAGCCGGCGAAAGGGCGGCGGTGGTGGGGGCGGGGACGCTCGGGCTCCTCGCCGTGCAGGTGCTGAAGGCCCGCGGGCTCTCCGTCCTCGCGGTGGGCCGCACCGAGGCGCGGCTCGACGTGGCCCGCGCGCTCGGCGCCGACGCGGTGGCGGCCGCGAATGCCCCCACGCCCGACACCGCGCCGCTGGCGGCGGCCCGCGCGCTGTCCGGGCGCGAGGGGGTTGACGTCGTGATCGAGACCGCGGGCACGCCCGAGGCGGTGGGGCAGGCCATCGAGCTCGCGCGGCCAGGCGGGCGCGTGGTGCTCACGGGGCTTCCCCACGCGCCGTCGTCGGTCGAGTTCTTCTGGGTGGTGCGCCGGGAGCTCAGCCTGTTCGGGTCGATGATCTATCAGGCCGAATTCCCCGAGGCGATCCGTCTGCTCGCGGACGGCAAGGTGCGCACCGAGCGCCTGGTCACGCATCGTTTCCCCCTCGAGGCCGCCCTGGAGGCCTTCCAGGCCCATCGCGCGCCCGAGTCGATCAAGGTCGCCGTCATTCCCTGACGGCGCGCCACGGAGACATTCGCCATGCCGCATGCCACGCTCAACGGCGCTCGCCTCCACTACGAGGTCTACGGCCAGGGGGACCCCGTGTTGCTCGTCAGCGGGCTCGGCGGCGCCGCGGTGGGCTGGCTCCTGCAAGTGAAGGATCTCTCCGCGCGCTACCAGGTGATCACGCTCGACAACCGCGGCGTGGGCGAATCCGAGATTCCCGATCTTCCCGCGTACCCCACCGCGCTGCTCGCTGACGATGCGGCGGCGCTGCTCGATCATCTCGGAGTGGCGCGGGCGCACGTGGTCGGGGCCTCCATGGGCGGCACCATCGCCATGGAGCTCGCGATCCGGCACGAGAAGAGAGTGCGAAGCCTGTCCATCTGCTGCAGCTGGGCGCGGGGCGACGGCCGCTTCATCCAGACCATCCGCTCGTGGATGGCCCTGGCCCCGCATCTCTCCGTGGAGGACCGCTTCCGGTACGTGCTGTTCCCGTGGATCTACTCGCCTGCGTTCCTCGCCGACGAGGCGGCGGTGGCGGAGGCCTTGAAGCGCGCCCTTGCCTATCCGCACCCCACGCGGGCCGAGGGGCTGATTCGCCAGGGTGAGGGGCTCATCGCCTGGAACGGAACGCGCCTCAAGGAGATCAAGCGCATCAAGACGCCGACGCAGGTGCTGGTGGGCAAGGACGACATTCTCACGCCGCCCGCCTTCTCGCGTGAGCTGGCCGAGCTGATCCCCAATGCGCGCCTGCGCCTGCTGCCCGGGGGCCACGGCTTCTTCATCGAGGAGGCGCCGCGTGTCAACGGCGCGCTGCTGGAGTTCCTCAAGAGCGTGAAGCGCTGAATGGCAGGCCGGCTCGACGGCAAGACCGCCCTCGTCACCGGCTCGACCAAGGGGATCGGGCTCGAGATCGCCCGCGCGTTCGTGCACGAGGGCGCTCGCGTGATCGTGAACTCGCGCAGCGCTGAAGACTGCGCGCGCGAGGCCCGCGCGCTCGGGCCGGCCGCCCATCCGATCGCCGCCGATCTCACGCGCGCGGACGAGGTGCGCCGGCTCGCGCGCGAGAGCGCGGAGCGTTTCGGCGGGGCTCCCGACGTGCTCGTGAACAATGCCGGACAGCCGCGGGTGGCGCCGTCGGAGTCCCTGGCGGAGACGGCCTATCGGCAGACCCTCGAGCTCAACCTCACCGCCTATTTCATCCTGAGCCAGGAAGTGGGGCGCAGCATGCTGGCCCGCGGCAGCGGGGCCATCGTGAACGTGAGCAGCATGTTCGGCAGCGTCGCCGCGCCCAAGCGCCTGGCCTACTGCGTGTCCAAGGCCGCGGTGGACATGATGACCAAGGTGATGGCGATCGAGTGGGCCGGGCGGGGAGTGCGCGTCAACGCGGTGTCCCCGGGTTATGTCGAGACCGAGTTCACGCGTGGGGTCGCGGCCCGGGGCCAGATCGACTTCGGCGAGCTCGCCCGGCGCACCCCGATGGGGCGGCTGGGTACGGTGGAAGAAATCGCGGAGGCGGCGATTTTCCTGGCCGGCCCGGGCGCGTCCTTCATCACCGGACAGATCCTGACGGTGGACGGCGGCTGGTCGTCCTACGGCTATCTCTGACCGTGACAGGCTCGAGGTGTAAACACTAAGATACGGGGAGGCGTCAGACATAGGAGACGCCGACCATGCGACCTCTCGAGCCGCGCCGCGTCTCCGCCGTACTGGCCCCTGGGCTCCTGGCCCTGGCGCTGCTCGCCGGCTGCTCGTCCGGCGCTCCCGCCGTTCCTGCCAAAGGCCCCGCGGCGGCGCGGCCCACCGCGCGGATCAGCGAGCCGCCGCCTCGCTATCGGGTGACGCTGCCGGCCTCGGCCCTTCAGGACGACCAGCAGATCCTCCACGTGCTCAATAGGCTGGGGTATGGCCCGCGGCCGGGCGATCTCGAGCGCGTCCGGGAGATGGGACTCGCGCGGTGGATCGAACGTCAGCTCGAGCCCGAGCGCATCGCGGACACGGCGCTCGACGCGGTGCTGGGCGACTATCCGGTGCTCGCGATGAGCGCGGCGGATCTCTACCGCGACTATCCGCGGCCCCGGCAGCAAGACGTGCAGCGCCTCCAGTCGGGCTTGATGACGCCGCAGGAGATTCGGGAGACCTTTCCCCCCGATCGCCGCCCCTCCGTGATCAACGCGCAGCTCCAGAGCGCGAGGATCGCGCGGGCGGTCCTCTCCGAGCGGCAGCTCCAGGAAGTGATGGTCGAGTTCTGGTTCAATCACTTCAACGTCTACGCGCTCAAGGGTCCGGTGCGGTGGATGACCGCCGCCTACGAGCGGGAGGCCATTCGTCCCCACGCGCTGGGGCGGTTCCGCGATCTCGTCGTCGCGACCGCGCACCACCCCGCGATGCTCTTCTACCTCGACAACTGGCTCAGCACCCGCGACGACCTGATGGTGCCGGGACGGGGCCGGCGCGGGCTCAACGAGAACTACGCGCGCGAGCTCCTGGAGCTTCACACCCTGGGTGTCGACGGCGGGTACTCGCAGCAGGACGTCGTCGAGGTGGCCCGCTGCTTCACGGGATGGACGATCGACCGGCCGCAGCAGGGCGGGGGCTTTCTCTTCCGTCCCGTCGCGCATGACCGCGGGGCCAAGCGCGTCCTCGGCACCACGATCCCGGCGGGGGGAGGGCAGGAGGACGGCCTGGCCGTCATCGACCTCCTGGCGCGCCATCCCTCAACTGCGCGCTTCATCGCGACCAAGCTCGTCCGCCGCTTCGTGCGCGACGCTCCCACGACGGCGCTGGTCGACCGCGTGGCCGGCGTGTTCAGGACGACCGACGGGGACATCTCTGCCGTTCTCGTGGCGATCTTCACCTCTCCCGAGTTCGTATCGGCGGATACTTACCGAGCAAAGACGAAGACACCACTCGAAGTCGTGGTGAGCGCCGTGCGCGCGCTCGACGGCCGGCTCGAGCCGCCGGCTGCGCCCGGGGCCCCGGCCCGCGCGGTGGGGGGCGGTCTCACGCTCGCGCGGCAAGTGGCGAGGCTGGGCGAGCCCCTGTACGAGGCCCAGCCGCCCACCGGCTACCCGGATGTGGCCGAGGCCTGGGTCAACGCCGGCGCGCTCCTGGGGCGGATGAACTATGCGCTGGCCCTGGCCGAGAATCGGCTGCCCGGCGTCCACGCCGACGTGAGTCGCTACGTCCAGGGCGTCGACCGCGGACAGCCCGCCGCAGTGCTGGACCGCATCGTGAGCGTGGTCCTGCACGGAGAGATCTCGGCCTCGACGCGCCGGGTCCTCGCCGCTCAGCTCGACAGCCCCGAGATCGTGCGGGCCACCGCGGACGATCGCGGCCCCCGCAACACCGACATCGAGAAGCTGGCCGCGCTCGTGCTCGGCTCACCCGAGTTCCAGAAGCGATAGCGTGGACCCCTCTACCCGTCGGGCGTTCATGAAGGGCGGCGCCCTCAGCGTCCTCGGCATCGGGCTGGGCGGCGTGCCGCGCTTCCTTCTCCGCAGCGCGGCGGCCCAGGGGACGGGCGCGCGGCGCAAGACGCTCATCGCCCTGTTCCAGCGTGGCGCGGTCGATGGGCTCAGCATGGTCGTGCCCCATGGCGATCCCGACTACTACGGCGCCCGGGGCGCCATCGCCATCGCGCGCCCGGCGAGCGGGCAGGCCGACACCACCGTCGATCTCGACGGCTTCTTCGGCCTGCATCCCGCGATGGCGCCGCTCAAGCCGCTCTGGGACGCGCGGCGCCTCGCGATCGTCCACGCGTGCGGCTCGCCTGACGCCACCCGCTCGCATTTCGACGCGCAGGACTACATGGAGTCGGGGACGCCGGGCGTGAAGGGCACCGCCGACGGCTGGCTCGCCCGCGGGCTTCAGGCCATGCCGCGCGCGGGCACCTCGCCGTTCCGCGCCGTGGCGGTGGGGCCGCAGCTGCCTCGCGTGCTCCGGGGCGAGGCGGGGGCGGTGGCGATGGCGAGCATCGTCGAGTTCGACGTGAAAGGCGAGACGAGCGCGCCGATGGCCGGCGCGATGGCGAGCGGGGTGGACGCCCGGCGCGGCTTCGAGTCCATGTACGAGCAAGGGGTGCGCGATCTCCTTTACGGCACGGGGAAGGAGACCTTCGAAGCGGTCAAGATGCTCAAGGCCGCGGCGCCCCAGCGGCTGGCGCCCGCACATGGCGCCCAGTATCCGCGAGGCCGGTTCGGCGAGAGCCTCAAGCAAATCGTGCAGCTCATCCGGGCCGACGTCGGGGTGGAAGTCGCCTTCGCCGACGTGGGCGGCTGGGACACGCACGCCGGCCAGGGCAACGAGCGCGGGCAGCTCGCCAACCGCCTTCGCGACTTCGCCCAGGGACTGGCCGCCCTCGCGCAGGACCTGGGCGACCGGATGGACGACGTCGTGGTGCTCACGATGTCGGAGTTCGGCCGGACGGTGCGGGAGAACGGCAATCGCGGCACGGACCACGGCCACGCGACGGCCATGCTGGTGCTGGGCGGTCCCGTGCGGGGCGGCGCGGTGTACGGGCGGTGGCCCGGGCTCCGGCGCGACCACCTCTTCGAGGGCCGTGATCTCGCGGTCACCACCGACTTCCGCTCGCTGTTCGCCGAGGTCGCGCTGCGCCACCTCGGCGTGACGCCGACCGCGCCGCTCTTCCCCGGCTTCACCGTGAAGACGTCCGGGTTTCCGGGAGTCCTCGTGTAGACTCGCGCGCATGTGGTTCGCCCTGGCGCTCGTCGCGGCACTGTGTCAGGTGCTGCGGAATACGGTGATGAAGCGCCTGGGCGACAGCCTCGACGAGTACATCAACGTCTGGGGTCGCTTCACCTTCCTCCTCCCGTTCGCCGCCGCGTTCGTCTGGTGGCGCGGCGTGCCGCCGCTCAAGCCCGGCTTCGTGCCCGCCTGCCTCGCTTTCGCGGTCTGCCAGATCATCTCCACCATGTCGCTGTCGAAGGCGCTCAAGCTCGGGCAGATCTCGATGGTGACCGCGCTCTGGAAGGTGAGCCTGCTCGTGCTGCTCGTCCTCGCCTATCTCACTCTCCGCGAGGTGCCGAGCGCGCTGGGCATCGCGGGGATCCTGGTCAGCATGTCCGGCGTGTACCTCCTGAACGTGAACCGCGCGCACATCGCCTGGTGGGCGCCGCTCGCCGTGCTCTTCACCGACCGCGGCCTCCGCTACACGCTGCTCGCCGCTCTCTTCTTCGCCCCCTCCGTGGTGACGATCAAGTGGGCCATGCAGTGCTCCGACCCCTACATGGGCACCCTGGGAGGCTACCTCGCGGCGAGCCTGCTCGTGACGCCCATCGTCCTCGTGACGTCACGAAAACACTTCGCCGAGGTGCCCCGCTACTGGAAGGCCTTCGTGAGCTTCGGCCTCTTCGCCGCGCTCACCACGGTGACCCAGGGCACCGCCTATCTCATGACGCTGTCCTCGTACGTGGAGGCGGTGAAGCAGGTGGAAATTCTCTTCGCCATGGGGATCGGGATCGCGGTGTTCGGCGAGCGGCAGAAGGTGCGGGACATCGCCCCGGGGGCGCTCGTGATGCTGGCCGGCGTGGTGCTCCTGTCCCTGGCGTCGTGATGTGACCAGCGGCCGCTAGATCTCGGGCCGCTTGCCGTGGGCCACGCGGACGACGGTCTTGATGCCGCCGCGCACGTTCCAGTCGCCCACCACCTCGATCCACCGCGGGCGCGCCGTCCCCACGAAGTCGTCGAGCACCCGGTTGGTCACGTCCTCGTGGAACGCGCCCTCGTTCCGGTACGCCCACATGTAGAGCTTGATGGACTTGAGCTCGACGATCGACTGGTCGGGCACGTAGCGGATGCGGAACGTCGCGAAGTCGGGCTGGCCCGTCATGGGGCAGAGGCAGGTGAACTCCGGGATCTCGAGCGCGATCTCGTAGTCGCGGTCGGGATGCGGGTTCGGCACCGTCTCCAGGCGCTTCGACGGCTGACTCGGCATGGATCGAGGCTACCGCGCGCCCGCGCGGCCGGTCAAGGCGTGCGCCGCGTCGTCCAGGTGGTGATGCCGATGCCGAGCGCGACCAGGAGTCCCGACAGCAGCAGCGTCGGCGTGAGGGGCTCGCCGATGACCACGCGCGCGATGAGCAGGCCGAAGATGGGCGTGGTGAGGGCGGGCGCGGCGAGCACGCTCGGCCGGTAGCGCTGGAGCATCCAGGTGTTCACGAGGAACAGAAGGCCCGCCACCACGACGCCCTGATAGCAGAGCGCGGCGGTCAGCGACGCGGTGTAGCGGGTGGGGATACCGCGTTCCCAGATGAGGCTCGCGAGGAGAAAGCACGCGGTCCCGATGACGGACTGGCCCACGAGGAGCTTCACCGGATCCAGCCGCTGGACCGCCCGCGCCATGTAGACGATGCGCTCGCCGAGCAGGAGGGCACTCGCCGAGACCACGAGGTCGCCGAGCAGGGTCTCCCCGTGGAAGGAGAAGTCGCGGCCGAACAGGACGACGATGCCGCCGTACGCCACGAGAACTCCGGTCAGCTTGGCGGCGGAGAGCCGATCGCCGGGGATGAAGAAGTGCGCGAGGACCACGGAGTGCACGGCGTAGGCGTTCAGCAGTACGGTGGCATGGGCGGCGGAGGTCAGCGACTGCCCGAAGTTCATCAGGCCGATCTGCACCGCGAAGAGCGTCCCCAGCGACCAGATCATGCGCCACTCGTCGCGGCGGTAGGTGAACAGTCCGGCGCGTTTCGTCCACAGCGCGTAGCCCAGGATGGTAAGACCGCCGAGGAGAAAGCGCATGGCGGCGAGGCGCAGCGGCGGCGCGTCGTCGAGCCCCACTTTCACGGCGATCGGATTGCCGCCCCAGAGCGCGGCGAGGAACAGCGAGATGAGTGCGCCCCTAGCGTCGAGCGAGCGGAGGGACGTCACGGGGCGGCATGGTAGCATGAGACCTCATGAAGATCGGGCTCATCGGCCTTCCCAAGAGCGGCAAGACGTCGCTCTTCAACCTCCTCACCGGTCAGAGCGTGCCGACGTCGTCGTTCGGCGCGAGCCGCGAGCTCCACGCGGGCATCGCGCGTGTGCCCGATCCGCGCGTGGATCGTCTCACCGCGCTGTTCAAGCCCAAGAGGACGACGCTCGCGTCGTTCGAGGTGGTGGACCTGGCGGGCATCACCAAGGGCGAGCGCCAGGGACTCGAGGCGAAGGAGTTCCGGAACGCGGACGCCCTCCTTCACGTCATCCGCGCGTTCCCCGACGCGGGCGGCGCGGCGGCGGCGCCGCGGAGCGACATCGCCGACCTCGAGACCGAGCTGATCCTCGCGGATCTGGAGGTGGTGGAGCGGCGGCTGGAGCGGCTGGAGGCGTCGCTCAAGAAGAAGCCGAATCCGATCGAGCAGAAGGAGCAGGCGGTGCTGCAGCGACTCAAGCCCGCGCTGGAGGCGGAGACGCCGCTTCGCGCGTTCCCGCTCGCCGAGGACGAGGCCCGGCTCATTCGCGGCTTCACGTTCCTCTCGCAGAAGCCCATCCTCCACTGCCTGAATCTCGACGAGAAGGAAGTCGCGCGGGGCGCCTCCGTCGTGGAGAGCTTCGGTCTCGCCGCCCTCGACGGTCGGCCGGGCACGCGCTTCGGCTGGGTGTCGGCGGTGATCGAGGCGGAGGTCGCGCAGCTCGCCGGCGACGAGCAGGCGGCCTTCCTCGCGGATCTCGGCCTCCGCGAGCCCGCGCTCCGGCGCGTCCTCACCGACTGCTACGCCCTGCTCGGGCTCATTTCGTTCTTCACGGTGGGCGAGGACGAGGTGCGCGCCTGGTCGGTGCCGCGCGGCACGCGGGCGCAGGACGCGGCGGGCGCCATCCACTCCGATATTGCCCGCGGGTTCATCCGCGCCGAGGTGGTGGGCTACGACGAGCTCGTCGCCGCCGAGGGATCGATGGCGGCGGTGCGCGAGCGCGGCCAGTTCCGCCTTGAGGGCAAGGAGTACGTGGTCGCCGATGGCGAGATCTGCCACTTCCGGTTCAACGTCGCCAAGTAGCCTCACGAGTCTGGCCGTGAGGCGCGGAGACAGTTTCGGCCGAAGCGCGTAGGGTCGGGGCCCGGGCGGGAGCCCGGTCGGAGATCGTGAGGGGTTGCCGTCGTGTCCGAGGAGCTGGCCTCCGCCCGGCCTCCGACCCGGGGCAACGTGTTCCAGGCTATTCTTTCGCGCCCACCTCGCGGAACAGCTCGACCAACGCGTCGTGGCCGCGGCTTCTCGCGGCCCGGAGGGCGGTGGCGCCGGAGTTGGACTCGAGATTGACGTCGGCGCCCCAGGCGAGGAGCGTGGTGGCGACCTCGCCGTATCCCCCGAAGGCGGCGAGCATGAGCGGTGTCACGCCGACTTCGTTGGTGGCATTGGGATTGGCGCCGCGCTTGAGCAGGATCTCCACCACCGGCCCGTGGCCGTTCTTCGCCGCCTCGTGCAGCGGGGTGCGCCCGTCACTGGCGTGCGTGTTGATCTCGGCTTTGCCCGCGATGAGCAGGTTGACGATCTCGGCGTAGCCCTGCAGCGACGCGCCGGTGAGGGCGGTGGCCCCACTCTCCGCCTTCGCGTTGGGGTTGGCGCCCTTCTCGAGCAGCAGGCGCACGATGTCCGTGTAGCCGCTCCACGCCGCGTCGATCAGCGCGGTGCGCCCGCGCTCGGGATCCCCCCGCGCGGCGTTCACGTCGGCGCCGGAGTCCACCAACGTGCGCGCGACCTCCAGGTGCCCGTGCTGGGCGGCTGCCATCAGTGGCGTGGTGCCATCGGCGACTGACCGTCCCGGCTTGGCGCCCTTGCCGAGGAGCGCCTTCACATTGGCGGTGTCGCCCTTCGCGGAAGCGGCAAGCAGGGCCTGCGCGCTCGGCCCGCAGCCTCCGAGAGCGAGCGCGCCGAGGAGGAGGAGGCCGACGAGTCGAAGGGGCGCCATGGGAGGCTCAGTCGGCGCGCACCACCCCGCCGCACGCGACGGGGTAGGTGAGGACGAGGCGGCCCCGCGCGTACGACCGTCGCGGATCGAAGCAGCCGGCGGAGAACTTGAGCGGGTCGGCGGTGCCGCGCAGGTCACCGTCCGCGTGCGACCGGCACGCGCGCGTGCAGAGCTCCAGGTGCACGTGGGACACCCCCGCCGCCATGCCCGTCATGCCCATGCGCCCGATCGGCTGGCCCCGCGCCACCTCCTGGCCCTCACGGACGACGGTCTCCTGCAGGTGGCAGTACACGGTGTACCGCCTGAACTCGGGGTGGGACAGGACGACGCCGCGGCCGCAGCCCGTCGGCCAGTCGACGAGATCGGACACGACGCCGTCGGCGGCGGCGATCACCGGTGAGCCGAGCCGCCCGCCGAAGTCCACGCCGGCATGGGGCAGCAGGCGATGGCGATTGTTGGCGCCCTGGTAGGAGCCGTACTCGGACAGCATCGGGACCTCGGTGACCGACACCGCGGGGCGACCGAGCCACGAGTAGACGAGGAAGCCCAGGCTCAGCACGGCGAGGCAGACGAGGGTCAGCCGGAGCACGCGCTACTGAGGCCGGATCAGCCCGAGACGCGGCCGCCCGCCCAGCGCCCTCACGAGACCGATGAGCGCCGCGTCCGACGTGTTGGGGTGCACCACGCAGCCCGCCCCGACGATGAGGCCGCGGCCGCCCGTCTGGGCGACCGCCTCGCGGGCCTCCGCCTCCGCGCGCTCGGGCGGCCCGTCCTTGAGCGTCGTCCACTGATCGAGCCCGCCGCATACCGCCCCCGACACCATCGCCTGGCCCTCCGCCAGCGAGGGGCCCGCGCGGCGATCGTCCCAGTTCCACACGTCGGCCGGCAGGGCGGCGAGGCGATCGAACATGAGCCGCTCGCCGTGGCAGTGCAGGATCGTGAGCTTCGAGCGCGAGCGCACCGTCTCCAGCACGCGCCGATCGTACGGCTCGCCGAAGCGGAGATATTCCTCCTCGCTGTGGAGCGCCGTGCTCGCCGCCTGCACCGAGTAGAAGATGCCCTCGCAGCCCTCGCGGAAGCAGGCGTCCATGAAGACGAGGATGGTCTCGGTGATCGCCTCGAGCGCCCCCGTCACCGCCTGGGGATTCTCCTTGAGGTCGTAGCCGAGCCGGTCGCCGGAGAGCTTGCGCGCGAGCGAGAGTGGGCTGAAGACGGTGGGCACGGTGGAGCAGTCGGCGCGCTTGTCCACCACGCAGCGGATGATGGTCTCGAGATGCGCGGCCCAGCCCGTGGACTCCATGGCGAGGGGCCGGATGCGCTTCCAGTCCTCCGGCGCGCGCACCGCGTGGGTTGCGCAGGGGCGATGGCCGTCGGGCCGCACCTCGTCGGACTCGACGCACCCCCAGTCCTCCACTGCGTAGCCGCCGCTGGGGGTGACCTTGAGGAAGTCAGAGTCGTAGCGTTCGTGGAAGCGCAAGGTGGACTGGGCGAGCGCGGCGGGGTTCCGGTCCACGTCCGGGAAGTGGCGCCAGAACGCGTACGGCGTGCGGTCGGCCGGCTGACGGCGTATCGCAGCCTGCACGCGCTCGAGCTTGGTCATGCCGGCTCGATCCAGGCGTCCAGCGCCGTCCGCCGGTCGGGCGTGGTCGCGCGCACCCATACCGCGCCGGGCGGCGCGCCCGCGCCCGCGGTGGCGCCCTCGACGTGGAGCCGCGACGGCATCGGCACCATGCCCGTGAATCGACCGCCGAGCCGCCGCACCGGCGTCGCGGGGCCGCGCGCGGCGTGGCGGAGCGCCGCCGACACGGACAGCGCAAGGGTGGCGGTGCCGTGCAGGATGATGGCGGGCAGTCCGGCGCGCCGGGCCACCGCCGGATCGGTGTGGATCGGGTTCCAGATCCGCGCGCACTCCGAGTAGACGTGGGCGAGGGTGGCCGCGATGGAGACCTCGTCCGTCCACTGTGGCACGAACGCTCCCTCACCCTGCGCTCTGCCCGAGGGGCGAGAGGGAGGAGACCCCTCCGGCTCGCACGCGACGCCGAGGTACACGCTGCCATAGTCGGTGGTGCTCACGCGCTCGCCCCGCGCATCGCGCGTCTCGTAGCGCGTGAGCACGTACGCCCCCGCGCGGCGCGGCGCCACCGCCACCACCGTGGCGGTGGTGGTGAGGCGGTCGCCGGCGCGCGGGGGGCGGTGCAGCGTGAGGTCGTGCGTGGCGTGCACGCCGCGAAGCGAGATCTCGTCGCCGAGCTGGCGCGCACGGCTCTCCACCGCGAGCGGCCACTCGTAGGACACGGGGAAGAGCGGGTGCGGCACGAGGCCGTCCGGCCGCAGCGTGTCCAGATACACGGGGTCCGTCTCCCCGAGCCCCGCCGCGTACGCCATGATCCAGCGCGCATCGATCTCCTGCGTGAGCGGACCCACGGTGGTACCCACCAAACCGACGGGAATCTTCATGCGCGGGGGAAGTTCATGCAGTCGACGAAGATGTCCTGGAAGTCGGGATGAGCGGCAAGGGACACGTGTTCGATCCCGCGCGCCAGCCGCGCGGCCCGCGCTCGCTCGGGCTCGGACATGAGGGCGAGCTGGGCGCCCAGCGCGGCGGCGTTGCCCACGTAGCGGATGCGGGATTCGGGCAGCGCGGGAATGAGCCCGATGCGCAGCGCGCTCCGGATGGAGAGATAGTTGCCGAAGCCGCCCGCGAGCATCAGCTCGCCGAGGTCGTCGTGACCGATTCCGGCCACCCGCAGCAGCATGGCTGCGCCCGAAGCGATGGCACCCTTGCAGAGCTGCACCTGGCGAATGTCGTCCTGGGTGAGCACGATCTCGGCGCGCGCCCCGCCCTCGCCGGGGCGGGCGAGCACCACGAGCCGCTCCTCGCCCCGCATCTCCACGCGAGCGGCGAGGGACCCGGGGAGCCGGCCGCGCGCGTCCACGTCGATGAGCCCCGTCCAGTCGAGAACGCCCGCGTCGAGGAGGGCGGCCACCGCGTCGATCACGCCCGAGCCGCAGATCCCCTGCGCGTCGGCGTCGCCGATCGCGTGCCATCGGAGGTCGCCGTCCTCGAGCCACACGCGATCGATGGCCCCCAGCGCCCCGCGCATCCCGCAGCGGAGCTGCGCGCCCTCGAGAGCGGGCCCCGCCGGCGCCGAGCATGCCCAGAGCCGGTCGCGCGAGCCCAGCAGCACCTCGCCGTTCGTGCCGATGTCCACCGCCATGCGCAGCTCGGGAGTCTCGGCGATGCGTGTGGACAGCGCCACGCCCACCGCGTCGGCGCCGACGAAGCCGGCGACGATCGGGAGCAAACACACCCGCGCCTCGCCGTTGACCTTGAGGTAGAGCTCGCGCGCGGGGAGCTCCAGCGGATGGCGCATCACCGGGGCATAGGGCGCCAGCCCCACGTGGGTGGGGTCGATGCCGAGCAGGATGTGATGCATGCAGGTGTTGCCGACCACCACGACCTTGTAGATCCACTTGGCGAGAACGCCCGAATCCGCGCAGAGCTGCTCCACGTGCTGGTTGAGGAGGCCGATGATGCGTGTCTGCAGCTTGCGGAGGTTGCCCGGATTGAACTGGGCGAAGGCGATGCGCGACATCAGGTCGGCGCCGAACACCGCCTGGGGATTGAGACTGGAAACGGACGCAAGCTGCTCGCCGGATTCGAGCTCCATGAGGGTGGACACCACGCTGGTGGTGCCCACGTCCACCGCGATCCCGAAGCGCATCCCCGCGGTGTCGCCCGGGTCCACCGCGAGCACGCGGCGGCCCCACGTCGTCACCGTGACCTCGCCGCCCCGCTCGCGCAGCGCTTGCGGCAGACCGCGCACGACCTCGGTGGGCACGTCCTCGAGGGCGCGCCCGGTGGCGCGGAGCAGCTCTTCCAGGTCGGAGGTCTGGTGATGCTCCTCCTTCGGCAGCTCGACCTGCACGACCTCCTTGCGAATGCCCGCGTCGATGGTGACGCGGTCGAGCGCCTCGTGGGCCGGCTGGGCGCCCAGGATCTGGAAGCTCCGCTCGTCCAGCGGGGGAGCGACCGCTACCGTCACGGGCTCGACGACCCGACACTGGCAGGCCAGGCGATAGCCGTCGCGGACCAGCGCCGCGCCCAGCTGGAGCTCGTCCATCACGGTGGGCGGGGGCGGGGTGCCCGCCGCGAACTTCACCCGGCAGGAGGTGCACCGTCCTCGTCCCCCGCACGTTGCGGTGATGTCGACGCCGGCCCCCTGGGCGGCGGCAAGGATGGTGGTGCCCGCCTCGACGGCGAAGGGCCGAGCCTCGGGTAAGAGGGTGAGCGCGACGGTGGCCATCCGCTCCGAGAATAGCATTCCCACCCCGCACGCCCCGCGGTCCCGATTGCGCCCAGGTTCATGTTTTGCTTGACTTCCCGCGGGGGGTGCCGGATATTTCCTGCACCTGTTTCGCCAAGTCGGCGGTGGCGCCGGCGTAGCCACTTCCCGGAGGTTTTTTGGCCCGATACGTCCTGTATCGCCTCCTGTGGTTGATTCCGACCTTGCTGGCCATGGCGGTCGTCACCTTCCTCGTGATGCACGCGACGCCGGGAAGCCCGCTCGACCCGGTTGCCGAAGGCGCTAACCCGCTGTCGCCGGAGGCGCAGAAGAACCTCGCGGCGGCCTACGGCCTCGACAAGCCGCTCTGGCAGCAGTTCGGCATCTTCCTCGGCAAGGCCCTGCAGGGGGACTTCGGTCAGTCTTTCGTCTACAAGACGCGCACGGTGACCGAGATCATGCGCGAGACGTTCCCGATCTCGCTCTTCCTGGGCAGCATGGCCCTGGCGCTCGCCATCGTGGGCGGTGTCACCCTGGGCGTGCTCGCCGCGGTGTATCAGAACCGGTCTTGGGATTATGTCTCGGTGAGCCTGGCCACCCTCGGGGTGGCCGTGCCCAACTTCGTGCTCGCGGTCTTCTTCATCATCCTGTTCTCGTTCGTGATCCCGCTCTTCCCCACCGGCGGCTGGGGCAGCCCGAGCCAGTGGGTGCTGCCCACCATCACGCTCGCGCTGGCACCTATGGGCATCATCGCGCGCTTCACCCGCTCGAGCATGATCGAGGTCATCCGCTCCGACTACGTGCGCACCGCCCGGGCCAAGGGCCTGGCGGAGCGGCCGGTGATCCTGCGCCACGTGCTCAAGAATGCCCTGATCCCGGTGGTCACGCTGCTGGGGCCCATGTTCGCGGCGGTGGGCACGGGCTCGTTCTTCGTGGAGTCGATCTTCCGCGTGCCCGGCATGGGGCGGTTCTTCGTGCTCTCGATGACCGGGCGCGACTACCCGATGATCATGGCGGTGGTGCTCATCTACGGCGCCTTCCTCGCCCTGATGAACCTCGTCGTCGATCTCCTCTATGGCACTCTCGACCCCCGCATCCGATACTAGCCGCGCGGCGCCGGCGGCGCTGCCCTCGAGGGGCGCGGTCCGTGGGTCGAGCCTCTATCGCGACGCCTGGCGACGGCTCCTGCGCAACAAGCTGGCGGTGGCGGGTGGGATCACGGTGATCCTGTTGTGCCTGCTGGCGATCTTCGCGGACTTCCTCGCGCCGTTCCCCTACACCAAGCCGAACTTCGGGCGCCTCAACGAGTTTCCCTCCCGCGATTTCCCTCTCGGAACCGATCAGCTCGGCCGCGATGTGCTCTCGCGCATCATCTACGGGGCGCGGGTATCTATGTTGGTGGGGCTCGGCGCCCAGATCATCGTGGTTCTCATCGGCGTGCCCATCGGGCTGGTGTCCGGGTACGTGGGCGGCCGCGTGGACCTGCTCCTCACTCGCTTCGTGGACGTGATGTACGCGTTCCCGCGCCTGCTGTTCGTCATCCTCGTGATGTCCATGCTCGGCGCCGGGCTCATGAACATCTTCATCGCCCTGGGCCTCACCGGGTGGGTGGGCATCGCGCGGCAGACGCGCGCCCAGGTGCTGTCGATCAAGGAGAAGGAGTTCGTGGAGGGCGCCAGGTCGCTGGGGGCTGGATTCTGGCGCATCATGTCTCGCCATGTCCTGCCCAGCGCACTCACCCCGATCGTGGTGTCGATCACCTTCGGTATTCCCGAGGCGATCTTTACCGAAGCCGCGCTCTCGTTCATCGGCGTCGGCATCAACCCCCCGACGCCCTCGTGGGGACAGATGGTGGGAGAGAACCAGCAGTTCCTGCGCTCGTACTGGCACCTCTGCGTGTTCCCGTCCATCGCCATTGCCATCACCATGCTGTCGTTCACATTCTTCGGCGACGGCGTCCGCGACGCCCTCGACCCCAAGATGAAGTGACGTTACCCAAGGAGGAGCATCCACATGCGCATCCCTGACGAGCAGCTGAACCTCATGGCCGCGCGCCTCGACGCCATCGGCGTCGGGCGGCGGGACTTCCTGAAGGTGGTCGGCGCCATGGCCGCCTTTGGCGGGCTCGGCTTCGCCACCGCCGCCCAGGCCGCCACGCCGTCGAAGCCGGGGGCGGGAGAAAAGCTGGCCAAGGACCAGACCTTCCGCATCGGCGGGGGCGGCTGGGCTCAGAACGATCCCTCGAGCCACGACTTCAACAAGGACCTCTATTGCAGCGGCGTTTCCGCGCTCTTCGCCGGCCTCATGGTCTTCAACGCCGATTTCGTAGCGGTCCCGTGGATGGCGAGCAAGGTGACTCAGAACAAGGACGGCTCGGTGTGGACGTTCACGATGCGCAAGGACTCGCGCTGGTCGGATAACTCCCCGGTAACCGCGCGTGACTTCGAATGGTCGTGGAAGCGCCAGCTCGATCCCGCCACCGCCGCTCCGTACGCGTCCTTCCTCTACGACATCAAGAACGCCGAAGCCTTCAACAAGAAGCAGGTCACTGACGCCAGTCAGGTTGGCGTGAAGGCCAAGGACGACTGGACCCTCGAGGTGACGCTGGAAGGGCCGCGCGGCTACTTCCCGGTGCTCGCGGCCTATCTCGCCGCGCTCCCGGCGCATCGCGGAGCGGTGGAAAAGCACGGCGACAAGTGGACCGAGGCCGGCAACATCGTCTCCAACGGCGCCTTCACGCTGGAAGCGTGGGAGCACAACAAGCAGATCGTGCTCCGCAAGAACCCCCACTACTACGGGGCCAAGGACGTGCATCTCACCCGCGTAGTGATCCCCATCATCCCGGTGGCCTCCGGGGCGCTTCCGTACGAGAACAACGAGGTGGACATGACGGCGCTGCAGGCGGGCGACCTCTCGCGCCTCAAGAACGACCCGCGCGCGGGCAAGGACGTCTTCCCGTATCCCTTCCCCGGCACCTGGTACCTGCTGCCGCAGGTGACCAAGCCGCCCTTCGACAATATCAAGGTTCGGCGCGCAGTCGCACACGCTATCGATCGCGAGAACGTGGTGAAGGTGAGCCAGGGGCTCGCCATTCCGGCGTGGTCCATGATCCCACCCGGTTTCCCGGGCGCCACGGACGATGCCAAGATCAAGGCCATCCAGCGGTACGACAAGAAGCTGGCGCTGGAGCAGCTCAAGGGCACGCCGTTCGAGGGCGGCAAGAACTGGCCCAAGATCACCCTGTCGATGCGGGAAGAGGGCCTGGGCTCCAAGCCACTCGCGGAGGCGGTGCAAGCCGTGCTGCTGGACAGCCTCAACATGAAGACGGAGCTGGAAGTGCTGGAGCAGCGAGTGTTCCGGGAGCGCCTGTGGAAGCAGGATCTCCAGTTCGTGTGGATCCGCTGGTTCATGGACTACCCGGATCCGCACAATGAATACTTCGACACGTTCTACGGCAAGAAGACCACCGGGAAGCGACAGGCCTGGGTCAACGATGCCTTCGACAAGGAGCTCGAGGCGGGTCGGGACACGAGCGACCCGAAGAAGCGCCTCGATCACTACAAGAAGGCCGAGGAGATCATGCAGACCGACGTCGGCTACGTCCCGGTTGCCTGGGTGCTCCGCTACGCGGCGAAGAAGCCGTGGGTCGGCGGGGTCGAGAAGAACAAGCAGGGCCAGTTCGTGGTCGACGGGAACATCTACGTCGACATGCTGCAGCACATCTACATGCTGGAGCGCGGCTAGCCCACGCTCCCGTCGGCGCCCGCCCGGCCGGGGATCTCGGGTCCCCGGCCGGGCCTCCGTCGGGCTCCGTCGATGACCACGCAGATCCAGATCACGGGCGTCAGCAAGCGCTATCAGACCGCGAGCGGCCCCGTGCTCGCGGTGGACGGGGTGAGCCTCGCCGTCCGGCCCCGCGAGTTCCTCACCCTCCTCGGGCCCTCCGGCTGCGGCAAGTCCACCGTGCTCGCCATGCTCGCGGGGCTGGTGACGCCCGACGGCGGCGAGATCCGTATCGAGGGCGTGCCAGTCCAGGGCCCAGATCCTAGCAAGGTGGCCCTCGTTTTCCAGGACCCGGGCTTGTTCCCCTGGCGCACCGCGCTCGACAACGTGGGTTTCGGCCTCGAGCTGCGCGGCGTGGACGCGCCCCGCCGCCGCGAGATCGCGCGCGGGCTCCTTGAGCCGCTGGGCCTGCGCGGTTTCGAGGGCAAGTATCCCCGCGAGCTGTCCGGTGGCATGCGTCAGCGCGTGGCCATCGCCCGCGCGCTCGCGCTGGACACGCCCATCGTGCTCATGGACGAGCCCTTCGGCGCCCTCGACGAGCAGACGCGGCTGCTCATGGGTGATTGGCTCGTCGACGTCCGGCGCCAAACCCCCAAGACGGTCGTGTTCGTGACCCACAGCCTCCACGAGGCGATCGCACTGTCCGATCGCATCGCGGTCATGACCTCGCGTCCGGGACGGATCAAGCAGCTGCTCGAGGTAGGGCTGCCGTTTCCCCGTGATCTCAATGCTCCCACCGCGGGCGACTTGCGCGCGAAACTCTGGGAAGCCATCCGCGAGGAGGCCCTGCGCGCCATGGACGGGCCCGCGTGAGCCGGGAGACCGCACGGGTTCTGGGTGCGCGCGTGGCGGTGCTCGTGGGCGCCCTGCTCCTCTGGGAGGTGATCGCCGCGCCGCTGAACCCGCTGTTGTACGTGCGGCCCTCGGCGCTGCCCCCGGCGCTCGCCAACGTCCTGCTCGCGCGCGACGTGCCTCCGCTCGGCGAGCACGCGTTGGTGACCTTTCGAGAAATCGTGGCGGCGTTCCTCCTGGCCGCCGCGGTGGGGCTCTGGCTCGGATTCGTCCTCGGGGTCGGGCGGTGGCTGGGCCGGGTGTACGAGCCCATGCTCGGCGCGTTCTACGCGATTCCCAGCGTGATCTGGTATCCGTCGCTGATGCTGTTCTTCGGCCTCGGACCCGCGTCCAAGATCGCGTTCGGCTTTCTCCTCGCCTTCTTCCCCATCTGTCTCTCGGTGCTATCCGGGATACGGCAGGTGAATCCGCACCTGGTGACGGTGGCCCGCTCCATGGGCGCCGGGTGCTGGACGGTGTTCCGCAAGGTCATGCTCCCGTCGATGCTGGGGACGCTGATGGGCGGGCTTCGGGCAGGTCTCGCCCTCTCGGTGGTGGGCGTGCTCGTGGGGGAGATGCTGGGCGCCCGCTCCGGTCTCGGCTATCTGCTGAACTACACCTACGGGCTCCTGATGACCCGGGAGTACGCCGCGCTGGTGGTTCTGATCGCCGTCGGCGTGCTGGCCCTCGACGGGTTGGCCGCGTTGCTCGAGGCTCGAGGGCGCCGATGGAGCGGGTGAAGATCGCGGCGGCCCAGGCGGCCACGCTCGCCGCGCTGGTGGTCGCGTGGGACCTGGCGCTTCGCATGGGCTGGGCCGACCCGCTGTTCGTGCCCGCGCCCGCGGCGGTGGCGGCCGCTCTGGGCACGACGGCCGGCGAGGCGTGGGCGCGCCTCGGGGACACCCTGCTCAAGGCCGCGGCCGCGTACGCGATCGCGGTGGGCCTCGGCGTGAGCACGGGTCTCACCCTCGGCGGCGCGCGCGCGCTCTACCGCGTGGCCATGCCGTACATGGTCGCGCTCTACGGCGTGCCGAAGATCCTCGTGCTGCCCTGGATCGCACTCGTGCTGGGCCTGGGCGCGGGCACCGCGGTGGCCACGGGGGCGCTCTTCGCGGTGTTTCCCGTGCTGCTGATGGTGGCGGCCGGTGTGCGCGACGTGGATCCCACGCTGGTGACGGTGGCGGTGTCCATGGGCGCCACGCGAGGGCAGGTGGCGACCAAGGTGCTGCTGCCCGCGGTGCTGCCCTCGGTGCTGGCCGGGATGCGCGTGGCCGTCGTCTTCGCGCTGCTCGGCGTGCTCCTCGCCGAGATGTTCGCGGGAGTGCGCGGCATGGGATATTTGATGCAGCGACAGGCGGTGGCCTTCAAGGCCCCCGAGCTCTTCGCGGCGACCGCCATGGTTTCCGCGCTCTCCATCGCGGTGGTGCTGTTTCTGGATCACTTCAACCGGCGGCTCGGGCAATGAAGCCGAGCCGGGGAGGATGGTCGATGACGACGCGGCGGGCGTTCCTCGGAGCGGTGGCGGGCGGGATGGCGGCGGGGCTCGGCGGGCCGCGCCGATCCGCCGCCCAGGGCACCACGACGGTGAAGATCGGCGGCGTGGTGCTGGGCGACTTCGGCGTCACCACGCCGACCGTGGTCGCCATCGAGAAGGGCTTCTTCGCCCAGCAGGGACTGCAGGCGGAGTTCATTCCGTTCAAGGGTGGACCGGATCTCCTCAAGGGGGTGCTCGCGGGCAGCGCCGATCTCGGCATCAGCGGCGCCACCGACCCACTGGTGTTCCGGGAGCGTGGGACCACCATCCGGGCCATCGCCTGCAACCTCGAGAAGAATCACTTCACCCTCATCGTGGGCCCGCAGATCAAGCACCTCGAGGATCTCAAGGGGGGCACCATCGGATGCACCGTCGCGGGGTCGACGACCTGGGTGTTCGGCCGGATGATCGCCAGGAAGATGGGCTGGGATCCGGAGAAGGATGTGCGCATCCTCGGCGCGGGCGCCCTCGACGCGCTCACCGCGGCGCTGCGCCGGAACGAGATCCAGGCCTTCGTGTTCGGTGACGCCGGGGCGGTGGTGGAGGCGCAGGGCGCCGGGCGCATCCTCATGCGGCTCGACGAGGTCACGCCGAAGTGGATCAGCCTCCTGACCTACGCCACCGACGAGACGATCAAGGCGAAGCGGGAGACCTTGCAGAAGGCCCTGCGCGCCATCTACCAGGGGCATCGCTTCTGTCGGGACAACGCCGAGGAGAGCATTCGCATCGCCTCCAAGGCGATCGGCTGGCCCGAGCCGGCCACGCGGCGGGCCTACGAGCTGGTGCGGCCGCTCCTGTCCGTCGATGGCCACATCGACGTGGATGCCTTCAAGTACATCCAGGACACGCTGCTCGAGCTCGGTGTCCTGAAGTCGCGTCTCCCCCTGACGGACTCCTACACCACGGAGTTCACGCCGGTGAAGCTCTGAAGTCTCCACGCGGCCGGCGGGCGCTTCGGCGCTGCGAATGGGCACGGAGGGAGCCCGAGATCGCCTATCACGATCGTGAGTGGGGCCTGCCCCTGCGCGACGACCGACGGCTCTTCGAGCTCCTGATCCTGGAAGGCGCGCAGGCCGGACTCTCGTGGGAGACCATCCTACGCAAGCGCCCCGCCTACCGCCGCGCCTTCCATCGCTTCAATGCCGAGCGCATCGCCAAGTACGGCGCGGCCGACGTCCGCCGACTTCTCGCCGACGCCGGCATCGTGCGCAATCGGCTCAAGATCAACGCCGCCATCACGAACGCGAAGGCGTACCTCGCAGTGCGGAAGGAGTTCGGGTCGTTCTCGGCGTACATCTGGGGCTTCGTGGGCGGGCAGCCGAAGCGGAACCGGTGGCGGCGCCTGCGCGATGCGCCCGCGTCCACCCCGGAGTCGACCGCCATGAGCAAGGACCTGCTCGCCCGGGGCTTCCGCTTCGTGGGACCGACGATCTGCTACGCCTTCATGCAGGCGACCGGCATGGTCAACGACCACGTCGTCTCCTGTTTCCGCTACAAGGAGATCCGCTAGGGGCGGCTACTTCTTCCCGTGCACCTCGTCTGACTGGCTCGGCATGAGGGACACGTGGCTGTGCACCGCGAGCCAGCGGCCCGCCCGGCGCTCCAGCACGAACGTGGCGCGTCCGGGCCGGCGAAAGGGGCGGCCGTCGGGCGCCGTCGCCTCCGAGGACCAGCCGGCGACGATCCACGCAGCATCCCCGCTCGCGCCCACGGTGGCGCCAGGCTCCAGGGTGAAGCCGCGGATACGCGGCCAGATCTGGCGCCACTGCTCGCGCTCGATGTTGTCGAGCCCGCTCACCGCGGCGGCGAAGGTGCCGAAGGCGACGGCATCGGGGGCGAACAGGCGCCGGCCGGCGTCGAAGTCCTTGGCGCGCACCGCGGCCTGGAACTCGGTGATCCACGCGGCGATCTCGGGCGGGGTCGCGGGCATGGCTCGCATTATCGCCACGCCTCGGACCTTGTCAATCGGCGGGCCAGCCGCTATTCTCCTCGCCATGGATCCGGACCCGCTCACCCTCGACACGCTGCGCACGCTCGCGCGCGCACGCGGCCTCGACCTCAGCGACGCGGAACTCGCCGGCCTGCTCCCGCTGGTGGAGATCGGCCGCGCCCTCATCGCCACGCTCGATAGCGCGCTGACGCGCGAGACCGAGCCCGCCAGCCACTTCCGCGTCCTGTGAGGATCGCCGCGTGACCGAACTTGTCTGGCGGTCCATCGGCGAGCTGGCCCGCGCCATCGCAGGCCGCGAGGTGTCGCCGGTGGAGGTCGTGCAAGCCCACCTCGACCGCGTCGCCGCCCTTGACAGTAAGCTGCGCGCGTTCATCACCGTCTCCGCCGACGCCGCGCTCGCCGGCGCCAAGGCCGCCGAGGCGGCGGTGATGGCGGGCGAGCGGCTGGGGCCGCTGCACGGCGTGCCCCTCGCGCTCAAGGATCTCTACCTCACGCGCGGCGTCCGCACCACCGGCGGCTCGCGCATTCTTGGCGAGTGGATCCCGGAGGAGGACGCGACGGTGGTGACGCGCCTCGCCAGCGCCGGCGCCATCAATCTCGGCAAGCTCAACATGCACGAATTCGCGTTCGGCCCCGAGGGGTTGAACCCGCACTACGGCACCCCGTGGAATCCGTGGGATCCCAACACGCACCGGATCTGCGGCGGCTCGTCGTCCGGCTCCGGCGCCGCGGTGGCGGCGGGTCTCTGCGCGGGCACGCTCGGGTCCGACACCGGCGGCTCGATCCGCATCCCGTCCGCGCTCTGCGGCATCACCGGGATCAAGCCGACCTACGGGCGGGTGAGCCGCGCCGGCGTGCTGCCGCTGGCCTGGTCCATGGATCACGTGGGGCCGATGTGCCGGAGCGCGGCCGACTGCGCGCTCATGCTCAACGCCATCGCCGGCTACGATCCGCGGGATCCGTCGACGAGCGTGCTCCCCGTGCCCGACTACACCGGCGCGCTCTCCGGCGACGTGAAGGGCCTGCGCGTGGGCGTGCTGCGCTCGTTCTTTCTCGAGTCGACCGGCGTGGCGCTGCGCCAGGCGGTAGAGGAGGCGGTACGCACGCTGGAGGGGCAGGGGGCGGCGTCCACCGAGGTGAACCTCGCCTCCGCGTCGCTCTCCGCCGGCGCCTCGTACGCCGTGCTCTCGCCGGAGGCCTACGCGTATCACGAGCGCTGGCTCCAGGAGCGGCCCCAGGACTACGGCCCGGACGTGGGCGAACGGCTGCGGGTCGGGGCGTTCGTGAGCGCCAGCGAGTACCTCAAGGGGCAGCGGGTCCGCGGGCTGCTTCGCGACGAGGTCAATGCCGCCCTCGCGCAGGTGGACGTCCTCGTGTGCGCCACCACGCCCATCGTGGCGACCTCGGTCGGTCAAACCGAGATCACCGTGGAGCACGCCAAGGTTCCCGTGCGCACGAGCCTGATCCGCTTCACGCGCCCATTCAATCTCACCGGGCATCCCGTCGCCTCGGTGCCGTGCGGCTTCACCGCCGCCGGCCTGCCCGTGGGGCTCCAGATCGTGGGGCGGGCCTTCGACGAGGCGACCGTGCTGCGGGTGGCGGACGCGTATCAGCGCGTCACCGACTGGCACAAGCGCCGGCCCCCGATCGATCCACCCGCGCCGCCCGCGTGACGCCGGACGACCCCGACATCCCGGGGTCCGACTCCCCCGTCGAGCTGCCGATCGAGGACGCGCTCGATCTGCATCCGTTCGCGCCGCGCGACGTGCTCTCGGTGGTGGACGAGTACCTTCGTGCCGCGTCGGCGCGCGGCTTTACCGAGGTGCGCATCATCCACGGGCGCGGGATCGGGGCGCAGCGCCGCGCGGTGCAGGGGATGCTCGCGACGCATCCGCTGGTCGCACGCTTCGCGGACGCATCGCCGGAGCGCGGCGGGTGGGGAGCAACGGTGGTGGTCCTGCGGCGGGTGGGGAGCGACGGTGGTGGTCCTGCGGCGGGCGTGACGCGGCCCTCGGGGGGTGCCCGAGGGCCGCGCGGCGAACCTACTTCGTGACCTGGAGCGACTGGACCATCTTCATCCCGTTCTTATCCTCGTAGCTCGCCTTGACCTCGGCGCCCGGCGCGAGCGCCTTCTTGTCCACCTTGGCCGAAGCGGGGATCATCAGAGTGGTCCCGTTGTCGAGCGTGATGGACTTGCCGGCCGGATCGACGGCCTGGACCTTGCCCTTGATCTCCGCGGCGCTCGCGACCGTTCCGACCGCGAGGAGGGCCACGAGAACTCCGAGCGCGACCGCCTTGAGCATCGTCATGATGTCGCCTCCTGTGCTGTGGGTGGCACGTGGTGGGTGGGGCACGGCGTTCTGCGCTCGCAACCCCGATGCCAGGCGCGGGCGACGAGCGACTCGGTACGAATGACCGGAAGCGCGGGCCGTTCAGCCCCGAGCGGTCACCGAAAAGGGGTGCGATGCATCCGACACGCGTGGCCGTCACAAAGACTTACCCGATGGGCCAGGAAAGCCTTACACGGGTGCCCGAAAATAAACCCGGGCGGCGTATGATCGACTCGTGATCGCATGATGCGGCGCCTCGCCCCCATTGCCCTCGCGATGACGGCGCTTCTGGCCGGTGGCTGCGGCGGCGCCATCCGGGCCCGCGACTCCGAGCCCGAGCTGACGCTCGAGCGCGTCCTCCCTTCATCGGTGCAGGTGGTCCTCGAGCAGCCGGATGGACGCCGCTTCCGCAGCGCCTCGGGGGTGGTGATCGCCGCGCGGCCCGCCGCCGAGGGGCCGAATTGCTTCATCCTGACCAGCGCCCACACCCTCGCGGGGCCGGGCCTCGGCAAGAGCGTGTTCGTGCTGTCGCGACGGCACGAGGGAGAGGGCGTCCGCACGCCGGCGACCGTGCTCGCGGTGAGCGAGCTCGAGGGCGTCGACCTGGCGTTGCTGGGGACGCGCAACGAGGACTGCGCCGTCGCACCGAGGGGGCGTTCGGCGCGCCTCGGCGAGTCGGTGTGGGTGGTGTCGTTTCCGTGGGGGCGAGAGCTTACGGTGTCGCGCGGGGTGATCAGCCAGGTGCGTCTCGCCGCCTTGGGGCCGGAGCATACGGTCACCGCGGGCCGCCTGATGGTGGACGCGGCGGTGAGCTACGGCTCGAGCGGGGGCGGGGTCTTTCGCGCGAGCAGCGGCGAGCTGGTCGGCCTGGTCGAGGGCTACCCCACCGCCCGCGTCGCCTTCGAGGGCGGCGCGTCGCCCGGGCACGTGGACGTGCCGGTTCCGGGCCAGACGTACCTGACGCCCGTCGGCGACGCGGTGGAATTTCTGCGCGGCAGTGGCCACGGACCGCTGGTGGCCAAGGGAACGCCCGACTAGTCGCGATCCGCCCGGAGCAGCAGCATGCGGTCGGTGAACGAGACGACGCGGCCGCCCTCGATCACGAACGAGAAGGCCTCGCGGCACCGGTCGGGCGCATCCAGCACGACCCGCTCGAGATCGGCTTTGGCGGCCGGCGTCATCCGCGTCCGTGTCGTCCACTCCTCCCAGGGGCGTACCTTCGCGAGCACCATCTGGTCGATGATGGTCAGGCCCGCAGCGCGCAGGAACGCCTCCCACTCTCGCCCCGGGATCGCGCGCACGTGCGAGGGATCGCGCCGCTTCTCGACCTCCAGGATGAACGCGGCGGCGTCCTCGTCCTCGTGACCGAGGATGTCCTCGACGAGGAACGAGCCGCCCGGCGCGAGAACGCGGGCGATCTGCCGAAGCGGCGGCAGGAGTGCGGGGAAGTGATGGGCGGCGATGCGGCAGGTGACCACACCGAAGCTCGCATCCTTGAACGGCAGCGCGTCCGCGTCAGACACCGCGAACCGGACTCCACCGAGCCCGCGCGATGCAGCGAGGCCGCGGGCCGCGCGCACCATGGCCTCGGTGAGGTCGGTGGAGACGACCAGGGGAGTGAAGGTGGCGAAGGCCGCCGCGGTGTGCCCGCCCCCGGTGGCGATGTCCAGCACGGCGCGCGCGCCCCGCTTGCGGCCCCACCCAACCAGCGTGTCCAGATCCGCGCCGGCGGCATGCCCCGGGCTCCGGACATAGGCCTCGGCGCTGCCACCAAATTGCGCCTGGACCCGCGCTTTGTGTCCGTCGCTCACGGGGACGACTTCCGCTCGGCGAGGTGCCGGAGCAGGAACTCCTCGTCCATCGGGGTGAGATCGAAGCGGCGAGCTGCCTCGTCCACCAGCGTCAGCCGGTTGGCATCCGGGTGGTCGCGGAGCTGCTCGTCGATCCACTTGATCGCCGCCTTGATGGGCGCCTCGCCGATCGCCATGGGGGCAGTGCCTCCGTCACCCTACAGATCGCGGACGAGCCGCCGCGCGCGGTCCACGCGGCGCCGATAGGCGTCAAAGGAGTTCACGACCTCCGGCGGCCGGCCGCGCCGGCGGTCGAGCGTGAACAGCGAGAACGTGATGTCGTGGGCGAGCGGGAAGTCCCGGTAGAGCTGGCCGGTGACCTTCTGAGGATTCTCTGAGCGGGTGATCTCGAAGTCCTCCGTCTCGCGCAGCGGCGGAATACGCTCGCCGTGCTTCGTCCGGATCCACTTCATCGTCCCACCGAGGAGATAGGAGAGGAAGAGGCAGTCGACCAGCATCGACTCCGTCCAGGGGATCGGCTTCTGATAGCCGGCGACGAAGCGGGCCCCGGTGGCGAGGAGGAAGTTGCGCGCGGTGTCGGGGTCCACGAAGTCGCAGGCGCCGAAGATGTAGCCGAGCTGCGGACTAGGCCGACAGTGATCGACCAGTGTCTCGAGCCGGATCACCCGGTTGCCGATGCCCACCAGCTTCCGGCGCTGCCCATGGGAGGCGATGTAGCAGACCTGGAAGCTCTGCCTCCGCCGGGCCTCCTCGAGGAGCAGGCCGAGGTCGTAGCTGCTGTAGAACCGCCGGTAGACGAGGTTGACCCGGATCCCCTCCCAGGCCAGCGACTGCTTGATGGCCTTGAGGTACGGAAGCACCGAGGGCTCGTCCTCCAGCAGCCGGCCCTTGCGGTTCCACATGGATTCGAGCACGACCAGACCGGGCAAGCGGGGTGTCCTTTCGGCTGCCGGAGTGGGGTCCAGCCGCGACGGGCTCAGATAATACCACCCGCCGGCCGCCGGTCGATTGGCTGATGGACAATTCATCCAATTGGCTCTTTACTGCCTATTGATTCTGGTAAGAATGGCTGGCATGGTGAAGCCATGAAGATCGCCCTCGATCGTGAGGCAGGACGCGAGGGGCGCCTCCCGCTGGCGCGACAGATCCAGACCCATATCGAGCGACTGATCGGCCAGGGCCTCCTCGCGCCCGGCGTGAAGCTGCCCGCCACGCGCGAGCTGGCGGAGGAGCTCGGCGTCAATCGCACCACCGTGGCCACCGCCTACGAGGAGCTGGTCGCATCCGGCTGGGCGCGCGCGCACGTGGGGCAGGGCACGTTCGTGGCCGACCGCGTGCCCGAGCGGGCGACGATCGCGCCGTTGTCGCTGCCGCGCCTGGATTGGTCCGGCCTGCTCTCGCGGCGCGCTCAGATCGTGTGGGCCGATACGCGCCGGCGAGCCGCCTACGGCCAGGTCGTGCGGCCGGCGCCTGGCGTCATCTCGTTCGCGGGCGGCATGCCGGACAGCACGCTGTTTCCCACCGATGCGTTCCGCCGCGTGCTCAACGGCGTCATCCGCGAGGAAGGGCGCGAGCTGCTCCAGTACTACCAGCCCGCGGGCTATCCGCCGCTGCGTCAGTACCTCGCCGGTTACCTGCTCCGCTTCGGCGTGGAGGCGCGGCCCGAAGAGATCCTCATCGTCAACGGCTCGCAGCAGGGCTTCGACCTGGTCGCCCGCACGCTGCTCGATCCCGGCGACTACGTGGCGATCGAGCAGCCCTCCTACCCGCGCGCGATGCAGGTGTTCCGCTCCATCGGGGCCGAGCTCCTGTCGGTGCCCATGGGCCCGGACGGGCTCGACGTGGGCCATCTCGAGCGGCTGCTGGAGCGGCAGGAGCCCAAGCTCCTGTACTGTCAGCCGAGCGCGCACAATCCGACCGGGCTCACGATGGGCCTCGAGACGCGTCGCCGGCTCCTCGACCTGGCATCGCGGCGCCGGTTGCCCATCGTGGAGGACGGCTTCGACGGCACGCTCTACTACGGCGAGCGCCCGCCCGGCCCGCTCAAGGCGCTGGACCGCGCCGGCCTCGTGGTCTACGTCGGCACGTTCTCCAAGATCCTGTTCCCGGGTCTCCGGCTAGGCTGGATCGTCGCGCCGCCCGAGCTGATCGAGCGTCTCGAGACGGCCAAGCAGCTGGCGGACATCCACACGAGCCCGCTCATCCAGGCCGCCGTGTACCAGTTCTGCCAGCGCCGGCTCCTCGACCGGCATCAGGCGCGCGCCCTCAAGGAGTATGGCCGGCGGCGAGAAGCCCTGCTGGCGGGCCTGCGCGCGAACATGCCCACCGGCGTCACGTGGACGGAGACCCGCGGCGGGTTCTCGCTGATGCTCACGCTGCCCGAAGGCATGGACGCGACGGCGCTCTTGCCGCGCGCGCAAACGCGGGGGGTGACGTTCACGCCGGGCAACGCCTTCTTCGTGGACGGCGGCGGCGAGCGGATGCTGCGGCTTTCATTCTCCGCGCTCCCGCTGGCCCAGGTGGAGGAGGGCACGCGCCGGCTCGGCGAAGCCATCCGCGAGCAGGCGCGGCAGCCCGGCCGCGCGGCCCGCGAGGCGGTGCTGGCGGTGCCGCTGGTATGAAGCGCGACACGCTCGCCGCCCGCGGGGGCCGGGACATTCCCTCGGCCAGCCGGCCGCTCGTGGCCCCCATCTACCAGACGAATGTCTACGTGTTCGAGGACATGGACACGGTGGAGTCGGTGTGGGAGGGCAAGAAGGCGGGCTTCGTGTACGGCCGCTACGGGACGCCCAACCACGCGATGCTCGAGGAGCTGGTGGCGCGGCTCGAGGGCGCGGAGGCGGGCGTGGCCTGCTCGTCGGGCATGGGGGCCACCACCGCATGGCTCCTGAGCCTGCTCGCCGCCGGCGACCACATCGTATCGGCGCGCGATCTCTACGGCACCACCGCGGGCTTCCTCTCGAGCGATGGCGCGCGCCTTGGCGTGGAGACGACCTTCGTGGATGCGACCGATACCGCCGCCATCCTCGCTGCGGTGCGGCCCAACACCCGGGCCCTCTTCGTGGAGGCCATCTCGAACCCCCTGCTGCGCCTGGTCGACCTTCCCACGGTGGCCGCCGCGGTGGTGCCGCGAGGCATCGATCTCGTGGTGGACGGCTCGATGGCGTCGCCGGCGGTGCTCCGGCCCATCGAGCACGGCGCCACCATGGTGATGCACAGCCTCACCAAGTTCATCTCCGGCCACGGGGACGTGACGGGCGGCCTCGTGCTCGGCCGAAAGGAGCCCATGGCTCGGGTGCGCGCGGCAATGATCCGCGCGGGCGCGAACCTGGGCCCGTTCGACGCCTGGCTCGCCACCCGCGGGGCGCGCACGCTCGAGGTGCGCATGGCGCGGCAGTCCGCGACGGCCCTCGCGCTGGGCCAGCACCTCGAGCGGCATCGCGCGGTCTCGCGCGTGTACTACCCGGGACTCGCCTCGCATCCGCAGCACTGCCTCGCCAAGCGGCTCATGACCGGGCCCATGGGGCCGATGCTCTCCTTGGACCTCGCGGGCGGGGCCCTCGCGGTGGAGGCGTTCATGGCGCGAGCGCGCGCCATCGAGTTCGCGCCGAGCTTCGGCGACGTGGCCACCACGTGGACCTATCCCGCGCGCACCTCGCACCGCAACGTGCCGGAGGCCGACAAGACGGCGCTGGGGATCGGTCCCGGCCTCATCCGGCTGTCGGTGGGGCTCGAGCACGTGGACGATCTCGTGGCCGAGCTGGACGAGGCCCTGCGATGAGCGCGGTCGCCCTGACCCCCGCCCGTCGTGTGGAGCCCGTCGTCCTCGAGGGGCGGCACGTGCGGCTGGAGCCCCTGACGCCGGCGCACGCGCCGGCTCTCGTGGAGGCCGCGAGCGGCCGGCGCGACACCTATGCCTTCACGCTGGTGCCGGCGACCCTCGCAGAGGCGCGGAGCTACATCGAGAGCGCCCTTGTCGACCAGGCGGCCGGGCGCGCGCTGCCGTTCGCCACGCGGGCTCGCGCCGCCGGGCGCGTCATCGGGAGCACGCGCTTCGGCAACATCGAGTTCTGGACGTGGCCGACGGACAGCCCGCACGCGCGGCCGGACGGCACGCCCGACGTCGTGGAGATCGGCTGGACATGGCTGGCCGCGGACGCGCAGCGCACCGCGGTCAACACCGAGGCCAAGCTCCTCATGCTCACGCACGCGTTCGAGACCTGGCGCGTGCGCGCGGTCAAGCTCAACACCGACGCGCGGAATGCGCGCTCGCGCGCCGCGATTCAGCGGATCGGCGCTCGCTTCGACGGAGTGCTCCGCGCGCATCGCCCCGCATCGGACGGCGGTATCCGCGACACCGCGGCCTTCTCGCTCCTCGCCGAGGAGTGGCCGGCGACGCGCGCGGCGCTCCATGCACGACTCACCGAAGGCCACCACACACCGTAGGAGGGGGAGGAGACCATGGAATCCGGAACGCTGAGACTGAAGGTCGGACTCGCCGAGATGCTGAAGGGCGGCGTGATCATGGACGTGACCAACGCCGAGCAAGCGAAGATCGCCGAGGATGCGGGCGCCGCGTCGGTGATGGCGCTCGAGCGCGTGCCGTCCGACATCCGCCGCGACGGCGGGGTGGCCCGCATGTCGCCGGTGAAGAAGATCCAGGAGATCCAGCGGGCGGTCTCGATTCCGGTGATGGCCAAGTGCCGCATTGGCCACTTCGTCGAGGCGCAGATCCTCGAGGCGCTGGGCGTGGACTACATCGACGAGTCCGAGGTGCTCACTCCCGCCGACGAGCACTTCCACGTGGACAAGTTCGCCTTCAAGGTCCCGTTCGTCTGCGGCTGCCGCGACCTCGGGGAGGCGCTCCGTCGCATCGGCGAGGGCGCGGCCATGATCCGCACCAAGGGCGAGGCCGGCTCCGGCAACATCGTGGAGGCGGTGCGCCACATGCGCTCGGTGATGTCGGGCATTCGTCGCCTGCGCAGCCTCGGCCCCGAGGAGATGATGACCGAGGCCAAGAATCTCGGCGCGCCCTACGAGCTGCTGCGGAAGATCGCCGCCGATGGCAAGCTCCCGGTGCCCAACTTCTCGGCGGGCGGCATCGCGACCCCCGCCGACGCCGCGCTCATGATGCAGCTGGGCGCCGAGGCGGTGTTCGTGGGCTCGGGCATCTTCAAGTCCTCCGACCCATCGGCGCGCGCGCGGGCCATCGTCCAGGCCACCACCCACTACAGGGATCCCGACGTGCTGGTGAAGGTCTCCGAGGACCTCGGTGAGGCGATGCCCGGCATCGAGACCTCCAAGCTCAAGGAGTCGGACCTGCTCCAGACGCGCGGCTGGTAGTGAGCCCTCACGACGCACGCGTCCTGCCCGACGGCCTGCCCGTGCCCGTGGACGATGGGGCCACCGCCCATCTCCCGGGCGCGGCGGTCCCGGGCATCGTCCTGCCCGCCACGTCGGGCCGGATGGTGGCGCTCGACCAGTGGGCGTCCGGGCCGGGTGTGCTCTTCTTCTACCCGCGCACCGGAGAGGCCGGCCAGCCGGCCGGACCCGAGTGGGACGCCATCCCCGGGGCGCGGGGCTGCACCCCGCAGAGCTGTGGGTTCCGCGACCTCCACGCCGAGTTCGCCGCGCGCGGCGTGCGACTCGCCGCGGTGAGCACCCAGACGACGGACTATCAGCGGGAGTTCGTCGCGCGGAATCACATTCCCTTCGAGCTCCTCAGCGATATGGGGCTCGCTCTCGCGCGGGCCCTCGGTCTTCCGACGTTCGAGTACCCGGTGGAGCGCGGCGGCCCGACAACGCTCATCAAACGAATGGCCTGGTACGTGGACGCCGGGCGCATCGCGCGCGTCTGGTATCCCGTGTTCCCGCCCGACAAGAACGCGGACGTCGTGCTGGCCTGGCTGGACGGGGAGGGGCGGCCGTGATGCGGCCCATCGGGGTCCTCGCGCTGCAGGGCGACTTCGCACTGCATGCCGCCGCGCTCGGGCGCATCGGCGTGCCCGCCGTGGAGGTCCGAAAGCCGGACGAGCTGGGGGAGATCGGCGGGCTGATCATCCCGGGCGGTGAGAGCACCACGCTCCTCAAGCTCATGGACGCGTGGGACTTCTTTCCCGCGCTGGAGAAGTTCCACGCCGGGGGCTCGCCCATCTTCGGCACCTGCGCGGGATTGATCCTCCTGGCCAAGGAGGTCGAGAGCCCCCGCCAGCGGTCGCTCGGCTTCATCGACGTCACCGCCGAGCGCAACGCATACGGACGGCAGAAGGAGTCGTTCGAGACCGAGATCACCGCCGACCTGGGCCAGGGGCCCCGGCCCATCAAGGCCGTCCTGATCCGCGCGCCCCGGATCCGGCGGATGGGGCCGGGCGTGACGCCGCTCGCCGAGCATGGCGGCGAGACCATGATGGCGCGGCAGGGCTCCGTGCTCGTGGCCTCCTTCCACCCGGAGCTCACCGACGACCCGGCCGTGCACCGCTATTTCCTGGGGATGGTCCGCTCGAGCGAAGCCTGAGGATCCGCCACGCAAGCCGTTGCTTCAGGGTCGGTTCTCGGCCCATACCGTCTCGTCGTGATCTGGGGCTCCCTGGGGAAATGTCGCAAGTCCCCGCCGTCGCTTGACAGGCTCCGGAGGGGCGGGGATACTTTGGTCCGACCAGTCGACCAGATCACTCGCTCGTCCTTCTAGAGGGAGGCAAGCATGGCGCATTTCTCGTGCGAGGTCGTCTACCGCGGCATCTTCCAGAAGAACCTGGCCGCCCGCATCTGCCGCGGCATCGTCCTCTCCGCCCGCAAGTCCGGCCGCTGGGGCATAGCCTTTGGGCGCTACGGAGACAGCCCGCAGCGGAACGGCATCCCCGCCAAAGACTTTGCGATCGTGGCCGACACCCAGGAAGAGCTCGAGCAGAACATGGCGCGTTACGAACCCAAAGAGGTGGACATCACGATCTGCGTGGACGACACCCTCTGCAAAGGGGTCGAGTCCTGGGCCTGGTATGGGCTACAGCCCATCAATCAGCTGACCCTCCCCAACGGCACCCTCCTGGTGACCTCGCTGCAGCAGCCGGCCGACCTCCTGAAGGACATCCATAAGAAGGATACGCCCTACAACCTGGCCCTCATCCGAGCCAAGGCATCCTTCTCCGGGCTGTGGGTCTATCGCGAGGACCACACCGAGGCCCGGATCCTGGGTGCCCTCGCCCGCATCAAGCCCGACTTCCTTTCCCTCGACGGGGTGTGCGAGGCGATCAAGGAAGCGGAGTGGGGCTCCGACCTCAAGGTCGCGTCCGCGCGGAAGACCTACGACCGCATCGAATCGCGGTCGGTCAAGCCGAGCGAAGGCAACACCGAGACCCCGTTCACGTTCGAGATGCCCAAGTGGTGGGAGATGCGCGAGGGCGTGTCGATCCCGGCCATCCCGGTGGGCAAGCCCATGGAGGGCGGCAAGGGGTACGTGCCGGAGCGCAACCCGTACTTCAAGAAGTTCACCACCCGCACCATGCGGCCGGTGATCGACTTCGACAAGTGCGTGAAATGCACGCTCTGCTGGATCCAGTGTCCCGACTCCTGCTTCGACGTGACACCCGACGGCCTCTACGACGCCAACATGGAATCGTGCTGCGGCTGCGGGGTGTGCGAGGCGGTCTGCCCGGCCAAGGACTGCATCACCATGGTCAACGAGGCCTCCTTCGAGGACAACCAGAGCCAGTGGGAGATGTGGCGGCAGGACAAGCCGAAGTACAAGGCCTGGATGACGGGCAAGATCAACGACAAGTCCCACATCGTGCGCTCGCACGGGTTCCGCTTCCGCGGCCAGTACGAGGAAGAGATCAAGAAGGACCTCGACACCGGCGGGATCGAGATCACCACCGGCATCCCCGGCGAAAACGCCGGGGCGAAGACGATCTAGGAGGCAGGGCGCCATGGCAGTGGAGACCAAGGGAACGATAGCGACCGGAAGCAAGGAGATGCTGATCTCCGGCAGCGAAGCCTGCGCGGAGGCGCTCGTGCTCGCCGACATCGACGTGGTGACGGCCTATCCGATCCGGCCGTACGACACCGTGATGCAGGCCATCGCCAAGAAGATCGCCAACGGGCAGCTCGTGGCCGAGTACATCGTGGCGGAGGGCGAGCACAGCCAGTTCGAGATCGTCAAGCACGCCTCCACGGTGGGGGCGCGCGTGTTCTGCGGCTCCTCCGGGGTGGGCTGGATGTACGCGATGGAGTGCCTCACCGTCACCCCGCCGCTGCGCGTGCCCATGGTGTGCATGGTGGGCAACCGGGCCCTCGACGATCCGGGCGCGTTCGGCGTCGAGCACAACGACGCCCTCGTCGTGCGGGATCTCGGCTGGATGCTCATCTGGGTGGACACCGCCCAGGAAATGCTGGACACCGCGCTGCTCGCCTACCGCATCGCCGAGGACCGGCGGGTGTTCCTCCCCATCGCGATCTCCGCGGACGGGGCGTTCCTCACCCATTCCCAGGCCCTGGTGCAGGTGCCGACCAAGGAGGCGGTCGACCGCTTCCTCCCGAAGTACGACCGGGGCGACCTCTTGCTCCATCCCGACAACCCGATCACGGTGGCCCCGCAGGCCAACGAGGACTGGGTCATCGAGATCCGGCGGCAGAACAATGAGGCGATGAGCCGGGCCTACACGGTGATCGAGGAGGCCTACGCGGACTTCCGCAAGGTGTTCGGCCGCGGCCCCGAGAACCCCTGGTTCGAGGAGTACATGACGGAGGACGCCGACGTCATCCTGATGGGCATGGGCACGATCTCGCTGCCCTTCAAGGTCGGCATCCGGAACATGCGGGCGCAGGGCAAGAAGGTCGGCCTCATCCGGCCTCGCTGGTTCCGGCCCTTCCCGACGGAGAAGATGGTCACCGCGCTGTCGCGCGCCAAGGCCATCGGCGTGATCGACCGCGACTACTCGTTCGGGTCGCCGTTCGGCTCGGGCGTGGTGGCCAACGAGATCCGCGCCGCGATGTACAACGCCGACACGCGGCCGCCGCTCCTCTCCTTCATCTGCGGGCTGGGCGGGCGCGAGGTGACCCTGGAAGACGTCTACAAGGCGACCGACCTCTGCTTCGAGGCGGCCAAGAGCGGCAAGTCCCCCCTCAAGACGCAGTGGCTCGGCGTCCGGGAATAGGGAGAACACATCATGGCTGAGGCCTTCACGAACGCGACCCAGCTCCTGCCGCCCTTCAAGGGCGTCAAGAGGGTCACCATCGAGGAGTACTTCACCTCCGGCCATCGCACCTGCCAGGGCTGCGAGTCGGCGCTGGTGATGAAGCTCATGGTCAAGGCGGCCGGCCCGCGCACCATCGTGCTCGGGGCCACCGGCTGCATGTACGTGGCCAACACCACCTACTACACGACGCCCTGGGTGGTGCCGTGGATGCACACGCAGCTCGGCTCCTCCGGCTCCGCCGCGCTCGGCACCGCCGCCGGGCTCAAGGCGCTGATGAAGAAGGGGCGCATGAAGGCCGAGCCCATCAACGTCATCGCGTTCTGTGGCGACGGCGGCGGGGCGGACATGGGGCTGGGCGCGATCTCCGCGACCCTGACCCACCGCGAGTACAACTCCCTCATCCTGCTCTACGACAACGAGTCCTACGCCAACACCGACATCCAGCTCTCGGGCTCGACCCCCTATGGCGCCAACACCACGTTCAGCCCCCCTGGCTCGGTGAAGCGCATCATCCACTCCCGCTGGAAGAAGAACACCGCGGGCATGCTCGCCGCCGGCCATCCGGAGTGCCGCTACGTGGCCACCGTCGACGCCTCGTACGCGGTGGAGATGATGAACAAGGTGCGCAAGGCGCTCAGCATCGGCGGCCCCACGTTCATCCACTCGCTCGACCCGTGCCCCAAGGGCTGGGACTATGACCCCATGCTCTCGCACGAGCTGGGCGAGCTCGCGGTGGAAACGGGCATCTTCCCCCTGTATGAAGTCGAGGATGGGGTCGTTCGGCACTATGGAAAGTCCAAGGCCATTGCCGAAGGCCGGCCCCGCAAGCCGGTACGAGAATACCTGCTCAAGCAGGGCCGCTTTGCCCACTTCACCGAGGAAGATCTCGAGTACTTCCAGGCCAAGATCGACGAGATGTGGGACAAGTGGGAGATTCCCGGCGTCATCCCCTTCTGGAAGGAGAAGCGGGCGGTCACTCCCGCCCCCTAACGCCCCACGCCCCGTCCGGCCTCCCGCCGCCACGAGGGGGCAGGGATCCGGGCGGGGCCCCGGTTGGTTTCATGGACCGCAGGACCGTTCTCTCTTCCCACCTGTGCGGTGCGCCCGGCGGTGACGCCAGGGATCGGCCTCACGACGGCCGCGCGGAGGACACGGCATGAGTCTACGGCGAAAGACTATCGGCGTCGGCCTCGTGACAGTTCTGGGCGGGCTCGCGCTCGCCTTCCTCTTCTCCGCGGAGGCGCCAAGGCCGGCGCTCGCCGCCTGGGAGCCAAGCAAGCCCATCGAGTTCATCATCCCAGCCGGCACCGGAGGGGGGGCCGACCAGATGGCCCGCTTGATCGCGGGCATCGCGGAGAAGCACAAGCTGTCGCCGCGGCCGTTCATCGTGGTCAACAAGTCGGGCGGCGCCGGCGCCGAAGGGTTCCTGCACGTCAAGGGCAAGAAGGGTGACGCCCACACGATCATCATCACCCTCTCGAATCTCTTCACCACCCCCCTCCACACCGGCGTGCCGTTTTCCTGGCGCGACCTCACCCCGGTGGCGCGGCTGGCCCTCGACGAGTTCGTGCTCTGGATCAACGCGGAGACGCCCTACAAGACCGCCAAGGAGTACATCGCCGCGGTGAAGGAGAAGGGCGGCACGATGAAGATGGGCGGCACCGGCTCGGCCCAGGAGGACCAGATCATCACGATCCTCCTGGAGCAGGCGCTGGCGGTGAAGTTCACCTACGTGCCCTTCCGCGGCGGCGGCGAGGTGTGCGTGAACCTGGTGGGCAAGCACGTCGACTCCACCGTCAACAACCCCGCCGAGTGCGTGAGCCACTGGAAGGCCGGGCGGGTCCGGCCGCTCGCGGTGTTCGACAGCGCGCGCATCGGCATCGAGAGCTGGAAGGACATTCCCACCGTGAAGGAGGCCCTTGGCGCGGACATCCAGTACCTGATGCTGCGCGGGATCTTCGGCGCGCCCGACATGCCCAAGGACGCGGTGGAGTGGTACCAGGCCTTTCTGAAGAAAGTCATCGACACGCCCGACTGGAAGAAGTACCTCGAAGAGGGGGCCCTGAAGTCGGCGTGGGCCACCGGCGCGGAGTACACGAAGTGGGTCGAGGAGAACGACAAGCTCCACCAGGACCTGATGGCGAAAGGCGGGCTGCTGAAGAAGTAGTCCATGCGCGCCGCCGACATCGTGACCGCGTCGGTGCTGCTCCTGCTGGGCGGGCTGGTGGGCGCTGACGCGATCCGCCTGGGCATCGGCTGGGGCACGGACGGCCCGCGCGCCGGCTTCTTCCCGTTCTGGCTGGCCACCGTGCTCGTGATCTGCTGCGGGATCGTCGTCGCCCAGGCGACACGGCGGGAGACCCAGGAGCCGTTCGTCACGCGCGAGCGCCTCCGGCTCGTACTCAAGGTCCTGTGGCCGGCGGCCGGCCTCGTGATCTCGACCCATGTGCTCGGACTCTACGTGAGCGCGGGCCTCTACCTGGGCTTCTACATGCGCTGGGTCGGCCACCACGGCTGGCGCGCGGTGCTCGCGCTCTCGATCGGCGTCCCGGTGGCGGCGTTCCTGATCTTCGAGCTGTGGTTCCTGGTCCCGATGCCGAAGGGGCCGCTCGAGGCCTGGCTGGGATACTGAGCCATGGGCATCGAGAACATCTTCCTCGGGTTCGAGCAAGCCCTTCACCACCAGAATCTCTTCTTCGCGGTGATCGGCATCATGCTCGGCACGATCATCGGCGTGCTGCCCGGCCTGGGTGGCGCCAACGGGGTCGCGATCCTGCTGCCCCTGACGATGCGGATGCCACCGACGTCGGCGATCATCCTCCTGACGTCGATCTACTGGGGCGCCCTCTTCGGCGGCGCGATCACGTCCATCCTGTTCAACATCCCCGGTGAGCCCTGGTCGGTGGCGACCACGTTCGACGGCTACCCCATGGCGCGCCAGGGGAAGGGCGGGCAGGCTCTCACCGCCGCGTTCACCTCCTCCTTCGTGGGAGCGTTCTTCTCGATCGTCCTCATCACACTGTTCGCGCCGCTGCTCGCCGACGTGGCGCTGCACTTCGGCCCGCCGGAAATCTTCGCGATCCAGTTCCTGACCTTCTCGAGCTTCGTGGGCCTGGGGGGCGGGAGCGCGGTGAAGACCGTCATATCGATCGTGCTGGGCTTCATCCTCGCCGCGGTCGGGCTCGACATCGTGACCGGCCAGCTTCGACTCACCTTCGGCGTCACCGAGCTCATGCAGGGCTTCGACTTCATCATCGCGGTCATCGGGCTCTTCGGCATCGGCGAGATCCTGCTGAGCGTGGAGGAGGGTCTCTCGTTCAAGGGAGTGCGCACGGGGATGCGGCCGCGGGTGGTGCTCGAGACCTGGAAGATCCTGCCGCACTACTGGCGGACGTTCCTCCGGGGCGCCTTCATCGGGTTCTGGATGGGCTTCAAGCCGGGCGGCGCCACGCCCGCCTCCTTCATGAGCTACTCCTTCGCCAAGCGCTTCTCCCGTCACCCCGAACGGTTCGGCAAGGGCGAGATCGAGGGCGTGGTGGCCCCGGAGACGGCGGCGCACTCCGCCGGCGTGGCGGCGATGTTGCCCATGATCACGCTGGGGATCCCCGGCTCACCCACCGCAGCGGTGATGCTGGGCGGACTCATCATCTGGGGGCTCCAGCCCGGCCCCATGCTCTTCAAGGAGCGTCCGGACTTCGTGTGGGGGCTCATCGCGAGCATGTACACTGGCAACATCATCGGCGTGCTGATGGTGCTGGCGTTCGTGCCGTTCTTCGCGGCGATCCTCCGCGTGCCCTTCGCCATTCTCACGCCCCTGATCGTCGTCGTGTGCGCCATCGGGGCGTACGCGGTGCACAGCAACATGATCGACATCTGGTACATGGTGATCTTCGGGGTGGTGGGGTACGTGTTCAAGAAGCTCGACTATCCGCTCGCGCCCCTCGTTCTCGCGCTCGTCCTGGGCGACCACGCGGAGAACGCGCTCCGCCAGAGCCTCATCATGTCGCAGGGCTCGCTCGGTATCTTCGTGTCGCGGCCCATCGCAGGCGTGATCACGGCGCTGGCGTTCTTATTCTTCGCCTTGCCTGCGATCACGGCATGGCGCCGGCGCGGCGCCGGCATGCCCGAGCCCGCTCGGTCGGCCCACTAGCGTCGACGTCCACCGTGGCCGGCTTGCTCGCGCTCCTCGCGACCCCGGAGTTCTGGCTCCGCCTCCTGGAAATCAGCGTGCTGAACCTCTTCCTGTCCGGCGACAACGCGGTGGTCATCGCGCTCGCCGTCCGGGTGCTGCCGAAGCGGCAGCGGCTGCAGGGGCAGATCTGGGGCACGGTGGGAGCGGTCGGGCTGCGGATGGCGTTCGTGGGGCTGGTGTCCGCCATGCTGCGGGTGCCGTTCCTCCGGCTGGGGGGCGGGTGCGCGCTCCTCTGGATCGCGTATCGCCTCGTGCGCCCGGCGCTGGCGATCGAGGACACGACGGGCCGGCACGGCGCCTCGTTCTGGGAGGCGATCTGGATCATCGTGGCCGCCGACGTGACGATGAGCCTCGACAATGTCCTGGCCATCGCCGCCGCCGCGCACGACGACTATTTCCTCATCGTGGTCGGGATCGCGATGTCGATCCCCATCGTGGTCTGGGGCAGCGGCCATCTCGCCCGGCTGATGAATCGCTTCCCGTGGATCATCTGGGCCGGCGGAGCCCTGCTCGGCTGGGTCGCCGGCGAGATGCTCCTCGAGGATCCCGCGGTGCTGGGCTACATGGGGCACGCGCGGCGGGTCGTGCGCTATGCTGTGCCTCTGGTCTTCACCGTGGCGTTGTTCGCGCTGGGCTGGTGGCTGGCGCGTCGGGCCGCGCGCGAGGCCCGCCTACACGGAATGGCCTCCGCGGAGGCCGGGAATGGAGCCGACAATCTTTCTCCTCGACCCTGAGTTCTGGGCCCGCCTGTTCGCCATCATCCTGATCGACCTGTCGCTGGCGGGGGACAATGCCCTCGTCATCGCGCTCGCCGTTCGCTCGCTGCCTCCCGCGCAGCAGTGGAAGGCGCGCATCTGGGGCACCGTGGGCGCGGTCGGCCTGCGCGTCCTGTTCATCGCGGTGGTGAGCTACCTCCTGCGCATCCCGCTGCTGCAGCTGGTGGGGGGCCTGGTCCTGGTGTGGATCGCGGTCAAGCTCGTGCGGCCGGCGGGCGCGGAGGGCGGCCACGTGCGGGCCGGCGGCTCGCTGGCCGAGTCGATCTGGATCATCATCGTGGCCGACATCACGATGAGCCTGGATAATGTGCTCGCGGTGGCGGCGGCGGCCCACGGGGATCTCAGCCTCGTCGTCTTCGGCATCGCGCTGTCCCTGCCGCTGGTAGTCTGGGGCAGCGGCCTCCTCTCCCGACTCATGACGCGCTATCGCTGGATCATCTGGATCGGCGGTGGAGTGCTCGGCTACGTGGCCGGCGACATGATGCTCGATGATCCGGTGCTCCGCCGCTGGCTGGGCGCGCACGCGGACCTGCTCGCCGACCCCGCGCCGATCGTGCTCGGGCTCGGGGTCGCCGCCCTGGGCTGGTGGCTGGCGCGGAACACCGCGGGGCCGCCCCCAGTCTCGGAAGGAGCGTGAGGGCGTGCGCGGCGACGGCCCGGCGACTCCGCGAGGCGGGGCGGGCGGGCGGGGCATGGCGATCGAGCCCGTCAAGAGCACGCGAATCTACGAGGAGATCGTCCGCCAGGTCAAGCAGCTGATCGCGGAGGGCAAGCTGAAGTCGGGCGATCAGCTGCCGCCCGAGCGCGACCTCGCCGAGAAGTTCATGGTCAGCCGCACCTCGGTGCGTGAGGCCCTTCGCGCCCTGCAGAGTCGCGGGCTGATCGAGATCCGGGCCGGCGAGGGCACCTTCATCCGCGACATCTCGGTCGACGCCCTCATCGAGCCGCTGGCCCTCGTCATCCTCCCGCATCGCGAGGCGGTGGGGGAGCTGTTCGAGGCCCGGCGCCTGCTGGAGCCCGCCATCGGCGCGCTCGCCGCGCGGCGCGCGACCCCCGAGGACATCGCGGAGATGCGGCGGATCCTGGAGGACCAGGCCAAGGAGATCGCCCACGGCGGGACCGGTCTCCACCAGGACGCGGCGTTTCACGCGGCGATGGCGGCGAGCGCTCATAACCGCGCGATCAGCCGCATCGACAGCGCGCTGATGGAGCTCTTGACGCAGAGCCGCGAGGAGTCGCTCCACACGCCGGGCCGGCCGAACCGCTCCCACCTGGACCATCAGCGCATCCTCGATGCCATTCGCCGCCGGGACGAGGTCGGGGCGCACCGTGCCGTGCTCGACCACCTCAGCGCGGTCGAGCGGCTGGTGATGGGTCCGACACCCGCGCGCGCGGGCGGTGAAGGCTCGGCCGAGAGTCGGCGGAGGAAGCCGGCAGGGTAGTCGTCGCTAAGTCCGCGTGGTGGAAGATTATTTGTTGACATTGCTCCATCCCTTCCGTAGCATGAGCCGGTAACCCCAGGCCCTCGCGGGGCCTCATTTTTTCTGTCCGTACCGCCGGTGGAGGGATTCCTCGATGGCGCAGGCGAAGACGCGCGTCCACTCGAGGCGAACGTCCGCACGAAGACGCTCCTCCGCGCCGAAGTACGTGTACGGATTCGCCAATGGCAAGGCCGACGGCTCGAGCGCGATGCGCGATCTCCTCGGCGGCAAGGGGTGCGAGCTGGCCGAGATGACCAACCTGGGCATTCCCGTGCCTCCGGGCTTCACCATCACGACCGAGGCGTGGCGCGCCTATGTGGACGGGGGCAACAAGGCGCCCGCCGGGCTGTGGACCCAGGTCGAGGCCGGCCTTCGCCGGCTCGAGGCCGCGGTGGGGCTCGAACTCGGCGACCCCCAGCGGCCACTGCTCGTGTCGGTGCGCTCGGGGGCACGCGTCTCGATGCCGGGCATGATGGACACCGTGCTCAATCTCGGGCTCAACGACCGAACTGTCGAAGGCCTCGCGCGGTGGACGAGGAACGAGCGCTTCGCGTGGGACTGCTACCGCCGCTTCCTGACGATCTTCGGCGACGTGGTGCTGGGCATCGAACGCCGCGCCTTCGACGGGCCCCTCGACGAGGCGAAGGCGCGGACCGGCGCCCGCTCCGACGCGGAGGTACCGCCCGCCGCGCTGCGGGACCTGGTGGCGCGGTACAAGGCGCTCATCGAGGAGAAGACGGGGCGCGCCTTCCCCCAGGATCCGGGCGAGCAGCTCCGGCTGGCGGTGCAGGCGGTATTCGACTCCTGGTTCGCCAAGAAGGCGATGGATTACCGCCGGATCAATCGTCTCGCCGACGACTGGGGCACCGCGGTGACGGTGATGGCGATGGTGTTCGGCAATCTCGGCGACACCTCCGGCACCGGCGTGGCCTTCAGCCGAGATCCCTCGAGCGGTGAACGGCGCTTCTTCGGCGAATTCCTGGTCAACGCGCAGGGCGAGGACGTGGTGGCGGGGATCCGCACCCCCGAGCCCCTGACCGACCTCGAGTCGCGGGTGCCGCAGGTGTTCCGCCGGCTCTCGAAAATCAAGGACCAGCTGGAACGGCACTATCGCGACATGCAGGACATCGAGTTCACGGTCCAGGAGGGCCGTCTCTTCATCCTCCAGACGCGCTCGGGCAAGCGCACCGCCGGCGCCGCGGTACGGATCGCGGTGGAGATGGTGCGCGAGCGGCTGATCGATCGATCGACCGCGCTCGGTCGCATAGACGCGGCCTCTCTCCAGCAGCTCCTCGTGAAGACGGTGGATCCCTCGGCCCGCTACACCGCGCTCACCCAGGGCCTCGCCGCCACCGCGGCCGCGGCCTCGGGCACGGTGGTCTTCGATCCCGACCTCGCGGTGGAGAAGGCGCTCCACGAGGAAAAGGTCATCCTCGTGCGGGCCGAGACCTCGCCAGAGGACGTGGCGGGCATGCACGCGTCCCAGGGCATCCTCACCGCCCGCGGCGGCCTCACTTCCCATGCGGCGGTGGTGGCGCGCGGGATGGGCAAGGCCTGCATCGTGGGTGCCGGTGAGGTCGTGGTGGACGAGGAGCGCCGGCTCTTCCGGGTGGGCCGGGCGGTGGTGCGCGAGGGGCAGGTCATCACGCTGAACGGCGCCAGCGGCGACGTGGTGCTCGGCTCGCTGCCCCTCATCGACCCCACGCTCTCGGCGGAATTCCGCGAGCTGCTCGGCTGGGCCCGGGACGCGGCCACCACGCGGGTGCGCGCCAACGCCGACACCCCCGAGGACGCGGCCAAGGCGCGAGAGTTCGCCGCGGAAGGCATCGGGCTGGTGCGCACCGAGCACATGTTCTTCGCCGAGGATCGCATCCCGATCGTGCGCGAGATGATCATGGCCTCGGATGCCTCGGACCGGCTGAAGGCGGTGGACCGGCTGCTGCCGTTTCAGAGAGAAGATTTCGTGGGCATCTTCACCGCGATGAAGGGCTTGCCGGTGACGATCCGGCTCCTCGACCCGCCGCTACACGAATTCCTTCCCAAGTACAAGGACGTGCTCGAGGAGTTCACCCGGCTGGACGCGCGCGGCATCAATCCCTCGCGCCACGCCGAGCTGGGCACGGTCAAGGCGCGGCTCGAGGCCCTGCAGGAATCCAACCCCATGCTCGGCCATCGCGGTTGCCGGCTCGGCATCACGTTCCCCGAGATCTACGACATGCAGGTGCGGGCCATTATCGAGGCGGCCTGCGCGGTGGCGCGACGGGGAATCGGCGTGGAGCCCGAGATCATGATCCCGCTCACCGGCACCCTGGCGGAGATGAAGCTCACCGAGGAGATGACCCGCCGGGTGGCGGAGGCGGTGCAGGCGGAAACCGGGGTGCGCGTGCCGTACACCGTGGGTACCATGATCGAGGTACCGCGGGCCTCCCTCGTCGCCGATCAGCTCGCCCACTATGCGGAGTTCTTCTCGTTCGGCACCAACGACATGACCCAGATGACGTTCGGCTACAGCCGGGACGACATCGGCAAGTTCTTGCCGTTCTACCTGGAGCACAAGCTCTTGCCTGCCGATCCCTTCGCGGTGCTCGACCAGGAGGGTGTGGGCGAGATGATCCGCATCGGCATCGAGCGCGGCCGCCGGACGCGGCCCCGCCTCAAGGTCGGGATCTGCGGCGAGCACGGCGGCGAGCCCTCGTCGGTGGACTTCTGCCACCGGGTGGGCATGACGTATGTCTCGTGCTCGCCCTACTCGGTGCCCATCGCCTGGCTGGCCGCGGCCCAGGCGGAGCTGGCGGCGCCGCGGCGGGCGGCGAGGCGGGACACGCGGTCGAAGGCCTCTCACACCAAGGAGGCGAAGAAGTGAAACTGGCTGGTGCGCGTATCGTGCTCGAGTGCTTGAAGCGGGAAGGCGTGGACCTCATCTTCGGCCTGCCGGGCGGGGCGGTGCTGCCGATCTACGACGCCCTGTACGACTTCGAAGGCCTGCGTCACGTCCTTGTCCGCCAGGAAGCCGCGGCCGGGCACGCCGCGGAAGGGTACTCGCGCACGACCGGGAAGACCGGCGTGTGCCTGGTGACGTCGGGCCCCGCCGCCACGAACCTGGTGACCGCGCTCCAGGACGCCCTCATGGACTCGATCCCCATGGTCGCGTTCACCGGCCAGGTGCCGACGCACCTCATCGGCAACGATGCGTTCCAGGAGGCCGACAACGTCGGCATCACCCGCTCGGCGACCAAGCACAACTTCCTGGTGAAGGACGGCGACGATCTCGCCGGGACCATCAAGGAGGCCTTCTTCCTGGCGCGGAGCGGCCGGCCCGGACCCGTGCACGTGGACCTGCCCAAGGACATCCTGGTCAAGGAGTGGGAGTTCGACTATCCGTCCACCGTGCATCTGCGTTCCTACAATCCGACCTACGACGGGCATCCGGGGCAGATCAAGAAGGCGGCGCGCGCCCTCGTGCGGGCCAAGCGGCCCGTGCTCTACGTGGGCGGTGGGGCCATCTCGGCGGACGCCTCGCCCGAGCTGTTCGAGCTGGCCGAGCTCACCCAGATCCCGCTGACGCAGACCCTCATGGGGCTGGGCGCCTTTCCCATGGCGCATCCGCTGTCCCTCGACATGCTGGGCATGCACGGCACGTACTACGCGAACATGGCGGTCCACCACTCGGACGTGCTCATGGCGGTGGGCGCGCGCTTCGACGATCGCGTCACCGGCAAGGTGGACATGTTCGCGCCGAATGCGCAGATCATCCACGTGGACATCGATCCCTCGTCGATCTCCAAGAACATCCCGGTGGCCATCCCCATCGTGGGCGACTGCAAGCGCGTCCTCGCCAAGCTCGTGGAGGCGGTGCGCGAGGAGCTCAAGTCCTACCCCGGGGGGGCGGTGCGCGAGGCCCGGCGGCAGTGGCACGAGCAGATCGCGGAGTGGCGGACACGGGAGCCGCTGCGCTACGAGTGGAGCGACGACGTCATCAAGCCCCAGTACGTGATCGAGCAGCTCTCCGATCTCACCCAGGGCGAGGCCTTCGTGGTGACGGGGGTGGGCCAGCACCAGATGTGGGCCGCCCAGTACTACCGCTTCAAGCACCCGCGCATGTGGTGCACCTCGGGCGGGCTCGGCACCATGGGCTACGGGCTCCCCACCGCGATGGGGGTGCAGGCGGGCCACCCGCGTCGCCTCGTGGTGAACATCGACGGCGACGGCTCCTTCCAGATGAACAGCCAGGAGCTCGCGACCTGCCACGAGAGCCAGCTTCCCGTGAAGACGATCATCATCAACAACGGCGGCCACGGCATGGTGCGCCAGTGGCAGCGCATCATCTACAAGGAGCGCTTCTGCGCCATCGACCTCGGACCCAGCCCCGACTTCGTGAAGCTCGCCGAGGCATACGGCTGCACCGGGATCCGCGCCACCAAGCCGGCCGAGGTGCGTCCGGCCCTCGAGAAGATGATCGCCACCCCCGGACCGGTGGTGGTCGACATGTGGGTGGACAAGGACGAGTGCGTGTTCCCCATGGTGCCGGCGGGCGGCGCCAACACCGACATGATCTTGGCCCCGCCCAGCCGCGAGGTGCGCGACCGCGCGGCCAAGTCGCAGACGGGGTTCTAGGGTGAGCACGGTCGAGCATCGCAAGCACACCATCGCCGTGCTGGTGGAGAACAAGTTCGGCGTGCTCTCGCGGGTGGCCGGACTCTTTTCCGCGCGGGGGTACAACATCGAGAGCCTCTCGGTGGGCGAGACCCTCGACCCTACGGTGTCGCGGATGACGCTGGTGGTGCGGGGTGACGCGTTCATCATCGAGCAGGTGATCAAGCAGCTGCACAAGCTCATCGACGTCATCAAGGTGACCGACCTCAGCGAGGAAGATCACGTGGAGCGCGAGATGCTCCTCCTCAAGGTCAACGCCGAGCCGACCTCGAGGGCGGAGATTCTCAGGATCGCCGACATCTTCCGGTCCAAGGTGGTGGACGTGACGCCCACGACCTACACGCTGGAGGTGACCGGCGAGGAGGGCAAGATCGAGGCGATCATCGATCTCCTCCGGCCTTTCGGCATCCAGGAGATCGTGCGCACCGGCAAGGTCGCCATCGCCCGCAGCCCGAAGAACCGCATGCGGAAGGTGGAGGAGAAGCTCGGCAAGCGGCCGGGCGCGCCCGCGCGCCCCCAGCCACAGGACCCGAAGGTCGTGGGCTTCGCGGACTAAACCCCAACCGGAGAGACAACGAACATGCCGGCCAAGATCTATTACGACCAGGACGCCGACCTCGGTCTCCTGCGCGGCAAGAAGGTGGCCATCATCGGGTACGGAAGCCAGGGCCACGCCCACGCCCTCAACCTCAAGGATTCGGGGCAGGACGTGGTGGTGGGGCTCTACAAGGGCTCGAAGAGCTGGACGCGCGCGGAGAAGGCGGGCCTCAAGGTCATGAGCGTCAACGAGGCGGCCGCCGCCGGCGACGTCATCATGATCCTGCTGCCGGACCAGACGCAGCGCCAAGTCTACGAGGAGTCCATCAAGGGCGCCCTCGGCAAGGGCAAGATGCTGATGTTCGCCCACGGGTTCAACATCCACTTCAACCAGGTGGTGCCGTCCCCCGACGTGGACGTGGCGATGATCGCGCCCAAGGCGCCCGGCCACGTGATGCGGGACCTCTTCACCCAGGGCCCCGGCGTGCCGGCTCTCGTCGCCGTGTACCAGGACGTGTCGGGCAAGGCCAAGGATCTCGCGCTCGCCTACGGCAAGGGCGTGGGCTGCGCCCGCGCCGGCATCATCGAGACCACGTTCAAGGAGGAGACCGAGACCGATCTCTTCGGTGAGCAGACCACGCTCTGCGGAGGCGTCTCGCACCTCATCAAGAGCGCGTTCGAGACGCTGGTCGAGGCGGGCTACCAGCCGGAGATCGCGTACTTCGAGTGCATGCACGAGATGAAGCTGATCGTGGACCTCTTCTACCAGGGCGGCCTCGCCTACATGCGTTACTCCGTGTCGGACACCGCAGAGTACGGCGACTACACCCGCGGGCCGCGCGTCGTCGACGACCGCATCAAGGCCGAAATGAAGAAGATCCTCGCCGAGATCCAGTCCGGCCAGTTCGCGCGGGAGTGGATTCTCGAGAACCAGGCACACCGCGCAGGCTTCCTCGCCATGCGCAAGCGCGATGCCGAGCATCAGATCGAGGAGGTCGGGGCCCGGCTGCGCAAGATGATGTCCTGGATCAAGCCGCCCCGGGAGTAGGACGGGGGGTCGGACGGGCCATGCGCATCCCGGTGGCCGCCGAGGGCTGGCCCTTCATCTTCCCTCCCGCCATCGCCGCGTGTATTCTGACGGTGGTGGGGTGGTGGGTGGGGGCGCTCGCGCTCGCGCTCGTCACGCTGGCGTTCCTCGGCTTCTTTCGTGATCCCGACCGCCGGCCGCCGGGCCTTCCGGGCGCGGTGCTCGCCCCCGCCGACGGTAAGGTAATGGCGATCGCGCAGGTCGAGGATCGCTGGGTGGGGCCGGCGACCCGCGTCTCCATTTTTCTCTCGCCGCTGGACGTCCACGTCAACCGGGCGCCCCTGGCGGGGATCGTGTGCGATGTGGAGTACGTGGCGGGGCGATTCGTCGCCGCATACCGCCCCGAGGCGTCGGAGGGGAACGAGCGCTGCACGGTCGCCCTGGAGACGGACGGCGGGCGGGTGAGCGTGCGGCAGATCGCCGGGGTGCTGGCCCGGCGCATCGTGTGCCGGGTCCGGCCGGGAGACAAGCTCCAGGCCGGGGAACGGTATGGGCTGATCCGGTTCGGGTCGCGCACCGATCTGGTGGTGGCGCGCGGCACCGAAATCCGGGTCAAGGAGGGCGACCGGGTGAGGGGGGGAGAAACGGTGATGGGAGTGCTCAAGCCATGAGGCGCCGGCATCTGCCGGGTGAGGGCGCGCGTGGCCCGCGGCGACGGCGCTGGCGGGAGCTCCGCGAGCAGCGCCGTCGCGGCATCTTCCTTCTCCCCAGCCTGCTCACTACCGGGAACCTCTTCTGCGGCTTCCTGGCCCTCGTCCTGACCGCGCAGCAGCGCTTCTCCGAGGCCGCGGTGTCCCTGTTCGTCGCGATGGTGATGGACATGCTGGACGGCAAGGTGGCCCGGCTGACCAGGACCACCACGCAGTTCGGCGTGGAGTTCGACTCGCTCGCCGACGTGGTCTCGTTCGGCGTCGCCCCCGCCTTCATGGTCTATTCGCTGGCCCTCGCCCCGCTCGGGCGTGCGGCCTGGCTGGGGGCCTTCCTGTTCGTGATCTGTGGCGCGCTGCGCCTGGCTCGCTTCAACGTGTACACCGGCGTCACGGACCGGCGTTACTTCGTGGGTCTGCCCATCCCCGCCGCCGCCGGCATGGTCGCCTCCGTGGTGCTGCTCGTGGGCAACGACGAGCTGGACCGCTGGCAGTCGAGCCTGATCGCGATCGGAACCTACCTCGTCTCGCTCCTCATGGTGTCCACGTTCCGCTACTACAGCTTCAAGGAGATCGATCTCGCGCGCCGGCGCCCCGTCGGGCTCCTGCTCCTCGTCGTCCTGGGCGTGCTGATCGTCGCCACTCACCCGCAGTGGTTCCTCTTCGCCCTCTTCGCCGCGTATCTCCTCAGTGGCCCCACGCGTCCCGTGTGGGCGCGCCGCCGGGACATGCTGCTGTCGGCGGACAAGGCGCCGCGGGACGCGCACTGATCCGACAAGGAGCTTCGACGTGAGCGTGCACAAGATCGCGTTCCTGCCCGGCGACGGCATCGGCCAGGAGGTCACCCCCGAGGCGCGCCGCATCCTCGAGGTGGTAGGCAAGGCCACCGGGGCCAGCTTCGAGTTCGAGATGGGGCTGGTGGGCGGCGCCGCCATCGACGCGACCGGCGGCCCGCTGCCCGACGCCGCGCTGCGGCTATGCCAGCAGGCGGACGCCATCCTGTTCGGCTCCGTGGGCGGGCCCAAGTGGGACAGCCTGCCGCAGGAGGTGCGGCCGGAGCGCGGACTGCTCCGCATCCGCAAAGAGCTGGACCTCTTCGCCAATCTCCGGCCGGCGAAGTGCTTCCCCATGCTGGTGGACGCCTCGCCGCTGAAGCGCTCGGTCGTGGAGGGGACGGACCTCATGGTCATCCGCGAGCTCACCGCCGGCCTCTACTTCGGCGAGCCGCGCGGTCGCGAGACCCTGCCGGGCGGGGGTGAGAAGGCCGTCAACACGATGAGCTACACCACCAAAGAAATCGAGAGGGTCGTCCGTGCCGCGTTCGACGTGGCGATGAAGCGGAAGAAGCGGCTGGCCTCCGTGGACAAGTCCAATGTGCTCATCGTGTCCCAGCTCTGGCGGGATACCGTGAACCGCGTGGCCAAGGACTACCCGCAGGTGGAGGTGGAGCACGTCCTCGTCGACAACTGTGCGATGGCGCTGATCCACAAGCCGACCCATTTCGACACGCTGGTCACCGAGAACACCTTCGGCGACATCCTGTCCGACGAGGCGGCCATCCTCGCCGGCTCGATGGGCATGCTGCCGTCGGCGAGCCTGGGCGGGAAGGTGGGCCTCTACGAGCCCGTGCACGGAACCGCGCCGGACATCGCCGGGAAGGGCGTCGCCAACCCGATCGCCGCGATTCTCTCGGCCGCCATGCTGCTTCGCTACTCGCTGAACCGCGGGAGCGACGCCGACCGCGTGGAGGCGGCGGTCCTCAAGGTCCTCGAGGGAGGCCATCGCACCGCCGACATCCGCGGGACGGCCGACAAGGCGGTGGGCACCCAGCAGATGGGTGAGCTCGTCTGCCGCCAGATCGAGCGGAGCTACTAGATGGCCGCCGGCGTCACCGTCGCGGTGGTGGGGGTGACGGGCGCGGTCGGCCAGACGACCCTGCGCGTCCTCGAGGAGCGGAAGTTCCCGGTGCGCGACCTGCGCGTGTTCGCCTCGGAGCGCTCGGTGGGCAAGACGGTGACCTTCGCGGGCGAGCGCCTCCGCGTGGAGAAGGCGGGCCCGGAGTGCTTCAAGGGTGTGCAGGTCGCTCTCTTCTCCGCGGGTTCCGCCCAGTCGAAGGAGCTCGCCCCTCTCGCGGTGAAGGCGGGGGCGATGGTGGTGGACAAGTCCAGCGCCTTTCGCATGGATCCCGCCGTGCCCCTGGTGGTGCCCGAGATCAACGCGCACGCGATGACGGGGCACAAGGGCATCGTCGCGTGCCCGAACTGTACGAGCATCGTCACGGTGATGCCGCTCAAGCCGCTGCACGACGCGGGCCGGCTCCGCCGCGTGGTGGCGACCTCGTTCCAGGCGGTGTCGGGAGCGGGCGTCAACGGCGTGGAGGAGCTCCGCGCGCAGACGCTCGCGTGGGCCCGCGGCGAGGTCCCGGCCCCGAAGTACTTCGCTCACCAGATCGCGTTCAACGTGATCCCGCACATCGATAAGTTCGCCGACAACGGCTACACCGGGGAGGAGATGAAGCTGGTGAACGAGGTGCGGAAGATCCTGGAGGCGCCCGATCTTCCCGTGTCGCCGACGACCGTGCGCGTGCCCGTCTTCACCGCGCATTCGATCGCGGTGAACGCCGAGACCGAGCGCCCGGTCGGGGTGGCCCGCGCCCGCGAGGTGTTCGCGGCGTTCCCGGGCCTGCGCCTCTGGGACGAGCCGGCGGAAGGCCGGTATCCGATGCCGGTAATGGTGGAGGGCCAGGACGATTGCTTCGTGGGGCGCATCCGCCAGGACCTCACCGCGCCGAACGGCCTTAATTTCTGGGTGGTGGGCGATCAGCTTCGCAAAGGCGCCGCGCTCAACGGCGTCCAGATCGCCGAGCTCCTGATCCGCTGAGCGCGCAGGAGGAGCGGGCACGCCGACCCTCCGCCTCACCCTCGCATACGACGGCACCGACTTCCAGGGCTGGCAGCGCCAGCCCGGCCGCCCCACCGTGCAAGGCCTGGTGATGGAGGCCTGCGCGCGCGTGCTGGGCGCGCCCATCAAGGTCACGGGCGCCAGCCGTACCGACGCGGGCGTCCACGCCCTGCGGCAGGTCGCGAGCCTCGTCACGGACGGCGCGCTCCCACCGGAGCGGCTGCAGCGCGCGCTCAACGCGCTCCTGCCAGATGCGGTGCGGGTCACCGATACGAGGCGCGCGCCGGCCGGCTTCGACGCCCGGCGCTCCGCTCTGGGCAAGCGCTATCTCTACCTGATCGACCGGGGGGCGGCCGCCGATCCCTTCCTGCGCCGGTATGCCTGGCATCAGGCGCGCCCGCTCGATGCGGCGGCGATGGCGGCCGCGCTGGGTCGCCTCCGCGGCAAGCACGATTTCTCCGCCTTCTGCGCGGCGCCCGGACGGGGCCGCACCCCCATCTGCACGGTGCGCGCGGTGCGCCTCGTGAGCCGCCGGGCGCGGCTGGGCGTCCTCCTCTCCGCCGACAGCTTCCTCCACCACATGGTGCGGAACGTCGTCGGCAGCCTGGTCGAGGTGGGCCGCGGCGCCCGTGACCCCGGCTGGATGTCGGCCCTGCTCGAGGGCCGCGACCGCCGGCTCGCCGGCCCCACGGCGCCGCCGCAGGGACTGTGTCTCGTCCGCGTCCTCTACGGGGGGTTTCTTGCGTCCCATGCCCCGGGGCCGTAGGCTGGACGCCGACATGACGCATGGACGGGCGACCAAGGCATGAGGACCTTCCTCGTGCTCCGCCGGGGCCGCCTCGAGGAGGTTCACGCCGAGGTCGTGCGCGAGCAGCCGCTCACCGTGTACGTGAATGGCGAGCGCTTCCTGACGCTGCTCTGCACCCCGGTGAAGCTCGACGCGCTCGTGCTCGGCTATCTCTGGATGGAGAAGGTGATCGGCGGCCTCGAAGACGTGGGCTCCCTCACCGTGTCCGAGGTGGACGGGCGCGCCGACGTCACGCTCACGCGGCCGGTGACGCTGCCCACCGAGCGCATCCTCACGTCGGGATGCGGCGGCGGCATCACGTTCCGGATCGATCCACGGCTTTTCACGCGGCTGGATTCTCCTCTGCGCGTGCGTCCCGCGGATCTGGCCGCCCGCCTGAAGGATCTCTACGGGGAGGCCGTCCAGTACCAGGCGTCGCGCGGCATCCACGGCGCCGCCCTCGCGGATGCCGACCGCTTGCTCGTGGTCGCGGAGGACGTGGGCCGCCACAACGCGGTGGACAAGCTCAAGGGCGAAGCCCTCCTGCGCGGCCTGCCCACGACCGACCGCCTGCTCCTCTCCACGGGGCGCATCTCCTCCGAAATGCTACTCAAGGCCGCGCGCATGGGCGTGCCCCTGGTGGCGTCGCGCACGTCGCCCACCGAGATGGCGGTGGCGCTGGCCGAGCAGCTCGGCATCACCGTGGTCGGCTACGTCCGCCCCGACAGTCTCAACCTCTACACGGGCGGGGCCGTCGTGGTGGACGAGGCCGGCTGAGGCGGGATGTTCGTGCGCGCGATCGCCGCGAACGCCGTGCTTTACGACGTGGCACTCACCGCCTACATCGTGGCGATGGCCGCTGCCCTCGGCCACCTCGTACGCCGCCGCGAGAGCCTCTGGCGCTTCGCGATGATCGCCACCCAGATCGGCTGGATCCTCCATACCCTCGCGATCGCGATCCGAGGCGTCGAGCTGGGACGCCTCCCCATCCTCACGCTCTCCGAGCTCGTGTCGGTCGTGATCTGGGTCGCCGTCCTCCTCGAGATCTGGGCCGAGCGTCAGTACGGCATGCGCGCGCTGGGCGCCTTCGTCCTCCCCGTCGTCGTCGGCCTGGGGCTGGTCCTGCCCACCGGGCTGCGCACGCTCGCGCTCGAGCCGGCGATCCGCAGCGCGTGGATCTGGGTGCACGTGGCCCTCGCGCTCCTGGGCCTCGCCGCGCTCGTGCTGAACTTCGCCGCCGCCCTGATGTATCTCCTCCAGGAGCGTCAGCTCAAGGCGCGGCGCCCGAACGCCGTCTACTACCGGCTGCCGCCGCTGGAGACGCTCGACCAGCTGAGCCATCGCACGCTCACCCTCGGCTTCCCCTTCCTCACCGCGGGGCTCCTCCTCGGGCTCCTGTGGGCGGGCGTGGCTTGGGGCTCCGTGCTGACGTGGGATCCCATCGCGCTGTTCTCGCTGGTCATGTGGGTCGTCTACGCGGCGACGCTGGCCGGCCGCACCGTCGGGCACTGGCACGGGCGGCGGGCCGCGTATTTCGCCATCGTGGGCTTCTGCGCCCTGCTCCTCACGCTGGGCGCGGGGCTTCTCCTCCAAGGACGGCACGGCGCATGACCGCCACCCTGTTCGTCGCGGGGATGACCCATCGCACGGCGCCCGTGGAGGTGCGCGAGGCCCTGGCGCTGGAGGAAGACAAGCTCCGCGAGGTGCTGGCCGCGCTGGGCACGGCTGGACCCGCCGCGGAGCTGATGATCCTCTCCACGTGCAACCGCGTCGAGGTGTACGGAGTCGCCGACGCCCCGGGCGAGGCTCGGGCGGCGGCCTTTCGCGCGCTCGGGGCCCATCGCGGCGTGACCCTCGCCGCCGTGGAGGTGCATGTGGTCACCGCCACGCAGGAAGAGGCGGTGCGCCACGCGTTCCGGGTCGCGGCGAGCCTCGATTCGCTGGTGGTGGGCGAGCCGCAGATCCTCGGCCAGGTGAAGGACGCCTTCGCCCTGGCCCAGGCGTGTCGCACGGTCGGACCGGTGCTGAGCGCGCTCATGAGCCAGGCGTTCAGCGTGGCCAAGCGCGTGCGCACGGAGACCGAGGTGGGCCGCCTCGCTGTGTCCGTGTCGTCCACCGCGGTCGAGCTCGCGCGGAAGATCTTCGGCAGCCTCGAGGGAAAAGGCGTGCTCTTGCTGGGCGCCGGCGAGATGGCCGAGCACGCCGCGCGGCTGCTCATGGAGGCCGGGGCGGCGCCGCTCTACGTGGCGAACCGCACCGCGGCCCGCGCGCGGGATCTCGCCGAGGCGCTGGCGGGCACCGCGGTGGCCATGTCGGACGTGCCGGCGGTGATGGCGCGGGTGGACGTGGTGATCGCGGCGACCGCGGCCCCGGAGCCGGTGGTGCGCGTCGCCGACGCCCGCGCGGCTACACACGCCCGCGGCGCCCGCCCGCTGTTCCTCATCGATCTCGGGGTGCCCCGCAACGTCGACGCCGCGGTCAACGACCTCGACGGCGTGTTCTGCTACGACGTGGACGATCTCCAGCAGGTGGTCGAGGCGAATCTCCGCGAGCGCCAGCGCGAGGCCCAGCGGGCGGAGTTCCTGGTGGAGCGCGAGGTCACCAAGTTCCTCGCCCGGCTCCGCGACGTGGAGGTGGTGCCCACCATCGTGTCGTTGCGGGAGCGGCTGGAGGCGATACGTCGAGGGGAGCTCGACAAGGCCCTTGCCCGGCTCCCCGGCGCGAGCGAGGACACGCGCCAGGTGCTCGAGGCCCTGTCCCAGTCCATCGTGAACAAGGTCCTCCACACGCCCATCGAGAAGCTCCGTGATTCCTCGCGGGCCGGCCACGGCCGCCGCTGGATCGAGGTGATATCGGAGGTGTTCGGGCTCCGGCCCGGCGACAGGCCCGACCGATGAAGGTGCGCATCGGCGCACGCGGGAGCCGCCTCGCGCTCGTGCAGGCGGAGGCGGTGGCGGCGGGGTTGCGCGCGCGGGGCGCCGTCGTCGAGATCATCTCCATCCGCACCTCGGGCGATCAGCTCGCGCAGGTCGCGCTCGCCGACTTCGGCGGCAAGGCGATGTTCATCAAGGAGGTGGAGGACGCCCTCCTCGCCGGCCACGTGGACGTCGCCGTGCACAGTCTCAAGGACATGCCGGCCGCCTTGCCGCCCGGGCTCATTCTCGCCGTCTTCCCGCGCCGCGAGGACCCATCGGACGTCCTGGTGACGCGCGACGGACGGGGCCTCGACGACCTGCCTGCAGGGGCGCGCGTGGGCACCTCGAGCCTGCGCCGCCGGGTGCAGCTGATGCGGCTCCGGCCAGATCTCCGGGACGAGCCCATCCGCGGCAATGTGGACACGCGGCTCCAGAAGCTCGCCGAGGGCCGCTACGACGCGCTCGTGCTGGCGCGGGCCGGGCTTCTCCGCCTCGGGATCACGCCCCGGGGCATGGTCCGCCTGCCCGTCGACACGTTTCTCCCGGCGGCGGGGCAGGGGATCCTGGGCGTCGAGGCGCGCGCGGGCGAGGCGCCGCTGCTTGAACTTCTCGCCACCCTGGACCACACTGAGACCCGGATCCAGGCCGAGGCGGAGCGGGCGTTTCTGCACCGCCTGGGCGCCGGCTGCCACACCCCGGTGGCGGGATTCGCCCGGCTGGACGGCCCCGCCCTCTCGGTGGCGGGGTTCGTCGCGAGCGCGGACGGCGCCACCGTCCTCACCGCGGCGGTGAGCGGCGCGCCATCCGCGGCCCGGTCGCTGGGCACGAAGCTCGCGGATGAGCTGCTGGCGCGGGGCGCGGGTGCCCTGCTGACCCCGGACGGCTCACGTCGGGAAGGAGAGCGCTGAGTGCGAGCGGAAGGCGTCGAGATCGCGCGGCCCCTGGCCGACAGGGTCGTGGTGGTCACGCGCGCAGCGGCCCAGGCAAAAGCGCTTCGCGACGCCCTCGAAGCCGACGGCGCCCGCGTGGTCCTGATGCCCACCATCGTGATCGAGCCGCCTGTCGACTGGGGGCCTCTGGACCTCGCGCTCGATTGCGCGGGTGACTATCGCTGGGTGATCTTCACCAGCGTCAATGGGGTGGACATGACGCGGCGCCGGCTCGCCGAGCGCGGCCGCGGCGCCGAGGTGCTCCACGGGCGCCGGGTCGCTGCCATCGGGCCCGCCACCGCGAGCGCGCTCGAGGCGTGGGGCCTTCGCGCCGAGCTGGTGCCGGACGAGTACGTCGCGGAGGGTCTGGTGCGCCGGCTCGCCCAGGTGGTCGCTCCGGGCGACCGGGTGCTGCTGCCGCGGGCGGCGGAGACGCGCGATCTCCTCGTGCGCGAGCTCCTCTCGCTGGGCGCGCACGTGGACGAGGTCGCGGCGTACCGCACCCGTCCGGCGGACGGCACCGGCGCCGAGCTCCGCGCGCTGCTCGCGGGGCGCGCCGTCGACGTCGTGACCTTCACCAGCTCCTCGACCGTTCGGCACTTCGCTGCGCTGTTCGCGCCGGACGAGATGCCCAGGCTGATGCGGGGCGTACGCGTTGCCTGCATCGGTCCGGTGACGCGCGCGACCGCCGAGGGCCTCGGGCTCGCCACGACGATCATGCCCGCCGAGTACACGATCCCCGCGCTCGCCGCGGCCATCGCCCGGCACTACGTGAGCGAGAAGAGGAGCTGACGATGCCGTATCCCGTCTACCGTCCCCGCCGCCTGCGCGAATCTCCATTGATCCGGCGGATGATCCGCGAGACCGTGCTGCGGACCGACGATCTCATCCTGCCATTCTTCACCGTCCACGGGCGCGGGGTGCGGGAGCCGATCGGTTCCATGCCCGGGCAGTTCCGGCTCTCGATCGACGAGCTGCTGAAGGAGTGCAAGGACGCCGCGTCCATGGGCATCCCCGCCGTGCTGCTGTTCGGGCTTCCGCGCGACAAGGATCCGCGCGGGAGCGAGGCGTACGCGGAGGACGGGATCATCCAGCAAGCGGTGCGCGCGGTGAAGGACAGCATTCCCGACCTGCTGGTGATCACCGACGTGTGCCTGTGCGAGTACACCAGCCACGGCCATTGCGGGGTGGTGGAGGAGGACCGGGTCACGAACGATCCTACCCTGGATCTCATCGCCCGCACCGCGCTCTCTCACGCGGAGGCGGGCGCGGACATGGTCGCGCCGTCGGACATGATGGACGGCCGCGTCGGCGCGATTCGCGAGGCGCTCGACGAGTCGGGCTATCAGGACACGCCCATCATGGCGTACTCGGCGAAGTACGCGTCCGCGTTCTACGGGCCGTTCCGCGAGGCAGCGGACTCCGCGCCCCAGTTCGGCGACCGGCGTTCCTATCAGATGGATCCCGCCAACGCACAGGAGGCGCTGCGTGAGGTGGCGCTGGACGTCGACGAGGGCGCGGACATCGTGATGGTCAAACCCGCCCTGCCATACCTCGACGTGATCGCGCGGGTGAAGCAGGACTTCGGCCTGCCGGTGGCCGCGTATTCCGTGTCAGGGGAGTACGCGATGATTCGCGCCGCCGGGCAGCTCGGCTGGCTCGACGAGGAGCGCGCCATGATGGAGGCGCTCACCGGGATCCGCCGCGCCGGGGCCGACCTCATCATCACGTACTTCGCCAAGGACGCGGCGCGGCTCATCGAGCAGGGCCGGGCGTGAGGATCTCGGCCAAGGGCGAGTACGCGATCAAGGCCATGCTGGATCTCGCGCTCGCGGACGGCGCCGGGTTGCGCCCGATCCAGGACATCGCGGCGCGCCAGGACATCCCGCAGCGTTACCTCGAGCAGGTGCTGCTGGGGCTGACCCGCGCGGGCCTGCTCGTGTCCAAGCGGGGCTCGGCGGGCGGGTACCGGCTCGCGCGCGCCGCCGACCAGGTGACGGTGGGCGACGTCCTCCGCGCGGTGGAGGGGCCGGTGAACGGGTTCGAGCCGGTGCGTCGCGGGCGGATCGCGCGGGACCCCGTGGCGGATCTGTCCGAGCTGTGGCGCGAGATCGACGAGGCGGTATCGGGCGTGGTGGATCGCGTCACGTTCGAGGATCTGAGGAAGCGGGCGGAGGAGCGGCGCAGCGTCGCACGGGCCATGTATCACATCTAGTTTTTTTTGCCACGGAACCGACGTTTCCGATAGGAATAGGACGATGATCGACAAGACGATGGGACGATTGACGCGGCCGCGCGTGGTCGGCTCGGTGCTGGAGCTGATCGGCGCCACGCCGTTGGTGCGGCTGAACCACATTCCCCGGCCGGGGGGCGCGACGGTGCTCGGCAAGCTCGAGTCGCTCAACCCGGGAGGCAGCGTGAAGGATCGCATCGCCGTCGCCATGATCGACGACGCCGAGCGGCGGGGTGTGCTCAAGCCGGGCGCCACCGTGGTGGAGCCGACCAGCGGCAACACCGGAATCGGGCTGGCGATGGTTTGCGCGGTGCGCGGCTATCGCCTCATCCTCACCATGCCCGACGACTACAGCGTGGAGCGCCAGCGGCTCCTCGCGCGCTACGGCGCGGAGATCCATCTCACGCCCGCCATCGAAGGGATGACCGGTGCGGTGTTCGCCGCGCAGGAGATGGTGCGCGAGCATCCGGACTACCTGATGCCGAGCCAGTTCGAAAACCCCGCCAACCCCGAGATCCATCGTCGCACCACCGCGCTCGAGATCCTCGAGGCCACCGACGAGCGCGTGCACGCGTTCGTGGCCGGGGTGGGGACCGGCGGCACGGTGACCGGCGTGGGCGAGGTGCTGAAGCAGCGCCTGCCCGGCGTGCGCGTCGTCGCGGTGGAGCCGGCTCGCTCGCCCGTGCTCCAGGGCGGCAAGGCGCGGCCTCACGGCATCCAGGGCATCGGCGCGTCGTTCGTGCCGGCGGTACTGAACCGCGCGGTGATCGACGAGATCATCTCGGTGCGCGATGAGGACGCCACCGCCACTGCGCGGCGCCTGGCGCGAGAGGAGGGCGTGCTGGTCGGGATCTCGGCGGGGGCGAACGTCTGGGCGGCCTGCCAGATCGCCGCGACCATGCCCGCCGACCAGGTGGTGGTCACGGTGCTGTGCGATACTGGGGAACGCTATCTGAGCGTGCCCTTCTGAGGAGCCATCCATGAGCGTGCAGGTCTACATCCCGACGCCGTTCCGGCGCGCCACCAGCAACAAAGATCGGGTCTCCGTCGAAGCCCCGAACGTGAAGGCCTTGCTCGACGACCTGGAGGCGCAGTACGCGGGGCTCAAGGGACTGGTGCGGAACGACCAGGGGGAGATCCACCACCACGTGAACATCTACGTGAACAGCGAGGCCATCGAAGCCCTCGGGGGACTCGCCACCGCGCTGAAGGACGGCGACGAGGTCTCGATCATTCCAGCCCTCGCCGGGGGGCAGGCCGCCCTCGCCGGGGGGCAGGCCGCCCGCGCCGGGGGGCAGGCCGTCCTCGCCGGGGGCGCCGTCCCCACCGCACGCCCATTCACCCGGTGAGCGGAGGCCGGGTGGCGCTCACGCCGGAAGAATTCGCGCGGGTCGAGGCCCAGGCGGTCGCCGAGTATCCCGCGGAGTGCTGCGGGGTGGTGCTCGCGCGCGGGGGCACGCCTGAGCGGCTGTTCCTGCCGTGCCGTAACATCCAGGACGAGCTGAATCGTAAGGATCCCGCGCGGCATCCGCGCAACGCCCGCACCGCGTACTACATCGATCCTCGCGACCTCCTGACGATCGGCCGGCGCGAGGCCGAGGGCTTTCGGGTGGCGACCATCTACCACTCGCACATCGACACCGGCGCCTACTTTTCCGAGACCGACAAGCGCAACGCGCTCGTCAACGGCGAGCCCGCGTATCCCGATGCGATCTACGTGGTGGTTTCGGTGATGGCCGGGCGGTTCGACGGCGCCAACGCATTCGCCTGGGACGCGGCCCGCCGCGACTTCCTCCCCGTCGGCTTCACGATTCCCACTCCCGCCCGTTAGCCTGGAGCCCGTCATGAGCCGCTCCGAGTCGCTCTTCTCGTCCGCCCAGCGCCTGATGCCGGGCGGGGTCAACAGCCCGGTCCGCGCCTTCCGCGGCGTCGGGGGCACGCCCTTCTTCGTGGCGCGGGCGGCGGGGGCCCGCATCGAGGACGTGGACGGGCGCTCCTATGTGGACTTCCTCGGCTCGTGGGGTCCGCTCATCCTCGGGCACGCGCATCCCTCGGTGGTGGAGGCGCTGGGCGACGCCGCGCGCCACGGCACCAGCTATGGGGCGCCCACCGAGGGCGAGGTCGAGATGGCGGCGTTCATCGCGCGGGCAATGCCGTCGATGGAGATGATGCGGCTGGTCTCGTCGGGCACGGAGGCCGCGATGAGCGCGATCCGCCTCGCGCGCGGTGCCACCGGCCGCGACCTCGTGGTGAAGTTCGACGGCTGCTACCACGGCCATGCCGACAGCCTCCTGGTGAAGGCGGGATCGGGCGGCGCCACCTTTGGCGTGCCCGACAGCGGCGGCGTGCCCGCGGCGCTCGCCGCGCTGACGGTGGCGCTGCCGTTCAATGACCTCGATGCGGTCTCGCGGCTGATGGCCGCGCGGGGTCGCGAGGTTGCGGTGGTGGTGGTGGAGCCGGTGGCGGGGAACATGGGTGTGGTGCCGCCCGCGCCCGGCTATCTCGAGGGCCTGCGCGAGCTGTGCACGCGGCACGGCACGCTGCTCCTCTTCGACGAGGTGATCACCGGATTCCGCGTGGGCCCCGGCGGCGCGCAGGCGCGCTACGGCGTGCGGCCCGACCTCACGTGCCTGGGCAAGATCATCGGCGGTGGCCTTCCGGTGGGCGCGTACGGCGGCCGGCGCGATCTCATGGAGCAGATCTCGCCGCTCGGGCCGGTCTACCAGGCGGGCACGCTGTCCGGCAATCCGCTCGCGGTGGCGGCGGGTCTCGCGACGCTGCGCGCACTGGCCGATCCCGCGGTGTACGAGCGTCTCGAGACGCTGGGGGCGCGCGTGGAGGCCGGACTGATCGACGCGGCCCGCCGCGCGGGCGTGCCGCTCACCGTGAATCGTGTGGGCTCCATGCTCACCGCCTTCTTCACCGCCTCGCCCGTCGTCGATCTCGCCTCGGCCAAGCGCGCGGACACCGCGCGCTACGCCCGGTTCTTCCACGCCATGCTCGAGCGCGGCGTCTTCCTCGCCGCCTCTCAGTTCGAAGCCGCGTTCGTCTCGCTCGCTCATACGGATGACGATCTCGAAGCGGCGGCCCGGGCGGCCCGGGAAGCCATGAAAACGCTCGCCTAAACGCAGAACTCTATTGACACTTACTTTTCCTGCGTGATAGGGTTCACAAGGTTTTGGCCGGTCCGATCTTCCGTCGGGCGTGTGCTAACTTGCTGGCGCTTCACGGCGCGAGGAGTGCGTGAGCGTAGAGAGCGGTAAGGCCCGATGAGCGGGATTGACCGGCGATCCTTTTTCCGAATCGTGGCGGCATCCGGCGCGGCGACCGCCGCCGCAGGGTGCGGACCGACGGCGGAAAAGCTGTATCCCTACATTTCCCCCCCGGAGAACGTCGTCCCCGGTGTGGCCTCGTACTTCGCGACGGTGTGCCGCGAGTGTCCGGCCGGCTGCGGCGTCCTCGCCAAGAACCGCGACGGGCGTGTGGTCAAGCTGGAGGGGAACCCCGATCATCCCGTGAACGCGGGCGGGCTCTGCATCGGCGCGCACGCGGCCCTTCAGGGCCTCTACCATCCCGACCGCTTCCGCGGCGCCCTCGTGGACGGTAAGTCCGCCCCGTGGGAATCGGCCGAGAAGATCGTGGCCGACAAGCTCGGCGCGCTCGTGAAGGCCAAGCAGGGCGGCAAGATTGCGCTGGTGACGGGGCTCGAGAGCGGGTCCGCGGCGAAGATCGCCGACGAACTGGTGAAGGCGCTCGGCGCTCGGCCCCGTCTCGCGTACGAGCCTCTGGGGCTTGAGGCCATTCGCGCGGCCAACCGCGCCACGTTCGGCCGAGACGCCATCCCCCAGTACGCCATCGAGGAGGCGGGCTATCTCCTGTCTTTCGGCGCGGACTTCATCGAAACCTGGCTGTCGCCGGTGGAGCACTCCGCGGCCTACACGAAGATGCACGCGCTCTCGGCTGGCAAGGCCGGCACCTTCGTGCACGTGGAGCCGCGCCTTTCGCTGACCGCCGCCAACGCAGACGAATGGGTGCGCAACGCGCCGGGCACCGAAGGGCCGCTCGCCCTCGCGATGTTGAAGGTGATCGTGGACGAGGGCCTGGTGGCGCCCGGAGCGGATGCCAAGGCGCTGGGGGGCGCGGTGAGCGGCGTGGACGTCGCCGCCGTCGCCACCCAGACCGGTGTGCCCGCCGACACCATCAAGCGGGTGGCCCACGACCTCGCGGCGTCCAAGAGCGGTCTCGTGCTGGGTGGCGGCGCCGCGGTGACGGGCAGCAACGCCGTCGACATGCTGCAGGCCATCAACCTGCTCAACGTCGCCATCGGCGCGATAGGCAAGCGTGTGCGCTTCGGCGGCGAGGCGGCGCGGGCCGGCACCTACGCCGACATGGTCGCGCTCACCGAGGCCATGGCCAAGGGCGAGATCGAGGTGCTGATCCTGGGCGACGTCAACCCGCTCTACACGATGCCGCCCAAGGCCGGCTTCGCGGAGGCGCTCGCCAAGGTGCCGATGGTGGTGAGCCTGGCGAATCGGCCGAGCGAGACCACGGCGAAGGCCCACGTGGTGCTTCCGGCGCTGCACTGGCTGGAGTCCTGGGGCGACGTCGTCGCCGAGCCCGGTGTCGTGGGGCTGATGCAGCCGGCGATGGGTCCGGTGGAGATCGCCGGGCAACCGGTCGACGGCCGCTCGCTCGGCGGTATCTTCCTCTCGCTGGGCCGCCAGGTCTTGAGCGTCGCGGCGGAGCCCGGCAAGGGCGGCTTCCAGACGCCGACCTTCGCGGACTACGTCAAGGCGGAGTGGGCTGCCGCCGCGAAGGACCAGGCCAAGGGCCGGCCGTTCGCCGAGTTCTGGGAGGAGTCTCTGCGCCGCGGCGGCGCCTGGCGCGAGTCGCCGACGGCGGTGGCCGCGCTCCGACCCGAGGCCACGCGCGTGAAGGCAGAGCCCGCGAAGCTTGAAGGCGACGGCACGCATGCGCTGCTCGTGTACCCGTCCGCGCGCTTCTACGACGGCCGACGCTCGGATCGCGCCTGGCTGCAGGAGGCGCCGGACACCATGACCCAGGTCACCTGGGACGGCTGGGTGGAGCTGCCCAGCGAGACGGCGAAGCGGCTCGGCGTCGTACGGGGCGATCTCGTCACGCTCACCTCGCCCCATGGCCGCGTTGAGCTGCCCGCCTACCCGGTGGACTCCCTTCATCCCGCTGCCGTCGCGGTGGCGATGGGGCAGGGGCACGCGTACCCCGGCGAATACGCCCAGAAGCGTGGGATGAACGTGGGCGCCAACCCGGTGACCCTCCTTGGCCCCGCCGCGGAGATGGCCTCCGGCGCGCTCCCGTATCTCGCCGTCAAGGTGCAGGTGGCCAAGGGGACGGGGCGGCGGTCGCTGGCGATCCCGCAGGCCACCTTCGACCAGGATCACCGCGAGGTCGCGCAGACCGTCGAGCTGGGGGCGGCGCGCGAGCTCGAGCTGCGCGGCAAGCCGCCGGAGCACGCGAGCCATCCCAGCATGTACCCGGCGGTCAAGTATCCCGAGTACCGCTGGGGCATGACGGTCGACCTCGACCGGTGCACCGGGTGTCAGGCCTGCGTGGTGGCGTGTGTCACGGAGAACAACGTGCCGGTGGTGGGACGGGAGCAGGTGGCCTACGGGCGCGACCAGCACTGGCTGCGCCTCGAGCGCTGGGAGGATGGGACCGCGGCGCGCCCCGAGAACATCTTCCTCCCCATGTACTGCCAGCATTGCGGCGTGGCGCCCTGCGAGCCGGTGTGCCCGGTGTACGCCGCGTACCAGACACGCGAGGGGCTCAACGGGCAGGTCTACAACCGCTGCGTGGGGACGCGCTACTGCGGCAACAATTGCCCGTACCACGTACGGCGGTTCAACTGGTTCTACTACCAGTGGCCGTCGCCGCTCGACCTCCAGCTCAACCCCGACGTCACCGTGCGCCAGCTCGGCGTCATGGAGAAGTGCACCATGTGCGTGCAGCGCATCGTCGAGGGCAAGGACCATGCGCGCGATCAGGGCCGCAAGGTCAAGGACGGCGACATCAAGACCGCCTGTCAGCAGACGTGCCCCACCCAGGCCATCACCTTCGGCGACCTCAAGGACGAGGGGTCGGCGGTGACCAAGCTGTCGCGGTCGACCCGCAGCTACCACGTGCTCGAGGAGTTGGGGACCCGGCCCGCCGTGACTTATCTGAAGAAGGTGGTGCGCGGGCCGGGCGGGGGCCACAAGGCATGAGCGTCCGGCTCCAGGACCGGCCGGTGACGTGGGCCGACGTCAACAAGGACGTCGAGCGTACGGTGGGCATGCCGGGCAATCTCTACTTCGGCTGGATGTGCATCGTCGCGCTCACTCTCTTCGCGGGGGTGGTGGCGTGGACGTACCAGATCTACACGGGCATGGGCGCGGCGGGCAAGCGCACCCCGCAGATGTGGGCGATGTACATCACCACGTTCGTGTTCTGGATCGGTATCGGCCACGCGGGGACGCTGATCTCCGCGGTCCTCTACCTGTTCCGGGCAAAGTGGCGCACGTCGATCTACCGCGGTGCGGAGGCGATGACGGTGTTCGCGGTCATGACCGCGGGCTTGTTCCCGCTGATCCACGCCGGCCGCATGTGGTTCGCCTACTGGCTGACCCCGTATCCGAACCAGCGCTACCTCTGGCCGAACTTCAAGTCGCCGCTGGTGTGGGACGTGTTCGCGATCTCGACGTACCTGACCATCAGCGTGGTGTTCTTCATCGTGGGGCTGATCCCCGACGTGGCCGCCCTCCGCGACCGCTCCACCGGCCTCAAGAAGAAGATCTTCGCGGTGATCGCGATGGGCTGGGAGGGGTCGGACGTGCAGTGGAAGCACTACCGGCGCGGCTACGGCCTTCTCGCCGCCCTCGCCACGCCGCTCGTGCTCTCCGTGCACAGCGTGGTGTCGTTCGACTTCGCGATGGCCCTCGTGCCGGGCTGGCACTCGACGCTCTTCGCGCCCTTCTTCGTGGATGGGGCCATCTTCTCCGGCTTCGCGATGGTGCTCATCCTCATCCTGCCCATGCGGTACTACTTCAACTGGTACCCCTACATCACCGACCGGCACCTGGACGCGATGGCCAAGCTCACCCTCGTGACCAGCCTGGTGCTGACGTACTTCTACACGTGCGAGGTGTTCACCGCCTGGTACAGCGGCGATCACTTCGAGCGGGCGAGCGTGTTCGCCAAGGCCACGAAGGAGTACGCGTGGGCCTACTGGACCATGTACTTCTGCAACAGCGTGGTCCCGCTGATCCTTTTTTCGAAGAAGGCGCGCGTCAACTCGGTGATCCTCTACATCGTGTCGATCCTCGTGCTCATCGGGATGTGGTTCGAGCGCTTCAACATCATCGTCCCGGGCCTGGGGCACGACTTCTACCCCTATACGTGGGGCACGTACTACCCGACCATCACCGACTCCACGATCATCGTGGGCTCGTTCGCATGGTTCTTCATCCTGTTCCTCGGCTTCATCCGCGTCATGCCCTCCTTGTCCATCGTGGAAGTCAAGGAAGTGCTGCCGCATCCCGTGAAGCACGCCCATCACGGGGGAGGGCACTAGATGGCCCTGGCCAACGTGCTGGGCATCTTCGCCCACGTGGATACCACGCTGCAGGCCATCCGCGAGCTGCGCGCCAAGGGCTTCGCGGACCTCACCGTCTACACTCCGGTGCCGGTGGAGGAGATCGAGGAGGAGATCGAGCACGTCCGGCCGCTTTCCAAGGTGCGCCTGTTCACGGTGGTGGGCGGGGTCACCGGGACCGCCACCGGATTCTTCCTCACGATCTGGTCGTCGCTGAAATGGGAGCTCATCACAGGGGGCAAGGCCCCGGTGTCGATCCCGCCGTTCGTGATCATCGGATTCGAGCTGACCATCCTCTTCGGCGGCATTGCGACCTTGATCGCCGTCTTCCTCCTAGGCCGGCTGCCGAAGATCCGGCAATCCGCGACCTATGACCCGCGCTTCACCCTCGACCGTTTCGGGGTCGCGGTGGCCTGTCCGCCGGATCGCGCGCAGACGGTGAGCGCGCTGCTGTCCGCGGCGGGCGCCGAGGAAGTGCGGCGATGATCAAGAAGTACGGGCTGCGCATCCTCTTCCTCCTGTGCCTCGGGTTGGTTGGCATGGGCGGCGCCGGTCTCGGCGGCACCATCGCCATGCGCTGGCTGGACAACATGACGGTGACGCAAGCGGTACGCCCGGGCGAGCGCGCCTTTTCCATGCCGGTGGGCAGCGTACCCCGCGAGGGCGGCGAGCTCGTCTACGCGAAGGAGGACCGCGAGGCGGCGGCGCAGCGGAAGAATCCCATCCCGGCCACCCCCGAGTCGATCAACAAGGGCGGCGAGCTCTTCACGGTTTACTGCGTGCCGTGCCACGGGGCCAGCGGCAAGGGCGACGGGCTCGTCACCACCAAGTTCATCCCCGCCCAGGACCTCACCAACCCCGATCTGCAGAAGACGCGCACCGACGGATTCTGGCAGCACTACATCGGGATGGGCGGCGCGGTGATGCCGGCCTACGGGGAGGCCCTCTCGCCCGAGGAGCGCTGGCACCTCGTGAACTTCGTGCGGACGCTGGCCAAGAAATGAACGCGGCTGCGGTGGCCGACGCGCGCACGTCGAGCTCCAGCGGGCAGGGGATCCTGCTCGCGCTGGTGGTGATCGGCGCCGCCGCCTTCATCCACGGCCTCATGCAGCCGGAGCCCTGGCAGGCCTGGGCGATCTACCTGGTCAATCTCCTCTTCTGGTCCAGCCTCGCCATCGCCGGCCCCGCCGCGTCGGCCATGCTGCAGCTGACGGAGGCGCGCTGGTCGCCGTCGATCAAGCGCGTGGCCCTTACCACCGGAGGGTTCCTCCCGTTCTCGTTCGTGCTGTTCCTGCTCTTCTTCCTCGGCATGAGCACGCTCTATCCGTGGGTGAACAATCCCGCCCTCGTCGAGAAGAAGTCGCAATGGCTCAACGTGCCGTTCTTCGTCCTGCGCAACGTCGTGGGCGTTCTCCTCCTGTACTGGGTGGCGATCATCTTCACCCGGGCGGTGTTCGCCGAGGGCACCGGGGACGAGGCGGCCGCGCTGGCGCGCCGCAACCGACTGAGCGGTATCCTCCTCACCCTCTTCGTGCTGGTGCTCTCGCTCTGGGGCTTCGACCTCATCATGTCGCTCGATCCCGTCTGGTACAGCGGCCTCCTCGGCGGCTACTTCGTCGTGAGCACGCTCTACATCGGGTTCGGCCTCGTGACGTATCTCTCGATCCGGGCCAACGCCCGCGGGCTCACCCACGTCTCCCCGTCCGCCATCCAGGACATCGCCAAGCTCACGTTCGCGATGTGCGTGATGTGGCTCTACTTCTTCTTCTCGCAGTATCTCGTGATCTGGTACGGGAACGTGCCGGTGGAGACCCGGTTCTTCCTTCGTCGGTTCTTCGACGATCCGTGGCGCACGATGGCCTTCGTAATCTTCGTGGCCGGCTGGCTCGTGCCGTTCTCGTACCTGCTCAAGCGCCTCACCGGCCGCCCGCCCGCCGCCCACAAGCCGCTCGTGGTCATCCTCTTCATGGGATGGGTCTCGATGTTCCTGGAGCGCGTGCTGCAGGTCTATCCCGCGATCACGAGCACGAACCGCTTCCCCATCGGGCTCCGCGAGGCGCTCGTCACGGCGGGCTTCTTCGGGCTGTTCGTGCTGAGCCGGAATCGCATGGTGGCTCGGTACGCAAGCCGCCTGGACCAGGGGCGCTAGCCCCGCTCGTCCCGCCGCGCCGCGGTACAATGGCGGCGTGATCACCGTCGAAGAGGCGCTCGAGCGCATCCTCTCCCGTGTCGGCACGCTCGGGGACGAGCGCGTCGCGCTCCTCGATGCCCTCGATCGCGTGCTCGCCGAACCCGTCGTCGCCGATCGCGAGATCCCGCCCTGGCCGAACTCGTCCATGGACGGCTACGCGGTGTCGAGTGCCGATACGTCGGGGGCCAGCGCCGAGAGCCCGGCCGCCCTTCGCATGGCCGGCCACGTCGCAGCGGGACATCTGGCCGAGCGCCCCCTCGCGCGGGGCGAGGCCTTCCGCATCCTCACTGGGGCCCCGCTGCCCGAGGGGGCGGACGCGGTGATCCCGCAGGAGGACGTGCAGGCCGACGGCGCGACGGTGCGGATCCCGCGACCCGTCTCCGCCGGGGACTATGTACGGCCGCGGGGCGAGGATCTCCGGCCGGGCGACCGGCTCTTCGCGCCCGGACGGGTGCTCACGCCGGGCGACATCGGCGTGCTCGCCACGCTGGGGCGGAGCCGGGTGCGCGTGATCCGGCGGCCGGTGGTTGGCGTGCTGTCCACCGGGGACGAGATCGTGGACCTCGGCGGGACGCTACGCCCCGGCCAGATCCCGAACTCGAACACGTATTCCCTCATGGCGCAGGTGCGCGCGACCGGCGCGGAGCCCCTGAGCCTGGGCGTTGCGCGCGATCGCCAGGACGAGATCGAGGCGCGGCTCGCCTGGGGCCTCGGCTGCGACGTGCTGATCTCCTCGGCCGGGGTCTCGGTCGGTGACCATGACTTCGTCAAGGCGGCGCTGACTGCCCTCGGGGCGGAGCAGCATCTCTGGCTGGTCAACATGCGGCCGGGCAAGCCGATCACGTTCGCGACGGTGGAATCGCCGCTCAAGGGCACCTTGCCGGTGTTCGGCCTGCCCGGCAACCCGGTGTCGGCGATGGTCACGTTCGAGCTGTTCGTCCGCCCGGCGATTCGCCGGCTCGGCGGGCACATGCGTCTCACTCGGCCGATCCGATCCGCGCGCGCGCTCATGCCCATTCCCAATCCGGGCCGCCGCCGCGGCTACTTGCGCGTGGTGCTCGGCGAGCGCGGCGGCGCGCTCACCGCGCGGCTCACCGGCGAGCAGGGCTCGGGAATTCTACGCTCCATGTCCGAGGCTGATGGCCTGGCCATTGTGCCCGGCGACACGACGATCGCGGCGGGCGAGACGGTACCGGTGATGCTTCTGCGCGAGGGCTGAGCTCAGCCCTTCCGGAGGTAGAGGGCCCAGAGGGTCCGCCACGCTCCCGCGGCCATGGAGACGAAGGCGACGAGGCTCCCCAGCGAGAGGGTCGCGGAGTTGGTGAGCCCCTGGGTGATGTTGCAGCCGTCGGCGACCAGTGCCGCCGCGCCCATCAGCACCCCGCCCCCGAAGATCTTCACGAGACTCCAGCCGGGCGGAAGCTTCCACCGGAAGTCACCCGCAGGCACCCCCGTAAAGCCCCTCAAAAGTTGACTTTTCCTTTGCCTGAATGCTAGCGTCGCGAGCACGATGACATGCGTCCGATCCGCCTTCGTTCCGTGGCTCGTGACCGGGGCGCTCGCCCTCGCGGGGTGCGCGAGCGACGATTCGGGCGTCCGGGCGCTCAACGAGACGACGACGCTGCGCACCCAGCTGGACGACATGCGGCAGCGGCAGGATACCAGCTCGCGCGAGATCACGCGGCTGCAGTCACAGGTGCGGGCGCTCGAGACCGATGCGGTGGACAAGACGCGCGACGTGAAGGCGGCGAACGTGGAGCTGGCACGCGCGCGCGTGCTGCTCGAGGAGACGCGCGGCATGTTGCGTGAGCGGGAGGCCGCCGCGCCGAGCCCGGCCGCCGAGCGACCGACCGCGATGCCGCCGCCCGCGGCCGCGCGGCCGGGGTCGCCGGATACGGCATCGGTCGCGCCGCCCCCGCCCGCGCTGTCGACTTCGCCTGCGGTGCCGAGCGCGCCGCCGCCCCCGGTCAAGAGCGCGGCGCCCAGGCCGGTGGCGCCCGATCCCAGGGCAATCCCCGACTCGACGAAGATGGCGCCCGAAGCGAAGCCCACACGTGGGGTAAAGACAACGCCCGAGGCCAGACCCGCGGCTGACGTGAAGGCCGCGCCCGAGGCGAAGCCCGCGCCCGAGAAAGCGGCACCAAAGGCCGCCCCTGAGCCGAAGGCCGTGCGCGAGGCGAAGCCCGCGCCCGAGGCGACCCCCCCCACGTCGAAGGCCACGCCTGAGCCGAAGGCCGTGCGCGAGGTCAAGGCTGCCGCGGAGGCGAAGGCACCCGCGCAGATGGCCGCACCCGAGCCCAAGCCCGTGCTCACGCCGTCCTCCGCGAGCAAGCCCGTCGTCCGCCCTGTCTCGGCCGCCGCTCCGTCGGCCGAGAAGCTCTTCAGCGCAGCCATGGCGAACTTCCGCGCGCGGGAGCACGGACAGGCGGTGCTCGAGCTCACTGACCTCATGACCCGCTACCCGAGCCATAGCCTGGCCCCGGCCGCCCAGCTCTGGATCGGCGAGGCCTACTATCAGCAGCGCGACTATCAGCAGGCGCTGATCGAGCTCAGGCGCGTATCGGAAGCGTATCCGCGGAGCCCGCATGTGCCCGATGCGCTGCTGAAGATCGGGCTCTGCCAGCGGGCGCTCGGCGATAGGGCGGCCGCCAGCGCGGCCTGGGAGCAGGCGATCCGCGACCATCCGGGGAGCGCCGCCGCCGATCAGGCCAGGACCCTCCTGGGAGGTCGGGACAGCGCCGCCCGAGGCACCCCGTAGCGCGCTTCGGGTCCGTTTTCTTGACCGTGAGGGGCGGTCCGGTATACTGAAGCGCATTCTTCGGCCCGGCCTTGGAGTGCGCTGACGTGATGTATCTACTTGAAGACATGGAGATAGTTCGACACGCCGGCTGGCGCGAAACTCCGCGCCGGTGGGGCGCCAAGGGTGCCTTGAGCGTCCCGCCCCCTCGCTCGATCGAGCGCTCGAATCCCGAGTTTCCGGCCCTGGCCCGGGGTATCGAGCACCTGCCGACCCGGCTCTGGGTTCGAGGCTCGGTGACCCCGGAGGATGCTCTGGCCGTGGCCATCGTCGGATCCCGGCGGGCGACGCCCCACGGGCTGGCGATTGCCGAACGTCTCGCGCGAGACCTTGCCGCCCGGGGCGTCACGATCGTGAGCGGGCTTGCCCGGGGAATCGACACCGCCGCCCATCGCGGCGCCCTCGACGCGGGCGGTCGCACCCTGGCGGTACTGGGCTCGGGCGTGGATCGCATCTATCCGCCCGAGAATCGCGCGCTCGCGGCGCGCATCGCCGAGCGCGGCGCCGTCCTCTCGCAGTTCGCGCCGGGCATGCCCGCCCTCGCGCATCACTTTCCCGTCCGGAACCGGCTGCTCGCCGCGCTCGCCTTGGGCGTCGTGGTGGTCGAGGCGGCCGAGGCCAGCGGGTCGCTCATCACCGCCGGCCACGCGGCCGATCTTGGGCGCGAGGTCATGGCGGTGCCGGGCCCGGCGGGGTCGCCCTCGAGCCGCGGCGCTCACGGCCTGATCCGTGACGGCGCCACTCTGGTCGAGGAGTCGGAAGACGTTATCGCGATGCTGCCCACGCTGTGGCGCGCCTGCGTGGCCGCGCCGGCTCCGGCCCCGGCTTCAACGACTCCGGGGGCAGTCACGGATCCGATTCTTGCGCTGATTGGCGCTGAACCTGCGTCCATAGAAGAGTTGATCGAGCGGAGCCGCAGCTCCGCGTCCCATGTGGCGGCCCGTCTCCTGGCCCTCGAGCTGGACGGCCGGGTGCGGCAGCTACCCGGGAAACGCTTCGTGCGCGTCCCTCGAGGCTGAAAGGAGTCCATTGGCCAAGCAGCGCTCGCTCGTCGTCGTGGAGTCGCCCACCAAGGTCAAGACGATCCAGAAGTACCTGGATTCCGGATTCGTCGTGAAGGCCTCGATGGGGCATGTCCGCGATTTGCCCAAGTCCAAGCTCGGCGTGAACGAGAAGAAGGGATTCAAGCCCGAGTACCGCGTGCTCCCCGCCAAGAAGAAGGTGCTCGACGAGCTCAAGAAGGCCGCCGAGAAGGTGGGCGCGCTCTACATCGCGACCGACCCCGACCGTGAAGGGGAGGCGATCGGCTGGCACCTCGCTCAGGAGCTCGGGGTGGATCGCAAGAATACCCACCGCATCCTCTTCAACGAGATCACCGAGCGGGCGGTGAAGGCGGCGTTTCAGCATCCCGGCAAGATCGACCAGAACAAGGTGGACGCCCAGCAGGCGCGGCGCGTGCTGGACCGGTTGGTGGGCTACAAGCTCTCGCCGCTGCTGTGGGAGAAGATTCGCCGCGGGCTGTCCGCGGGGCGCGTACAGTCGGTTGCGGTGCGCCTCATCACCGAGCGGGAGCGCGAGATCGCCGCCTTCGTGCCCGTCGAGTACTGGTCGCTCCACGCCCGGCTTCTCGCCCAGACGCCGCCCGACTTCACCGCGATGCTCCGGGAAGTGCGGGGCGAGAAGGTCAATCTCCCCGACGAGGCGGCCACGGTAGCGGTGATGACCGCGCTGCACGGCGCGGAGTGGCGGGTGAAGTCGGTGACCCGCGGCGAGCGCCGCCGCAATCCTGCCGCGCCCTTCATCACCTCGACGCTCCAGCAGGAGGCGAGCCGCAAGCTCCACTTCAGCGCAAAGAAGACCATGATGCTCGCCCAGCAGCTCTACGAGGGCATCGAGCTGGGGGACGAGGGCCAGGTCGGCCTCATCACCTACATGCGCACTGACGCCGTCCGCGTCTCTCAGGACGCGCAGGACGAGGCGAAGCAATGGGTGGGCGAGCGGCTGGGGCGCGAGTACTTGCCGGACAGCCCGCCCGTGTACAAGACGAAGAAGAGCGCCCAGGACGCCCACGAGGCGGTGCGGCCGTCCTCGGTGGCCCGCGAGCCCAAGGCCCTTGTGCGCTTTCTCTCCAAGGACCAGCTCGCGCTCTACCGCCTGATCTGGGAGCGCTTCCTCGCCAGCCAGATGCTGCCCGCGGTCTACGACACGGTCGCCGCCGACATCACCGCGGGGGACTGCCTCTTCCGCGCCCAAGGCTCCACGCTCAAGTTCGCCGGCTTCACCGCCGTGTACGTGGAGTCGCGCGAGGAGTCGGAGCAGCCCAGCGAGGAGGAGCAGGAAGCGGTGGTCCCGCCGCTCACCGAGGGCGAGATCCTCAAGCTGCGCTCCCTCGATCCCAAGCAGCACTTCACCCAGCCACCGCCGCGCTACACCGAGGCCTCGCTGGTGAAAACACTGGAGGAGCTCGGGATCGGCCGGCCCTCCACCTACGCGCAGATCCTCGGGACCATCCAGGATCGCGAGTACGTCCGCCGCGAGAAGGGCACGCTCTTTCCCACCGAGCTCGGCATGCAAGTGACCGACATGCTCGTGCCCCATTTTCCCGAGGTGATGGACGTCGAGTTCACCGCCCAGCTCGAGGAGTCGCTCGACAAGATCGAGGAAGGGGACGCGGACTGGCAGGACACGGTCGGGGCCTTCTACAAGGAGTTCGCGAAAGACCTCAGCAAGGCCGGCAAGAAGATGGAGAACTTCAAGGAGGGCGTGGACGTCGGCCAGTCCTGCCCCGAGTGCGGGAAGCCCCTGGTGGAGAAGTGGGGCCGCTTCGGGAAGTTCCTCGCGTGCTCGGCGTATCCCGACTGCAAGTACACCAAGGACCTGGGCGGGCGCGAGCGGCCCGCCGACGAGCCCACCGACGAGGCCTGCCCGACCTGCGGCAAGCCGATGGTGATCAAGCACGGCCGCTTCGGCAAGTTCATGGCGTGCTCAGGCTATCCGGAGTGCAAGACGACCAAGCCGGTGCCGCTGGGCATCGCGTGTCCTCAGGACGGTGGCCAGCTCGTGGAGCGCCGGAGCAAGCGGGGCAAGACGTTCTACGCGTGCGCCAACTATCCCCAGTGCACGTTCTCGGTGTGGTCGCGCCCGGTGGCGCAACCGTGTCCTCAGTGCGGAGCGCCCTTCGTCACCGAGCGCGTGGGGCGCGGTGGCAAGATCACCCGGGCCTGCGTGAAGGACGGCTGCGGCTACAAGGAAGACGTCGCGCCCACCGTGGCCTGACGGGATCCGCCCCATGCGTGGTGACGCCGACCCGGTGCCCGCGTTCCTGGAGTTCCTCGCCGCGGAGCGGGGGGCGTCGGCCCATACTTTGCGTGGTTACGCCGGTGATCTGGCCGAGCTCCAGGCCTATCTGCGGAGCGTTCGGGTGTCCGGCCTCGCCGCCGCCGACGCGCGGGTCCTGCGCGGCTATCTCGCGTGGCTGCACGGCCGCGGGCTCGCGAAATCCTCTATCGCCCGCAAGGTCGCGTGCGCGCGAAGCTGCTACCGCTTCCTTGCGCGGCGCGAACTGGTCGCGACCAATCCCGCGCGGCAGCTCGCGAGCCCGCGGCTGCCCCGGCGCCTCCCGTCGGTGCTGCCGAAGGACGAGTCCAAGGAGCTGCTCGACGCGCCGGCGGAGGACACCCTTGCGGGACGGCGCGACCGCGCGCTACTCGAGCTGCTCTACGCAAGCGGCCTCCGCGTGGCCGAGTGCTGTGGCCTCGACCTGGAGGACGTCGATCGCCGCCACGGCAGCGTGCGCGTGATGGGCAAGGGCAGCAAGGAGCGCGTGGTGCCGGTGGGCGAGATCGCCCTCGAGGCGTTGGAGGCGTACCTGGACCGCCGCGGGGGGGGCCACGGGCCCCTCTTCCGCAATGCGCGGGGCACCCGGCTGTCCACCCGGAGCGTCCACTCGATTGTGCGGCGGCGCGCGCGCGCGGCGGGGCTGGCCCGGCGGGTCACGCCGCACACCTTCCGCCATACCTTTGCCACGCATCTGCTGGGCGAGGGGGCCGATCTGCGCTTCATCCAGGAGCTGCTCGGCCACAGCCGGCTGTCCACCACCCAGCGCTACACCCACGTGAGCCCCGAGCACCTGATGAAGGTGTACGACGCGGCCCATCCCCGCGCGGTATGAGCGCGTCCGGCGGGGGAGCGGTGTTCCACGCCACCACGGTGGTCGCGGTGCGCCATCACGGCACGGTGGCGGTGGGCGGGGACGGCCAGGTGACGCTGGGCCAGACCGTGGTCAAGGGGAGCGCGCGGAAGGTCCGCAAGCTCCACCACGGGCGCGTGCTCGCCGGCTTCGCAGGGGCCGCCGCCGACGCCTTCACGCTCTTCGCCCGCTTCGAGGCCAAGCTGGAGGAGCACCGGGGGAATCTGGCCCGCTCGGCGGTCGAGCTCGCCAAGGACTGGCGGACCGATCGCGTGCTGCGGCGGCTCGAGGCGCTCCTCGCGGTGGCCGACGCCGATTCGTCGCTGATCGTCTCGGGCACGGGGGATGTCATCGAGCCCGACGACGGACTCATCGGCATCGGCTCGGGCGGCCCCTATGCCCTCGCCGCCGCCCGGGCGCTCGTCTCGCATTCTTCCCTGGACGCCGCAGCCATCGCCGAGCAGGCGATCCGCATCGCGGCCGGGATCTGCATCTACACCAACGAGCAGATCACGGTGGAGGCCCTGCCGTGAGCGCCCTCACGCCCGCCGAGATCGTGGCCGAGCTGGACCGCTACATCGTGGGCCAGCATCGCGCGAAACGGGCGGTGGCCATCGCCCTCCGCAACCGCTGGCGACGCCAGAATCTCCCCCCCGCGCTGCGCGACGAGGTCGCGCCGAAGAACATCATCATGATCGGGCCCACCGGCGTGGGAAAGACCGAGATCGCGCGCCGTCTTGCCCGCCTGGCCCAGGCGCCCTTCATCAAGGTGGAGGCCTCCAAGTACACCGAGGTGGGCTACGTGGGGCGCGACGTGGAGTCGATGATTCGCGACCTCACCGAGCAGGCGGTCAACATGGTGAAGGCGGAGATGACGGCCCAGGTGCGCGAGCGCGCCGACGCCATCGCCGAAGAGCGGCTGCTCGATCTTCTGCTCCCGCGCCGGCACGGCGAGGCCTTCTCCTCGAGCACGCTGGAGGAGGTGGCCCCCGACGCGTCGCGGGACGCCACGCGCGAGAAGCTTCGCGCCCAACTGCGCGCCGGCAAGCTCGAGGACCGGCTCATCGACGTCGAGCTGGCCGCCGCCGGCGGGCCCATGGTCCAGCTCTTCGGCGGTCAGGGCATGGAGGAGGTCGGCATGAACCTCCAGAACATGCTCTCCCAGATGATGCCCGGTCGGACGCGCCGCCGCCGCGTCAAGGTGGGGGAGGCGCGGAAGCTCATTGCCCAGGACGAGGCCCAGAAGCTCATCGACGTGGACGAGGCGGTGGCCCAGGCGGTGCAGCGGGTGGAGAACGCGGGCATCGTCTTCCTGGACGAGCTGGACAAGGTGGCGGGCCGGGAAGGGGGACACGGGCCCGACGTGTCGCGGGAGGGCGTGCAACGGGACCTGCTGCCCATCGTCGAGGGTTCGGCCGTCACCACGAAGTACGGGAGCGTCAGAACGGACCACATTTTGTTTATCGCCGCCGGGGCCTTCCATGTGGCCAAGCCCTCGGATCTGATCCCGGAGCTACAGGGGCGCTTCCCCATCCGGGTGGAACTCGAGCCCTTGACGCGAGCGGACTTTGTCCGCATTCTGAGCGAGCCCGAGAACGCCTTGGTGCGGCAGTACACGGAGCTCCTCCAGACCGAGGGGGTCCGGCTGCGGTTCACCGCGGAGGCGGTCGAGGCGGTGGCGGACATCGCCTCCCAGGTTAACCAGCGGACAGAAAACATCGGCGCCCGGCGACTTTACACCATCATGGAAAAGCTTCTGGATGAAGTGTCATTCCAGGCGCCAGACTGGAGCGGCAAGGAGATCGTCATCGACGCCGAGTACGTCCATGCGCGGCTGGCCGAGGTCCTGAAGGACGAGGACCTGTCCCGGTACATCCTCTAGGCGGCCCTCGTGCCCCCACTCGACATGGAGCGGATGATCCAGAGGGCAGAGGTACTGCTGGAGGCCCTGCCGTATCTCCAGGCCTTCCAAGGCCGCACCCTCGTCATCAAGTACGGCGGGGCGGCCATGGAGAAGGCGGATCTGAAGGAGCAGTTCGCGCGCGATGTCCTGCTGCTCCGGCTCATCGGAATCCGACCCGTCATCGTGCATGGCGGCGGACCCCAGATCGGCGCCCTCATGAAGCGGCTCGGCAAGGAGCCGCGGTTCGTGGGCGGGATGCGGGTCACCGACCCGGAGACGATGGAAATCGTCGAGATGATGCTGGGCGGCAAGATCAACAAGGAGATCGTGGGCCTGATCAACGTGCACGGGAACCACGCGGTGGGCCTCTCCGGCAAGGACGGCAATCTCCTGCGCGCGCGCCGGCGCCTGCACCGGATGCCCGACGGGAGCACGGCGGACATCGGTCTCGTGGGCGACGTGGAGGCGGTGAACGGCGACATGATCCGGCTTCTCGTGGAGTCAGGGCTCATCCCGGTCATCGCGCCGATCGGCGTGGGCGCCAACGGCGAGACGTACAATATCAATGCCGATCTGGTGGCGGGCGACGTGGCCGCCGCCCTCCGCGCGGAGAAGCTCATCCACCTGACCGACGTGCAGGGGATCAACGGCGAGGACGGCAAGCTCATCTCGCGCCTCACCAAGCGGGACGCGGAGCGGCTGATCAAGTCGGGCGTGGTCGACGGCGGCATGCTGCCCAAGGTCGAGTCCTCCATCAAGGCTCTCGAGGGCGGCGCGGCCAAGGCCCACATCATCGACGGCCGGGTCGCCCACGCGGTGCTACTCGAAGTCTTCACCCACGAGGGTATCGGGACGGAGATCGTCTTCTAGGCCCGAGCACTACGAGATGCGAAGCCACCATACCGAGGTCGTCGCTCGCGACGACCGTAGATCAAATCAGGAGAACGCAGCCGTGGACACCAAGGCCCTCCTCGACACCGGCGGCAAGCACCTCATGGCGTTCACCAAGCGGGCGCCCATCGCACTGGTGCGCGGCGAGGGGATGCGGGTCTGGGACTCCGACGGCAAAGAGTACCTGGATTTCACCGGCGGCATCGCGGTGACGGCGCTCGGCCACTCCCATCCGCGCGTGGTGGGGACGATCCGGGAGCAGGCGACCACGCTGATGCACGTGTCGAACCTGTTCCACATCCCGCAGCAGACTCACCTCGCCAAGCTCCTGTGCGATCACTCCTTCGCCGACCGGGTGTTCTTCTCCAACTCGGGCGCCGAAGCCAACGAGGCGGCGATCAAGCTCGCGCGGAAGTGGGCCAAGGAGCACGGGGCGAGCGATCGCGGCGACATCATCACGATGCGCGGCGGGTTCCACGGACGGACGCTCGCCACCGTGACCGCGACCGCGCAGGAGAAGTACCATCACGGCTTCGAGCCTCTGCCCGGCGGGTTCAAGTACGTGCCGTTCAACGACCTCCGCTCGGTGGAGCGCGCCATCGACAGCCATACCGCGGCGATCATGGTGGAGCCCATCCAGGGCGAAGGCGGCGTCAACATCCCCGACGATGGCTATCTCCCCGGCCTCCGCAAGCTCTGCGACGAGGCCGGCGTGTGCCTCATCTTCGACGAGATCCAGACCGGCATGGGGCGCACCGGCCGCCTGTGGGGGTATGAGCACTCCGGGATCTCGCCGGACGTCATGACGGTGGCGAAGGCGCTGGCGAACGGCGTTCCCATCGGGGCGACGCTCGCCACCGACGAGGTTGCGTCCGCGTTTTCTCCCGGCACCCACGGCAGCACGTTCGGCGGCAACCCTTTTGCCACCGCGGTCGGCCTCACCGTGCTCACCACGCTGATCGAGGAACGGCTTCCCGAGCGCGCCGACCGGATGGGGCGGCTGCTCGTCACCGAGCTCGAAAAGGTGCGGGCCCGCCGCGCGTCCGCGGTGACCGCGGTACGGGGGCGCGGCTGCCTCGTCGGGATGGACCTGGTGCCGCCGGTCGGCGACGTGCTCGGCGCGTGCCGCGACCGCGGGCTCCTCGTCCTCACCGCGGGGGACAACACGCTTCGCCTCGCTCCGTCCCTCGTGCTCGACGAGAAGGACGTGGCCCGCGCGGTCTCCATCATCGACGAGGCCCTCACCGCCGTCGCGAGATGAAGCACTTCCTCTCGATCCAGGATCTCGAGCGCGAGGACGTCCGGCGCCTCTTCCGGCTCACCGCCGAGCTCAAGTCGCGGACCAAGGCCCGCGACCGCGGCACCCCGCTCGCCGGCCGCGCGATGGCCCTCATCTTCGAGAAGCCTTCCCTCCGCACCCGCGTGACGTTCGAGGTTGGGATGTTCCAGCTCGGCGGGTCCGCGGTGTACCTGTCCGGGCACGAGATCGGCCTCGGCAAGCGCGAGTCGGTGCCGGACATCGCCCGCAACCTCTCGCGCTGGGTGGACATCATCGCCGCGCGCGTGTTCGCCCACGCCACCGTCGAGGGGCTGGCCCAGCACGGCGCCGTGCCCGTCATCAACGGGCTCTCGGACCGCGAGCATCCCTGCCAGGCCATGGCCGATTACTTCACGCTGTGGGAGCGGGGCCTCGATCTCTCCCGGATTCGCCTTGCCTGGATCGGCGACGGCAACAATGTCTGCCACTCCGTGCTGCTCCTCGGCGCGTTGCTCGGCACGCGTATGGTGGTGGCGACGCCGCCCGGCTACGAGCCGGCGCCCGCCATCCTGGACGCCTGCCGAGGGCTCGGCGCCAAGATCGAGCAGACCACGGAGGCGCGCGACGCCGCCGAGGGCGCGGACGTGATCTACACCGACGCGTGGGTGAGCATGGGCCAGGAGGCCGAGCGTGAGCGCCGGCAGGAGGCCTTTCAGCGCTACCAGGTCAACGAGGCGCTGCTTCGCTTCGCGCCCCGCGCGCTGGTCATGCACTGCCTCCCCGCCCACCGCGGGGAGGAGGTCACCGATCCGGTGCTCGACGGTCCGCAGAGCGTGATCCTCGATCAGGCGGAGAACCGGCTGCACGCGCAGAAGGCGGTCATCCTCCATCTCTTGGGCGGCGACTAGGAGACCGGCGTGAGCAAGAAGGCCAGGAAGGTCGTGCTGGCGTATTCCGGAGGCCTCGACACGTCGGTCATCCTCCGCTGGCTGATCGAGACGTACCGTTGCGAGGTGGTCGCATACTGCGCCGACCTCGGGCAGGGGGAAGAGCTGATCCCCATCCGCGAGAAGGCCCTGCGTACGGGGGCCTCCAGCGTGCACATCAAGGATCTCCGCGAGGAGTTCGTCCGCGACTTCGTGTTCCCCATGCTGCGCGCCAATGCGGTCTACGAGGGGACGTATCTCCTCGGCACCTCGATCGCCCGGCCGCTCATCGCCAAGGCGCAAGTCGAGGTGGCACGCGCGGCGGGCGCGGACGCGGTGAGCCACGGCGCCACCGGCAAGGGCAATGATCAGGTGCGCTTCGAGCTGACCTACGCCGCGCTCGCCCCCGAGCTCACCGTGATCGCGCCGTGGCGGGAGTGGGACCTCAACTCCCGGACCGCGCTCATCGAGTTCGCCCAGCGGCACGACATCCCCGTCCCGGTGACCACCGAACGCCCCTACTCGAGCGACCGGAACCTCTTCCACATCTCGTTCGAGGGCGGCATTCTCGAGGACCCGTGGGCCGAGCCGCCGCCGAAGATGTTCCTGCTGTCCAACTCGCCGGAGGCCGCCCCTGACGTCCCCGTGTACGTGGAGATCGAGTACGAGGCGGGCAACCCGGTGGCGGTGGACGGTGATCGCCTGGGACCGGCCGCGCTGCTCGAGCGCCTGAATCGCCTCGGCGGGGAGCACGGGATTGGCCGCGTCGACCTCGTGGAGAACCGCTTCGTCGGCATGAAGTCCCGCGGCGTGTACGAGACGCCGGGCGGCTCCATCCTGCACCACGCCCACCGCGCGATCGAGTCGCTCACTCTGGACCGAGAGGCCCTACACCTGCGCGACACCCTCGTCCCCCGTTACGCCGAGATGATCTACTACGGCTTCTGGTTCTCGCCCGAGCGTGAGGCGGTGCAGCGGCTGATCGACGGGATCCAGGCCGACGTGACCGGTACCGTCCGCCTCAAGCTCTACAAGGGCAACGTGATGGTCGCCGGGCGTAAATCACCGAAGTCGCTCTATCGCACGGACTATGTCACCTTCGAGGCGGATCGTGTGTATCGCCAGAAAGACGCCGAGGGCTTCATCAATCTCAACGCGCTCCGGCTCAAGATCCGCGCCCTGCGCGACGCGCAATAGGATCGGGCCCGCATGCACGTGCACGTCGCCCTGGGTCCAGCGGAGTTCGCCGCGGCCGCCCTCGGTGGCCGTGCCGCGCTGGTGATCGACGTGCTCCGCGCGACGACCTCGGTGGTGGCGGCCTGCGCGGCGGGCTGCCGTAGCGTGATTCCGGTGCCGGACGAGGCGGCGGCGCGACGGGTGGCCGGACGCTTCCCCCTCGGCGAGTGCCTGCTGGCGGGGGAGCGCGGCGGGGACCCCATACCCGGGTTCGATCTCGGCAACTCGCCGCTCGAATTCACGCCCGCGCGCGTGGGCGGGCGGGTCATCGTGCTCACCACCACCAACGGCACGAACACGATGCTGGCGGCGGCGCCCGCCGCGGCGGTCGCGGTGGCTTCCCTGACGAACGCCGGCGCCGCCGCGCGCTGGGCGCGCGAGCGCGGCGCCGATCTCACCCTTCTGTGCTCCGGAGAGCGGGGAAGCTTCTGCCTCGAGGACGCGGTGTGCGCCGGCTTCGTCATCGATGCGCTCGCGTCGGACGGGGCGAACGGGCTCCGCCTCACCGACGCCGCGGTGGCGGCGCGCCGCCTCGCCGACGCGTACGCGGGCCGCCTCGAGCGTCTGATCCAGGACGCGGCGTGGGCCCGGCACCTCCACAAGGCGGGCCGCGCCGAGGATTTCGCGGCATGTCTGACGCTGTCGTCGCTCGACCAGGTGCCGAGGCTGTCCAACGGGGCGATCGTGCCGGGGCCGGCGGACCCCGTGACGGCGGATGCGCGGCGATGAATGTCCCGATCGCGCTCACGTTGATCCGGATCGTGCTCGTCCCGCTCGTCATCGTGTTCCTGATCTCCTCGCAGCGGGTGCACGTGATCATCGCGGCGGTGATCTTCCTCGCCGCCTCCCTCACCGACTGGCTCGACGGCCTCATCGCCCGGCGCACGAATCAGGTCACCCGTCTCGGGACCCTCCTCGATCCCGTGGCCGACAAGCTGCTCGTCGCTGCCGCCCTGGTGTCGCTCGTGCAGGTCGACATGGTCCCGGCGTGGATGGCCTGGGTGATCATCGGGCGCGAGCTCGCGGTGACCGGCCTTCGCGGGGTGGCCCTCTCGATGGGCGTGGTGGTGCCCGCCACGCGGCTGGGCAAGCTCAAGACCGTGACCCAGTACGTGGCGGTGACGCTCCTGATCCTCGAGAAGGGAGTGCCGGCGGAGTTCGTGCCGTTCCACCTGGTCACCGACGTGATGCTCTGGGTGGCCCTCTTCATCACCGTGCTTTCCGGGCTCGACTACTTCTACGGCTTCTTCCTGCGCACCGGCCCCGACGTCTTCGTGAAGGATCGCGAGCGATGGCCCTGAGCCTGCTCGGTCTCGCCGCAGCGTACCTCGTTGGCGCAATCCCTGTCGGCGTGCTCGTGTCGCGGCTGGCCGGTGGCGTGGACATTCGCCGCCACGGCAGCGGCAACATCGGCGCGACGAATGTCCTCCGCACGCTCGGTCCCGTCGCCGCGGTGGCGACGCTGCTCGGTGACATCGTCAAGGGCTTTCTCGCCACCTGGGTCGCGGGCGCGGTCAGCGGCGCGCCCGCGTGGACAGCCGCGGGTGCGGTCGCGGCCGTGGTGGGGAACTGCTGGCCGGTATTCCTCGGCTTCCGCGGCGGCAAAGGCATGGCGACGGCGCTTGGGGCCTTCCTGCGCACGGCGCCCGGGGCGGTCGGACCCGCGGCCATCCTGTGGATCCTCGTCGTGGCCGCCACGCGCTACGTCTCGCTGGCCTCGATCCTGGGCTGTGTGGCGTTTGTCGCGGCGACGTGGGCGCTCGGCTATCCCGGGGAGATCGTCGGGGCTGCGGCCGTCGTGACCCTCATCGTCGTCTGGCGGCATCAGCAGAACATCCAGCGGCTGCGCGCGGGCACCGAGAGCCGCCTCGGCCAGCGGGCCAAGGCGGCGTGAGCGCGTCGGCCGCGGGCGAGCCCGTTGCGATTCTGGGCGCCGGAAGCTGGGGCACCGCGCTCGCCATTCACCTCGGCCGGCGCGGCGCGGCGGCGCGGCTGTGGGCGCGCGACGAGGCGCTCGCGCGCGAGATCCGCGACACCGGCGAGAACCGTCGCTACTTGCCGGGCTTCACCGTGCCTGCTCGCGTGCGGGTCACCGGCGACGGCGCTGAGGCGCTCCGCGACGCCGAGCTGGTAGTGATCGCGATTCCCTCCCAGTTCGTTCGCGCCACGCTGACCCCGATGGTCCCGCGCCTGGCCCCCGGGACCATCCTCGTCTCCGCCACGAAGGGAATGGAGCCCGAGCGCGGCCTCCGCATGTCCGAGCTCTGCGCCGAGCTGGCGCCCGGTCACCCGATCGTCGTGCTCTCCGGCCCCTCCTTCGCCCGCGAAGTCGCGCTCGGGCGTCCGACCGCCCTCGTCGCCGCCTCTGCGCGGCTCGACGTCGCCCGTGCCGCGCAGGCCGCTCTCGCCGGGCCCACGCTCCGCGTCTACACCAACGGCGACGTGCTGGGGGTCGAGCTCGGAGGCGCGCTCAAGAACGTCATCGCGATCGCGGCGGGTCTCTCGGACAGCCTGGCCCTCGGGGAGAATGCCCGCGCCGCCCTCGTGACCCGGGGGCTTGCAGAAATCGCACGGCTGGGGGTCAAGCTGGGCGCGTCCGCCCGCACCTTCGCCGGTCTCGCGGGACTGGGCGATCTCGTGTTGACCGCCACCGGGAGCCTGAGCCGCAACCGGGCGCTCGGGCTCGCCATCGGGCAGGGGAAGAGCCTGCGCGAGGCCGAGGCGAGCACGCGCACGGTGGCCGAGGGCGCGCGCACCGTGTCCTCCGCGCTGCGGCTGGCCCGCGCAGCCGGCGTCAGCCTCCCCATCTGCGCGGCGGTGGCCGCCGTGCTCTTCGACGGCATGCCGCCCCAGGAGGCCCTCGCGGCCCTCCTCGCGCGCGAGCCGCGCCCGGAAGAGGAAGAGGTGGACGTCTCTCGTGCCTGAGCTTCGGAAGGATCCCGTGGTCGGGCGATGGGTCATCATCTCGACCGAGCGCGCCCGACGTCCCTCCGATTTCGCGCCCGCTCCCGCGGGCCGGAGCCCCGGGGGGCTGTGCTCGTTCTGCCCCGGCCAGGAGGCGCGGACGCCGGCGGAAATCCTCGCGCTGCGGCCGCCCGACACCAAGCCCGACACTCCGGGCTGGTCGCTGCGCGTCGTCCCCAACAAGTTTCCCGCGCTTCGCATCGAGGGCGAGCTCGAGCCGTCCGGCGAGGGGCTCTACGACCGAATGAGCGGGGTGGGGGCGCACGAGGTGGTGATCGAGACCCCTGACCATCACGCGACGTTCGCGGCCCTCGGGGAGGCGCGCATCGCCGACGTCCTCGGCGCCTATCGCGATCGCATCCTCGATCTCGAGAAGGACCCGCGCATCCAGTACGTGATGGTGTTCAAGAACCACGGTGAGGCGGCGGGCGCCTCGCTGGAGCATCCGCACTCGCAGCTCATCGCCACGCCCATCGTACCCATCATGGTCGAAGAGGAGCTGGAAGGGGCGGAGCGCCACTACCGGATCAAGAAGCGCTGCATCTGGTGCGACATCATCCGCCAGGAGCGCCGGGGCGACGGCCGCATCATCCTCGAGGCGGAGGGGTTCGTGGCCCTGGCCCCGTTCGCGCCCCGCTTTCCCTTCGAGACCTGGATCCTCCCCGCGTCGCATCGCTCGGGCTTCGAGGAGACAGAGGTCGCCGAGCTGCGCCCCCTGGGGCGGCTCCTCGGCCAGATCCTGCGTCGCATGGGCAAGGTTCTGGGCGACCCCCCCTACAACTACATGCTTCATTCGGCCCCGCTTCGTGCGGCGGGGCTCGACCACTTCCACTGGCACCTCGAGATCATCCCGAAGCTCACGCGCGTGGCCGGTTTCGAGTGGGGGACGGGCTTCTTCATCAACCCGACCCCCCCCGAAGAAGCCGCCAGATATCTGCGCGGCGAAGTGCCGGGTGCGCCCGTAAGTTGACACCGTTCAAGGCGTTTGTTACACTCGCTCGACGATTCGGAAGATGTCACACGTGCGGGAATAGCTCAGTGGTAGAGCACAACCTTGCCAAGGTTGGGGTCGCGGGTTCGAATCCCGTTTCCCGCTCCATGAGATTATCGACGGGGTTCGGATGATGAACCCCTTTAAGTTCGATGGGCGGCGTAGCCAAGTGGCTAAGGCGGAGGTCTGCAAAACCTCTATTCAGCGGTTCGAATCCGCTCGCCGCCTCCAGTCGCTTGGTGCGGCCGGCGGGTCAGCCGGGGTGGCGGAACTGGGAGACGCGGTGCCCTTAAAAGGCACGGGCCCAGCGAGGGCCGTGGGGGTTCGATTCCCTCCCTCGGCACCAGTGGATGGCGCGAACGCTTGACAGGACGGAGGTAGGCCACGGTGCAGACGCTCAAGGTGGTGCGGAAGACCCTGACGATGTTGAGCGAGAAGCGGACGGAAGTGCTCGACATCACCAAGCAGATCCGCGACATCATGCTGAGTGCCGACATCAAGGAAGGCATCCTGCTCGTCAATGCTCTCCACACCACCTGCGCGTTATTCGTGAACGAGTTCCAGGGCGCGCTCGTCGAGGACCTCAAGACCATGGTCGACCGCCTCGTCCCCGAGGCGGCGGGCTATCGTCACGACGATCCGCGGTACTCGGACTGCGAGCGCGGTAACGCCACGTCGCACCTGCGCGCGGCCCTGCTCGGCCGCAGCGTCGCCGTCGGCATCACCGGCGGTGAGCTGGCCCTCGGGCGCTTCCAGTCGATTCTCTTCGCCGAACTGGACGGCCCGCGGCCCCGCACCATCGACGTGCAGATCATGGGAGTCTGAGGAGAGCTCCTCCCGACTTCCCGCCGCCGTAGGTTTTGCTCCCGCTCGAGCGTCTCTCTCCGTTTCTCTGGCGCATCCCCCGTCAGGCCCGTGCCGGCATGCGCGTGCCCGGCCTCGTGCTCGCGGACGATCGCCTCATGGCCGCCATCCAGCGCGACGCCTCTCTCGAACAGGTCGCCAACGGCGCCTGCCTGCCCGGCATCGTGAGCGCCTCGCTCGCCATGCCCGACATCCATCAGGGCTACGGGCTGCCGGTCGGCGGCGTCGTCGCCACGGATCCGGCGGAGGGCGGCGTGGTGAGCCCCGGCGGCGTGGGCTACGACATCAACTGCGGCGTGCGCCTCATGCGCACGCGGCTACTCGCCGCGGAGGTCGCGCCGCGCCTCGAAAGCCTCCTCGACGCCCTCCACGCCGCGGTGCCGGCCGGCGTCGGCGCCCGCGGGCGCGTGACGCTGTCGGCGGCCGAGCTCCGCCGAGTTGCCGAGCGTGGAGCGGGGTGGGCGGGCGGCCACGATCTTGCGCGAGTGGAATCCCATGGCCGCCTCGAAGGGGGCGACGCGGACGCCTTGTCCGAGCAGGCCCGCGAGCGGGGACGCGGGCAGCTCGGGAGCCTCGGCTCCGGCAATCACTTCCTCGAGATCCAGAAGGTGGACGAGGTCTACGACGCGCCGGCGGCGCAGGCGCTGGGTCTCGCGGCGGGCGCGATGACCGTCATGATCCATACGGGGTCGCGCGGGCTCGGTCACCAGGCGTGCACGGACGCGCTGCGCCGCTGCGAGGCGGGCATGCGCCGCTTTGGCATCTCGTTGCCCGACCGGCAGCTCGCGTGCGCGCCGCTGGAGTCGCCTGAGGCGGGCGAATACCTTGCGGCCATGCGCGCCGCGGCGAACTTCGCCTTCGCCAATCGCCAGGTGCTGGCCGAGGCGGCGGAGGAGGCCTTTCTCCGCGCGCTCGGGGTGGGGCCGTCGGAGCTCGGCTGGAGCCTGGTCTACGACGTGGCCCACAATATCGCCAAGGAAGAGACGCACGTGGTGGACGGCGTGCGGCGCCGGCTCCTCGTCCACCGGAAGGGCGCTACACGCGCGTTTCCGCCCAATCATCCGGAGCTGCCCCCCGACTACCGCGCGCTGGGTCAGCCCGTGCTGATTCCCGGCGACATGGGTCGCTACTCCTTTGTTCTGTTGGGCACGGAGGCGGCCATGCGCGAGACGTTCGGCAGCACGTGCCACGGCGCCGGCAGGCTCATGAGCCGCACCGCCGCGGTGAAAGCCGCGCGCGGTCGGCGGATCCGGGACGAGCTCAGCGCGGCGGGAGTCTCCTCGCGCGCCACCGGCCGTCACGCCCTCGAGGAGGAGATGCCGGAGGCCTACAAGGACGTACAGGACGTCGTCAACGTCGTCGTGGGCGCGGGCATTTCCCGCAAGGTCGCGCGACTCCGACCCATCGGTGTCGTCAAGGGCTAGGTGATACTCTAGTCTCATGTCCTGGACGCTGAAGCGCAAAGCCCAGTTACTGCTCGAGACCGAGCAGGGGGCTGTCCGTAAGGATCGGGGAGGACGCCTCGCCATCGCCCTGGTCTATCCCAATACCTACGCGGTCGGCATGTCGAATCTCGGCTTCCAGACCATCTATGCGCATCTCAACGCCATCCCCGACGTCGTCTGCGAGCGGGTCTTCTTCCCGGATCCCGAGGACATCGACGAGCAGCAGCGCACCGGCACGGCGCCGTTCTCCCTGGAGTCCCTGCGGCCGCTCGGCGAGTTCGACCTCATCGGGTTCTCGGTGACTTATGAGGGGGACTATCTGAATGTCGTGCGGCTGCTGCGGATGGCGGGGATCCCGTCGCGGGCCGCCGACCGCGGTCCGGGGCATCCCGTCATCTTGATGGGGGGCGTGTGCGCGTTCTCCAATCCCGAGCCGATGGCGCCGTTCATGGACCTCATTGCGGTGGGTGAGGGCGAGGAGATGGTGAGTGAGCTGATCGCCGTCCACCGGGTCGCCCACACCGACGGATCCGACGGCGCGCGGGCGCGCTTCCTCGCGGCGGCGCGCGGCATCGCGGGTATCTACGCGCCCGACGCGTACGAGGTGCGGTACGAGACAGACGGGCGCGTCGCAGCGATCACGCCGCGCGCAGCGGACGTGCCCCCGGTCGTGACCAAGCGTCGCCTGCGCGATGTCAACCGGTGGGAGACCATCTCCACGATCAAGAGCCCACGCGCGGAATACGGGCACATGCAGCTGCTCGAGGTGGGCAAGGGCTGCGGGCGCGGGTGCCGCTTCTGTCTGGAAGGCCAGGTCTACCGACCGGTGCGGCACCGAAGCCTCGACGCCCTCCGCGAGTCGGTGGCGGAGATAGCGAAGGAGTCCAAGCGCGTGGGGCTCGTCGGGGCATGCGTGTCGGACTATCCCTGGATCGGCGAGCTCATGAAGCTCCTCGAGGAGCACGGGGTCGAGGTGTCGATCTCCTCGCTCCGCGCCGACAGCCTCAGCGAGGATCTGGTCGCCTCGCTGGCACGGGGCGGCCACCGCACGCTCACGATGGCGCCCGAGGCGGGCACCGAGCGACTCCGGCGCGTGGTGCGCAAGGCCATCAGCGACGCGCAGCTCGAGGTGGCGTGCGACCTCGTCCGTCGCCACGGCATCCCGAATCTCAAGTGCTACTTCATGATCGGGCTCCCCACCGAGACGATGGACGACGTCGCGGCCATCCCGCGCCTCGCCGCGCGCCTCCTGGAGCGGCTGCACGTGCTGGGCCCCGACGGCCGGCCCTTCGGCAAGCTCACGCTGTCGATCTCCTCGTTCGTGCCCAAGCCGTGGACGCCGTTTCAGTGGGCGCCGTTCGCCGAACCCCGCGACCTCGAGGAAAAGCTCCAGGTCATCAAGCAGGGCGCCCGGCGGCTGTCCACCATTCGCGTCCTCCACGAGAATCCCCGTGAAGCCGGACTGCAGGCCCTGCTCGCCCGCGGCGACCGCCGCGTGGCCGACTTCGTGGAGCTGGCCGCGGGGTACGGCGGTGACTGGCGGCGCGCGCTGCGCGACTGGGACGGTGACCCCGCGTTCTACACGCGGCGGGTCCGCGCGCTCGACGAGCTCATGCCGTGGGATCACCTCGAGGTCGGCGTCAAGAAGGCCGGGCTCGTCAAGGAATGGGAGCGGGCGGAGGCCGAGCTGGCCGCCGCGCCGGCCGACTAGCCATGCCGCGCCTGCGCGTGGCCGCGGCCGGTGATCTCTCGACCGGCGAGGGCCGGGTGGTCGAGGTGGAGGGCCGCGCGCTCGCCCTCTTCAATGTCGACGGGGTCTATCACTGCATCGAGAACGCGTGCCCTCATCGCGGCGGGCCCCTCGGCGAGGGCGATCTCGAGGGACATGTGGTCTCGTGTCCATGGCACGCCTGGCGGTGGGACGTGACCACCGGCGCCAACACCAACAATCCCGCGGTGCGCGTCGCCGCCTACCCGGTCACCGTCGAGAACGGGGCGGTCTTCGTGGAGCTGCCGTGAGCGCGCCCGCCAGCGACCGTCTCGGCCGTCCGCTCCGCAATCTCCGGCTGTCGGTCACCGACCGCTGCAACCTTCGATGCAGCTACTGTATGCCGGAAGAGGAGTACGTCTGGCTGCCGCGCGAGGACATCCTCACGTTCGAAGAGGCGGTGCGCCTCGTGGACGTATTCACCGACCTGGGTGTGGACAAGGTGCGCCTCACCGGCGGCGAGCCGCTTCTCCGGCAGGGGCTCGAGCGGTTGGTCGCGCAGCTGGCGGCGAATCCCCGGCTCCGGGATCTCGCCATGACGACCAACGGCATCCTGCTCGCCGAGCGGGCGGCCGCGCTCCGGACGGCAGGCCTCCACCGGGTGACGGTGAGCCTGGATACTCTTCGCCCGGATCGCTTCCGGGCGCTCACGCGGCGGGACGCCCTGGCCCAGGTGCTGGAGGGCATCGCCGCGGTGCCCCGCGCGGGCTTCACGGGGCTCAAGCTTGACACCGTGGTCATCCGCGGGGTCAATGATGACGAGATCCCCGCGCTGATGGAATACGCGCGCGGCACGGATGCCGAAATCCGGTTCATCGAGTACATGGACGTGGGCGGTGCCACCCAGTGGTCGATGGACCGTGTGGTCTCGCGCGCGGAGATGCTGGACCGGCTCCGCCAGCGCTACGGCGCGATCGAGCCTGTCCGCGAGGACAGCTCCGCGCCCGCCGACCGCTTCCGGCTCCCGGACGGCTACGTGTTCGGAATCATCTCCTCCACCACGGCGCCGTTCTGTGCCTCGTGCGATCGAAGCCGGCTCACCGCGGACGGCGTGTGGTATCTCTGCCTCTACGCGACGCGCGGCGTGGATCTCCGCAAGGCGCTGCGCGGCGGGGCCTCGCCGGCGGCGCTCCGCGCGTTGATCCTCGAGGGCTGGGGCAGCCGGACCGATCGCGGCGCCGAGGAGCGGCTCGCCATGGCCGACCGGCGTAGCCCGCTGATCCAGATCAAGGAGCTGAAGAAGGATCCCCATCTGGAGATGCATACCCGGGGCGGCTGAAGAGGCCCCATCTGCTTCGTTGGCGCCCTTCGCCTCGCATCGGGACCTTCTTGAGCCGCCCGCTGGCCGCCGACGGCTATTTTTTGCCGAAGACTTCCTTGAGGAGGTCGGTGGTGCGGGCGGTGGGGTTGGTGCGGATCTGCTTTTCCTGCTCGCCCAGCACGTGGAAGAGGCCGCCCAGGCTCTTGTCCACCACGTAGTGGTCGATGTCGAGGCTCTCGCTCTTCATGAACGGGATCGACTCGACGCGCCCCATCAGGTCCTTGTACTGCCGGGTCACGCCCGTCTCGCCCATGGCCTTGTCGACCACCGGCGTGAAGGCGGCGGTGAGCTTGCCGCTGGTCTTGTCGCGGAAGTACTGAGTGGCGGCATTGTCCGGCCCGCTCCAGATCTTGCGCGCGTCATCGAAGCTCATCTCGCCGAGCGCGTCGCCGAAGATGCCCCGGGCCGCGGGCGCCGCCCGCTCCGCCGCGCGATTCATCGAGAGCACGAACTCGTCGACCTTGGGTCCGTAGCCCACCGCCCGAAGCCCCGTCTCCACGGTGCGGAGCTTCTCGGGCATGAGGATCTTGATGGCCTGGTTGGCGAAGAAGCCATCGGTCTTGCCGGTCAGGTTGACGGTGTTCTCGGTGCCGACCTTGAGCGCTTCCTTGAGCCCCTCACCGATCTTGGCGTCCGAGAGGCTGCTGCTGCCGACGCCGAGTCCCTGCAGCAGCCGGTCGAGCTGAGCACGCGCCGGAGAGGCGGCGAGGCCGAGCGCGACGACGGCGGCGGCGATCATCACCAGCGTCGGGCGGGCAGGGCGCATCATGGCGCCATGCTACTACGACGCCCCGCGCTAGGCGAGGGGCGCGGGGAGATCGGAGCGGCCCATGAGGTGGCGGTCGACGTGGTGGGCGGCGCTGCGCCCCTCCGCCTGGGCCCACACAATCAGGGATTGGCCGCGCTGCATGTCGCCTGCGGTGAACACGCCGGGCACGCTGGTCATCCACCGCTCGTCGCGCCAGACATTGCCCCGCTCGGTGAGCCGCACCCCGAGTTGCTCGAGCATGCCCGCGCGCTCCGGGCCCACGAAGCCCATGGCGAGCAGCACGAGGCGGCACGGCAGGATGAACTCCGTGCCGGGCTTTTCCTTGAATCCGGGGCGGCCGTCCACCATCGCCATCTCGACCTCGACCGCCTCGAGCCCGGTGACCGCGCCGCTCGCGTCGCCGATGAACCGCTTGGTGGAGACGGAGTAGACGCGCTCGCCGCCCTCGGCGTGCGCGGAAGAGACGCGATACACGTTCGGCCAGGTGGGCCAGGGATTGTCGGCGGCGCGCGCCTCGGGCGGGCGTGGCAGGATCTCGAGCTGATGCACGGAGGCGGCCTGCTGACGATGCGCGGTGCCGAGGCAGTCGGCGCCGGTGTCGCCGCCGCCGATGATCACCACGGGCTTGTCCTCGGCGGTGATGAAGGTGGCCTCGTCGATGCGCTCGCCCTCGCAGCGCCGGTTTTGCAGCGTGAGGTAGTCCATGGCGTAGTGGATCCCGCGCAGCTCGCGGCCCGGGATGGGCAGGTCGCGGGGCGCGCAGGCGCCCCCGGTGAGGACGAGGGCGTCGAACGTCCGCCGGAGCTCGGCGACGTCCACGTTCCGGCCCACGTGCGCGCCCGTCACGAACACCGTGCCCTCGGCCTCCATCTGACGCAGGCGGCGATCCAGGACGCGCTTCTCCATCTTGAACTCGGGGATGCCGTAGCGCAGGAGCCCGCCGATGCGGCCCGCGCGCTCGTAGACGGTCACGGCGTGGCCGGCGCGCGTGAGCTGCTGGGCGGCGGAGAGGCCCGCGGGGCCCGACCCCACGATGGCGACCTTCTTGCCCGTGAGCACCCGGGGTAGCTGGGGCCGCACCCAGCCCTCGGCGAAGGCGTGGTCGATGATGGCCAGCTCGATGGCCTTGATGGTCACCGGGTCGTCGTTGATGCCGAGCACGCACGAGCCCTCGCACGGCGCGGGGCAGAGCGTCCCGGTGAACTCGGGGAAGTTGTTGGTGGCGTGCAGGCGGTCGATGGCCTCGCGCCACCGATCCCGGTAGACGAGATCGTTCCAGTCCGGGATCAGGTTGCCGAGCGGGCACCCCTGATGGCAGAAGGGGATGCCGCAGTCCATGCAGCGCGCGCCCTGCTTCTGGAGCCGGTCGGCGGGCCACGGCAGCATGACCTGTCGCCAGTCGCGCACGCGCTCCTCGACCGGGCGATACGGCTGCTTGTCCCGCTTGAACTCGATGAAGCCGGTGACCTTGCCCATGCCGCGGCTAGCCGTGCGCGCTCGCCATCACCGCGTCGTCCACCGACATGCCGGTCTCCTGCGCCTTCTTGATCGCGGCGAGCACGCGCTTGTAGTCCTTGGGCATCACCTTGACGAAGCGCTCGCGCGCGCGCTCCCAGTTGACGAGGAGGCGCGCGGCCACCGCGCTCTGGGTGTAGCGGATGTGGCGCGAGAGGAGATCCTTCACGAGCTCCACGTCCTCCACGTCCACCAGAGGCTCGAGGTCCACCATGCCGAGATTGCAGCGGCGCTTGAAGTCACCCGCCTCGTCGAGAACGTAGGCCACGCCGCCCGACATGCCCGCGGCGAAGTTGCGGCCGGTGCGCCCGATCACCACCACCCGGCCGCCCGTCATGTACTCGCACCCGTGGTCGCCCACGCCCTCCACCACGGTGGCGGCGCCGCTGTTGCGGACGGCGAAGCGCTCGCCGGCGACCCCGCGGAAGTAGGCCTCCCCGCCGGTAGCCCCGTAGAGCACCACGTTGCCGACGAGGATGTTCTCCTCGGGCACGAAGGTCGCCTCCCGCGGCGGATATGCGATGATCTTGCCCCCGGACAGCCCCTTGCCGAGATAGTCGTTGGCGTCGCCCTCGAGGGTGAGGGTGATGCCCTTGGGCACGAAGGCGCCGAAGCTCTGACCCGCGGACCCGGAGAAATGGAGGCGGACCGTATCGTCGGGCAGTCCGGCCGCGCCGTGACGGGAGGTGACCTCGTAGCCGAGGATGGTCCCGACGGTGCGGTTGACGTTGCGGATGGGGAGCCGGACATCGACCGGCTCACCCCGCTCCAGCGCGGGCCGGCACATCGGCACGAGGGTCGTCATGTCGAGCGACCTCTCGAGGCCGTGGTCCTGCTCCACGATCTTCCGGATCGCCACCTCGGGGCCCACCGCCGGGCGATGGAGCAGCGGCGTGAGGTCGAGCCCCTTGGCTTTCCAGTGCTCGACCGCGTGGCGAATGTCCAGCCGGTCGGCGCGCCCGATCATCTCGTCCATGGTGCGGAAACCGAGGGCCGCCATGATCTCCCGCACCTCCTCCGCGATGAAGCGGAAGAAGGTCTCGACGAACTCCGGCTTGCCCGCGAACTTCGCGCGCAGGCGCGGATCCTGCGTGGCGATGCCGACCGGGCAGGTATTGAGGTGGCATACGCGCATCATGATGCAACCCATTGCTACGAGTGGTGCGCTCGAGAATCCGAACTCCTCCGCCCCGAGCAGTGCTGCGATTACCACGTCGCGGCCCGTCTTTAGCTGCCCGTCGGTTTGGACGCGAATCCGGCCGCGCAGGTCGTTCTTCACGAGCACCT
>DATJFY010000063.1:0-50076 GCA_035495415.1 Verrucomicrobiia bacterium
CGACGGGCCGGGCGTGATCGACCGTGACGCCCGGGTCGCCATGGACGCGCACGTCGACGGCACCGCGACGGTGGGAGCGCTCGCGGTGGTCGAGAGCGGCGCCAGCGTCGGCGCGCGCGCACGCATCTACCCACTCGCGTACGTGGGCGCGGGAGCCGTCATCGGCGAGGGATCCGTGCTGCATCCCCACGCGGTCATCCGCGACGGCGTCCGGCTCGGGCGGCGGGTGATCGTGCACTCGGGAGCCGTCGTGGGGGACGACGGGTTCGGGTACGCCCACGACGGCCACGGCCACCGCAAGATCCCGCACGTCGGCACCGTGGTGGTGGAGGACGACGTCGAGATCGGCGCCAACACCAGCATCGACCGGGCCATGCTGGGCGAGACGCTGATCCGCCGCGGGACGAAGATCGACAACCTCGTGCAGATCGGCCACAACGTCGAGATCGGCGAGGACTCGATCGTCGTGGCCCAGGTCGGCATCTCGGGCTCGTGCACGATCGGACGGGGCGTCATCCTTGCGGGGCAGGTGGGCGTGGTGGATCATCTCACCGTGGGAGACGGAGCGATCGTGGAGGCCCAGTCCGGGCTCTCCGCCGACGTGGAGCCCGGTGCGCGTGTCTTCGGATCGCCCGCCCGGCCCTCCATGCACGCCAAGCGGGTGGTGGTGGCCACCCAGCGCCTGCCCGACGCGCTCCGCCGTCTCACCGCGCTGGAGCGACGCCTCGAGGAGCTGGAGGCGAGGCTGGCCGCACGGGCCGAGGGCACGGGGTGACCGAGCGCATCCATCCCTCCGCCATCGTCGACGCGCGCGCCACCCTCGGGGACGGCGTCACGGTGGGGGCGTTCTCCGTGATCGGTCCCGAGGTCACCCTCGGAGCAGGCGTCGCCGTCGGTCACCACGCGGTACTCGAGGGGCTGGTCGTCGTCGAGGCCGCCGCCTCGATCGGACACGGGGCCGTCGTCGGGGGCGCGCCCCAGGACCTCAAGTACAAGCCGGGCACCCCATCGGGCGTGCGCATCGGCCCGCGCACGGTGGTCCGCGAGCACGTGACCATCCACCGCGCCACCACCCCCGAGGGATGGACGGAGGTCGGCGCCGACTGTCTGCTCATGGCCACCAGTCACGTGGCGCACGATTGCCGTCTCGGGGACGAGGTGGTGCTCATCAACTACGCCGGCATCACGGGCCACTGCGAGATCGGTCCGCGCGTCACGGTCGGAGGCTACTCGGCCCTCGTTCCGTTCACGCGCGTGGGACGGAACGCCTACATCGGCGGCTGCTCGAAGGTGGTCGCCGACGTGCCGCCGTTCATGCTGGTGGACGGAACGCCTGCCACCGCCCGCGGCGTCAACGTGGTGGGCCTGCGGCGATCGGGCATGCCGGCCGACCAGCGCCGCCGCCTCCAGGAAGCCTACCGGCTGCTGTACCGCAGCGGCCTGGCGCCGCGGACCGCCGTGGAGCGCATCCGTCGCGAGCTTCCCGCCGGCGAGCCGCTCGACACCCTGCTGGACTTCATCGCCGCCGCCCGGCGTGGCATCTGCGGCCCACCGCGCCGGATGGTCGATGATTCCGCCGCGGGCGGCGCGGACGCCGCCGAGAGCGCCGCGGACGCCGCCGAGGGCGGTGCGGATAGCGCCGAGCGCGGCGCAGAGCTCCTGTCGTGAGCACGCGGGGGGAGCGGCGGATCCGGGCCGCCGTGGTGGGGGCCGGGCACATGGGCCAGTACCACATCCTCGTGTACGCCGAGCTGTGGGACGTGGACCTCGTGGGCGTGGTGGACGTGGACCGGGAGCGCGCCCACGCGGTGGCGCGCCAGTACGACGTGGTCGCCTTCGAGGATCACACCGATCTCATCGGGAAGGTCGACGTCGTCAGCATCGCCGTGCCCACCCACCGGCACTTCGCGGTGGCGCGCGACCTCCTGGAAGCCGGCGTCAGCGTCATCGTCGAGAAGCCGATGACCCCCACGCTGGCGGAAGCGCGCGAGCTCTTCGCGCTGGCGCGCGCCAGCGGGGCGGTGCTCCACGTCGGTCACGTGGAGCGCTTCAACGGGGCGGTGCAGGAGCTGCGCAAGATCGTGGACCGGCCCCTGCTCATCGAGTCGCGTCGCCTGGGCCCGTTCGTGCCGCGGGTGCAGAAGGACTCCGTGGTCATGGACCTCATGATCCACGACATCGACATCGTGCTGCAGCTGGTGGACTCGCCCCCCCGCCGCCTCTCCGCCCTCGGGGGCAGCGTGCACTCGGAGCTCGCCGACGTGGCCACCGTCCAGATCGGCTTCGACTCCGGCACCATCGCCATCATCACCGCGAGCCGGGCCACGGAGGAGAAGATCCGCACGCTCGCCATCACGCAGCCCGACGCCTACATCATCCTCGACTACCAGGATCAGGACATCCAGATCCACCGGCGCGCCGCCCAGGAGTACACGGTGAACCGTGAGGCCATCCGCTACCGGCAGGCCTCCTTCGTGGAGCACCTCTTCGTCCACAAGGACAATCCCCTCAAGCTCGAGCTGCGCCACCTGATGGCGGCGGCGCGCGCGGCCCAGGCGAACGGGCGGGTGGATCTCGTCGAGGGCGATGATCTCCGGTCCCTCGCCGTGGCGCTCGAGATCGAGCGCATGATCCGCGAGGGCCGGGGCGAAACCGCGTGGCCGGAGGACCTGCCGTGGAGCGCTGCCTCGGCCTGATGGCCGGGGCCGGGATCCTACCCGGCCGGGCCGCCGCCGAGGCGCGGCGGCAGGGATGGCGGGTCGTGGCCTTCGCCTTCGCTGACGCGCCCGATCTGGCCTCCGCCGCCGACCGCGTCGTACCGTCCCAGGTGACCGACCTGCAGAGCGTGCTCGGCGCGCTCGGTCCGGAGGGCGTGGGCGCCGTGGCCTTCGTGGGCAGCTTCGCCAAGCGGCGCTTCTTCGCGCATGCCGAGCAGGCGGATGACGCCGGTCGTGACCTCTCCCGCGAGGGCCTCGCGGACGGCTCGCTCGGCCGCATGGCGGTGGCCCTGCTCGGAAGCATGGGCATCGAGGTCATGGATCAGCGCCGGCTCCTCGGGCCCTGGCTGGTGGCGTCGGAGCGGCTCAGCACGCGGGCCCCGAGCGAGGCGGAGTGGACCGAGATCCACGAGGGCTGGCGCCTGGCCCACGACCTCGCCAACCGGGGCGTGGGCCAGACGGTCGTGCGGGCGCGGGGCGTCACCGTGGCGGTGGAAGCGGCGGAGGGCACCGACGAGGCGATTCGACGCGGCGTGCGGCTGTCGGGGCCCGGCGCGGTGGTGGTGAAGGCCGTGGCCGACGACCACGACTTCCGCTTCGACATTCCTACGATCGGCCTCGCCACTCTGGAGACCATGGAGGCGGGCGGGGCCTCGGCGCTCGCCGTCGCACGCGGGCGGACGCTCGTGGTCGACCACGAGGCGGTGGCCCGGCGGGCGGACGCGGCCGGCATCGCCCTCGTCACGCTGGAGGATTCCGCGTGAGCGTACGGGCGGGAGCCATCATGCTCTCGGCGGGGGAGACGTCGGGCGACCTTCACGGCGGCACTTTGTGCCGGGCCCTCCGCCAGCTCGAGCCCGACCTGGGGCTCGTGGGCATGGGCGGCCCGCGGATGGCCGCGGCCGGCATGGAGGTGGTCGCCGATCCCACCGCGCGCGCGGTGGTGGGAACCAGCGAGGCGGTCGGCCGTCTTCCCGGCCTCTACCGGGCCTATCGGGCACTCGTGCGCCGGCTGCGCGAGGCGCCGCCGCGAGCGCTCGTCGTCATCGACTTCCCGGAGTTCAACATGCGCCTCGCACGCCAGGCGCACCGCGCCGGTGTCCCCGTGATCTATTTCATCCCGCCGCAAGTGTGGGCATGGCGCCGCGGGCGCGCCCGGCTGATCGCGCGGCTCGCGAGCCGCGTCCTCGCGGTGTTTCCCTTCGAGCTGCCACTCTACCGCGCGGCGGGGGCGGCCGTCGATTTCGTCGGCCATCCGCTGCTCGACGTGCTGCCGGTGGGGCTCGAGCGGCCCGCGGCCCGCGCCGCCCTCGGCGTCGAGCCTGATTCGACCGTCATCGGCCTTTTCCCGGGAAGCCGGCGTGAAGAAGTCTCGCGCTTGCTCCCCGCGATGCTCGACGCCGCCCGACGCCTGGCCGCCCCCGCGGGCGGTCAGGTGCCGCGCTTCCTCCTCGGGCTCGCGCCCTCCGTGGATCGCGCGCGCGTCGAGAGGCTGGTCGCGGCGAGCCGGGCCGCGGGAGGCCCGGACGTCCGGGTGCTGCCCGAGCGCACGTACGAAATCATGGTCGCCGCGGACGCGATTCTGATTGCATCCGGCACCGCGACGCTCGAGGCCGCCCTCCTGGGTGCGCCAATGGTCGTCTGTTATCGGGTCTCGCGTGTCACTGAGGCGATCTCGCGCGTACTCATCCGGATTCCGTGGATCAGCCTGCCCAACATCGTGGCCGGGCGCACCGTGGTGCCCGAGCTCCTGCAGAGCGCCGCCACCGGCGAGCGGCTCGCCGCCGAGGCGCGCCGCCTGCTCGCCGAGCCGGGCGCCGCGGCCGCTCAGCAGGCGGCGTTCGTGGATCTGCGCGCGCGTCTGGGCGAGCCCGGCGTGGGACCGCGCGCGGCGCGCGCCGTGCTCGACGCCGCGCGCGCGGCATGAACGGCGCGCTCTCGCTGACCCTGGGCCCCGCCCTCGGCGCGCCCGCGCTACGCCTGCTCGCCGCCACGTGCCGGGTGCGCTATGCGGAAGGGGAAGCGGGTGCGCGCTGGCGTGCGGGGACGCCGTTCATCTTCGCGACGTGGCACTCGCGCATCCTGCTCCTGCCCGCGCTCTATCGCGGTCGCCGCCTCCGCGTCCTGATTAGTCGCTCGCGCGATGGGGAGATGGTGGCCAAGCTGTGCGCACGCTTCAACTTGGATGTGGTGCGTGGCTCCTCGAGCCGAGGCGGCGCGGAAGCCCTGCGGCTCCTCGCCCGCGCGCTCGCCGAGGGCACGAGCGTGGTGGTGGTGCCGGACGGGCCCCGTGGGCCGCGCGAGATCGCGAAGCCGGGCATCATCGCCCTCGCCTCGCTCACCGGCGCGGCCATCGTGCCCGTGGCGGTGGCCGCCTCGTCAGAATGGCGCCTGCGCTCGTGGGACGGCTTTCGCGTTCCGCGGCCCTTCGCCCGCTGCGTGGTGCGCTTCGGTGAGCCTCTCGCGGTGGGGCGCCAGGCCGATGCTGACGCCCGCGAGCGGGCGCGGAAAACGTTGGAATCGGCGCTCGCGACGGTTTCGAGCGCGGCGGACCTCGAGGCCGCGGCATGATCCGCGGCCTTTACACCGTCGTGCTCACGGGAGCCCTGGCGCTCTACGCCCCCGTGGTCGCGGTCCGGCGGCTGTTCCGCCGCGGTCACCCGGTACATCTCCGCCAGCGCCTGGGACACCTCGGCGCCGACCTTCCCACCGAGCCACGCTGCTGGATCCACGCGGTATCGGTGGGGGAGGTCATCGCCGCGATGCCGCTGATCGAGGGCATACGCCGGCAGTGGCCCGGGGTGAGCATCGTGCTCACCACGGTGACGCCGACGGGCGCCCGAGTGGTCGCCGACGGGCTGAATGGCGCGGTGACCCACCGGTACTTTCCGCTCGATCTGCCCGGGCCCGTCGAGCGCGCGCTCGCCGCGATCCGTCCGCATTTCTTCATCGGCATGGAGACCGAACTGTGGCCCAACTTCCTGGACGCGCTCGCGCGCCGACGCATTCCCAGCATGATCGCCAATGGGCGGCTATCCGACCGCTCCTTCCGGCGCTACCGCTGGGTGCGGTTCCTGACGCGGCCCATGCTGCAGTCCATCACCGTGCTGGGCATGCAGTCGCAGGAGGACGCGCGCCGCGCCATCGCACTGGGCGCCCCGCCCGAGCGGGTCGTGGTCACGGGCAGTCTCAAGACCGACGCGGTCGTGGACGGCCCAGGGGTGCGTGAGCTGTGGGAGCGCCTGCTCGGGCTCGGGCCGCGCGAGCGCGTCTGGGTGGCGGGCAGCACCCACCGTGGCGAGGACGAGGTGATGGCCGATGTGTTCGCTCGCCTCCGCGCCGATCACCGCGACCTCGTGCTTCTCCTGGCGCCCCGTCACCCCGAGCGCGTGCCCGAGATCGAGCGCATGCTCGAGGATCGTGGGATCCGCACGGTGCGGCGGAGCCGCCTGCCCACGGCCCGGGCCGGCGCGCCGGTGGTCATCCTCGACACCGTGGGCGAGCTGGCGACCCTCTATCACCTCGCGGAGGCGGTCTTCGTGGGTGGCAGCCTGGTCCCCACCGGGGGGCATAATATGCTCGAGCCCGCGCTCCGGTCCAAGCCCGTGCTGTTCGGCCCCTACACGAGCAACTTCCGCGAGAGCGCGGAGATGCTGCTCGAGGCGGGTGGTGCCCGCCGGGTGACCGACGCGGCCGCGCTCGAATCGGCGCTACGCGAGCTCCTGGAGAAGCCCGACATTGCGCGGGCCATGGGCGACGCGGGGTATCAGGCGGTGGTGCGGCGCCAGGGCGGGGTGCGGGCGACGCTCGAGCTGGTGTCGCGATACCTGGCCGGCGGGGAGGGCATGTCGAAAGATGGGTAGCGAGCCGATGGACAGCGAGCAGCTGGCGCGCGGCCGGGCCACCAGCGAGGCCGTCGTGCGCGTGCGGCGGGACCCCGAAGCCTGGCTGCGGCGCGCGTGGGAGGAGGAGACGCCTCGCGCCCTCGCCGCCGTGCTCGGCAGCCTGTCCGTGGGCTATCGCGCCGCGCTGATGGCCCGCGGCTGGCTCTACGACGCCGGCATGCTCAAGACAGGGCGGCTGCCGTGTCCCGTGGTGTCCTTGGGCAACGTCACCGTGGGCGGGAGTGGCAAGACACCGCTCGCCGAGCTCGCCACGCTCACGCTCGTCGCCCTGGGCGCGGCGCCCGTGGTGGTGAGCCGCGGCTATGGTCGCGCCACCCGCGGGGTGCACGTCGTCGCGGACCGCGGGGGCGTCCGGTTGGGCGCGCGGGCCGCCGGCGACGAGCCCCTGCTGCTCGCGGAGCGTCTTCCGGGCATCCCCGTGATCGTGGGGGAGAATCGCTTCGAGGCCGGGCGTTTGGCGGTGGAAACCCACGGCGCCTCCGTCATCGTGCTCGACGATGGCTACCAGAACCGGACCATCGCCAAGTCGCTCGAGATCCTCGTCGTCAGCGCCCGCGCGCCGTGGGGCAACGGGCGGCTGTTCCCGCGCGGTCAGCTCCGCGAGCCGCTCTCCGCATTGCGGCGGAGCCACGTGGTCGTCGTGACCAATCCCGCCGACGATGAGGTCGTCGACGCGGTCACCCGCACACTGCGGCTGCACGACTCGCCCGCGCCGGTCGTCACCGCGCGGTACGAGCCCCTCGAAGTGCGGCGCGTCGGAGATGGCGCGCGGCTCCCCCTCCCCGAGCTGCGCGGCCGGCGCCTGCTGGGCTTCGGCGGGCTGGCGTCGCCCCGCTCGTTCATGGACACCCTGTCGACCATGGGCGTCCTCCTCGCGGGCTTCGCCGAGTTCGGCGATCACCACTGGTATACCGACGTGGATCTCGCGGAAGTGGCGCGACGCGCGCGCCTGGCCGGAGCCGAGGGCCTCATCACGACGGAGAAGGACGCCGTGCGGCTCCGCGAGAAGACGCTGCCCGGCCTACCCGTCTGGGTGCTCGCCGTGCGCATGGTCCTGTCCAGCGGCCAGGCCGCCTGGGTGGAAGCGCTGCGACAGGTCGCCGCGCCCGCGCGCGGGTGAGCGCGGGCGTGCCCCCGACCCTCGTGGTGCGCGCCCCCAACTGGCTGGGTGACACCGTCATGGCCCAGCCTGCGCTGGCCCGCTTGCGCGAGGCGATGCCCGAGGCGACCATCACCGTGATCGGACGCTGGGCTTCGCTGCTGCGCGGACAGGGAATCGCCGACGCGCTGCTCGCCTATCCCGCGTCTCCGGCCCGGCGGCGCTTCGCCCGCGCCCTCGCGGACGCGCGGCCCGACCTGGCGCTGGTGCTCCCCAATTCGTTCGAGGCCGCTCGCGCGGCGCGGCAGTGGGGCGCGCGCCGGCGAGTGGGCTTCGACACCGATGCGCGCGGGCTCTACCTCACCGACCGGGTCCCGCTGCCCGAGCCCCGCCGCCATCAGGTCGATGAGTACCGGCTGCTGGTCGAAGCCCTGGGCATCACCACCTTCGCGCGCGAGCCGCGGCTCCGCGTGCCCGACGATGCTGCTGCCGAGGCGGAGGTGGACGCGCTGCTCGATGGCGTGCGGAGCGGCGATAGGCCGATCGGGCTTCACCTCGGCGCTGCAGCGGGGCCGGCCAAGCGCTGGATGTCCGCCGGCTGGGCCGCGCTCGCCGATCGGCTCCAGGCGCTCGACCTGCCCGTCATGCTGCTGGGCGGCCGCGACGATGCCGCGGCCGCGGAGGCGGTGCTCGGGCTCGCCGCGACGTCGCCGCGCTCGCTCGTGGGACGCGATCGCCCCGCGCTGCTGCCGCACCTGCTGCCGCGGCTTCGCGGACTGGTCAGCGCGGATACGGGAGTGGCGCACCTCGCGGCCGCGCTCGGTGTGGTCACGGTGACGCTGTTCGGCCCCACCGATCCGCGGCTCACCGCCCCACGCTCGGGGCGGGCCCGCGTCGTGGCGCCCGGGGCGCCGTGCGCGCCGTGTTTCCTCGACGTCTGCCCCATCGACCACGTGTGCATGCGCGCCATCGAGGCCGAGGCGGTGGCGAGGGTGGTGCGGGAGGCGGTCGCGTGAAGGTCGTCCTCCACACCGAGGCCTCGCCGGGGCTCGGCGGGCAGGAGATCCGCACTCTCGACGAGTCGCACTGGATCGCCGAGCGCGGCTGGCGCGTCCTCCTCGCGGGCCAGCCGGGCAGCCGCTTCATCGAGCACGCTCACGCCCGCGCCATTCCCGTGGTCGCGGTGCGGATGCGCGGCCCCGTCGATCTCCGGGCGGTGCGCGCGCTGGCGAGTCTGATCCGGCGCGAGCGCGTGAGCCTCGTCCACACGCACAGCTCGATCGACGCCTGGGTGGCCGGCATGGCCGCGCGCTGGACGCGCGTGCCGCTGGTGCGCACGCGCCACGTGTCGATTCCCATCCGACGCGGGCTCAATCCCGTGTACCGATGGCTCGCCGACCGCGTGATCACCAGCGGCGAGGAGATCCGGCAGCTCGTGATCGCGGCGGGCGCGCGTCCCGAGCGGGTGATCGCCATCCCGGCCGGCGTGGACCTCGACGCGTTCGCCGTACCCCGCGACAGCGCGGCCGTCCTCGAGTCGGTGGGCCTGGCCAGCCCGGCAGGAAAGCCGGCCGGCCCCATCGTCGGATCCGTGGCGATGTTCCGCGGCTCCAAGGGCCACGACCACCTGCTCGACGCGTTCGCGCGCGTGCACGCGCGGCGCGCCGACGCCCGTCTACTACTCGTGGGTGACGGCGGCCGGCGAGCCTGGGCGGAAGGCCTCGCCCGCGACCGCGGGATCGCGGACGCGGTGCGCTTCGCCGGCTTCCGCACCGACGTGCCGGCGCTGCTCGGGGTCATGGACTGCTTCGCACTCGCCTCCACGCGCACCGAGGGCGTGCCGGGCTCGCTGTTGCAGGCCGCGGCCGCGGGCATCCCCCTCGTGGCGAGTCGCATCGGCGGCATTCCCGAGTTCGTGGACGATGGCGTCACCGGTCTTTTGGTGCCGCCCGAAGATCCAGCCGCGCTCGCGGCCGCCATCGAGCGCGTGCTCGCGGACCCCGCGGCGGCGGCGGCGCGCGCGCGGACGGCGCGTAAGCGCTGCGAGGAGGGTTTCTCGCGCGAGACCTCGATCGGCCGCCTCATCGCCCTGTATGACGAGCTGCTCGCCCCGCGGCGATGACGCCCGAGGCCCCGCCCCTCCGCATCTTGCACCTGGTCGCGAATCGCTGGTGGACCGGGAGCGCCGACCCCGTCATCCGGCTCATCGACGGGCTCGCGCGGCGCGGTCACACCGTGCGGCTGGGACTGATCGCGGGCGATCGCTTCGAGGCCAAGGCCCGCGAGGCCGGCATCGAGCCCGAGGCCGGGCTCTCTCTCGACGTGAAGGGGGCCCCGTGGGCGTGGGTGGCCGACGTGCGGCGGGTGCGGGAGCTGGTGCGCCGGGAGGCCATCGACATCGTGCACGTGCACCACTCGCACGACCACTGGCTGGGCGCGGTGGCGCGGGGGCCCGCCGCATTGGTCCGCACGTTCCACAATCAGCGCGCGGTGCGCGTCGGGCGGGTGGCTCGCGCGCTCTACCGGCGCGCCGACGCGGTGATCGTGGTGAGCCGGCAGATCGAGGAGCGCGCGCGCCTCGCCGGTATCGCGCCCGAGCGCATCCACCGGGTCAGCGGGGTGGTGGATCTCGCCCGCTTCATGGAGGACGCCGATCCCACCCCAGTGCGAGCGGAGCTCGGGATCGACGGCGCCCCCGCCACCGGCCCCATCATCGGCTCGGTCGCGCGTCTCGCCCACAACCGGGGGCACGAGCTGCTGATCCGCGGTTTCCAGCGCCTGCTCGGGCGCTATCCGAGCGCGCGGCTGCTCCTCGTGGGCAAGGGGGAGGCGCGGCCGCGCCTCGAGGCAGTGGTCCACGAGCTGGGGCTCCAGCGGGAGATCATATTCACCGGGTATCGCGACGCCGACCTCCCCGCGGTCCTCCGGGCGCTCGATACCTTCGTTCTGGTGGGCGCAGGCTCGGACGAGTCGTGCCGCGCCGCCCTCGAGGCGATGGCGGCGGGTCGCCCCGTGGTGGCCCGGCGCATCGGTGCGCTTCCCGACACCGTCGCGCACGGTGAGACCGGGCTCCTCCTGGACGACGAGCGGCCCGAGGCGGTGGAGTCGGCGCTCGCCGCCCTCGCCGCTGATCCCGCTCGGGCGCGGCGCATGGGGGAGGCGGGGCGGCGGCGGGCCCTCGAAGAATTCAGCCCCTCCCGCCACGCCGCACAGGTGGAGGCGGTGTACCGCGAGGCGGTGGCGCGCCGACGGAGGCCCGCATGAAGGTGCTCCAGATCGTCTCCTGCCGCGGCTGGTCATCGGATGCCTACTGGGCGGCGCGCGTCAGCGTCGAGCTCGAGCGGGCCGGCCATCAGGTGGTCTTCGCCTGCCGGCGCGGCACCGAGGCACGCGTCATCGATCGCGCGCGCGCCGCTGGAGTCGGGCGCGTGGAGCTGCTGGAGCTCACCGGCGGGATACATCCCGCGGCCGACGCGGCGGATCTCCGTCGCCTGCGGCGTTGGCTGGACGACATCGATGTGGTGCACGTGCACCGGGGGAAGGAGCACTGGCTGGCGGCCCTCGCCAATCGTCTGTCGCGCACGCCGCGGCCGCTCGTGCGCACGCGGCACATCGTGCAGCCCGTCCGGTCGCATTCGCTCAATCGCTGGCTCTACCGGCGGGCAACCGCGCTGGTGGTCACGGTGACCGAGGCCATCCGCCGCCAGTACCTCGCGGCCGGCCTGGTGGACGCGGATCGCGCGGTGGCCTTGCCGGGCGGCGTCGACGCCGAGGCCTGGCGGCCCGGCCGGAGCCCGCGCGGGCTGCGCGGCGCGCTGGGCATTGCGGACAATGTCCCGGTGGTCGGTCTCCTCGGCGGCTTTCGCGCGATGAAGGGCCATACCGTCGCCCTCGAGGCGCTGGCGCGGCTGGCACGCGCCGGCCGCCCGTTCCACGCGGCGCTGGTCGGCGGCGGCTCCATGCACCTGCAGATCCGCGCATTACGCGCTCGCCTCGGTCTTGCCAACCGCGTGACCATCATGGACGGCCTGGTGGACGCGCCGGAGATGGTGGCGGGCTTCGATGCCGCGCTCTACGTACCCCTCGAGTCCGACGGCATGTCACGCGTGCTCTTCGAGTACCTCGCCGCGGGACGACCCGTCGTGGCAAGTCGCGTGGGCGTGGTGCCCGAGGTGCTGGTCGACCGCGAGAGCGCGCTGCTGGTGCCCGGCGGAGAAGTCGGCGCGCTCGCCGACGCGGTCGAGGCGCTGCTCACCGAGCCCGGGCTGGGCGTCCGGCTCGGCAAGGCGGGGCGCGACCTCGTGGAGCGGCGCCTCTCGGGCGCGCGCGTCGCGGAGGCGCTGGCCGCACGGTACACGGCGCTGGCGACGCCCACCGCGTGAAGGTCTCCGTTCTCTGCTTCGACGTCTCCGGCAATGCCGCCGGTCGCGCCCACCTCCTCGCCCAGCTGCTCGCGCCCATCGCTCAGGTCGAGATCGTGGGACCGCGTCACGGCGCCGGCGTGTGGCCCCCGGTGGCCGCCGACGGGGTGCGCTATGTGACGGTGCCGACGGGTCGCATCGCAAGCTTTGCGGGCGCCGTGCCGGGCCTCCTGCGCGCGGCCGATGGTGATCTCCTCTACGCCTCCAAGCCGCGGCTCGGCTCGGCCGGCCTCGGGCTGCTCAAGCGGCGGCTCGGCGGGCGCCCGCTCATCCTCGACATCGACGACTGGGAAGTCGGGTTCTTCCTGCGCGGCGGCGTCTGGGGCACGGTCGGGCGCGCGGTCAACTGGACCAATCCCCGGGGCTTGCCCTGGACTTGGCTGATGGAGCGGGCGGCCTGCACCGCCGATGCGATCACCGTCGCCTCGCGGTTCCTCCAGGAGCGGTTCGGTGGCACGCTCATCCCGCACGTCCGGGACACCGACGCCTGGCGCCCCGGCCTGGCCGATCCGGCCAAGGTGCGGGCGCGCCTCGACGCCACGGGGAAGCGTCTCGTCATGTTTCTCGGCACCGCGCGCGAGCACAAGGGCGTGGATGATCTGGTGGAGGCGGTGGCCGCGCTCGCGCGGCCCGATCTTGTGTTGGCACTCGTGGGCACCGACCCCTACGGCGCCACCGGCCGCCGGCTACGGGCCCGGCTGCCCGCGCTGCGGCTGATCCCCGCCATCGCGTTCTCCGAGGTGCCGCGCTACCTCGAGGCCGCCGACGTCGTGGCGGTCCCCCAGCGGGAGGGCCCGGACACGCGCGGACAGGTGCCTGCCAAGCTCTTCGACGCGATGGCGCTGGCGCGCCCGATCGTCGCCACGCGCGTGTCCATGATTCCCGAGATCCTCGACGGCGGCGGCTGTGGCGTCCTCGTTCCTCCCGGAGACGCCGCCGCGCTGGGGGCCGCCATCGAGCAGCTCACGAGCGATGTCGAGAAGGCGCACGAGCTCGGTGCCCGTGCCCGGGAGCGCTGCATCGCACACTATAGCTTCACCAGCGCGCGCCGCGATCTGTTCCCGCTGGTGCAGGGACTCCTCGCCCGGACGGCCCGAGGGTGAAGCTCGGGCTGGTGTGCCGGCCCTTCACCTTCCACGGCGGCGTGGAGACGGCCACCGCGGGGCTGGTCGGCGAGCTCGCGCGCCGCGGCCACGCCGTCACGCTCCTCACCACGCGGGGCCAGCGCCCGGTCGACGGCATTCGGGTGCGCCGGCTGCCGGTGCTACGACAGCCCTCGCTGCTGCGGCTCGTGTCATTCGGGATCGCCGCGCGCGCGGCGGCGCGCGCGGGCGGCTACGACATCGTGCAGACCCACGAGCGCCTGACAGGGGCCGACGTATACCGCGCCGGCGAGGGCACGCATCGAGGCTACCTCGAGGCGATGGGTCGGCGGGCTCGAGGAAGTCCGTATCATCGATATGTCATCAGGCTGGAAACACGTATATTTCAGCTCAAAGGTGTCCGCCAGATCGTGGCGATTTCCGCGCGCGGCAAGGCCGAGATGGAGCGCTTCTACGCGACCCCGCCGGATCGGGTGACCCTCGTATACAACGGCGTGGATCTGGCGCGCTTCGATCCGAAGGCGCGACTGCGCGATCGGGCACCCGCCCGTGCGGAGCTGGGTCTCGAGGCAGGCGCCTGGTGCGTGTTGTTCGTCGGCTCGGGCTTCGAGCGCAAAGGCCTTGGCCCGCTCGTCGAAGCGCTCGCGCTTCGTCGAGACCCGGCCGTGCGCCTCATCGTGGCGGGCAAGGGCGACCGCGGCCCCTATGAGACGCTGGCGGCGCGCCTCGACGTGGGTGGCCAGATGATCTGGGCCGGCGCGCGACACGACGTCGAGCGCCTCTACGCGGCGGCGGACGTGGTGGCGCTGCCCGCCCGCTACGAGCCGTTTGGCAACGTGCACCTCGAGGCCTTGGCTTCCGGCCGCCCGATGCTGACCAGCGTGCACGCCGGGGGCGCCGAGCTGATTCGCCCCGGGGTGAACGGCTGGGTGGTCCCGGAGGTGAAGGCCGGGGCGATCGCGGAGGGACTGGAGCGCCTGCACGAGGCCGACCCGGTTACCCTCGGCCGGGCCGCGCGGGCGGCCGCCGAGCCGTACACCTATGCTGCCCAAGCCGCCGCCTTCGAAAATCTCTACCGGGAGATCGCAGGCTGATGCGACTCCGAACTCCTGATCTTTATTGATCGTTCGGGGCCAAGGGCAGTACACTTTCCCACGATGGCCGGACGCCCCGCGGTGTTCATCGATCGGGATGGCTGCCTCACCGATGAGGTGGGGTATGTGAATCACGTCAGCCGGATTCGCCTCCTGCCCCGCACCGCGGACGCCGTGCGCCGTCTCAATCAAGCCGGCCTCCCGGCGGTGATGGTCACCAATCAGGCCGGGATCGCGCGCGGCTACTTCTCGGAGGACGTGCTCCATGCCGTGCATGCCGAGATGGTCCGGCAGCTCGCCGCGCAGGGGGCGCATCTCGACCGTCTCTACGTCTGCACCCATCATCCTCACGAGGGCCAGCCGCCCTATCGCGCGGTGTGCGACTGCCGCAAGCCCCGGCCCGGTTTGCTCCAGCGTGCGGCACGCGAGCTCGATCTGGACCTCGCGGCTTCGGTGATGGTCGGCGACCGGATCTCCGACGTGGCTGTCGGGCAGGCGGTGGGGGCGGCGGGCGTGCTCGTGCTCACGGGCTACGGGCGCGGCGAGTGGGAGCATCAACGGCAGGAGTGGACGGTGAAGCCCGACCACGTGGCCGAGGATCTGCTGGACGCGGTCACGTGGGTGCTCACGGAGCGGCGGCCGTGATGTTTCCCGCGCGGGCCACGCTCGAGCTGGTGGGGCGGCTGCGCGGCCGGCGCATCCTCGTGGTGGGCGACCTCATCGCCGACGAATATCTCTACGGCAAGCCGGCACGCATCTCGCGCGAGGCGCCCGTGCTCATCCTGCGCTTCACGGATCGAGAAGTCCGGCTCGGCGGCGCCGCGAATGCCGCGCACAACGTGCAGGCGCTCGGGGCCCAGGCGGTGCCGGTCGGGGTGGTCGGCGACGATGAGGGCGGCGCGGCAATCGCGGCGCTCTTCGAGCGCGCGGGCATCAGCACCGAGGGGCTCGTGCGCGCGCCGGGCCGCCGCACACCGGTGAAGACTCGCATCATGGCCGGCGGCTACGAGTCCACGCGCCAGCAGGTGGTGCGGCTGGACCGCGAGCCCGAGCCGGGCCTGCCCCCCGACGTGGAGGCGCGTTTGCTCGAGCGGCTCGGCGCGCTGTCGCGCGAGGCCGACGGCGTCGTGTGCTCCGACTACGGCTACGGGGTGGTGTCGCCCCGGGTGTTCGAGACGGTGTGCCAGGGCGCCCGCGAGCGCGGCGCGCCCGTGTCGGTCGACAGCCGGTACGATCTTCTCCGGTTTCGCGGCGCTACCGCGGCCACGCCCAATGAGCCCGAGGTGGAGGCGCTCACCGGGACCGAGCTCGTCGACGAGCGCGCCATCGAGAAGGCCGCGCGTCAGGTGCTCGAGCGACTCGGGGCAAAGCTCCTGCTCGTCACGCGCGGCAGCCGCGGCATGGCGCTGTTCGAGCGCGAGGGGCCGGTGACGTTCATTCCCATCCACGGCAGCGATCAGATCGCTGACGTGACGGGCGCGGGCGATACCGTGATCAGCGCGTTCACCGCCGCGCTCGCCGCCGGCGCGCCCCCCGGCCACGCGGCCTGGCTCGCCAACGTGGCGGGCGGAGTGGTCGTCATGAAGCGCGGCACCGCCAGCGCCACGCCGGCCGACCTCGCCCAAGCGCTCGCGTCCGAGCCGAGGAGCGATGGCGCCCGTTCTCGACCCTGAGGCGGCCGCCCGCTGGGCGGACACCCAGCGTCGACTCGGCAAGACGATCGTCCTCGCCAACGGCTGCTTCGATCTCCTCCACGTGGGGCACGTCCGCTATCTGGCCGCCGCCCGGGCGCTGGGGGATGCGCTCGTGGTGGCGATCAACTCGGACGCGTCGGTCCGCCGGCTCAAAGGCGCGGGGCGTCCGCTCATGAGCGCGCCGGAGCGCGCCGAGCTGCTCGGCGCGCTGGCGGTGGTGGACGCGGTGGTGATCTTCGACGAGGACACGGTGGAGCGGCTGGTCGGCCTGCTCCGTCCCGCGGTGCAGGCCAAGGGCACGGACTACACCGAGGCCACGGTGCCCGAGCGCGCGGCGGTGGTGGCGGCGGGAGGGCGCGTCGCCATCGCCGGAGACCCGAAGGATCACTCCACGAAAGACCTGATCCGCGTGATCCTCGAGCGCTTCGGGGGCGCGCGGTGAACGTCGCGATCGTGAAGCTCTCGTCGCTGGGCGACGTGATTCACGCCCTCCCGGTGGCGCGCGCGCTGCGCCGGGCCCGGCCCGACGCCCGCATCACGTGGATCGTGGAGGCCCGGGAGTACGCGATCCTGCGCGACCATCCCGACCTCGATCAGATCGTCCCCGTGGACACGCGACGCTGGCGGCGTCTCGTCCGGCGACCCGCGGGCGCCCGAGAGGTCTTGGGCAAGCTGGGCCGTCTCCATCAGCGCGTGCGCCGAGGCGGCTTCGACGTCGCGATCGACCTGCAGGGGCTGCTCAAGAGCGGCGTGCTCACGGCCTATACGGGGGCCCCGCTGCGCATCGGCTTCAGCGCGTCGCACTGCCGGGAGCGCCTGAACGTGCTCTTCACGAACCGGCGCATCACCCCCCCGTCCACCGCCGCGCACGTGGTGGAGCAGTACCTGACGCTCCTGGGCCCCCTCGGCATCTCGGCGGGCGCGCCGGAGTTCCACCTCCCGCCGCGGCCGGTCGCGGAGCGGCGCATGGATGACGCCCTCGTGGAGGCCGGGCTCAAGCGCAGCGACCGCATCGTCGCCCTCAATCCGGGAGCGGGACGGCGCGAGAAGCAGTGGCCGGTGGAGCGCTTTCGCGCGCTCGCCGAGCGTCTCGCCACCGAGGCGGACACGCGCATTCTCCTCCTCTGGGGGCCCGATGAGATCCATATGGCCAAGCAGATCGGCTCCGGGCTGAGCGCGCGACCGGTGCTCGCCCCCCCCACCGACCTCGACGAGCTCACCGCGGTGCTCCGCCGCGTCGACCTGATGGTGGCGGGGGACACCGGGCCCCTGCACCTCGCGGCGGCACTCGGCACGCCCGCGCTAGGCCTGTTCGGTCCCACGCGCGCGGCGCGCAACGGCCCCTACGGCGCCCGGAGCCGCGGGCTCCAGAGTCCCGATGGCTCCATGGCCGGGCTCTCCGCGGACGCCGCCTACGCGGCGGCGCGCGAGCTGCTCGAGCGCGGGAGCGTGCGATGACGCGCCTCTCGGTGACGATCGTGGCGTGGAACGAGGAGGAGCGGCTGCGCGCCTGCCTCGAGAGCGTGGCGTGGGCCGACGAGATCGTGGTCGTCGACGGCGAGTCCACCGACAAGACAGTGGCGCTGGCGCGCGAATTCACCGAGCGCGTCTGGGTGCGCGCGTGGCCGGGCTTCGCGGCCCAGAAGAACTTCGCCCTCGAGCAGGCGGGGGGCGACTGGGTGCTGGCGCTGGACGCGGACGAGCGCGTCACTCCCGAGCTGCACGCGCGTATCGCGGGCATCCTCGCGGAGGACGCGGTGGGCCGCCCGGTCGCCGACGGCTATCAGCTACCACGCCGGAACATCTTCTGGGGGGCGTGGGTCCGCCACGGCGGCCTCTACCCGGACCATCAGCTCCGCTTCTTCCGTCGCCACGCCGGACGCTTCGTGCCGGATGCGGTGCACGAGTCGGTGCGCCTGGACGGGCGGGTGGAGACGCTCACGGAGCCGCTGCTCCACCATTCCTACCGGGGGGTGGAGGACTTCGTCCAACGCTCCAATCGCTACTCCACGCTCGCGGCAGGGGAGTGGGTTCGTCGCGGCAAGCGGGCCGGGCTCGCCGACCTCATCTTCCGGCCGCTCGGCCGCTTCCTCTCGATGTACATTATTCAGCGCGGCTTCCTCGACGGCTGGCGCGGCTTCGTGCTCGCCGTCTTGTACGCCGACTACGTCTTCCTGCGGATCGCGAAAGCCTGGGAGGCCCGCATCCTGCAGGACGAGCGCCAGCGAGGAGCGTGATGGCAGGCGAGAAGCAGCGGGTGCTCTCGGGCATGCGGCCCACCGGGCGCCTCCACCTTGGAAACTATCTGGGCGCCCTGGAGAACTGGGTGCGGTTGCAGACGGACTTCGACTGCTTCTACTTCGTGGCGAACTGGCATGTGCTCACCACCGCGCCGGAGGCGAGCGCGGAGGCCGGTTCCACCACCCTCGAGATGGCGGCGGACTGGCTGGGCGCGGGGCTCGACCCGGAACGCTCGACGCTGTTCATCCAGTCGCGGGTGTCCGAGCACGCGGAGCTCCACCTCCTCTTCTCCATGGTGGTCCCGGTGGGCTGGCTCGAGCGCGTTCCCACCTACAAGGAGATGGTGGAGCAGCTGGGAATCGAGGCGCCGTCCTACGGCCTGCTCGGCTACCCTCTGCTGCAGTCCGCCGACATCCTGATGTACAAGGCGCACTGGGTGCCGGTGGGCGCGGACCAGGTGCCGCACATCGAGCTGACTCGCGAGGTGGCGCGCCGCTTCAACCACACGTGGAAGCCCGTGTTCCCCGAGCCGCAGGCCAAGCTCACCCAGATTCCGAAGGTACCGGGGACCGACGGCCGCAAGATGTCGAAGTCCTACGGCAACGCCATCGAGCTCGCCGACCCGCCTGACGTGATCACGCAGAAGATCAGGCCGATGGTGACCGATCCGGCGCGCAAGCGGCGGACCGATCCCGGCAATCCCGACGTGTGTCCGGTGTTCGACCTCCACCGGATCTTCACCCCTGACGGCCCGCGCGAGCAGTGCGCGACGGGCTGCCGCATCGCCGCCATTGGCTGCCTGGACTGCAAGGCCGTGCTCCTGGAGCACATGCTGCCGCCGCTCACCACCATCCGCGACCGGCGCGAGCGGTGGGCCGCACGGCCTGCCGATCTGCTGGAGATCCTCCACGAGGGCTCCCGCCGCGCGCAGACAGTGGCGCGCCGGACGATGGATGAGGTGCGGGACGCGATGAGGCTCGAGCCGTGACCGAGGTCGCCGCACCCGCGCTCACCGTCCGGGTCGAGTCGTTCGAGGGGCCGCTGGATCTCCTGCTGCATCTGTGCCGCACCAGCGAGCTGGACCTCGCCCGGCTTCCCATCCGAACCGTCACCGACCAGTATCTCGCTCATCTCGAGGCGGCGCAGTTCCAGGACCTCGACACCGCCGGCTCGTTCATGGTGATGGCAGCCACGCTCATCTACCTAAAGTCCAAGCTCCTGCTGCCGTCCACCGGCGAGCCCGCCGAGGAAGATCTCGACCCCGAGGGCGAGCTCCTGCGGCAGGAGCTGGCCGCACGGCTGGCCGAGTACGCGCGGGTGAAGGCGCTGGGGAGCTGGCTGGGCGCGCGCGAGGCCGAGCAGGCGCTGATCTTCGGCCGCACCACCGCCGAGCTGCCGCCGCCGGAGGACGTGCCGCTCCAGGACCTCTCCGTCCATCTGCTCGTGCGCGCGATCAATCGGCTCATCGACGACCAGCGCCGCGAGCGGCCCCGGGCGGTCGAGGTCGATCCGATCTCGGTGGTGGAGCGCATGAGCGAGATCGTCTCGCTGCTGCGCTCGACGTGGTCCCTCCTATTCTCGTCGGTGGCGGGCGGGGATCGGGTCCGCGCGGAATGGGTGGTGACCTTGCTCGCGCTGCTCGAGCTGGTGCGGCTGGGGCAGGCGCGCGCGCGCCAGGCCGAGCTCTTCGGCGACATCGTGATCGAGCGCGGCGCCGTCGGCGATCCCGCGGCAGGCGACCTCGTGGCCGCGCCCGCGCCTCAGGGAGACGTGGAATGACGGAGCCCATCGACGTTCTCGAAGCCCTGCTCTTCGCCTCCGACACGCCCGTGGAGACCACCACGATTCGCGAAGTCCTGGAGCTCGATTCGCCCGACGCCGCACGGGAGCTCGTCGACGAGCTGGGCACCCGCCTGCGGTCGCAGGGGCGCGCGCTGCAGGTGATCGAAGTCGGCGGCGGCTTCCGTCTGGTGACGCGCACCGAGGTCGCGCCGTGGCTGGTCAAGCTCGCGCGGTCGCGCACGCGGCAGCGGCTGTCGCGCCCCGCGCTCGAGACCCTCGCCATCATCGCGTATCGCCAGCCGGTCTCGCGGCCCGAGGTGGACGCGGTGCGCGGAGTGAACTCCGAGGGCGTGCTCGATAATCTCCTCGAGCGCCGGCTGGTGCGCATCGCCGGCCGCAAGGACACCCCGGGCCGGCCGTTCCTCTACGAGACCACGCGCGATTTCCTCGTGGCCTTCGGCCTGCGCGACCTCGCCGATCTGCCCAAGCCCGAGGGCGAGCTCAACATCCCGGATGTGTCCGCCCCGGACGGGTCGGGGCAGGCCGAGCTGGACAAGGAGCTGGCGGCTGCCACCGATTCGTCTCAGCAAGATCCTGGCCCGGGCGGGGCTGAGCTCGCGCCGCGGGGCTGAGGCGCTTCTCGCCGCCGGCCGCGTCACCGTCAACGGTCAGGTGCGCACGGAGCCGGGGGCGCAGGCCGACCCGGAGCGCGACACCATCACGCTGGACGGGCGGCGCCTCCAGGCGGCGGCGCCCCGCACGTATCTGCTCCTCAACAAGCCGCGCGGCTACGTGACCAGCCGCACCGACCCGAGCGGTCGCCCCGTCGTCCTCGATCTGATCGGGCACGTGCGGGCGCGCGTCTTCCCGGTGGGCCGGCTCGACTATGACACCGAGGGCCTGCTCCTGCTGACGGATGACGGACCGCTCGCGAACGCTCTGTTACATCCGCGCTATGAGATTCCCCGGGTGTACGAGGCCGAGGTCGAAGGCCACGTCCGGGACGCCGATCTTGCGCGCTGGCGGCGTGGCGTGGTGCTGGACGACGGCGCGGCGGTGCCCCGGAGCGTGCGGGTGCTGCGCCGGGCGGGGGCGACGGGGACGTGGCTCGAGCTCACGTTCGCGGAGGGCCGTAACCGCGAGGTGCGACGCTACGCCCAGGCCCTCGGCCATCCCGTGCGACGGCTGCGCCGCATCGCCTTCGGCCCTCTGCGGCTGGGCGACCTCGGGTCGGGGCAAAGCCGGCCTCTGCGCCCGGGGGAACTCGCCGACCTGAATCGCTTGCGCGGGTAGGGGGCTTCCCTTATACTGCGAAGGCTTTAGTGACAGTTGGGCTCAGGGAGCCTCTATGAACCTGGACGATTGGCGATCCAGGATCAACGACCTCGATAACCAGATCCTCAACCTCCTCAATCAGCGCGCGGACGCCGCCCTCCACATCGGAGAGCTCAAGAGGCAGCAGGATCTTCCCTACTTCGTCCCCGAGCGCGAAGTCCAGGTCCTCGATCGGCTGATCGCGCAGAACCGCGGGCCGCTCCCGTCGGAGGCGCTTCGCGTGATCTGGCGGGAGATCCTCTCCGCGTCGCTCGCCCTGGAAAATCCGCTGCCCGTCGTGTACCTCGGCCCCGCCGCCACCTACACGCATCAGGCCGCGCAGGTGCGCTTCGGCTCCTCCGCGCTCTTACGGCCCACGCGCAGCATCGCCGAGGTCTTCGACGAGGTGGAACGGGGGCGCGCGGAATACGGCGTGGTTCCGGTGGAGAACTCCACCGAGGGGCCGGTCAATGTCACCCTCGACCGTCTCATCGACTCGGATGCCCTCATCACCGGCGAGGTGACCCTCGAGATCAGCCATTTCCTCCTCTCCCGGGCGGGCGACCTCTCCGAGGTCAAGAAGGTGTGTTCGCATCCTCAGGGACTGGCCCAGTGTCGGCAGTGGCTCAACGCCAACCTGCACGACGTGGCCACCGAGGAGACGTCCTCCACCTCCGCCGCGGCGGAGCGGGCCAAGGAGGATCCCACCGTGGCCGCGATCTCTTCGGAGATGGCCGGGCGCCTCTACGACGTGCCTGTCCTGCGGCCGCGCATCGAGGACAACCGCTTCAACTCCACGCGTTTCCTCGTGCTCGGGCGCCGGCCCATCCCCGTCACCGGACGGGACAAGACCTCCATTCTCTTCTCGATGAAAAACGAGCCCGGCGTGCTGTTCAGCATCCTGCAGCCGTTCGCCGAGCGCGGCCTCAATCTGACCAAGATCGAATCGCGACCGACCAAGCGGCGGCCCTGGGAGTACGTGAACTTCGTTGACTTCGAGGGTCACCGGGATACCGAGATCGTCGCGGGTGTGCTGAGCGCGGTCCGCGAGCGCTGCCAGTTCCTCAAGATCCTCGGGTCCTACCCGGCCGCCTAAGGAGCCCCGCATGTCCGTGTCATGGGAGTCGCTCGCCAACGATCACATCCTCGGGATCGCCCCGTACGAGCCCGGGAAGCCCGTCGAGGAGCTCGAGCGCGAGCTGGGCATCCACGACGCCATCAAGCTGGCATCGAACGAAAATCCGCTGCCCCCGTCCGAGCGCGTGCAGAAGGCGGTGGCGGCGGCCATCACCCAGCTCAACCGCTATCCGGATGGCAGCGGCTTCTACCTCCGCGAGGCCCTCGCGCGCCGGCACGGCGTGACCGCCGATCACCTGATCCTCGGCAACGGCTCCAACGAGCTGATCGAGCTGATCGCGCGGGCGTTCATGCGCCCCGGGGACGAGGCGGTGATCCCGCACCCCTCCTTCGTCGTCTATCCCATGATCGTGCAGGCGGTCGGCGGGATCCGCGTCGTCGTCACCCTCAAGGACCACCGGCTGGATCTCGAGGCGATGGCGCGGGCGATCACGCCGATGACCAAGGTGGTCTTCATCGCCAATCCCAACAACCCGACCGCCACCATCGTGACCGCGCCCGAGGTCGAGGACTTCATGGCGCGCGTGCCCGATCGCGCCATCGTGGTGTTCGACGAGGCCTACTTCGAGTTCGCCCAGGGCCCGGACTTCCCTGACTCGCTGAGCTACCTCCGCCAGGGCCGCAAGGTGGTCTCCCTCCGCACGTTCTCGAAGGCGGCCAGCCTGGCCGGGCTACGTGTGGGCTACGCGATCGGCGACCCGGACTGCGTGAGCCTGCTCAATCGCATCCGGCCCCCGTTCAACGTGAACTCGCTCGCCCAGGCGGCGGCGCGCGCCGCGCTGGAGGATGACGCCCACATCGTCGAGTGCCTGCGCATGATCGAGGCGGGACGCGCCTATCTCAGCGAGGAGTTCACGGCGCTCGGCCTACGTTTCCCGCCGTCGCGGGCGAACTTCATCCTCGTCGACGTCGGGCGCAACGCGCTCGACGTGTATCAGCGGCTGCTCCGCGAGGGCGTGATCGTGCGCCCCATGTTGTCCTTCGGCATGGAAAGCACGCTCCGCATCAGCATCGGCACACCGGAGGAGAACCGCCGGTTGATGAAAGCGCTCCGCAAGGTCCTCCAGGAGGCCAAGCGCGCGTGATCCGGCGGCTCTGCATCGTCGGCCCCGGGCTCCTGGGCGGCTCGATCGCGCTGGCGGCCCGTGCGCGGCACCTGGCCGGCGAGATCGTCGTGGTGGGGCGCTCGGAGGCGAGCGTGGCGCCGGCGGTGCGGGCGGGGGCGGCGGATCGAGGCACCACCGATCTCGCCGCGGGACTCCGCGGCGTCGATCTCTGCGTGCTCGCGACCCCGGTGGCGACGCTCGAGCGGCAGCTCGCCGCGGTGTGGGCGGCCGCCGAGCCGGGGATCATCATCACCGACGTGGGCAGCACCAAGGGGCGCATCGTCGCCACCGCCGACCGGCTGGCCGCCGAGCGCCCGCTGGACTTCGTGGGCAGCCATCCCATGGCGGGCTCCGAGCGCGCCGGCTTCGCGGAGGCGCGCGCCGATCTCTTCGTCGCGGCGACCGTCATTCTCACGCCGACCGGGCGCACCGCGCCGGCGGCCCTCGCGCGCGTGCGCGCGTTCTGGGAAGCGGTGGGCGGCCGCGCCACCGTGCTGGACCCGCTCACCCACGATCGCGCCACCGCGGTGGTGAGCCATCTGCCCCATCTGGTCGCCGACGCGCTGGTGGACGCGGTGCTGCGCATGGATCCCGCGTTCCTCGACGTGGCCGCGCGCGGCTTCCGCGATACCACACGCATCGCCGCGTCCAGCCCGCCGGTGTGGCGAGAGATCTTCCAGGACAATCGCGCGGCCCTCTCCGAGGCGCTCGCCGCCTTCCGCAAGTCGCTCGACCATCTCGAAGCGGTGATTGCGCTGGGCGACGCCGCCGCGGTCGAGGCCGAGCTCGAGCGGATCAAGCAGCACCGGGAGAAGATCGGGTGAGGATTCGCGTCTCACCGGTCCCGCGCCTCGCCGGCCGCGTGCTCGTGCCCGGCGACAAGTCCATCTCGCATCGGGCCGCGCTGTTTGGCGCGCTCGCCCGGGGGCGCACCGAGATCACCGGTTTTCTCGAGGGCGAGGACTGCCTGGCCACCTTGGGAGCGGTACGGGCACTCGGCGTGGAAGTCACAAGAAAGGGATCGGGCCACTACCTGGTCGACGGGCGGGGGCCCGAGGGGCTGACCGAACCCGAGAATGTGATCGACTGCGGCAACTCCGGCACCGGGGCCAGGCTTCTCGTGGGCGTGCTCGCGGGCCAGCCCTTCTGGTCCGTCATCACGGGGGACGCGTCGCTGCGGAGCCGCCCGATGGACCGCGTGGCCGCCCCGCTGCGCCGCATGGGCGCGACCGTGGTCGGCCGCCGCGAGGGAAGCCTCCTGCCGCTCGCGGTGCGTGGCGCTCGCCCGTTGAAGGCCATCACCTATGAGTCTCCGGTGGCTTCCGCGCAGGTGAAGACCGCGCTCCTTCTCGCCGGCCTCTGGGCCGACGGCCCCGTGACGGTGCACGAGCCCGCCCAGTCGCGCGACCACACCGAGCGCATGCTGGCGGGCTTCGGCGCGCGCCTCGCCGTGACGGGGGAGGGCGTGACGCTGACGCCGGGCGGCGCGCTCCACGGGCAGACGGTGGCCGTGCCGGGCGACATCTCGTCCGCCGCCTTCTTCCTCGTGGCGGGCGCCCTCATGGCCGATCCCGAGGTCGCCGTCGCCCACGTGGGCACCAATCCCACGCGCACCGGCGTGCTCGAGGTGCTGGACGCGATGGGCGCCTCGATCCGGCGGCAGGCTCCCGTCGGGCCCGGCAGCGCCGTCGAGCCGGCCGCCGATCTCGTGGTCCGCCGAAGCCGCCTGCGCGGCGCCGAGATCAGCGGCCCGGAGATCCCGCGGCTCATCGACGAGGTGCCCATTCTCGCGGTGGCCGCCGCGCTCGCGGAGGGCCCCACCGAGGTGCGCGACGCCGCCGAGCTGCGCGTGAAGGAGTCGGACCGTATCCGCGCCATTGCCACCGAGCTGGGGCGTATGGGCGCGCGGATCACCGAGCGGCCGGACGGCCTGCGCATCGAAGGGGGAACACGCTTGCGCGGCGCGGCGGTGGCGAGCGGGGGCGATCACCGCATGGCGATGTCCCTGGTGATCGCCGGCCTGCTTGCGGACGGCGAGACAGTGGTGGAGGATACGGGCTGCATCGCGACCTCTTTTCCGGGCTTTCTCACCGCGGTCAACGACCTGGCGGGATCTCCGGCGGCGAGGGCGGAAGCATGACGTGTGATGGCCGGCGGGAGCCCGTGATCACGATCGACGGACCGGCGGGGGCGGGAAAGTCCACCGCCGCGCGCGCGCTCGCGCGCCGGCTCGGCTTCCGCCTGCTCGACACTGGCGCCATGTACCGCGCGCTCGCCTGGGCGGTGCGCGAGGCGGGGCTCGCCCCCGAGGACACGCCCGCCCTCCGCGCCATGCTCGACGCGACCACCGTGGCGCTCGACGGCGACCACGTGCTCGTCAACGGCCGCGACGTGACCGGCGAGATCCGCGCGCCCGCCATCGGCGAGCTCACGTCCGTGCTCACCATGCTCCGGCCGGTGCGGGACAAGATGACGCCGATGCAGCGCACGCTCGCCGCCGACGGCGGGGTCGTCCTGGAGGGCCGGGACACCGGCAGCGTGGTGTGCCCCGATGCCGACGTGAAGTTTTACCTCGATGCGACCCTCGACGCGCGCGCGCGGCGGCGGCGCGAGGAGCTGATGGAACGTGGCGTGACGGTGGACCTGGACCACGTGCGCGAGGAAGTGGCGCGGCGCGATCGGCAGGACATGGGCCGGGCCATCGCCCCCCTCGTCCGGCCGGCCGATGCGGTGGTGGTGGACACGACGGGGCTGGACGAGGCGAGGGTGCTGGAACGACTCATGGACGCAGTGGAGCGGGCCCGGTGCTCTACGAGATCCTGAAGCCGCTCGCGGTGTTCCTCATGCGACTCTACTTCCGCCTGGAAGCGCGCGGCGCCGAGCAGGTGCCCCAGACGGGACCGCTCCTGCTCGTGTCGAATCACTCGAGCGTGCTGGACCCGCCGCTTGTCGGTGGCGCCTCGCCACGACAGCTCTCGTTCCTCGCCAAGGCGGAGCTCTTCGACATCCCGCTCCTCGGCCGCCTCATCCGCGCGCTCAATGCCCGGCCGGTGCGCCGCGAGGGCTCGGACGCCCGCGCGCTCAAAACGGCGCTGAAGGTGCTCGAAGAGGGCCGCGCGCTGTTGGTGTTCCCCGAGGGCACCCGCGGCCCCGAGGGGACCTTGCGCGAGGCCAAGCCGGGGGCGGGAATGCTCGCGGTGCTGAGCGGCGCGGTCGTCGTGCCTGTCCTCATCACGGGCAGCGGGCGCGCGCTCCCCAAGGGGGCGGCGTTCCCGCGGCCGGCCAAGGCCATCGTGCGCTTCGGCCCGCCCATGCGCTTCAAGACGACGGCCGAGGGGGAGCGCGGGACGCCGGAGGATCGAAAGGACGCCTATCGCGCGGCCACCGATGAAATGATGCGCGCCATCGCGCAACTCCAGCGCCAGGCCGCCTGAGACTTACCCGTACACGGAAGCTCGCAACAATATATATATAGAGGGAACAAAGGAGGCAGTCGGGACTTATGGCGACGGATGAACGGAAGGTGCAGGACCTCGCGAGCGGGCAGCGCGAGATGGACACACCCCCCGAAGAGACGATGGAGTACTGGCTGTCCCGCAGCGTGGGGGACATCGAAGAAGGGGAGGTGATCCGCGGCCGCGTCGTGGAGGTGCGCACCGGCGACGTGATCGTGGACATCGGCTACAAGAGCGAGGGCGCCATCCCCATGGAGGAGTTCCGCTATAGCGGCGCTCCCAAGGTCGGGGACGAGATCGAAGTCTTCCTCGAGGCGAAGGAAGACTCCGAGGGGCTCATCGTCCTCTCCAAGGACAAGGCCGACAAGATTAAGGTGTGGGATCAGATCTCCAAGGCCTTCGACGCGGGCTCGCCGGTCGAGGGCCGCGTGGTCGAGGTGGTCAAGGGCGGGCTCGCCGTGGACGTGGGCGTGCGCGCGTTCCTTCCCGGCTCGCAGGTCGACCTCCGCCCGGTGAAGAACCTCGCCACGATGCTGGGCCAGACCATCCGCGCCAAGGTCATCAAGCTCAACCGCCGCCGGGGCAACGTGGTGCTCTCGCGGCGCGCCGTGCTGGAGACGGAGCGCGAGGAGAAGAAGAAGCACACCCTGGCCGTGCTCACCGAGGGCATGGCGCTGACTGGCACCGTGAAGAACATCACGGACTACGGCGCCTTCATCGACCTCGGCGGCATCGACGGGCTCCTGCACGTGACCGACATGTCGTGGGGCCGCATCGGCCACCCCTCGGAAATCTTCCAGGTAGGTGATCAGGTCGAGGTCGTGGTGCTCCATTTCGACCGCGAGACGGGCCGCGTATCGCTGGGTTACAAGCAGAAGTCCTCGGACCCGTGGGCGGTCGTGGACCAGCGCTATCCGGCCGGCGCACGGGTGCAGGGGAAGGTGGTGAGCCTCACCAACTACGGCGCCTTCGTGGAACTCGAGCCGGGCGTGGAGGGCCTCGTGCACGTGTCCGAGATGTCATGGACGCGGCGGGTCCGCCATCCCTCGAAGATCGTCAACGTGGGCGACACCGTCGAGGTGCAGGTGCTCGATGTCAACAAGGCGACCAAGCGGATCTCCCTCGGCATGAAGCAGGTCGAGGCCGATCCCTGGGACTCCATCGACGATCGCTACAAGCCCGGTATGCGCGTGCAGGGGAAGGTGCGGAACCTTACCGACTTCGGCGCCTTCGTGGAGCTCGAGCCCGGCGTGGACGGCCTCCTGCACATCTCGGACATGTCGTGGACCCGCAACATCGGGCATCCCTCGGAGCTGCTCAAGAAGGGCCAGCCCATCGAGACCCAGATCCTCAACGTGGACCGGGACAACAAGCGCATCTCCCTCGGCCTCAAGCAGATCCAGCCCGACCCGTGGGAAACGGTATCGCAGCGTTTCCCGATGGGCTCACGCGTCACCGGCAAGGTGGTCCGCCTCACCGATTTCGGCGCCTTCGTGGAGCTCGAGCCCGGCGTGGACGGACTCCTCCACATCTCGCAGATGTCGAACCGGCCCATTGCCTCACCGGCCGACCTCGTCAACGTCGGGGACGAGCTCACCCTGCTCGTGATCAGGGTCGATCCCAACGAGCGCCGCATCGGCCTCAGCCTCAAGGAGCTGGCGGCGGCGGTAATGATGGACGAGCCGCCGCAGTCGGAGGGCGGCGGGCGCGGCCGCGGCAAGGGAAAGCGGCGGCGTCAGGACGACGACTTCGACGACGAGGACTAGCCGGCGTTGGCCTCACGAGCGCGCAGCCTGCTGCTGGGGGCGGGCCTCGCCGCGCTGCTTCTCGTTGTCTTCCTCGTCACGGTCTGGCTCCTTCTGGCCGTGCTCGAGGACGGCGCGCTGCCCGGAGGACCCCGCGTCGCCGTGGTCGAGATCGAGGGCATCATTCTCGACGGCGATCAGGCCGTGCGGGAGCTGCGCGACCACGCCGAGAATCCTGCGGTCAAGGCCATCGTCGTCCGGGTGAACAGTCCCGGCGGCGTCGTCGGACCGACCCAGGAGATCTACAACGCCATCCAGCGGGTGCGGAAGGCGGGCAAACCCGTGGTGGCTTCGTTCGGCGCGGTGGCCGCGTCCGGCGGCTACTACGTCGGTGCCGCCACCAACCGCATCTTCGCCAACCCCGGGACGCTCACGGGCTCCATCGGTGTCGTCATGCAGATGGCGAACGTCGAGGGGCTTCTCAAGAAGGTGGGGGTCGAGTACGTGGTGGTGAAGGCCGGCGCGTACAAGGACGTGGGGAATTTCGCCCGCACCATGACCCCCGAGGAGCGCCGCATCCTGCAGGCATTGCTGGACGACGTCCACGGCCAGTTCATCGCCGCGGTGGCCCAGGGCCGGGGACTCGAGGAGAGCGCGGTGCGCGCCGTCGCCGATGGGCGCATTTACTCGGGCGCGCAGGCCAAGACCCTCAAGCTCGTGGACGAGCTGGGCGGCTTCGAGGACGCGGTGGAAGCGGCGGGCAGGTTGGGCGGCATCCCCGGCAGGCCCAAGCTCATCCGCCCGCGGAAGCATTTCTCGCTCACCGACCTGCTCAAGAGCGAGCTCGGGGTGGGGGTGCCCTCTGCGCTCCTGCCCAGCCTTCCGACGCTCCGGACCCCCCTCTATCTGATGTACTAGGGGGGACGGGGCCAAGGTGACCCCTAACCCCCCGCCCTTCTTGACAATCTTTTCGATCGCATGCTAGCGTGACGCAAGATCGCCCCGCCCCCACGGGTGCTCCGATGGGGCGCGACTCAAGCCGGACCGGGTACGGGGGAGGGAGTCAGGTCATGACCAAAGCGGATCTCATCGACGAAGTGTCGAGGGTGTCGAGCCTGACCAAGAAGGAGACGGAGCTCATCGTGAACACCGTCTTCGACAACATCACCGATGCCCTCGCCAAGGGGGACAAGGTGGAGTTGCGCGGGTTCGGCAGCTTCCGGATCCGCCACCGGAATTCCCGCAAGGGACGCAATCCCAAGACGGGAGACTCGGTGAGCGTGCCCGAGAAGCGCGTACCTTTCTTCAAGGTCGGCAAGCGGCTGCGCGAGCTCGTCAACACCTAGCCCAGACGAGTGGACCGCCTGTGGGCACCATGGCGGATGAGTTACGTGACGTCCGCCGGAGCGCCCGACGCTGCTTGTGTCTTCTGTGCCGCTCTCTCCGCCGGTGACGACCGGCGGGCCCTGATTCTCCGGCGCGCCCCCCGCGCCTTCCTGATCCTGAACACGTTTCCCTACGCGACCGGCCACCTTCTCGCCATGCCCCTCCGCCACGTCGCGCGCGTCGAGGACGCGACCACGGACGAGATGGCCGAGACCATGGCCCTGGTGCAGGACAGCGTGCGCGCGCTGAACGCGGGCTATCAGCCCGATGGCTTCAACGTCGGCATGAATCTCGGCCGCGTGGCGGGCGCGGGCGTGCTCGGGCACCTGCACATGCACGTGGTCCCGCGCTGGAGCGGCGACACCAACTTCATGCCGGTGGTCGCCGACACCAAGGTGCTGCCCGAATCGCTCGAGACGACCTACGACCGCTTGACGGGTCTGCTGCGCGCGTGACCGATCCCCGCGGCACCGAGCTCACCCCGATGATGCAGCAGTACCGCGAGCTCAAGCGGCGGTATCCCGACTATCTGCTGCTGTTCCGGCTGGGCGACTTCTACGAGCTGTTCTTCGAGGACGCGCAGCTCGGCGCCACCTTGCTCCAGATTACCCTGACCGCGCGTGGGAAGGCCCCGATGGCGGGCATCCCGTATCACGCCGCCGACACCTATATCGGCCGGCTCATCCGCCACGGTCAGAAGGTCGCGGTGTGCGAGCAGATGGAAGCCCCCGGCAAGGGCAAGAAGCTCGTGCGGCGAGAAGTCGTACGCGTGATCACGCCGGGCACGCTCACCGACACGCAGTACCTCGATGGCGCCGCCAACAACTACCTCCTCGCGGCCCACCGGGCGGGGACCGCGCTCGGCCTGGCCCTGGTGGATGTCTCCACCGGCGAGTTCTGGGTGGGGGAGGAGGCGGCCGGCGCGGAGAGCCTGCTCGAGGCGGCCTTCCTGCGCCGGCCCGCCGAGCTGCTCATCGCCTCCGACGGCGACGCCGCGCTGCGCCAGCGGTTCGGCGCGCTCGGCCTGCCGCTGACGGTGGGCGATGGGAGCTGGTTCAAGCGGGAGAGCGCGCGCGATTTGCTCCACGCGCACTTCCGCGTGGGGGATCTGGAGCGTTTCGGGCTCGGTGGCATGAGCGCCGGGCTGCAGGCGGCCGGCGCGGCGCTGGCCTATCTGCGCGAGACCCAGGGGGACCGGCTCGGTCATGTGAGCGGCCTTCTCCGCTTCACCGCGGGCGACGCGCTCGTGCTCGACGGCACCGCGCTCACCACGCTCGAGCTGTTCGAGACCGCGCAGGAGCGGGACGTCAGGGGATCGCTCATCGGCCTGCTCGACGTCACGCGTACACCCATGGGCGCGCGGTGCCTCCGGCAATGGCTTCTGCGCCCGCTGTGCGAGACGTCGCCCATCGCGCGGCGGCAGGTTGCGGTGGGTGCGCTCGTCGATGCGCCGGCGGAGCGCGCGGCGCTGCGAACGCGTCTCGCGCGCATCGGCGACATCGAGCGCCTGGCGAGCCGGGCCGCGCTCGGGGTGGCCCACGCCCGCGACCTCGTCGCGCTCCGCGGCTATCTTGGCGAGCTGCCGGGGGCGCGCGAGAGCGTGGCCGGGCTGGGCGGACCGCTCCTCACCAGCCTGGCCGAGGACGTGGCCGCGGTGCCCGGCCTGGCTCGACTCCTCGAAGATGCGCTCGAGGACGAGCCGCCGCGCGAGCTCCGGGACGGAGGCCTCATTCGCGAGACGTGGAGCCCGGAGCTTGCCGAGCTCCGGCGGGCCGCGCGGGAAGCCAAGGACTGGATCGCGTCGCTCGAGGGCCGCGAGCGAGCCCGCACCGGCATTCCCTCGCTACGCGTCCGATTCAACCGAGTCTTCGGCTACTCGATCGAGGTCTCCAACACGCATGCGACCAAGGTCCCGCCCGACTACGTACGCCGGCAGACCCTGGTGGGCGCGGAGCGCTACGTCACGACCGAGCTCAAGGAGTACGAGAGCCGCGCCCTCGGGGCGGAAGAGCGCATGGCCACGCTGGAGTTCGAGCTCTTCGTCGAGATCCGGGCCCGGGTGGCCGCCGAGGCGGCCGGACTCCTGCGCTCCGCCCGCGCCCTCGCCGCCCTCGACGCCCTTGCCGCCCTGGCCGAGGGGGCGCATCTCCGAGGCTGGACGCGGCCGGTGGTCGACGACGGGCGCGTCCTCGAGATTCACGAGGGCCGGCACCCCGTGCTGGACGCCGCCGCGGGCTCCGCCTTCACCCCCAACGACGTGATGCTCGATCCCGAATCCACGCAAGTGGTGATCCTCACCGGGCCCAACATGAGCGGCAAGAGCGTGTTCATGCGCCAGACCGCGCTGCTCGTGATCCTGGCGCAGATGGGGAGCTTCATCCCCGCGCGCGCTGCGCGCGTCGGCCTCGTGGACCGCGTCCTCACCCGCGTGGGCGCTCAGGACAACGTCGCGCGGGGCCAGAGCACCTTCCTCGTCGAGATGGTGGAGACGGCGAGCATCCTCGCCAACGTGACGCCGCGTAGCCTGGTGCTGCTGGACGAGGTGGGGCGGGGCACCTCCACGCTGGATGGGCTCGCCATCGCGTGGGCGGTGACGGAGGCCCTCCACGACCACGGCGGACGCCGCGGGCCCGGCGCGAAGGTGCTGTTCGCCACGCACTACCACGAGCTCACCGCGCTGGCCGAGCGGCTGCCGCGCGTGCGGAACTTTCACGTGGCGGTGCGCGAGTGGAACGACGAGATCGTGTTCTTGCACACCGTGCGCCCGGGTGGCACCGACCGCTCCTACGGCATCCAGGTGGCCCGCCTCGCCGGTCTCCCCGCCGCGGTGGTGGCGCGCGCCAAGGCCATCCTCGCCGACCTCGAGAGCGAGCGCGCGGCCCTGGCCGCCGCGGGCACCGCTGCATCCGCCGAGCCGGTGCAGCTCGGTCTGTTCCCCGGCGGAAGCGACCCGATCCTGAAGGACCTGGCCGCCCTCGACGTCGGCTCGACGACTCCGCTCCAGGCGCTCAATCTCCTCGCGGAGTGGCAGCGCCTCATCCGGGAGCGGTAGGGTGAGAGCGAATCGCCCGTGACCCGGATCAAGCTACTGCCGGAGCACCTCGTCAACAAGATCGCCGCCGGCGAGGTGGTGGAGCGCCCGGCCTCGGTGGTGAAGGAGCTGGTGGAAAATGCCATCGACGCCGAGGCCGGGCACGTGACGGTGGATCTGCGCGACGCCGGGCGGCAGCTGATCCGCGTGCGCGACGACGGGATCGGCATGACCGCCGAGGAGCTCGGGTGGGCGCTCACGCGCCACGCCACGTCCAAGATCGCCACCGACGCCGACCTCGACGCCATTCATACGCTCGGCTTCCGCGGCGAGGCGCTGCCCGCCATCGCCGCGGTGAGCCGCTTCTCGCTGCTCTCGTGCGCGAAGGGCGCGGTGCAGGGCGCGCTCGTGCGGGGCGCCGCCGGCGAGGCCGAGCCCACCCTCGCCGTGGCGGCGCCGCCGGGCACCACCGTGGAGGTGCAGGACCTCTTCTTCAACACGCCGGCGCGGCTCAAGTTCCTCAAGGCCGCCCGCACCGAGCTTGCGATGGTGCTCCGCCTGCTCCAGGGCGTGGCCCTCGCACACCCGGAGCTGCACCTGGCGGTGACGCATGACGGCCGCGCCGCGCTCACCACGCCGCGCGCGCGGAGCCTGCGCGAGCGGATCGGCGCGCTCTACGGCTGGGAGGTATCCGCCAAGATGCTCGACGTTCGCCGCGCCGAGCACGGTTTGTCCCTTATGGGCTTGATAGCGCCTCCCCAGCACGCGCGCGCGAGCCGCGAGGAGATCACCTGGGTGGTGAACGGCCGGCCGGTGCGCGACACCGCGCTGACCCAGACGCTCCTCGACGCCTACCGGCCGCTGCTCGCGCGTGATCAGCATCCGGTGGCGGTGATCTGGATCGATTGCCCCCCGCAGGACGTCGACGTGAACGTCCATCCGGCCAAGGCCTGGGTGCGCTTTCGCGCGCCGCGGGTGGTGCAGGAGACGCTGTACCTCGCCGTGCAGGAGGCGCTCCGCTCGGCCGACGTGGTCCAGCGTCAGGCCGGCATGGCGCCGGCCGGGGTGTCCCCGGATCCCGTGGCGGGGGATGGCGCGATGCTGACACCGACGCTCGGGGCCGCCTCGGACGCGCTCGCCGAGGGCGCACAGCCCGGTCTCTTCCACGAGACCGTCGCGGGTTGGGCGGTCGAGCGCTTCGGCGCGGTGGTGGGCCAGCTCCAGGACACCTTCGTGGTGGCGGCCACCGACGAGGAGGTGTTCTTCGTCGATCAGCACGTGGCCCACGAGCGCGTCGTCTTCGAGCGGCTCGAGGCGGAGCTCCAGGCAGGCCCCCTGGCCTCGCAGGAACTGCTGTTCCCGGAAACGCTCGAGCTGCCGCCGGGGCTGCGCGCGCGGCTCGACGAGTGGGTACCCACGCTCGAGCGTCTCGGCTTCGCGCTAGAGGGGTTCGGCGGCGGCACGCGGCTGGTGCGCGCGGTGCCTGCGCTCCTCGCACGGCGCGAGCCGCGGCGCCTGATCACCCGCATGCTGGAGGAGCTGGCGAGCCCGGGGAAGGAGGGTGAGGCGCCGCTGCTCGAGCGGGCGCTCGCCTTCGTGGCGTGCCGCGCCGCCATCAAGGCGCCCGCGCCGCTGGAGCGCGAGGAGATGCGGCGCCTCCTCGCCGATCTCTCCGCCACGCGCACGCCGTTCTTCTGCCCGCACGGCCGCCCCATCGTCTCACGCCTGTCCCTCCGCGAGATCCGGAAGGAGCTGAGAAGAACCTGGTAGCGAAGCCGGAACCGCTCCTCGTCATCGTCGGCCCGACCGCGGTGGGCAAGACCGAGGTCGCGGTGCGTCTGGCCGCGCGGCTCCCGCTGGAGGCGGTGAGCGCCGACTCGCGGCAGGTGTATCGAGGCATGGACGTCGGCACCGGCAAGCCCACTGCCGCCGAGCGCGCCACATTACGTCACCATCTCCTGGACATCGTGGAGCCTCGCGAGCGCTATCACGCCGCGCGCTTCCGACGCGAGGCCCTCGAGGCGATCGACGGGATCCGCACGCGCGGACACCTGCCCGTCGTGGTGGGTGGCACTGGCCTGTACGTGCGCGCGCTGCTCAAGGGCCTTCACCCCGCGCCGCCCGCCGATCCCGCGCTCCGCCGCGAGCTCGAGGCCTCGCTGGCCGCCGACGGGCCGGAAGCGCTGCATCGGCGCCTGGCCGCGCGCGACCCCGGCGCGGCCGCGCGCCTGCATCCGCGGGATCACGTACGCATCGTGCGCGCCCTCGAGGTGGACGTGCTGGGTGGGCCGAGGGCCGAGCGCACGGACTGGGAGCGGGCGGTGCCGCCCTTCCGCCTGCTCATGGTGGGGCTCCGGCAGTCGCGCGAGGCGCTCAACCGGCGGATCGGGGATCGGGTGCGCGGCATGGTGGCCCATGGCATGATGAAGGAAGTGCGTCAGCTCCTCGCCGCCGGCTACGACGACACGCTGCCCGCCATGGGCGGCATCGGGTACCGCCAGTTCGTCGCCGTGCTCCGCGGCTCGATGACGGAGGCCGACGCGGTCCGGCTCATGATTCGCGATACCACCCGCTACGCCAAGCGCCAGATGACCTGGTTCGCGCGGGATCGCGAGATCCGCTGGCTCGACGTGGACGCGGTGGGCGGGCCGGCCGGGGCGGCTGCCGCCATCGAGGCCTGGGCGCGTGAGGAGGGGCTCACCCGGTGAGCGTGCGCGAGAAGGCCGTCCTGGCCGCGCTGCGACGGCCCAAGCAGCCGCGCTTCGAAGTAGATGAGTCGCTCGACGAGCTGGGCCGTCTCGCCGAGTCCGCAGGCGCCGAGGTGGTGGGCCGCATGACCCAGGACCGCCGCGCCCCGACCCCTGGTCTCTACTTCGGCAAGGGCAAGGTCGAGGAGTTGCGCGAGTGGTCCCGCGAACAGGGCGCGAACCTCATGATCTCCGACGACGCGCTCTCGCCCATCCAAGAGCGCAATCTCGGCGGGAGCCTCGGCCTCAAGGTCATCGATCGCACCGCGCTGATCCTCGACATCTTCGCGCAGCGCGCGCGCACAATGGAGGGCAAGCTTCAGGTCGAGCTGGCGCAGCTTTCCTACCTGCTTCCGCGCCTGGTGGGGCAGTGGCGCCATCTCGAGCGGCTGGGAGGCGGCATCGGCACGCGGGGCCCGGGCGAGACGCAGCTCGAGTCCGACCGGCGCATGATTCGCCATCGCATCCAGAAGCTGCGCGACGAGCTCAAGCGCGTCCGCGTGCATCGCCGTCTCGTCCGCGATCGGCGGCAGGCCACCGGCTACCCGGTGGTCGCGCTCGTCGGCTACACCAATGCGGGCAAGACCACGTTGCTGAACCAGCTCACCGGGGCGGGGCGGGTGGCCGCGGATCGTCTCTTCGACACGCTGGATCCTTCCGCCCGCCTGGTGTCGGCGCCCGGCCATGCCCCGTTCATCTTGACCGACACGGTGGGCTTCATTCGCAAGCTGCCGCATCAGCTCGTGGCCGCGTTCAAGGCGACGCTGGAGGAGCTGGCCGAGGCCGATCTCCTCGTCCACGTGGTGGACGCGAGCCACCCCGGGCTCGAGGACCAGATGGCCGCGGTGGAGAGCCTGCTCGCCGAGCTGGAGCTCGCCGAGCGCCCGTCCATCGTCGCCCTCAACAAGATCGACCGCCTCGACCATGACAGCGCGCTCGAGGCCTTGACCGCGCGGTTCAACGCGGTGGCGCTCTCCGCGCGCACAGGGCGGGGGGTGGAGGCGCTGCTCGCACGCATCGGGCAGCACTTCCGGCCGCGGACCGAACGGCTCCGCCTCCTCATACCGTATCGCGACGGCCCCGCCCTCGCCCTGTGCTACGAGCGTGGTCGTGTCATCGCCCGCGCCGACCTGCCCGAGGGCATTCGCGTCGAGGTCGAGGTGCCGCGCCGTCTCGCCGGCCAGCTGGAGGCGTATCGCCGGGACGACTAGAAGGCTCCGGCTGGGCCAGCGCCTCCGCGGCCTGCGGCGGGGTCGGTGCTACAATCCATGCGCTGCGGGTGCGGCTCTCCCATGGGACTGGCGAACTGGCTGACCATCCTCCGGATCCTCCTGATTCCGGGCTTCGTGACCCTCCTCGTCTATCGACGGGCGGGCGAGGCCCTCCTGGTGTTCTGCCTGGCCAGCCTCACCGACATGCTCGACGGCTACATTGCGCGGAGTCGGGGGAGCCAGTCGCGCCTGGGCGCCTTTCTCGATCCCGTGGCGGACAAGCTGCTCCTGACCTCGGCGTTCGTGACCCTGACGTACCTCAAGGTCATCCCGTTCTGGCTCACCGCAGTCGTCGTGAGCCGCGACCTCATCCTGTCGGTCGGCGTGCTCGTCATCCACGTGTCCGGCGGGACCGTACACCCCGCGCCGACGTGGATCGGCAAGACGTCGACGGTATGCCAGATGGCCGCGGTGCTGGCTGCGATGCTGGCGTTCTTCTTCCGCATGCCGACCGTTCCCACGCTCTTCGCCTGGCTCGCGGCGGTGTTCACCGTGACCTCGGGCCTGCAGTACCTCGTGCAGGGACTCAAGCAGCTGAACCCGCCCGCCGGCGTGATGGGGCGGAGCTAGGCGATGGCCCGTCGCCAGAGCGAGAAGGACGGCGTGGTGGTGAGCGCGGTGGCGGCGCGCGGGCCCGCGCAGCAGGGGGGCCTGCGCCCCGGTGACCGTATCGTCGCCATCAACGGGCAGGCCGTGCGTGACGTTATCGATTTCCATTTCAACGCCGGCGAAGCACGGCTGAACTGCGCGGTGGAGCGCGACGGTGGCCGGGCGTCCGTGGTCGTCGACCGTCGCGGCGCGGATCTCGGCCTCGAGCTGCTCGCCCCCACCCCGTCGGAGATCTCCACCTGTGCGAACAAGTGCGTCTTCTGCTTCATCCATCAGCTGCCGCGGGGCATGCGCAAGAGCCTCTACGTCAAGGACGACGACTACCGCCTCTCCTTCCTGCACGGCAACTACATCACCCTCACCGACCTCGAGGAGTCCGAGCTGAAGCGGATCGAGACCCAACGCCTTTCGCCCCTCTACGTGTCGGTGCACGCCACCGACCCCGAGCTGCGCCACCGCCTGCTCGGTGAGCCGCGCGTGAAGCGCGACCTCTTGCCGATTATGGCCCGCCTCGGCCGTGCCGGCATCCGCATGCACGCCCAGATCGTGCTCTGCCCGGGGTGGAACGACGGACCGCAGCTCGAGCGCTCCATCCTCGAGCTGTCCGCGCTCCACCCGGCGGTGGCAACCACCGCCGTCGTACCGGTGGGGCTAACGGCGCACCGGGAGCGTCTGCCTGATCTCCGCACGCTCGCCGCAGACGAGGCGCGCGCCCTGGTGGGAACGATCGGCCGATGGCAGGCCGGGCTCCGCGCGCGCCTCGGCACGCGGTTCGTCTGGGGCGGTGACGAGCTCTACCTCCAGGCCGGGCTCCCCATTCCCTCGCGCGCCGCCTACGAAGGCTTTCCCGTGGTCGAGGACGGTATCGGGCTCGTCCGGCGCTTCGAGGACGGCTGGGCCCGGGTGAAGCGCCGCGCGCCCGCGCGGCTCGCGCGCCCCCGCGCGGTGACGGTGGTCACCGGTGAGATGTACGCGCCTCGCCTCGAGCGCCTGCTCGCGGGCTTCGGAGTGGGGAATCTCGACGTGCGCGTGCGCGCGATCAGAAATGAATGGTTCGGCGGCAGCGTTCAGGTGGCGGGCCTCCTCACCGGCGCCGACATCCAGCGGCAGCTGGCAGGTACCGCGCTCGGTGAGGCCGTGCTCGTCCCGTCGGTGGCCCTGCGCGACAGCGTCGGCGTGTTTCTCGACGATCTCACGCCCGGCGAAATCGCGTCTGCGCTGGGCGTGCCCGTCCGGCCCGTCGAGCCCGCGGCGCGCGCGCTCTTCGACGCGCTCGTCGGGGCCTGAGCGGTCCGGAGCGCTCCTCGATGATCCGTCCCGTCATCGCCATCGTGGGCCGGCCCAACGTGGGCAAGTCGACGCTCTTCAACCGGCTGGTCGGACGCCGCTCCTCCCTCGTGCGCGACGTGCCCGGCGTCACGCGCGACCGGCTCTACGGCACGGTGGCGTTCGAGCGTTGGCAGGGAACGGCGGTGGACACCGGCGGCTTCGAGCCGGACTCCACCGACGATCTCGTCGCGGCCATGCGCGCCCAGATCATGCAGGCGATCGAGGAAGCGGACCTCCTGGTGTTCACTGTCGACGCGCGCGAGGGCATCACCCCGGTGGACGAAGACATCGCGCGCATTCTGCGTCGCAGCGGGCGGCCGGTGGTGGTCGCGGCGAACAAGGTGGACGGCGGCGCGCAGGATGCGCTGCTCGGGGAGGTGCACCGGCTCGGCTTCCCGCAGGTGCAGCCGGTCTCGGCGGAGCACGGGCGCGGCGTGGCGGAATTGCTCGAGGCGATCCGCGCGGCGGCGCCGCCGCCCGTGGCGGAGGCGCGGTCGGACGGGCCCCACGTGGCAATCGTCGGCCGGCCCAACGTCGGCAAGTCGTCCCTGGTCAACGCGGTGCTAGGACAGCCCCGCGTGCTCGTCCATTCGGCGCCCGGCACCACCCGCGACAGCGTGGATACGCCACTCACGTTCCGGGGCCGCCCGTACGTCCTCATCGACACTGCGGGCATCCGCCGCAAGGGCAAGGTCTCCGAGGCGCTCGAGAAGCTCTCGGTGGTGATGGCGCTCAAGAGCCTCGAGCGCTGTCAGGTGGCCGTGCTCGTGCTCGACGCCACCGAGGGCGTCACCGCGCAGGACGCGCACATCGCAGGCTATGCCCACGACGCCGGGCGCGCCGTCATCGTCGTGGTGAACAAGTGGGACCTCGTCCCGCCGAACATGGTCACGCGCGCCGACGTCACGGGGCAGATCCACGACCGCCTGCCGTTCCTCGACTACGCGCCGATCTGCTTCACTTCGGCGGTGAAAGCCACCGGCCTGGGAGATCTCTTCGACACCGTGGATCGCGTGGCGGCCGAGGCCCAGCAGCGCGTGCAGCCTGGGGAGCTGCTCACACTGTTCCGCGCCGCGCTCGAGCGGCGACCCATGTCGTGGGGCGGCGCACCGCTGCGCCTCCAATCCGCGCAGCAGGTCGCGGTATCGCCGCCGACGTTCGCGCTGCGCGTGAACCTGCCCGACAAGATCCACTTCTCGTACGAGCGCTACCTCGTGAACTCCCTCCGCCATACGCACCCCTTCGAGGGCTCGCCAATCCGGCTCCTCTTTCGGAGGAGCGTGGGCCGGCGGAACGCTGGACCCCGGGCAGGGCGAGTCCGCCGCTAAACCCTCGAATTCGCTTGGCCCTGAGCTTGGCTGTGCTAAGATGGCGCAGCCGTTGACAAATTCTCTGCTGGGGGCATGCCGAGGGTGAGCCCGGATCGGGACGACGAGTACTTGGGAGATGACGCTGAGGAGCGCCGGAGCAAGCACGGCGTGCTCTCAGCGGGTTGGTTGCGCGCGCTGCTGGTGCTGAGCGCGCTGGCCGTCGTCCTCGTCATCACGGTGCCCTATCTTCTCCAGTGGCTCTCCGGGCCCACGCCGCCCAGTCCTCGCCCGGCGCTGACCGAGACCCCGCGGACCGAGCCCACCAAGGTCGAGACCGCGGCGACCGCGCCCACACCCGCGCCGCCGGTCGCCACGCCGACGCCGGAGCCGCCCGCGAAGACCGAGATGCCCGCGGCCAAGCCGGAGCCGCCCGCGAAGACCGAGATGCCTTCGGCCAAGCCGGACCCGCCGAGTAGGCCCGAGGTCGCGGTCAAGAGCGAGCCGGCGAGCAAATCCGAGCCGGCGGCCCTGCCGAGCCCGAAGCCGCTGCCGAAGGCCTCGGCAGGATCCGGCCAGTCGACAGCGACGCCCACGACGCCGGGCGGCGAGTACTGGGTGCAGGTCGGACTCTTCGCCAACGGCGACAACGCCGAGCGCCTCGCCAAGGAGCTCCGTGACGAGCGCTTCTCCGTGGAGGTGACGCAAGCCGCGAAGGGCGGCTCGAGCGCGACCGCGTCCTCGAATCAGCACGAGGTCGTGGTGAACGGCTCCACCGTCGAGGCGGTGACCGCCGCGCTCAAGGGGACCGGCACCGCGGAGGTCTCCGGCGACGCGGTGGTGGTACGGCCGGCCATGGACCTGAAGGACGCGGTGGCGCTGTCGCGTCGGCTTGCCGGGGAAGGGCTCGAGGTGCGCATCCGTCGGATGCCCGCCGCGCCCGCCGCGGGCGGCGCCACGCACTACATCGTGCGGGTGGGCGGCTACGTCACGCGCGAGGCGGCCGCCGCAGGCAGGCGAGAGCTCGCCGCCAAGGGTGTGGGCGGGTTCGTCACCCAGGGACCGGCGAAGTGAGCGGGGCGCGCGTCGTGCTCGTCACCGCGCCCTCACCGGACGCCGGCGCGGCCCTGGGCCGCGTGCTCGTGGACGAGCGGCTCGCCGCCTGCGTCAACGTGATCCCGGGACTGACGTCCATCTATCGCTGGCAGGGTCAGCGGGAAGAGGTTTCGGAGTGCCTGCTCGTGATCAAGACCGACGAGACCCGCTATGCCGAGCTGGAGCGGCGGGTGCTCGAGCTGCATCCCTACACGGTCCCCGAGGTGCTCGTGCTACCGGTGGAGCGGGGCGCGGCCGCCTACATGGAATGGCTGAACGACTCCGTGGCGATCGAGAGGAGGTGACGGCGCTGACCAAGAACGATCTGATCAATGCGGTGGCCGCGCACGGGCTGTCGAAGCGTCAATCGGCCTCGGTGGTCGAGTCGCTGTTCGACATCATCTTCAACTGCTTCGAGCGCGGCGAGGACGTCAAGATCGTCGGCTTCGGGCATTTCCGGATCCGCCGGAAGGCCTCCCGCCGTGGGCGCAACCCACAGACGGGCGACAGCATCGAGATCACCGCGCGCAAGGTGCTCACGTTCAAGCCGAGCAAGGGGCTCAAGCTGCGGCTCAACCAGTAGCCCCCGGGGGACACGTGACACAGACGATCCCAGACAAGCTCTACTACCGGATCGGCGAGGTGGAGTCGATCACGGAGGTTCCGGCGTATGTGCTGCGGTACTGGGAGTCCGAGTTCAAGCTCCTGCGCCCGAAGAAGAACCCGGCGGGACAGCGGCTGTACCGCAAGCGTGATCTCGAGCTGGTGCTTCGAATCAAGCACCTGCTCTACACCGAGCGCCTGACGCTCGAAGGTGCCAAGAAGCGACTCCTCGCAGAAGCGCGCGGCACGCATCAGATGGACCTCGGCCTCAAGGGTATGACCATGGAAGACACGCTTCGTCGCACCCGGGACCGCCTCCGAGCGCTCCGCGACCGGCTCTCGCCCGAGCGAAAGTGACCGTCAGCCTTGAGTTCTTCGTCGTCTCTTCGTACAATGCGACGTGGGTCGGGGCGTGGCGCAGCCCGGTAGCGCACTTGACTGGGGGTCAAGGGGTCGCTGGTTCAAATCCAGTCGCCCCGACCATTTTCAGAGATATCCATGGCGGGCGTGATCCTCGTCACCAACGACGATGGGATACACGCTCCGGGGCTTGCCGCCCTGGCGGCGGCGCTGGAGCCCCTCGGGGAAGTGTACGTGGTCGCGCCCGATCGCGAGCAGAGTGCGGTGGGGCACGCGCTCACACTCCATCGGCCGCTCCGGGTGGAGCAGCTCGGCGAGCGGCGCTACGCGGTGAACGGGACCCCCTCCGACTGCGTGAACTTGGGGGTGCTCGGCCTCTTGCCTGAGCGGCCCGTGCTCGTGGCATCGGGCATCAACCACGGCTCGAATCTCGGCGACGACGTCACGTACTCGGGGACGGTATCCGCGGCGATGGAGGGCACGCTGCTCGGTGTGCCCGCGCTGGCGGTATCGCAGGCCGAACCGGAGAAGGGACAGTTCGACGCAGCGGGCGAGGTGGCCCGCGCGGTGGCGACGCGGCTCCTCGTAGAGGGGCTGCCGCGCCAGACGCTCTTGAACGTGAACGTGCCGCCCGGCAAGCCCGCGGGCATTCGGCTCACGCGGCTCGGCCATCGGGTCTACAGCGCGAAGGCCATTCGCGAGGTCGATCCGCGCGGCCGGCCGTACTACTGGATCGGCATGGGCGCGCCGGAGTGGGCAGAGGACGAGGGGACGGACATCACGGCAGTGCAGGCGGGATGGGCGGCGGTCACGCCGCTGCACCTGGACCTCACGCATCACGGCGCGCTGCGGAGCATGGGGAGCTGGGAGTCGAGCCTGAACGCGCTACTGCGGAGGAAGAAGAAGTGATCTGGCGCTCGGCGCCCGAGACGCACGACCGCACCGCGGCCGCCCGCGAGCGCATGGTCGTGGAGCAGGTGGCAGGCCGCGGCGTGGCGGACCCCCGCGTGCTGGACGCCATGCGGCGAGTGCCGCGCCACCGTTTCGTCGAGGAGGCGCTCCGCGAGCGCGCATACGGCGACTACCCGCTGCCCATCGGCGAAGGGCAGACGATCTCGCAGCCCTTCATGGTCGGCAGGATGACCGAGCTCTTGCGCCTCACGGGTCGCGAGAAGGTGCTCGAGATCGGGACGGGCTCCGGCTATCAGGCCGCGGTGCTCTCCCGATGCGTGGCGCGGGTGTGCACGGTGGAGCGGCTTCCACGCATCGCCGCACGGGCGCGCCTGCTCCTCGAGGAGCTGGGCTACACCAACGTCTGGGTGCGAACGGCCAACGGCACGTTTGGCTGGCCCGACGAGGGGCCGTTCGATAGGATACTGGTGGCGGCGGGGGGGCCCTCCGTGCCGCCACCGCTGTTCGAGCAGCTGGCGGAGGGTGGGCTGATGGTCATGCCGGTGGGCGGAGCCGACGGTCAGAAGCTCCAGCTCATCGAGAAGGTACGCGGCGAAATGCGCGTCACCGAGGACTCGGGATGCGTCTTCGTGCCGCTGATCGGAAAGCACGCGTGGCAAGGATGAGCGGGCCACGCGAGGACGACGGGGCGTAGCGCAGCTTGGTAGCGCGCCTGCTTCGGGAGCAGGAGGTCGCTGGTTCAAATCCAGTCGCCCCGACCATTTCCGCCGTGAGGGAAGCGTCCCGGCTTCCCCGCTACGCGGCCGCCGCCGCGGTCGGGCCCCCCGCGTGAGCAGCGAGCTCCGCACCGCTGCCGACATCGTGGTGGACGGCCGCGTCCAGGGCGTGGGCTACCGCAATTACGTCGAGCGCAAGGCCTCCCAGCTGGGCCTCGCCGGCTACGTCATGAACCTCAAGGACGGCCGCGTGCGCGTCCGGGTCGAAGGCCACCGCGGGCTCATCGAAGAGCTGGCGCACGAGCTCGAGAAGGGGCCGCCGCTGTCGCGGGTGGAGCACGTCGCGGTCACCTGGCGGCCGGTCACCGGACGCTTTCAGAGCTTCGGGATCCGCTACGCGGAGTTCGACTCGTGACCCCATGCCGGCGCCGCGCCCGCCGCGCGATCGGCCTGGGGCTGTTGGTTCCCGGCCTGATCCTCGTCCCGCCTGGGGCGCAGGCCGCGGACGCCGCCGCCACGCCGGCCACCAAGCCCCCGGCTCCGAAGTCCGCCAAGGGCAGCGCGACCGCGGCGGCGGAGGCCCCGTGCGTCTACGTCGTCCGCAGCGGCGACTCGTTGAGCAAGATCGCCGCGCGTCAGCGCGTGCCGCGTCAGCGGATCATCGACACCAATCATCTCGCCAAGCCCGAAGCCCTCCGCGTGGGCCAGCGCCTGATCATCCCGGGGTGCGATCCGACGCGGGCCCGCGCAGAGGCGGTGGCGACCAAACCGGTGGTGCAGGCCGACGGCTCCGTGGTGGCGCTCGTGGGGCCGCGCCGCATTGCCACCCGGCTCTATCTCAATGTCCCCGATCTCGGGGACCAGGGCGTGGAGTTCACCTGGCCGGTCCTGGGCCCCGTGATCTCGGCGATGGGAGCGCGGAGGCGCGTCTGGCACGCGGGGATCGACATCCAGGCCGATCTAGGAACCCCGATCTATGCGGCTGCGCCCGGCGACGTATACTTCAGTGGGTCGGCCCCGGGGTATGGGCGTGTAATAAAGATCGAGCATTTAAATGGATTCATGAGCGTTTATGCTCATAATCTTGAGAATTTGGTCAATGTGGGGGACCGGGTGGACGCCGGAGCCGTGATCGCGACCGTGGGCAAGAACAAGGGCGCGGTCACCACCCATCTGCACTTCGAGATTCGCCGCGATGGAATGGCCTACAACCCGCTCTCCCTGCTCCCCCGGCGTGACGTCGCCGTGGCGAGCTCCGAGGAGATGCCGCAGGGAGCGCCTGCCGAGGACGATGAAGACGAGTGAGGCCGAGGAGCCCGAGGAGCGCCTGGCCGACGTGGAGTCCTCGCTGGAGAACCTGCTCACCGCGAGCGATGAAGCGCTTGCGGGACCCAAGGCGCCCCCCGACACGGCGGAGAAGCAGCGCGCGCTGCTCGGCATGTACCTCGACGAGATCCGGCGCATCAAGCTGCTCGACGCCGCCGAGGAGCATGCCCTCGCCGTCCGCGTGCGGGCGGGGGACGCGGAGGCCGAGCGCCGCCTCACCGAGGCCAATCTCCGCCTCGTGATCAGCCTGGCCCGGCGCTACGTCAACCGCGGGCTCTCCCTGCTCGATCTCATCGAGGAGGGCAACGTGGGACTGCTGCAGGCGGTCCGCAAATTCGACCCGAACCGCGGGACGCGCTTCTCGACCTACGGCACGTGGTGGATCCGTCAGGCCATCGTGCGCGCGCTCGCCAATCAGGCCCGACTCGTGCGCCTGCCCGTGCACGTCGAGATGCTGCTCGGCCAGCACGTGAAGGCGCAGCGCGAGCTCACCCACGAGCTCAAGCGGCCGCCCACGACAGAGGAGCTGGCGGCGCGCCTCGGCCGCACCGTCGAGCAGGTGGAGGATCTCGAGCATCTTCGTCAGCAGCGCATGCTCTCGCTCGACGCCCCCGCCGGCCACGACGGCGGCGGCACCTTGCAGGACGTCATCCCGGATCCCGACGGCCCGCCAGGGCAGGGACTTGCCGCCGCGCTGCGCGCCCGCGCCGATCTCGCGGGGGTGCTTCAAGATCTGTCGGACCAGGAGCGCCGCGTGATCACCCAACGCTTCGGGCTGGGCGGCGAGGAGCCGCAGACACTGGAAGCCATCGGCAAGCAGATGGGCGTGACTCGTGAGCGCGTGCGGCAGGTGGAAGCCGCGGCGCTCAAGCGCCTCGGCGCGCTGCTCGCCGCCCGCGGCGTCGATCCCTCAGACCTTTTCTAAGGGGAGACCATGGTCAAGAAGAAGGTCGGGCCTTCGAAGCCGCTTCCTCCGAAGCCCACGGCATTGGCGAAGCCCACGGCATTGGCGAAGCCCACGGCATTGGCGAAGCCCACGGCATTGGCGAAGCCCACGGCATTGGCGAAGCCCACGGCATTGGCGAAGCCCACGGCATTGGCGAAGCCCACGGCGTCGCCGAAGCCCATGGCATCATCGAAGCCGCGGCCGGCCGGTCCCACGCGGATCGCAAAAAAAGGCGGGCCGGCGCCCAACGTCCTGTTCATCGTCGCCATGGATCAGCTCCGGGTCTATCACCACCTCGAGCAGGAGATCGCCAAGCTCAAGAACGTGGAGCTGATCACGGACCGCCGCAAGAAGCCGCGCCGCCAGAAGGACGTGACGGTGCTCTCCGAGCGGCGCAAGGAAGACCGGCGCAAGCGGCCCGACGTGGATCGTCAGCTCAAGCAGCTCGGCTGGTCGCTGGTGCGCACGGTGAAGATCCCGCTGCCGCCCGCCCGATAGGTCACCGATCCGACCCGCCCCTTTTCCCACGCGGAGGACACGCCATGAGTGACTCCGGCCTGAGCGCCCTGACCCAGCGAGTGGACCGCCTCGAGCGCGACCTGCGCTGGTGGAAGTGCGTCGCCGGGCTCGGCGGGATGCTCGCGGTCGCCGCGGGCCTGCTCGGCCAGGCGCCCGCGGGCGCGCCCGTCAAGTCGGTGGATGCCGAGCGCTTCAACCTGCGCGATGCCGGCGGCAACCTGCGCGCGCTCCTCGGCACGACATCCGACGGCGCCACCAGCCTGCTCCTCTACAATGCGACCGGGGTGAATCAGGCCGGGCTGGGTGTCATGGCCGACGGGTCCACCAGCGTGTTCCTGGCGAACCCCGCGGGCCGCACCGTGACCGAGCTCACCCTCTACCGCGACGGCACCCCCACGCTCGTGTTCCGCGACCGGAACGGCAAGACCCGGACCCTGATGGGCACCGCCACTGACGGGTATCCCTTCGCCTACTTCCTCGACGCGGCTGGCAATAACACCTGGAAGGCGCCGTGAGACGGCGTAGCGGCCGACCGGGCAAGGCCAGCGGGACGCCGCGCCGGGGCGGCGCCCCGCGCTCCCAGTTCGACACGCTCGCCGCCCATCTCTCGCGCAAGCTCCAGCAGCCCGCCACCCGCGCCCGCGTCAAGCGTGTGATCGAGAAGATCGACGCCGAGACGCGCGCCGACTGCGCGGGCGGCAAGCGGACGGCGCGCGGAAGGCGAAAAGCCCGCTGAGGCCATAATCCTCGAAGTCCTACGGCCGCGCGCTGGGCGAAGGCTGGGCGCGCGCTGGGCGAAGCCGCGGAGATCATCTCGCCCCTGTCGGATAGGGTCAGGTGGGGCCGCTTCCCGGGTCTCTCCGCTATCCGGTTCGATTAGTGCCCAGTCTCATCACTGATGTCATGAGAACGGCCTCCCGCTGCGAGTAGGCTCAGGCTGCGGGACCGTTACCCAACTCTCAGACAGGAGGGCCGCTCTCATGACATCAGTGATCGAACGGCGCGCATTTCTCGCTGTTTCTGCCGCCCTCATCGCCGCGCCGCTCGCCGCCGGAGCGCAGCCATCGGGAGCTGAGCGCCTTCACAGTCGCCAACAAGTTGACCGTGCTCCGGCTCATCCTGCGGCCGCCCGTGGGGCTATCTCTCGCATGTGCCCGAGATCGAACTGCCGAAAGAACCCGAGGGTCGGCGGCGGTTCCTCGATGAGGTAGAGATCAGCCGTCTCGTCGAGGCTCGTGCGTGGGCACATAGATGGGCACAAAGTGCTAGAATCAAGCGCGACGCAAGAGGCTGCGCTCCGCGACACTGCGGATTCGCTGGACGCCCCCGTAGCTCAGTTGGATAGAGCAACAGTTTCCTAAACTGTGGGTCGCCTGTTCGATCCAGGCCGGGGGCACCAATCCTTTCCGGGGTTTGCGCGACACGTCCGGGCGCGACGATGCCGTCGATGCGATTCCCGATGCGACTCCCGCGACCGCCCGGCCCCCCACTGCCGGCGACGACACGAGCCGCTCGATCCAGGCGTGGAGATGCCCCGGCGAGAGGTGCGCGAAACGTGATCGTTCACAACCGAGGGATTAATCAATAGCACGCTGCCGAGCGGGCGCCTCGACTTGCAGCGAGAATCGGAGGGACGGTCGACGTGTCGGTTCGCAACCTTGATTCGCAGCGGAAATTCTTCACTGCTCTGGCCGGGGGCATCGATCGGCGAGCAATCGAGAAATTCAAGATGGCGCCTGGCACTTAGGTCAGGAACGTCAATCCCAGAGCGGCGCGTAGTCCGAGTCGCGTCGTCGCCGAGCGCTTCACCCTCTGCGGTGGGCGTGAGCCGACGTCGGTGGGGGTGGAGGCTCCCGTCGCCGTCGGTGTTTACACTCAGGCGGCCCGCCAGACGACACGGAAGGGAATGGTTCACGCGCTCCGTAAGCAATCTGGTTGACCGGCTACGGACCGGCCTATCCCAATACACAGACCCGTATACTCCTAGTTAGCCCGTGAGAGGCAAGACGCAGAACGAGACCGATAACCGTTGGGTCCGCATACCTCAGGGAAGGGGCTGGAAAATGAAGCGCCAAGAAGCGGTTAATGCAACTCTCTCACCGCAACAGCTTGAGCACTTGTGGGCGGAGCACATCAAAGGGGAGTTCGAGAGCAAGGACGTTGAGGCGACCCTCGCCACGATGGTCGAAGATGCCTACGTCAACCATATGCCGGTGAACACCGGGGGCCGCGGTAAGAATGCTTTGCGGGCTTTCTATCGCGATGACTTCATTCCTTCATGGCCTGAGGACCTACAGATGACGGCCGTGAACCGTGTCGTCGGACCAGGACAACTCGTGGATGAACTCCGCCTCACGTTTACCCACAGTAAGCCGATGCCATGGCTGTTGCCGGATGTACCGCCGACGGCGAAGAAGATCGCGATAGATGTGGTGGTAGTCGTACAGTTTCGCGGCGACAAGCTCGCGTCTGAGCGCATCTACTGGGATCACGCCGCAGTACTCCGTCAAGCGGGTCTGCTTAAAGGCGGGGGATGAACGGCGTGACGTCTAACTGCAGCTTTCAACGGTTGGCGAACCTCCCTCGATAAAGTAGACACTTCTAGCTAACGCTGGGAGGTGTCGAGTGGGCAAGCCAGGCCTCAAGAAGGTTCATCGCTACAGCGTTGAATTCAAATTGACGGCGGTGAAGCTCAGCGGGATGCCTGGGGTGCAGGTGCAGACGGTGGCCGACGCACTGGATATCCATCCCTTCATGCTCTCGCGGTGGCGGAAGGAGGCGCGCGACGGCCTATTGCGGGGACGAGTCCGGCGGGTCGACATCGGCCCCCGGGGGGAGATTCAGCGGCTGCAGGCGCGCGAGCGCGAGCACGCGATGCGCCGGGAGGAGCATGAACTGTTAAGAAAAGCCATCCGGTTCTGTTCCGAACAAAGACGGAGATCTTCGTGTTCATCGATCGGCAACGCGGGGACTTTCCGGTGAAACGGATGTGCGCACTCTACGGCGTCACCCACGGGGGCTACTACGCGTGGCGGCACCGGGGCGAAAGCGCCCGCCGGGAGCAGGACCGGGGCTTACTGCGGATGATCCAGACGCGGTTGGAGAC
>DATJFY010000064.1:0-4717 GCA_035495415.1 Verrucomicrobiia bacterium
CATCTGCGCGCGGAAGGCCGGGTCGGCCGCATCGACGATCTGCAGCAGGAGTGAGGCTTCGAGCGCCTCGTCGAGCGTCGAGCGGAAGCTGGCGACCAGGTCGTGCGGCAGCTTCCGGATGAAGCCGACCGTGTCCGAGACCAGGATGCGCGGACGGGTCTCGGGCCACAGCGCCCGGACGGTGGTGTCCAGCGTCGCGAACAGCTTGTCGGCCACGAGCACGTGGGAGCCGGTGAGCGCGCGCATCAGCGACGACTTGCCCGCGTTGGTGTACCCGACCAGGGCGACGCGCAGCGCGTCCTGACGCCGCGCCCGGCGCGTCTTCGACTCGTCGTCGATGGCGGCCAGCTCCGCCTTGAGCTCGGAGATGCGGTCGCGGATCTTGCGGCGATCGAGCTCCACGGAGGACTCTCCGGCGCCCCGCATCCCGATGCCGCCGCGCGCCCGCTCGCCGCCGCTGGTCTCGCGCAGGCGTGGGGCCACGTAGGTGAGCCGCGCGATCTCGACCTGGAGCCGCGCCGGTCGGCTGGAGGCATGCCGGTGGAAGATCTCGATGATCACGCCCGTGCGATCCAGGACCCCCGCGCGCGTTGCGCTCTCGATGTGGCGGAGCTGGCGAGGCGACAGCTCATGGTCGACGACGACGACGGTGGCGCGGGGCTCCCCGGTGGGCGCGGGCGGCGCGCCGGGATGCGGCCGCTCGGTCTCGTCTTTGTCGCCGTCGGCCGCCTTCTTCTTGCCGGGTGGTCCCTTGGGGACGACGCCCGTGCCGCCGGTCCAGGCGGCGAGCTCCACCAGCTTGCCCTCGCCGAGCAGCGTAGCCGCGCCCAGGCCCTGACGCTTCTGCGTCACCTCGCCGACGACCTCGAAGCCGAGGGTCTCGCACAGGCGCTTGAGCTCTTTCAGGGAGGCCTGCTGTTCCGCGTCGGTGACGCCCTGGAGCTGCACGCTGACGAGCACGGCCCTGGGGCACGGGGGTTCGCTGGGGGATGACATGGTGGCGCTCCGGGGTTTGCAGGATAGCGTGCGGCGCCCCCCGGTGGCTACTGGACGCCTACTGGACCTTGGTCCAGTGCCGACGGGTGTTCCGTAAGCGTACTGTGGAGTCTGCCGGTCGGATCGGTGGGTGACTCGGGAAGGTGGAGGTAGGCGAATGAGCGGACTAGGGCGAGTGGTGAGGGGCGCGCTGTGGGCGAGCATTGGCGCGGCGGCGATTCTGCTCGCCGGGTGCGCGAGCATGTCCTCGAGCGGCGGGACGAACGTCTCGCTCGGCGGAAGCCAGGAAATTCCCCCCGTGACCACCGGCGCGGCGGGTACCGGCACGATCACGGTCGGCGCGGACACGCTTACGGACGCGCAGTACGAGGCGTTCAAGGCCGGCAATCTCTACGTCAACGTGCACAGCGACGGCAACAAGGGCGGCGAGATCCGCGGCCAGCTGAGGCCGTAAGCTCCGCACGCGCCCCTTGCTCGACGGGCGCGTGGCGGACGGCGGGGTAGGGCGCCGTGGGCGCACTTCAAGCATTCGTCGACTACTTCACGTACCTCGGCATTTTTGCCGCGCTCCTCCTCGGAAGCTTGGGCGTGCCGATTCCCGAGGAGATGCCGATCATCGCGGCCGCCGTGATGACCCACGAGGGTGCCGTCCGGGCCTGGCTGGCGCTGCCTGTTTGCCTGCTGGGGGTGCTCTCCGGCGACATGGTGCTCTACTGGGTCGGCCGCCGCTGGGGTGAGCAGGTCCTCGGCTGGCGGCTGGTCCGGCTCGTCCTGTCACCCGAGCGGGAGCAGTCGCTGAAGGCGGCGTATCGACGGCATGCGTTGAAGACCGTCGTGACCGCCCGGCACGTGATGGGACTGCGCGCCGCCGCGTTTCTGATCGCGGGCAGCGCGGGCGTCCCGTTCTGGAAATTCGTGGTGGCTGACACGAGCGCCGCCGTCGTCGGAGTCCCGCTGCTGTTCGGGCTGGCGTACTTCTTCACGGACCAGATCGAGGCGATCATGGCCGACGTGCACCGAGCCGAGCGATGGCTCGGTCTCGCCGGCCTCCTCGCCCTGGCAGTGGTGCTGGGTGTCCTCGTGTGGCGATGGCAGCGCCGCGTCGTGCAGGCGCATCCGGACACCACGAACCCGTTCTACACCGTCGTACGGGTTCTCGCGCGGTTCTGGATCTGGTTCTTCTTCGAGCGGGTCGAGGTCCGGCACCCGGAGCGGGTACCGCGGGAGGGGCCGGTACTCCTCTGCATCAACCATCCGAACAACCTGATCGACTCGCTGCTCGTGGGGTCGGTGCTCCCACGGCAGGTGCATTACCTCGCCACCTCCACCCTCTTTCGCAACCCCCTCCTCGCGCGAGTTCTCGTAGCCCTGGGGGTGATTCCCGTGCACCGGCGGTCAGATGACCCGGACGGGACGGACCGCAGCAGCGAGATGTTCACGGCGTGCGAGACGGCGTTCGATCGCGGCCGGCTGGTCGCCATCTATCCCGAGGGCGCCACCCATTCGGAGGCGCATGTGCAACGGATCAAGACGGGCGCGGCACGGATCGCGCTGGGCTACGAGGCGCACGCGGCCGGACGCCTCACCGTCGTGCCGGTCGGGCTGAGCTTCGAAGCCCGCAAGCGGTTCCGCGGGCGCGTCCTTGTCTCGTTCGGCGAGGCGGTCGACGTGGCGTCGCACCTCGCCGTCTACCGCGAGGAGCCGGCGAAGGCGCTGCATGCCGTCACAATGGGGATCCGGTCGGCGATGGAGCGCGAAGTGGTGCACGTCGAGCGCATCGATACGGCGGCGTTCGCGCGCGCGATGGAAGTGCTCTACCACGGCGAAGTCGAGCGTGAGCTGTGGGAGGAGCGCGGGCTGTCGGGTCGGAAGATCGACCGGATCCCCTTCTCCGGGTCGATCGCCGCCGCCGTGGAGCTTGTCCGCACGAGGGACCCGGCGCAGATCGAGCGGAGCTGGCAGCGGATGCTCGGTTACCGTGCCGGACTTGCCGCGCACCGGCTCTGTGACGAGGCGGTGCGGACGCGCCTCGAAGGGCCGGCGGAGCCGCAGCAGGTCGCACGGTCCTGGCAGACGATCGCGGCGCTCCCGCTGTTCGCATACGGTGCGGCCGTGAACTTCCTCCCCTACTACCTGCCCGGGTGGCTCGCGGGGCGGACCTCACGCAAGCCGACGGACTACGCGACGACTCGGCTCCTCGGGAGCGTCATCGCGTTTCCGCTCTTCTGGACGCTCGAGACGGCGCTCGTCGGCTGGGCGGCCGGTCTCGGCTGGGCGCTGGCCTTTCTCGTCTCGCTCCCCCTCGGGGGTCTGATCGCGTATCGATATCTGGTCGGCACGGGCCGCTTGCGCCACCAGTTCAGGTTCGGCGCGCTCCTCCTAACGCGTGCTCAGGAAGCGAGGCGCCTGATCGCCGAGCGCCGCGAGATCGTCGAGGAGCTCGAGCGGCTACGGGTTCGCGGCCAGGACGGCGCGCGCCCCCGCTAGCTCCGACCTAGGCATCAACCCCGTCACTTCGCGCATGACCCGTATCGGCTAGGGGCGGTCCGGCTCCGCGACGCCGTCGAGCATCTCGGATTGCTCGAGGCTCGGATTGGGCAGGGTATGGGGATGGTCCCACTTCACCCAGACTCTCTGAGTGCCTCGCGAGCGCGCGATCCCCATGCGCACCACCGTCCCGCGGGTCTTGAGCAGCCGGTGGCTCCGGATGACGACGTCGCCGACGCGAAGAGCCAGACGGGACGCGAATCTCGCCGGATCGCCCGGCCGATGCCGCGGGCGTGAGTCAGCGGCCATGATCAGCCCTACAAGTTCTTGAACCGCTCGTTCAGGCCCCGGATCCGGTCGCGTTCCTTCTCCTCGGCCTCGAATCGATCGAAGCGAGCACGGTGCCCCAACTCGAGTGCGGCGCGGTGCTTGGCGTTCGTCGAGGCGATCCATCGGTCGATGGTCTCCACCCAGTGCGCCACCTGGGCCTCGTCGCTCTTGAACGCGATGGCGGCCCGATCGAATTCGACGCGCTGCGGGAGCACCTCGGCGGAGAACTCCTTGAAGTAACCCAACCAGTCGCGGGACGGGGTATCGCTGAGCTGCACCTCCCACCGCCGTCCGTCCATGGTTTGCGGCCCTGAGGTCCGCTTGATCTCGTCCACGGGGATGATCTCCTCCCCCCCAAGGCTAGCCGTCGCCCGGCGGTTTTCCTACTGGACCAAAGTCCAATAGGTTCGCGCAGCCCCGGCGACTACGCTAAACGCATGAAAATCTTGCTGGTCCGCCATGCGCTCGCGCTTCCGCGAGGGACCCCCGGTGTACTCGACGCCGAGCGACCGCTCACGCCGGAAGGCCGGGCCAGGTTCAGCCTCGCCGCCCGCGGGCTCGCGCGGCTCGTGGGCCGGGTCGATGTGCTCCTCACGAGCCCGCGGGCGCGCGCGCGGGAGACCGCGGGGATCGCGGCCCGCGCCATCAGGCATGTCGAGCCCGTGATCGAGCCGGCACTCGGCGGCGAGGGCGTCGAGGCAATCGTAACCGCCCTGGCGGGGCATCCCCCCGACGCGACGGTGGCCCTCGTCGGCCACGAGCCCATGCTCGGCGCCCTGCTCGCGCAGCTCGTCGGCTCCACGGACGCCGCGCGCTTCGGCTTCTCGAGAGGCGGCGCCGCGCTGGTGGACCTTCCTGATGGGCTGGCCGGCCGGGGACGGCTCGTCTGGTTCCTTCCCCCCCG
>DATJFY010000065.1:0-4797 GCA_035495415.1 Verrucomicrobiia bacterium
TGGATCGATGAAGATTCGCTGTCCGCGGGCGCCCCACAGCATGAACATCCGGCGGTCACCGGGAAGAATCCATGTCTGGTAGCCGTACCCGAAGATCGGGTCCGCCGTCCCCGGACGCAGATGCGGCTGGTCCGCGCGCACGGTGGTCGCGTCCACGACCCACGATGCGGGAATGAGCTGCCGCCCCTGCCAGCTGCCGTCGTGGGCGAGGAGAAGGCCGAGACGCGCGTAGTCGCGGAGCACGGCATTCAGCCCCGTGTACGTCGACTCCTGGCCCGCATTGTCGATGAGCCAGGTGGCGTCGGCTTCGGTCCCGAGCTCTTGCCAGAGCTTCGATTCGAGGTACTGTGCGACGGGCTGCTCCGTCGCCGCGCGCAGCACCAGGCCCAGCACTTGAGCCTCCGTCGAGGCGTAGCAGAACCGCTTGCCGGCCGGAGCCACGCGATCGTTGAACGCTTTCACGGCCCCTGCGCCGCCCGGCCCACGCCCCAGGTATGTGTCAGCCGTGAATCGAGCATGATCATCGGCTCCGCTGTACTCCTCGCGGTAGCGCACCCCGGAGGACATCTGGAGCAGGTGGCGGAGCGACGTGCGACCGTATTCGGTGCCGGCCAGGTCACGGACGTAGGTGGCCGCGAGGTCATCGATCGAGTGGATGCGACCCTCCGCGAGGGCGATGCCGATCAGCATCCCCGTGACGGTCTTGGCCATCGACGCCGAGGCGAAACGGTGACGGTCGGTGCGGTCATACTGGTAGCGCTCCACGAGAATGGTGTGCTCGCGGGCCACGAGGAGCCCGGTGGTTGGCGTGCGCGCCACGTAGTCGTCGAGGGTGAGGGAGACACCTTCGAGCTCATACGTGATCCGCGGTTCGGGGATCCGGACGAGGCGTGATGGCAGCGGCGCCTTGCGGATGAGGCGGGAGGAAAAGATCTCGTCGAGATGGCTGTGAGACCCGACGAGACATCCGATGTCTCGGAAGGTCGTGCGGTCACCCTTCTGATATCCGGCGCCGGCGCCATACGCCTCTGAATCGTGTCCGCCCGTAGCGAACCTGGCTGGGACCTCGTGACCGCCGCTCTCGGGGTTGGCTGTCATCGCTTACGACGCACGATATCGCGGGGCCGGGACGCCGCGCCATCCCTTGACGCGCGGAGCGCCCGGGTCGATGCTCACAGGGGTCACCGGATCGCCTCGTCGAACCGTTCCGCCCGCGAAGGAGGCACGCATGGGCTTCATCACCACGAAGGACGGCACGCAGATCTACTACAAGGACTGGGGCACGGGGCAGCCCATCGTGTTCAGTCACGGCTGGCCGCTCAGCGCGGATGCGTGGGACGATCAGATGCTCTTCCTGGGCGCGCGCGGCTTCCGCTGCATCGCCCACGACCGCCGCGGCCACGGGCGCTCGAGCCAGCCCTGGGACGGCAACGATATGAACAGCTACGCGGACGATCTCGCCACTCTGGTCAATGCGCTCGCCCTCGAGAACGTCGTCCACGTGGGCCACTCCACCGGCGGCGGCGAAGTGGCGCGTTACCTCGGGCGCCACGGCACCAAGCGCGCGGCCAAGGCGGTGCTGATCGGCGCGGTGCCCCCGCTCATGCTGAGGACGGCGAACAATCCGGGCGGGCTTCCCATGTCCGTGTTCGACGAGATCCGAGCGGGCGTCCTCGCCGACCGCTCCCAGTTCTTCAAGGACCTCACCACGCCCTTCTACGGGGCCAACCGGCCGGGCGCCAAGGTCTCTCAGGGGGTCCGCGACGCGTTCTGGTTCCAGGGCATGATGGCGGGCTTCAAGGGCGCCTACGACTGCATCAAGGCCTTCTCGGAGACGGACTTCACCGAGGACCTCAAGAAGATGGACATCCCCACGCTGATCCTCCACGGCGACGACGATCAGATTGTCCCCATCGGCGCCTCCGCGCAGCTCTCGGCCAAGCTCCTCCAAGACGCCCAGCTCAAGGTCTACCCCGGCCTCTCCCACGGGATGTGCACCGTCAACAAGGACCAGATCAACGCGGACTTGCTGGCGTTCGTGCAGTCGTAGCCTCGGGGAGGACGCCCGGGCAGAGTTTGACTTCCCCCGTCCGCTCTGACAGGATTCTGCGCGACATGCTACCCCGCTTGCGCTCCGGCGCCCCCCCGAGCTAGTGCAGGCCATGCTGGAGCGCCGCCTGCCTCGGTGGCTCGCCTGGACCATCGACCCCGAGCAGGCCCGGCGTGCGCCCTTTCTGGCGCACTCGCCCCTGTTCGCCGGGCTGCCGCGCCGCCTGCTCGGGCGGCTCTCCACGCGCTTCCTCGAGAAGGACTACGCCCCGGGCGACATGGTGTTCCACGAGGGCGACCCCGGCCGGGCGCTCTTCGTGATCGTGAAGGGGTCCGTGGAGATCACCCGCGCCACCCCGCGGGGCGATCACGTCCTGCGCAAGCTGACCGCCGGGGACGCCTTCGGCGAGATGGCCCTGATCGACGACTCCCAGCGGTCGGGCGGCGCCCGGGTCGCCGAGCACGCGCGCCTGCTCATCCTCTACAAGACGGACTTCGACGCGCTGATGGACTCCGAGGCGCGCATCGCCCTCGTCATCATGCGTAACCTCTCCCGGCTGCTGGCCTCCTACGCGCGACAGAATGCCGCCGCGATGACGGATGCGCGGTCCGGCGCGCCGACGACCGACCCGGTGTGAAGCCTTTCTGGATCATCTCGATCACGGGCATCGCCGTCCTGGCGTGGCTGGCCCGGGGGCTGCTCCTCCCCGTGTTCCTCGCCATGATGCTGGCGTATCTGCTGAGCCCCCTGATCGGCTGGACCGACGCCCTCTCGATCCGCCGCAGCGTGGCGGTGGGGGCGATCTTCTCGGTGACCATCCTCGTGTCCGTGCTGCTCGGCGTCACCATCGGGCCGCGGGTGATGGCCGAGACGTCCACCCTGGTGGAGCGCCTGCCGGAGACGATCACTCGGGTCGATGCCGCTCTGGACCGCTCGCTCGCCGAGCTGATGGTGACGGCGCCGGTCGCCAAGAGCATCCTCCCCCAGGGCGAGAAGTGGTTGAGCAAGCTCCTGCTCAACCGGCCGCCGGAGGAGCCGGGCGAGTTCTTCGAGCACGCCGGGCACATCTTCCTCCTGTGCATCCTGGTCCCCTTCTTCGCGTTCTTCCTGATGCGCGACATGCCGAGCATCATCACCGCGATCATGAACCGGATCCCCCCGCAGCACGTGGAGACCTCGGTGGCGGTGTGGCGCGAGCTCAACGGCGTGGTGGGGCGCTACATCCGCGGCGTCGTGCTGGATGGGCTGGTGGTGGGCGCGCTCGCCGCGGTCGGCCTCTGGGCGCTGCGCATCCCCTACCCGCTGCTGCTGGGAATCTTCGCCGGCATCGCCAACGTGATCCCGTTCGTGGGCCCGCTTCTCTCCGCGGGCGCCGCCACCTTGGTCGTGCTCCTCTACGCGATGGGCCTGGGCGCGGTGGTGCGCGTGCTCGTGATGTTCCTCTTCATCAAGGTGCTGGACGACACGCTCATCCAGCCGCTGACCATCGGGCGGAGCGTGCACCTCCACCCGGCACTGCTGCTGGGCTCGGTGGTGGTGGGCAACCACACGCTGGGTGTGCTCGGCATGATCATCGCGGTGCCGGTGGCGACGATCCTCCAGGAGACGGTGCGGCTCCTGCTGGAGCACCGTCGCTTGCTCGCGAGCCGGCCTCGCGGCCGCGCTCAGCAGTCCATCGGGTAAATGGGCGGCTAGCGGGGCGGCTGAGGCCGCCCTCAGACCCCCAGGTAGTACTTCTTCACCAGCTCGTTCTCGCGCAGCTCCTGCGTGCTGCGCCCCTCGAACTCGATCTTCCCGTGCACGATGATGTAGCCGCGGTCGGCGATCTTCGTCGCCTGGTTGAAGTTCTGCTCGGCCATCAGCACGGTGAGCTGGCGCTCCTCCTTGAGCTCCTTGATCTTGGCGATCACGCGGCTCACGAGGATCGGGGCCAGCCCCACCGACGGCTCGTCCACGAGGAGGATGCGCGGCGAGGACATGAGCGCCCGGGCCACCGCCAGCATCTGCTGCTCGCCGCCGCTCATGCTGCCGGCGAGCTGACGGCGGCGCTGGGCCAGCACGGGGAAGGCCTCGTGGCAGTAGGCGAGATTGCGCGCGATGTCCCCGCGCGAGCCGCGCCGGTAGGCCCCGAGCAGGAGATTCTCCTCGACGGTGAGCTTGGGAAAGAGGTGCCGGCCCTCGGGCACGAGCGCGATGCCGAGGTCCACGATCTCCTCGGTGGACCGCCGCGTGAGGTCGATCCGCTGCCCGTCGAGCTCGAGCGTGATCTCGCCCGCCTCGGGGCGGACCATGCCCATGATGCAGCGGATGAGGGTGCTCTTGCCGTTGCCGTTGGTCCCGAGGAGCGCCACCGTCTCCCCTTCCCGCACCTCCACGTCGACTCCATGGAGCACGCGGACCGACCCGTAGCCGGCGTGGACGTTCTTGATCGCGATCAGGCTACGCGCCACGGTCATTCCCCTAGGTAAGCCCGCTCCACCGCCGGATGGCGGACGATCTCGTCCGGGGTGCCCTCGGCGATGCGTTCGCCCGCGTCCAGCACCACGATGCGCTCCGAGAAGCGCATCACCGCCCGCATGATGTGCTCGATCATGATGATGGTGATACCCTGCGCGTTCAGACGGAAGAGGATCTCCAGAATGTCGTCCACCTCGGTGCTGGACAGCCCCGCCATCGCCTCGTCGGAGATGAGGAGCTTGGGATGCGCCGCCATCGCCCGGGCCAGCTCGAGCTTGCGCATTTCGATC
>DATJFY010000066.1:0-13227 GCA_035495415.1 Verrucomicrobiia bacterium
ACGGTGCCGCACAACTGCTTCCCACCATCGCGGCATGGACAGCCGCCACTTCTCCGGTGGCTCGTAGCAGATGCGCTGCAAGTACGCTAGAGTGAACGCCCACGAGCCGTTAGCTCAGTTGGCAGAGCACCTGACTTTTAATCAGGGGGTCGGTGGTTCGATCCCACCACGGCTCACCATTTAGTTTTAGGTATTTCCCAGCCCGAACATTGTTGGTCCCTCGCGCTGGTGCCAATTACGGTGCTAGTGAGCACCGAATGCCGAGGTTGATTCCTTCGCCGTCTCACGAGCCACAAGGCGCTCGATGGCCGCCTTCCGATGGTCGGGGGAGACGTGCCGGTAGCGAGGGTCATGGCCATCGCCGCGTATTGGCCCTCTACGTAGAATATGGTCCGGACCTTTCGCTAGTGAAACCGGCTGACTCGATCTCCCAAGGGGAGCCGAGCGCATGATTGCGCTTATCTCCGATGAGCTCGAATTGAGTGCCTGGGCGGAAACTCTCAATGGAAGGATCGGCACGAAGGGCCTCTTCAAGTAACCCACGCGATCCCTCGTCGCGGTTCTAGCCCTCGCTCTAGCACCTAGCCTCGTCCGCTCGATGCTGGCCGGATTCGAGTTGGATCAAGAAGGTTAGAAGCGAATCGAAGCAGACTTCAACATAGCGCGCCGTCTCGCATGCACCAACCGGATCGCCACGAGTCCGCAGACCCCGCCCACAAGAATCAGAGTCGACGGCGCAGGGACGCGATGTGGATGCTCCAGGCTGATGTGAAGACGATATCCTTGGGCGTCGTCTCCGCTGGGCTGCGGACCATTGGAAACAAAGAAATCATCGATGGAGCAAGACCCACCGTCACAGTCCGGCCAGTTGCCGAACCGTATGACGCCGACAAAATAGACACCGGGCCCAGGAAGGTCGAACAAGAGTCGTGAGTCGTGTAGGGTATCGCTTCCTGGGTCGACCGTCGCGTCGTCATCAACTGCGAGCGCCGCTCCTGAACTGTCGAAGAGGAATAGTACGTGTCGAGGAACCCAATTCCTTCGTTATTGACATCAAGCAGTATCGTGCCATGGCCCGGAGATGCGGTAGAGATCGACGTCCGAACCTCCACCCCTCCCAAACAGTGTCGCGGTCGGAAAGCCCGGAGGGTCGAATACCGTCGACGGCACGGGAAGAGTGAATGCGCTCGTCGGAATCGTCTGAGCTGTTGCCGCAGAGTTGTTAACCGCAGTGCCGTCGGCCTCAAGCTCGGTGACCGGCGCGGCTTCCGCGGAGACCACAAATCCAAAGACAAGCGCCAAGCCGACGAGCCATTGCCGCATTGAGGATTCCTGCTGTGTGAGCAGATTGAACGAAAAGCGGCAAGGTGCAATAAATGCGCCCGGCATTAACCCATAGGTAACCTGGGCGAAGACTGTGGCAGACCTATTCGGTGCTTCCTATGTCTGCGATTCTGGATCTCGCGTCCGCGACGGCCAGGCTGCAGAAACCGTAGTCTGCCACGCAGACATGATGACTTTGAGTTAGTGCAAGTTTGTAACCCTTTGATTTTAGGCCAATGTTAGGTGGTGTCCCGATTGCAATCATAGCTCAGGGTGGACGGCCAACCCACGCTGGTGGGGTACCTGCGCGTGCTCGAAGCGCACGGGTGGGTGCAGGTGCCCAGGTCGAGCGACACGAAGATCAGCTACTTCGTGCGGGGCACGAATCTCCTCGACCGCATCGAGGTCGTCAGGGGCCGGTGGGCACACCGCCACTTCAACGGGACTGACTGGGTGAGGAACCCTGAAGCGCGCGGTGCCGATGCCGCCAGCCTGGACGTCTACCTCTGGAAGAGTTTCCGGTCGGGCAGAAAATGAGCCCTTGGCCCGGGTCCGCGCGGTGCCTGCTAGCATCAAGGGGCGGATCAACGGGCGTGACCGTCACGCTCATCGATCCACAACCTATGCTGCTGACGAATGGGCTTGTTTACGAATCGCAACTGTGCGAAAGTCCTTGAGCTCATGGATGCCGTGCCAGAGTCAACGAGCACGCGCGGTGGTGACGGGGCCGCTACGTTTAGGTCCGAACCGAGGGCGACGACGGCACGCTGCTGCCCCCAGTGCAATAGTGCGAGCGCAATCAAGCCGCTCGGACGCGTTGAGGTTATCAATGGCATGGTCCGCTCGATTTACTGCTGCGCGCACTGCGACCAAGCCTTCGTGTTTGTGCGGCGCGCCTTGCGATAGCCCGGCCTGATCTGCTCCCCAATTGACCTGGACACCGATGGGGCTATCGTGCGAGGGCAGGACGGGAGGGCCTCATGGGCGAGTTTCCACGGAAGTCGGACGGCCGGCGCGTCTTCACCGTGGAGTTCAAGCGGGGCGTCGTTCAGCAGCTCCTGAAGGGCGAGAAGACGCTCGCGGAGGTCTCGCGCGAGCTCGATATCCAGCCGAGTGTCGTGCGGCAGTGGCGGCGGCGGTTCGACGCCGGGGCCACTGCGGCCGTCGCGACCAACGAGGACGTCGTCCCGGTGAGCGCCCTGCGCGAAGCGCACCAGCGAATTCGTGAGCTCGAACGGCTGCTGGGCAAGAAGCAAATGGAGATCGAGATCCTGCAGGCGGCGCAGGAGGTTGTAAGAACAAGTCCATGGTTGCGCAAAGGGTCCGGACGGTGACGCAGCACCCGGTGGCGGCCATCTGTCGCACGCTCGGGATGGCACGGCAGACGGCGTATTACACGGCCCGGGGCAGGCTTCTATCGGCGGCTCGACGACGAGGCCGTGCTCCAGCAGATCCGCGCCGTCACGAACCGCCGCGCCACCTACGGCTATCGCCGTGTGTGGGCGATGGTTAACCGCCAGTTCCGGGCGGGCTACAACCGCAAGCGCATTCGGCGGCTGATGCGGATGCACGGTCTGATGCCACCGCCGGCACGGCCGGCCGCATCTCGGCCAGGTACAGCAGCCCGCGTCGAATCAACGCTGGTGCTCGGACATCCTCCTGATTCCGTGCTGGAGCGGCGAGGTCCTCTCGGTCGCGTTCGCGATCGACTGTCACGACCGCGAGGTCTTCGCCTGGTCGGCCTCGGCGCGGCCGCTGAACGGCGGGGACATCCGCACGCTCATGGACAAAGCCCTCTGGGCGCGGTTCGGCGAGACGGTAGCGACGGCGCCGCACGCGATCCAGTGGCTCTCCGACAACGGCCCCCAATACACGGCGACGGCCTCGGTGCTCTACGCGCACGAACTAGGCCTGGTGCCGATCACGACGCCGGCGTACAGCCCGGAGAGCAACGGCCTGGCCGAAGCCGTCGTGCACACGTTCAAGCGTGATTACGTCAACGTCCACGAGCTACGCGATGCGGAGAGCGTGCTCGCCCAGCTCGGCGGCTGGATCGAGGACTACAACCGCCAAGCGCCGCATTCGGCGCTCGGGATGCGGAGCCCGGCCGACTACCGGGCGGCGACGTCAGCACGCTGCGAACTCACATCCCCATCTGTCTAGCGAATCGGGGAGCAGAGCATCATGCCGAAGATTCGCGACGCGCGCCTGCCTCCTGCGATCTCCCGTCCTCCGGCAACCAGTATCTTGAGAGCGGCGCGCGGTTGACAGCGGTCCTAGGAGAGACTAGACTCGCCCACCGGTGATACCTGAAGGTATCGCGTCCGTTCGTCAAACGTCCGCGCTGCAAGCTCGCCATGATCGACAAATCTGCCAGTGACGCCGCAGTCAGAATCGCTGAGGCTAATGCCAGGATCGCGGAGGCACGTGCGGGGGCTGACAGGGCGGGAAACCGCAACGCGGCGATCCGTCGATCTCTGTTGCTGGGAATCCTCCTCGTTTGGACTGTATCATTTGTCTGGCCGCCCTCTGAACCGCGCGCTATCGAGTTCAACCACCTAATCGTCTTCGTACTACTTTGCTTGCTCTACGTGTTCGAGATGCTCTACACCACCCTCACGTCTGCCGGCGCGTCCGAGTCAGCGAAATCCTTCATGCTCCAGACGGCGGTCCCGATCATTGCGCTCGCCGTCGTGGGGACCTTGTCCTACTATGGCAAGATCGATTCGGCGGCAACGGTCACCCTATTCGGAGTCTCCCTGGGATATACGGGGTACGTAGCGAACAAGAGTAAGGACGTCGCCAAGTCTTGAATCAGCGGACGTAGAAGCCGCGGGGCCTTCGGAACGACGCGGCAGTGTAGCAGAAGCGAGTTGCCCACTCGTTACCCCCGTCACGGCGATGCCCGCGATCAGCGTCTGACGTTGATCGTATGTACTGTCTCAGATCGCGGCTCTACGTGGATGGGCAGCTACTGGTGAAGCCGGGTCGTTCAGTTGAGTGCCTAGAACTGAGACTTGAAGTCGAACGGCTTACGACAGAATAAGAATGCCCGGTCGCAATCCGCACAACAGTACAACGCGCGGACCCATCCACCGTAAACCGACACCTGCCCCAGCGCCTTGATCTGGTCGGCGCTCTGACAGTACGGGCAGCGGCGCTCCGTTGTCGCCTTGCGCCCGGCCTCGGGAGTCTCCTTCCGCTCAGGCATGGGGTGGGCCGACCCTTTGGTGCGGGTGAGCTCCTGTCTTCCAACCGTTATGGATCAGGGATGATCGCACGATTGGGTCGGGGGCGCAATCCAGAATCGCTTTTCCCACAAGGGGCTGGATCTTTTACGAGCGACACCGCATGGCGTGCGGAACTGTGCCGGGGGTGGGTCGGACCTACCCGCCGCGCACCGGACTACCCATGCGGCTCGACGCGACGAGGTCGCATTGCACGTTAAATCGCTGGGTTCGCGGTCAGGGCCGCTGGTAGCGGCCTTGCAGTCTTCCCGCGCATGTCTATATCGCGAGGGCGGGGCTCCGTGGCGTCGATCGCGCGTGCGCCGGTGCAGATCATCTACACGCCGGGATCCGGTGAAGGCCGCGCGACGGCCCTCGCGCGGCGCCTGGCGAAGGAGCTCCGGGCGCATGGTGAACGCGTGCGCCTAGCGTCGTTCAAGCGGCTGAGCGACCTCGCCGCGTGGAGCGCCTCGTGCGCAGGGGACTTCTCGCGGCTCATCGCCATCGGCGGCGACGCCACACAGAGCGCGGCGGCGGTGGCGGCGATGCGGCACGGCGTGCCGCTGTTCCCCGTGCCCACCGGCTTCGGCAATCTTTTCGCTGCGGCCTTTGAGGTCCCTATGGAGCCGCGCGCCGCGCTGGAGGCATTCGAGCATGGGGCGGTGCGGGGCGTGGACGCTGGCGTCGCGGGCGACGAGGTGTTCCTTTGCCACGCGAGCTACGGCCTGCTCGCCAATGTCCAACAGGCGGTGGAGGACGGCGCGGGCCAGCCGCGCGAGCGGCGGTGGCGCCATCTCGCGTACTACCGCATGGCGCGACAGATCCTCTTCGACCTGCCGCTGCCGTCGATTCGCGTCGAAGTCGACGGGCGTCTGTTCTGTCGGGACGCGGTCATCGTCACCGTGGCCAACGTGGAGACCTACCGCGGCTTCCTGAGCCTCACGCCCGAGGCTTCGCCCGCGGACGGGTGGTTCGACGTAGTGGCGATGGAGCGGGCGTCGCGGCCGCGGGTATGGGCTCGACTCCTCGGGCTGCTGCTGGGCCTGAGCGACGCGCAGACCGGGCTCCGCCGGTGCCGGGGGCGCCGGATCCGAGTGTTCGAGGAGGGCAAGGCCCCCCAGGACGTGCGGATGCTTTCCAGCGCGCTCCCCCTGGTGGTGCCGCCCGCGATGGCGGCGGCGTTGCCGGCTACGCCAGCGGCCGGGCCCAGGCCGCGTTATGCGGCGCGCGCAGGCGCGCCAGCGCGATGGCAGCCAGCCCCAGCCCGATCCACACCACCTGACGCGCTCGGCGCAACAGGATAAACGCGAGCCCCGCGCTGGCGCCCATGCCGAGCGCGCTGAACGCGGCCGCATTGGCGCCTTCGAGCGCGCCCAGGCTGCCCGGCAGGAAGAACGTCGCGAAGCGGACACCAGCGCCGATGGCTTCGACGGTGAGCGCCACGATCGGCGACACCGGCATGCGCAGCGACCACATGATCAGCACCACCTCCACCGCGCCGAGCATGCGCCCGATGAAGTGGAAGACGAGGGCCACGACGAGACGGCCGCGATGTTGGGTGTAGTAGCTCACCAGCATCTGGTCCATGCGCTGGGCCGAGCTGGCGCTCCGGGACATCCCGAAGCGCTTGAGCAGCCGTCCGATCCCGCTCATGCCTCCCCAGACCTGGGTGGCGACAAAGATCGCAATCGCGACGATTTCGAACACGAGAAGCCCCGCCATGCCCAGCAGAATCCCCCGGTCGAGCCGCAGCGTCGCGAGCGCGAAGCCCAGGGCCAGGCTGATAAGGAGCACCTGGGCCAGCGTGTTGACGGTCTTCGCGACGACGATGGAGGGCACGCTCTCCTCGTAGGGCACCCACGGCCGCACGAGCCAGGCGCGCACGGGCTCTCCACCCACCGGGGCGATCGCGGAGGCCGCGTTCACCGCCTCGCCGGCGGCCCGCGCGAGCAGGAGCTGGGTAAACGGTGCCGAGCCGCGGGGAAACGAAAAGTGCCAGCCGATCGAGTCGGCGATCAATACGAGGGGATAGGAGAGGCAGATAAGCGCGAACTGCCACCAATGGATCTTGCCGATCGCGCTGAGGATGGATACCAGGCCCACGTGGGCCACGAGCCAGAGCGCGAGGGCCAGCCCGAGGACTGCGCCGAGCACCGGGAGGAGACGAGTGAAGCGCACACTGCAAACGCGCGGCCATTGCCAAGTATGTGACACTAGATCCGTGAGCCGGAAGCAGCTCCTCGGCGCATCGTGTGTCGCATCCACCGCGTACCTCGTTCTCGCTCTACTCGCCGCGCACAGCGGTGTCTTCCTCTTCGAGCAGCGTACGCGCTCGGCGGTGACTCTCGCCCATGGGCCCGCGCTCGATGGCGTGATGCGAGCGGTGTCCCTCCTCGGCGACGGCTGGGGACTGATTCCCCTCATCGTGCTGGGCTCGGCGGCCCTGTGGCAGCGTCACCGCGCTTGGGCCGCCGCGCTGCCCCCGATCATGCTGGGGACCTGGGCGCTGCAGTGGGCCGCGAAGTGGACGACGGATCGCCCGCGGCCCAATATGGCGCCACTAGGATTTCCCAGCGGACACGTGCTGAGCCTCGTGGTGCTCTTCGGGCTCGCGTCCTATCTCCTGTGCCGCGTGCGCTCGGATCGCGCGGCACGCGCGCTCGGCATCTGCTGCGCCTCGACCATGCTCGTGATGGTCGCGGCCAGCCGGCTCTACCTCGAGGCGCACTGGATTTTGGACGTGGCGGGAGGATTCCTGCTCGGGCTCGCGTACTTGATGGCGCTGATCTGGGTCGCCGAGATGCGTGCGGGGCGAGCGTCCATTCCGGTGGCGGAGCCCGCGATCGTGCCCGAGCCGGCGGCAGGGCGCGAGCGCGCGGCGGCCGCGCCGATCGTTCCGTCGCTCTAAACCCCCGACAGACCTCGGAAGTTCCCGCCGTCTTGCTGTAAATATCCACGCAGGTTCTGCGTCTATTCCTCCAGAAGCCGCTGCGGCAGAAGCCGATGCGGGAGGTGACGCATGAAACGCTCGATCGCATGGTTGATGGGTCTCGTTACGGCCGCCTCGCTGCTGGGCGGCTGCGTGGCGGTCTGGGATCCCATTCCGCACGTGGTCGTGCCCGGGCCCCGGATCACCGTGGCGCCGGCTCCGGTGGTGGTGGCGCCGCGCCCGTGGGGAGGCTATTGGGGTTATCACGGGCATGGCTGGCAGCGCCGCGCGTATCGCTAGGACACGCACGTCAGATGTGGCCGCGCCCGGCCGCTACTCGGCGGTCGAGCGCGGCCAGTCGTTGTACCCGATCCACCAGGCCTTGAGATTCGCCGCGACCCACTGCGGCGCCCGAAGTGGGGCCAGCGCCACGCGAGCGCCGCGGCGCAGCCGGCCGGCCGCGCGGTCGACGCCGAGTGCGAGCGGCGAAGGGAACAGCCGCGGCAGGAGCCCGAGCTGGCGGTTGTAGCCGAAGAGGAAGCGGCGGAAGCGGCCTTGCTCGGTGATGTCGATGCCCCACTTCTGCTCGAAGTAGCGATAACCCGCGAGAATCGACCGCATGTTCCACCGCCAGTCGAAGAGCCGGATGTCGACTGCGGTGATCGGCGCGTCGATCTGGTAGTGCACCACGGACGTCGGCTCGAACCACTGGCCCAGCCCGGCGCGCGCCCAGGTGAGTCCGGAGTCGACCTCGCCGACTTCCAGAATCTCCTCGTCGTAGGCGTGCAGGCGCAGGGTGGGCTCGATTTCCACGAGCTGGCAGTGCAGCTCGCCGTAGTCCACCGGCCCCCGACGAAGGTTCGAGCCCTGGTGGTAGGGCATGCCGTGCATCCGGAGCTCTTTGTGCCCGTACGCGCGCCCGTTCATGTACGTCACGTAGAGGGTGTTTCCCGCGGCATGGATCTCGGTCTCCGTTTCGAGGATCACGGGGACCACCATCACCGCGCCCGTCTCCTGCTGACACTCCACGAGCGGGCGCAGCCAGCCGTGCCGCACGAGCACGTCGTTGTCCATGAGCACGGCGAGCCGGGTGGTGGCGGCGCGCAGGCCCAGGTTGCGGGCCCGCGCCTGGTTCAGGAACTGGCGCTCGAAGATGAACTTCACCCGGTCGCCGAAGCGGCGTTGCCATTCCTGGCGCAGCGCCTCCGGCGCCCCGCCCGCGACCACGATGAGGTCGTGAGGCTCGGGAGTGCAGGCGCGGATCCGCTCCAGGCAGCCGATCAGGGTCGAGAAGCGGTCACGGGTGCCGACGACGATGGTGCATCGCTCCATGGCGGATCCTCCGGAGCGGAATTTTGCAGCGCCCATGCCAGCGCGGAAGTCCGCGTCAGACGGACGATCGAGGGAATGCAGTGCCTGCGCGCCCGCCGACCTGTAAAGCCGGCCGACGCCTAGGCGGAGAGGCGCTCGACGAGCGCGGGCCCGTCGTTTTGCGACGAGGAGACGAGCGCGGAGACGCGGTAGACCTCCATGCGCTCGGCGGGCAGGGGACGGAGGAAGGGCAGGAGCGCCGTCGCATCCGTGAGGCGCGGGTCGAGCCAGGCCGCCTCCCCGTCGGGATCGAGAATCACGGGCATGCGACCGTGGATGGGCGCCGCGAGCTCGTTCGGCGTGGTGGTGATGATGGCGCAGGTGGCGCGCTGTCCCTCGCCGGCTCGAGGCGGCGTGTAAAGGCCGGCGAATGCGAAGAGCCCACCGTCGCGGAGACGCAGGTACCACGGCTGCTTGCGCTTCTGCCCGGGCACCGCCTGCCACTCGTAGAAGCCGTCCGCGGGAATGAGGCAGCGGGTGCGCCGGAGCGCCTCGCTGAACATCCCGCTCGTGGCCACCGTCTCGGCGCGCGCGTTGATGGGGGCGGGCCCGCCGTTGCGCGCCCAGAAGGGCCGGAGACCCCAGCGCGCGGTGAGGAGCCGGCGCTGACCCTCACGCGCGATCACGATCGGCACGGGCTGAGAGGGCGCGACGTTGTAGCGCGAGATCATCTCTTCGTTGTCCGCCTCCTCCACCTCGATGCCGAAGCGGCGCGCGAGCTCTTCGAAGGCGGCGGTCTCCGTGTAGCGGCCACACATGGAGCAGAGTCTACCGCAGCAGAGGCGAGGAAGGGGCGTGGGGCGGGACCGACGTGGGACCCACGCGGCGACTACGAGCGGCGATTCAGGAGCTGCGCGAGGCGCTCCTGTAGGATCTCGCTCGGGAGGCGCGTGTCCGTCTCATGCAAAGGCGCGGGCGCCGCCACCGGCGCGGCCACGGGGGCGGGCTCCGCCTCGGCCACCGCAACCTGGGCCTCCGTCACCACCGCCGTCGCGGGAGCCGCGGGCACGGCCGGCCGCGCCCGCTCCGCTTCGAAGGGCGCCGCCACCACCGGCCGCGTCCGTTCCGCGTCGGAGGGTGCGATCACCACCGGCCGTGCCGGAGCGTCGTGCTGATCAGCGAGCGACTCGAACACGAGCTCAGCGGCGCGCGGATGTCCGAAGTAAAAGCCCTGGCCGCGGTCGCAGCCGAGCTCCCGGAGGCGCTGGAGCTGCGCCGCGTTCTCGATGCCCTCCGCGGTGACGGAGAGCCCGAGGCTCTTGGCCACGCTGATCACCGCCTGCACGATCGCCGAGTCCTCCGCATCGGTGACGATGCCCTCGACGAAGGAGCGGTCGATCTTGAGCGTGTCGATGGGGAAGCGCTTGAGGTATCCCAGTGACGAGTACCCGGTACCGAAGTCGTCGATGGCGAGGCGGATGCCCAGGTCGCGCAGCGCATGCAGCGTGGCCAGGGTCGCCGGCGCGTCCTGCATCACCACGCTCTCGGTGATCTCGAACTTGAGGCACCGTGGATCCAGGCCGCTGTCCTTCAGGACGCCCGAGACGAGATTGACCAGGTCTGGATCCTGGAGCTGCCGCGCCGAGAGGTTGACGCCGATCGTGAGCGGCGGCTCGCCGGGACGCTCCTGCTGCCAGCGCCGCGCCTGTCGGCACGCTTCGGTGAGCACCCACTGGCCGATGGGGATGATGAGCCCGGTCTCCTCGGTGAGGCCGATGAAGGCATCCGGCGGGAGCAGTCCGCGCTCCTTGTGCTGCCAGCGGACCAGCGCCTCGAACTCCTCCACCCGCCCGGTCTCGAGGTGCACCACCGGCTGGTAGTGGAGGCGGAGCTCATCACGCGCCACCGCGCTGCGGAGGTCCAGCTCGAGATCGAGGCGATGGATCGCTGGCGCCGCGGTGTCCGTGTCGAACACCTCATAGCGATTCTTGCCCTTGCCCTTGGCGCGGTACATCGCGAGATCGGCGTCGCGCAGCAGCTCCTCGGGCAGGATCGGGCGGCGCGTGTTCAGGGCAACGCCCACGCTCATCGTGACCACGACCTCGCGGCCCTCGAGCAGGAACGGCGTCTCCAGGGCCTTGGCCACGCGCTGGGCGACCGCGGTGGCGCCACTCAGCTCGTCCAGGTCTTCGAGGAGGATCGCGAACTCGTCGCCGCCGAGCCGCGCCACCGTGTCCTCCGGCCGCACGCAGTCGATGAGGCGGCGGCTCAGCTCGCCGAGCACCTGATCCCCCACCGCGTGGCCCAGGCTGTCGTTGATGACCTTGAACCGGTCGATGTCGAGGAACAGCACGGCGACGTGCTGCGCCCGACGCTCGGTCCGCGCGAGGGCGTGGGCGAGGCGGTCCATGAAGAGCGCCCGGTTGGGGAGGGCGGTGAGCGGGTCCTGGAAGGCCTGGCGGGTGAGCTGGTCGAGCTTCTGCGGGAACTGATTGATCTCCTGCGCCTGCTGCTCGATGGTCGCCATCATCTTCGAGAACGAGGCGACCAGGCTTCCGATCTCGTCTGCCCGGTCGATGACCGGGGCGGCGTCGGGCTTGGCATCGCTCACGATGGTGGCGGCGCGCGAGAGGGCCGTGGCGAGATCGTAGATCACGTAGCCGCCGCCTGCCATCAGGAGGGCGGTGAAGAGCAGCAGGATCGGGACCGCGAAGCCGTCGCTGCTCGTCAGGCGCGCCCCGTCGAAGAGCGGCAAGAGATAGGCGTAGAAGCAATAGGTCAGGATGAGCAGCGGAATGACGGACGAGAGCGTCAGCGCCAGGATCATCTTCTGCCTGACCCGCTGCCCCCCGAAGGCCACTTCGCGCCGCATGTCGTTCTGTCCCATTGGCGTGCTTTCCCGGCCCAGTGAGGAGCAACCCCGGTGCCACCAGGGGCGCAAACCTCCATGAAGTCTTGTATATTGAGCAGTTAGCCTTCAATATTGCCCTGGATCCGCCCCCGGAAAGCGGGGTCCGGCCTACAATTTCGGTCACCCGGGCCGGATTCTGTCGCCCCCGGCTAAACACCGATGGCAGCGACCCCGAGGACATCAGGATCGCGTTATACTTCCCGCCAAGCCGGATCGGAATCGTTCACCGCCTCTGAGAGGAGCCATTCATGAGGGAAGCCGTCGTCGTCGGCAGCTCGCGCACCCCGCTCGCCAAGTCCGTCCGCGGCTCGTTCAACATGACCCGGCCGGACGATCTCGCCGCCCATTGCATCAAGGACGTGCTGGGCAAGGCTCCGCGGCTCGATCCCAAGGAAGTCGAGGACGTGATCCTCGGGTGCGGGCAGCCGCATGGCTCGCAGGGGCACAACATCGCGCGCGTGGCGGCGCTCCGCGCGGGGCTCGCGTCCTCGGTGGCCGGCACCACGGTGAACCGTTTCTGCTCTTCGGGGCTCCAGGCCATCGCGATGGCCGCGCATCATATCATGAACGACGGCGCCGACGCGGCGATCGGCGGGGGCGTCGAGAGCATCACCATGATGAAGCGCGACGCCGATCCGAATCCGTGGGTGAAGGAGCACTGGCCGGGTACCTACATGGTGATGGGCGAGACCGCCGAGGTGGTGGCCAAGCGCTACAAGATCAGCCGGGAGGCGCAGGATCAGTACTCGCTGGAGAGCCAGAAGCGCACGGCCCGGGCCCAGCAGGACGGCTTCTTCAAGGAGGAGCTGGCCCCCATGCAGGTCGTGCGGGGCGTGCTGGACAAGAAGACCGGCGAGATCGTGGGCAAGGAAGACTTCTACGTGGACAAGGACGAGTGCAACCGCGCCGACACCACCCTCGAGGGCCTGCTCTCATTGCCGCCGGTGTTCGACAAGACCAGTGGACAGGGGACGGTGAGCGCGGGCAACTCTTCGCAGCTCTCCGACGGCGCGTCGGCCACCCTGCTCATGTCCATGGATCGCGCGAAGGCGCTCGGCGTGACCCCCAAGCTCATCTTCCGGGGCTTCGCGGTGGCGGGCTGCGACCCGGACGAGATGGGGATCGGCCCGGTGTTCGCGGTGCCGAAGCTCCTCGAGCGCCATCAGCTGAAGGTCGATGACATCGGCCTGTGGGAACTCAATGAAGCGTTTGCGGTGCAGACGGTGTACTGTCGCGACCGCCTCGGCATCGACAACGACAAACTCAACGTGGACGGCGGCGCCATCGCCATCGGCCACCCCTACGGCATGAGCGGCGCACGTCTCGTAGGTCATGCGCTGCTCGAGGGGCGGCGGCGCGGCGTGCGCTACGTAGTGGTGACCATGTGCATCGCCGGTGGCATGGGCGCTGCGGGGCTGTTCGAGGTCTATTCAGTGCCGCACCATGAGAAAAGCGTGAGCACCGCTTTCTCGCAGCGCGAGCTGCGCGATGCCTTCGGGCTGTTTGCCACGGGCGTCACGGTCGTG
>DATJFY010000067.1:0-16039 GCA_035495415.1 Verrucomicrobiia bacterium
AAACGCAGATTGGGCAGGCCGCCGGGCGGGCTCGCCTCCCGCGCCGCCGCCAACATCTCGGGATTCACGTCTAGACCCACGACCCGACCGGGCAGGGCCCGGCGGGCCATCTCGATGGTGAGGGTTCCTGGGCCGCACCCCACGTCGAGCACGTCCAGCCCCGGCCGCAGGATGCCGAGCAGGCACCGATGGCTGTTCGCCAGTGTGCGCGCCGTCATGATGCCGAGCGCCTCGCGAGGAATGTAGGCGCGGTCCGTGCGCGTGAGCGTCACGCGGGCTCCGCCACGAGCGTGCGGCTGGCGTCGACGCGAATGCGCGCGCCCGGCCCGATCACCGTGGTCGACTCGCGCTCCTCGATGATCGCAGGGCCCGAAAAAGCCTTCCCCGGCACGAGCGCATAGCGGTCGTACACCGGCGTCTCCACGTAACCGGCGGACTCCGGGAAGTAAGCCAGTCGTGAGCGCTTGGGCGTGACGGTCGTCTTCTGATTTTGATCTACGGTCGCCCCAAGGGGCGACCTCTGGAAGGTGGCTTCGCCTCCATTGGAGGGGCCCCCGCTGATGGTGGACTGAAAATCGCCGCCACCGGCCTCGGGTCCCGACACCACGACCCGCCAGTTCAAGGCCTCGATGGGCACGCCCATCGGCGTGCGGTGATAGAGCGCGCGGTAGGCGTCCTCGAACTCGCGGGTCAGCGCGGCCAAGCTTTCGGGGCCGAGCAGGCCAGACGGCACCGGCCCCTCCACCTCGTGGCCCTGGCCCGCATAGCGCATCTCGGCGGTGCGCCGGAAGGTCATGTCGGCGTCCACGATCCCGGCCTCGCGCAGCACCGCGCGGCCCTCCGCCTCCATCTCGGCGAAGAGGCGGTTCACGCGCGTCCAGTCCGCCTGGTCGAGGCGCTGGGATGCCGTGCGAACGAAGTCGAAGGCGAGCGGGGCGGAGAGAAGACCCAGCGCCGAGGCCGCGCCGGCGCCGAAGGGTACCAGGACGCGCGGCACCTTGAGGATGCGACCGACGTTCCAGGCGTGCACCGGGCCCGCGCCGCCGAAGGCGAACAGGGGATACGCGCGGAGATCCTTGCCGCGCTCGATCCCGTGAATGCGCGCGGCCGCCGCCATGTTCTCGTTGACCACTCGGTGAATGCTCCACGCGGCGCGCGCGAGGTCGAACCCCATGGGCGTCCCCACGGTGTCGGTGATGGCCCGGCGGGCTGCCTCGACGTCGAGGCGCATGCGCCCGCCCAGGAAGAAATCGGGATCGAGATAGCCAAGCACGAGATCGGCATCGGTCACGGTGGGCTCCCGCCCGCCGAGCGCGTAGCAGGCCGGACCGGGATCGGCCCCCGCGCTGTCGGGTCCGACCTTGAGAAGATTCATGCGATCGAGGCGTGCGATTGACCCGCCCCCCGCACCGATCTCGATGAGCTCGATGACGGGCACGCGGATGGGCAGCCCCGACCCCTTCTTGAAGCGGTCGGCACGCGCGACCTCGAACTCGCGTGCGACCAGCGGCTCGCCGCGATCGATGACGCACGCCTTCGCGGTGGTGCCCCCCATGTCGAAGGAGAGCAGCCGGTCCTCGCCCGCCTGCCGCGCCGCGCGTGCCGCGGCGAGGGCGCCCGCGGCGGGACCGGACTCCACGAGCCGCACCGGGACCCGCTTGGCGGTGGCCGGGGTGGCGATGCCGCCGGAGGACAGCATGATGTAGAAGCCGCCGCGGACGCCCATGTCGGCGATCTTCCGCTCGAGGTCGTCGAGATAGCGTGCCATCAGGGGCATCACGTAGACGTTGGCCGCGGTGGTGGACGTGCGCTCGTACTCGCGGATCTCCGGCACGACCTCCGACGAGCATGCGACCGGGAGCTCCGGCGCCATCTCGCCGACCAGCCGCGCGAGGGCCTCCTCGTGAACGGGATTCCGGTAGGCATGAAGCAGCGAGATCGCGAGGGCCTCGACGCCGTCCGCGAGCAGCCGACCGATGGCGACCCGTGCGCTGGCGACGTCGAGGGGACGGCGGATACTGCCGTCGGCGTCCAGCCGCTCCTCGACCTCCAGACGCAGATGGCGCGGCACCAGCGGCGCCGGCGGGTCGATGAAGAGGTCGTACATGTCGTAACGGCCCTCACGCCCGATCTCCAGCGCGTCGCGGAACCCCGCGGTGGTGAGGAGACCCGTGCGGGCGCCTTTTCGTTCTATCAGGGCGTTGGTCGCGAGCGTGGTGCCGTGGATGAGCGCGCGCACGGCCGCCGGGACCGCCCCCGCCTCCTCGAGCAGACGGAGCACCCCCTGCTCGACGGCCTGCGCGGGATCCTTGGGGGTGGTGAGGAGCTTGCCGACCCGCACCTCGCCGGTCGCGTCGTCTACCCAGACGAGGTCGGTGAAGGTGCCGCCGATGTCGACGCCCAGACGTCCCCGCGGAGCTCGATCGGACATGAAAGGAGTCTAGGAGTGGCGCCGGGGTCCGTCAACCGCCCGGGTTTGCTCGGATCAGGCGCGCCCCCTTGCTAGACTCGAAGCGCGATGAGTCCCGAGGCCGCGGTGCGACTGGCGCGACTCATCCTTCTCGCCGTGCTCGCGGGCGTCTACGTGTGGCTCGCCGGCGGGCGGCTCTGGCTCGACACGGGCCGGCCAATCACCCGCCGGATTCGCTGGCTCGCCGCCGCGCTCCTGGTGGCGGCCGCGCTCTCCTACCCAAACTTCGGTCTGCTGCATCCCCAGCGGGGCGTGCCCCCAGCGCCCGCGCACATCCACTACTGGGACAGCTTCCACTACTTCATGGGCGCGAAATACCTGCCCGAGCTGGGCTACACACGCCTCTATGAGGCCACGCTGGTGGCAGGCCGAGACCTCGGCGCTTTCGACTACGTGACCCAGCTCCGAGATCTCCGCACCTACGGGCTTGGGGACGCGAGCGGCGTGGACGCCGGCGCCGTACGTGCCCGCTTTTCTCCCGAGCGCTGGGACGCCTTCAAGCGCGATCTCCTGTACTTCGGCCCCCAGATCAACGAGTGGCGTGGGCTCTTCCAGGATCACGGCTACAACGACCCGCCGCCGCGCGCGCTGCTGCTTCACCTCCTGCTGCGCGGCGTGCCGGCGAGCCTCACCACCGTCACCCTCATCACCTCGATGGACTATGTCCTGATGCTGGCGGCCCTCGCGTTCGCCGCCTGGGGGTTCGGCCTCGCCCCCGCCATGCTCGCCTTCGCCACGCTCTGGCTGAGTCCATTGGCCCGCTTCGACTTCATCGGCGGCTCCGTGCTCCGCTGGGACTGGCTCGCCGCGCTCGTGATCGCGGTGGCGGTCTTCGCGCGCGGCTGGCCGGCCGCCGCCGGCCTCCTGCTCGGCTACGCGGCGATCGCCCGGATCTTCCCCGCGATCTTCCTCGCGCCGATGGCGCTGGCGTGGGTCGCCGGCCGGCGAGACCGCTCGCGCGAGCCCGGCGCGGGACGCTGCCTCGCCGCGGCCCTCGCCATGTTGCTTGTGGCGGGCGCGGGGGTGCTCGGGGTCGGGGACGATGTCGGTCATGTGGGGGAGTACCGGGCGAAGATCCAGCTGCACGGGGAGGGCGCGTTCGTGAACGCGGTGGGGCTCGGCGCCCTCATCGCCGGCTACAGCGCGCCGTGGACGATGGGCGCCGACGGACGCGCGTTCGTCTCGCATGCCGCGCTGATCGCGTCGCGGCCGCCCGGCTGGCTGCTCGGTCTCGTCACGGTGCTCTATGTCGCGGTGGCCTGGCCGTTGATCCGGCGCGCCCGCCCGCCGGAGAGCCTTCTCTACGTGGCGCCGCTCCTCTACATCGCGCTCTCGCCCACCGGCTACTACTACGGGTTCCTCGTCCTGCTCATGCTGCTGCCATGGCGCGATGGAGCCGCCGATCCGCTTCGTCTGCTCGGGATGGGACTCCTCGCGGCGATGATGGCCGCTTCCTACGCGCTCGAGGCCGGGTCGAGTGACATGCTCACGTTCTTCTCGGCGGTCTCGCTGCAGCTCGGGCTCTACTTCACGCTGTGGCTCGGTCTCGAGCACGCGCGAATTTTTCGTACCCGCGTCCGGCGTCTCGCCTCTGACGTCACCGCGCATGACACTGTTGCGCCGGAGACGCGCGTCCCGCGCTTGTAAGTTTCCCTGCCCCTGAACGTCACCAGCGGACGCCGTCCGCGGGCCGGAACGGAGGCTGAGGGACTTTTCCAAGCCTTCGGCGTTATTGGGCAAACGTCGTCCCGTTCCCCCACCGCACCGCCCGCCACCGCATCGACGGCTCGGTGACGCTCCGTGGCCTCCGCCTTGCAGCGTTGACGCCCGCCGGACGCCTGTCCGCGCGCGGAGTCGAGCGAAAAGTAAGGAGAGGACACCGACATGGGCAAGGTGATGGTCGTCGACGACGCGTACTCCGAGCTGACCATGATGGAGGGGATCCTGCGCACGGCCGGCCACAAGGTCGTGACCCTGATCGACGGTGAGCGGCTCGAGGACAAGGTCGCGGAAGAGCAGCCGGACGTGCTGCTGCTCGACATCGTCATGCCCAAGCGGAATGGCTACGAGATTCTCCGCAGCATCAAGCGCGACGGGCGCACCAAGGACACCCCGGTGGTGGTGGTGAGCTCGAAGAACCAGGAGAGCGACCGGGTGTGGGGAAAACGCCAGGGCGCCGACGACTACCTCGGCAAGCCCTTCACCGCGGAGCAGCTCCTCGAGGCGGTGCGCCGCTTCGCGCCGTAGCGGGTCGATGGCGTCCATCCGGGCCTGCGCATTCACGCTCGGCGGCCACCGCTTCGCGGTGGACGTCGCCGACGCGCGCGAGGTGGTGGTGTTCGAGTCGATTACCCCCTTGCCGCTGGCCCCTTCGTTCGTTCTCGGGTTGGCGAATCTTCGCGGCAGCGTGATGCCGGTGGTGGACCTGGGGCCGCTCCTGGGGCTGCCGCCGCGCGAAGCCCGGGGGCAGACGCTCGGCCTCGTGCTCGGTCACGGCGCCTGGCAGGCGGCGGCCGCGGTGGACACGGTGCTGGGACTCGAGCCCCTGCAGCCCCGCGAGGGGGGCGACCCCAGCGGCGCCACCGTGGCGGGCGCGGACGGTTCGATCCCGGTGCTGGATGCGGGCGCGATGTTGACGGCGCTGCGCGGCGCGATGGGCGCCGCGGGCGGAAACAACGAGCGGGCTAGGAGGCGGGGATGAAGCGGCGGACGGTGCTGCAGCTCTTGTCGGCGGGGGTGGGAAGCGGCGTCCTGGGTGGCCCGTCCATGCGCGCGTGGGGCCAGACGCCCGCCAAGAGCGCGGGCGACTCCTCGGCGACGAGCGCGCCGGGCGTCACCGGGCGCGAGATCCGCATCGGCATGAGCGCCGCCTTCAAGGGCACCGCGGCCGGCCTGGGCGCCGAGTTCTACCGGGGCGCGCAGGCGTGCTACGACGAGGTCAACAGCCGCGGCGGAATCAACGGCCGCGCGCTCACCGTGATCGCGCTCGACGACGGCTACGAGCCCACCCCGTGCATCCGCAACACGCAGCAGCTGCTCGAAAAGGACAACGTCTTCTTCCTCTCGAACTACGTGGGCACGCCCACCCTGACGCGGGCCCTGCCCCTCATCAAGCGCTACGCCGCGCAGCAGGTGATCCTCGTCGGCAATTTCACCGGGGCCCAGCCGCAGCGCGAGGCGCCCTACGTCGAGCACGTCTTCAACATTCGGGCGTCGTATCGCCAGGAGATGATGGCCCTCGTCGACCGCTTCTGGGACCAAGGGGCCCGCAAGTTCGGCGTCTTCTACCAGGTGGACGCCTATGGCCGCAGCGGCACCGACGGCGTGGCCCGCGGACTGGCCATTCGTAGCGCGCAGATCGCCGCCGAGGCCACCTACCGCCGCGGCGCCAGATTCGACGAGGACATGGCGCCGGCGGTGCAGGAGCTGCGCAAGGCCGGCGTGGACGTGGTGCTCTGCACGGGCGCGTACCAGGGTTGTGGGGCCTTCGTGCGCGCTGCGCGCGATCTCGGCTGGGCCGTGCCGATCGCCAACGTGTCCTTCGTGGGATCGGACGCCATGCTCGCCTTGCTTCTGCAGCACGGCCGGACCACGGGCCGCGACTACACCACCGCCCTGGTGAACTCGCAAGTGGTTCCGAGCTACGATGACGTGTCGCTGCCCGCGGTGGTCGAGTACCGCACGCTCATGGAGCGCCACAAGCCGTCGGTGCCGGAATCCCTGCGAGATGCGGGCTACACGGCGCAGAAGCTGTCCTTCATCAGCCTGGAGGGCTTCGTCAACGCCAAGGTGATCGCGGAGGGCCTCCGCCGCGCGGGAGTCAATCCCACGCGCGCGAGCTTCCGCGCCGCCCTCGAGGCCATGCGGAACGTGGATCTGGGCATCGCGGCGCCCCTGACGTTCGGCCCCGACCGCCACCAGGGCCTGGACAGCGTCTACTTCACCCGGGTCGAGAGCGGCCGCTGGGTTCCCGTGCAGGACTGGAACGCCGCGATCAAGGCGTAGGAGGAACGGCAATGGCAGCGACCACGGAGCGGGAGCGAGGGAACGTGGAGCCGGAGGAGGCGGCCGCGCCCCCACCGCCGGAGACGACCGGCCGGACGCGTGGACGCCGCTTCGGTCTGCTCGCGAAGATCACCACGTTCTTGTTCCTCATCCTGATTCCGCTCGCCGTGCTGACGTGGTGGATCTCGGTGCAATCCCTCCGCGCCAACCTGACCGCCGAGTTCACCTCGAAGGGGAGCGCCATCGCGAAAGGTCTCGCCAACTCCGGCGTGGACCTCATCCTGACCCGCGACGCCTCCACCGTGCAGGCCCAGGTCGATCAGGTCGCCGGCATCGCCGGCGTGGCCTACGTGATGGTGTACGACCCCCAGAAGACCCTCATCGCCCACACCTTCGCGCCCTTCGTGCCGCCCGGCCTCGTCGACCAGAATCTCGTGCCCGGAGACTGGCCGCAGAAGGTGCAGGACGTGTCGTTCAAAGACCCGGCCGGTGGGGTCCAGCGCGACGTCATCGACATCGCGGTGCCGGTCCTCGCGGGCCAGCTCGGGACGGTGCGGGTCGGCATGGACCGCTCCATCATCGTGGCCGCGGCCGCCCAGGCCGGGCGCAACCTGCTCCTGACCTTCGGCGGCTTCGCGGTGGTGGCGTCCCTGGCCGGCGTGGTCTTCGCGCGCCGGGTGGCCCGTCCCGTGCAGCAGCTCGTTCGCGTCGCCGAGCAGGTGGGGCGCGGTGACCTCTCCAAGCTCGCTCCCGTGCAGTCGCGGGACGAGATCGGCCAGCTCGCCGTCACGTTCAACGACTCGATCGTGCGGCTGCGCTCGCTGGTGCAGACGGTGGCCGAGCGCGACGCCGAGCGGCGCCAGCGCCAGGAGCTGCAAGCCAACATCACGCGCTTCCTCGACGTGACCACCGAGGTGTCGCGCGGCGACCTCACCCGACGGGGCGAGGTCACGTCCGACGTGCTCGGAAGCGTCGTGGACTCCATCAACGTCATGGTGGGCGAGATCGCCGCGATCCTCGTCGAGGTGCGCCTGGCCGCCCACCACGTGTCGAGCAGCGCCAACGAGATGATCGTCTCGATGGGCCAGATCGAGACGGGCTCGCGCTCCCAGGCGCGCGACGCCATGCAGGCCACCGGCACCGCCGAGCAGCTCGGCTCCTCCGCGCGCACCGTGGCCGGCACCGCCGAGGCGTCGGCCCGCGCGGCGCGGCAGGGCCTGGAAGCGGCCCAGCACGGCGAGCAGGCGGTGCGGAACAGCCTCGAGAGCATGCAGCGCATCCGGGCCGAGGTGCAGGGCGTGTCCAAGAAGATCAAGGGGCTCGGGGAGCGGTCGCTCGAGATCGCCGACATCGTGAACACCATCGACGACATCGCCGCGCAGACCAACCTCCTCGCGCTCAACGCCGCGATCGAGGCGGCGGGCGCGGGCGAGGCCGGTCTCCGCTTCGCGGTCGTGGCCGACGAGGTGCGGAAGCTCGCCGAGCGCTCGGCCAAGGCCACCAAGGACATCGCGGTCCTCATCAAGAACTTCCAGTCCGAGACCCAGCAGGCGGTGATCGCGATGGAGGAGGGCACGCGCGAGGTCGAGGCCGGCTATCGCGTCGCCACCCAGGCCGGAGAGAGCCTCCGCGAGATCGCCACGGTGTCGCAGAAGTCCGCGGGCCTGGCCCAGGAGATCTCGGTGTCGACCCAGGAGCAGGTGAAGGGCTCCGAGCACGTGGGCCTCGCCGTCCAGGCCATCGCCGGCGTCGCTCTGCAGACGGAGCAGGGCGTGCTCCAGACCCGCAAGACGGTGGACGACCTCGTGCGACTGGCCCAGGAGCTCACCCGGGTGCTGTCCCGCTTCAAGCTCGAGACCTAGGACACGACAGAAGGGACCCCGCGCGCGACCATGACGGAGCAACCGGATCGGGAGTTCTTGCTGAGCATCTTCCTCATGGAGGCCTGGGACACGGTCTCCATCCTCGAGGAGGGCGCTCCCGGTCTACCCGCCGGCGGCCCGGTCGAGCCGCTGCTCGTGGTCGCGCATCGTCTCCGGGGCGCCGCTGCCCTTCACGGCTTTCCCCGTCTGGCCGACGAGGCGGCGGCGATCGAGGGCATGCTGGAGCGGGTGCCCGCCGCGCGCGAGGATGAGCGCATCGCCATCGCCGCCGCCCTCGGCGCCGCGGTGATGCGGCTGCGCGAGGGCCTCGAGCGCACGGGGCCGATCCCGCGTTCTGGGGAGCCCGGGCCGGCGGAGGGGGAGCCCGCGGCCCCGCTGCTCGCCGAGCTCACCGCATTCTATGCGAGCAACGCGGACGTGCTGGAATACTTCGGCCCCGAGGCGGTGGAGCACCTCGATACGATCGCGCACTCCTTGCTCGCCATCGAGGGAGGCGCCGATCCGGCCGCCGAGGCCGCGACGCTCTTCCGCGCGTTCCACACCCTCAAGGGCGCCGCCTTCACCGTGGGCTGCCGCGCCATCGGCGACTTCGCCCATCGCGTGGAGGATCTCCTCGCCGCCATCCGGGAGGGGCGTCACACCTTCACGCCGGTGGTGGTGGACGCGATGTTCGCGAGCGCCGATGCCGTCCGACTCATGCTCGCGGCGGCGACCGAGCGGCCGCGGGGCCTGGACGAAGCGGTGGAGCTGGCGCACGGGCTCATCTCGGCGCTCATGACGGACGCCCGTGACCTCGAAGAGATGGGTGTCCAGGGCGCGGCGGTGCGGGGCCCCGCGACGGTGTCCGCCGGCGCCGTGCGCGTGGCGGCTGCCCCCGCTCCGCGCGCGAGCATCCGGGTCGCGGTGGATCGTCTGGACTCGCTGATGAATCTGGTCGGCGAGCTCGTGATCGCGCGGGCGCGCATGGACGAGCACCTCGCGCAGCTCGACCGCGTCGGGGAGCTCTTGCTGTGGAGTCGCACGCGCATGGGGCAGGCGGTGCGCGTCTTCGAGGGCAAGTACGAGTACACGCAGCTGCCCGCGATGTCCGGCGCGCGCATCGGCGGCGGCCCGGGCGCGCCGCCACCGGGGCCCGCCACGACCGGCGCCTCGAGCGCCCTCGTCCACGAGTTCGAGGAGCTCGAGTTCGACCGTTACGACGACTTCAACATCCTCTCCCGCCGCGTTGCGGAGGTCTCCGCGGACGTGGGGGAGGTGCAGGTGCAGCTGGCCTCGCTCGTGCGCACGATCCGGGACGACGCCGCCCAGGTCCAGCGTCTCACGTGGAGCCTCCGCGGCGAGATCACGCGCTCGCGCATGGTGCGGATCGGCACCCTCTTCGGCCGCTTTCTGCGCCGGATCCGCGCCATCGCCGCCGACACCGGCAAGTCCGTGGACGTGCAGGTCGTAGGCGAGGGGGTCGAGCTCGACAACACCATCATCGAGCAGATCGCCGACCCGCTGCTGCACCTGGCGCAGAACGCGGTGTTCCACGGCATCGAGCCCGAGGCCGAGCGCACGGCCCAGGGCAAGCCCGCCCGCGGCACCCTCGTGCTGCGCGCCTACCAGGAGGGCGGCGCGGTGTACGTGGAAGTGGAGGACGACGGCCGCGGGCTGGACGCCGGCCGGCTGCGCGCGAGCGCGGTGCGAGCCGGCTTCCTGGATGTTCCGGGGGCCGCGCGGCTCAGCGACCGCGAAGCGCTCGACCTGATCTTTCTCCCGGGCTTCAGCACCGCGGAGGTTGCGACGTCGGTCGCCGGGCGGGGCATCGGCATGGACGTGGTGCGCACCAATGTGCTGCGTTTGGGCGGCGAGATCGACGTCGAGACCGAGATCGGGGTCGGCACGCGCTTCACCTTCAAGCTGCCGCTCACCGTGCTCATCGGCCACGCCCTCGCCATCCGGGTCGGCAAGACGGAGCTTGCGGTCCCGGTCAGCGCCGTGCGCGGCCTCTATGCGGTGGACCCGGCGGAGATCCACGCGGGCCCCGAGGGTGACACCGTCGAGCTCGGCGGCGACACATTCGATCTCGTCCGGCTGGACGGGGTGCTCGGGCTCACGGGCGAGCCGCCCTCCGGGCGCATCCCGGTGGTGGGTGTGCGGGCGGGCCGTCGGGTGGTCGCCGTCGCCGTCGACGAGCTCCTCGGCAAGCAGGAGATCGTCATCAAGAGCCTCGGCGCGTTCCTGGAGGATGTGGGGCCCTGGGCGGGCGCCAGCATCGCCGGGGATGGACGGATGGTGCTGCTCCTCGATCCCACCCGCCTGATCGAGCGGATGCAAGGCGCCGCCCGTTCCGAGAATCGGGCCGAGGCGCCTTCGCTCGCCGCAACCGGGCGGCCGGGCCGCGTGCTCGTGGTGGACGACTCCCTCAGCGTCCGAAAATTCGTGGGACTGATGCTGGAGCGCGCCGGACTCGAGGTCCGGCTGGCCGCGGACGGCCACGAAGCCCTCCGCCTGCTCGCTGAGGGTGCGAGCGACCTCGTCATCACCGACCTCGAGATGCCCCGGGTGAACGGCTTCGAGCTGATCACCGACCTGCGCCGCCGGCCGGAGACGCGCGACCTCCCGGTCATCGTGCTGACCACGCGCGCCGGCGAGAAGCATCTCGCGCTCGCGCGGACGCTGGGGGTCGAGCACTACGTGACCAAGCCCGTGGACGAGCGCGCGTTCGTCGCGCTGGCCACGAGCCTCGTGGGGCCGGGCGCTCGGGGGGGCCGGTCGTGAGGGCGCGTGGCCATGGCCATGGAGGGGGCGGGCCGGTGAGCGCCTCGGTCCGGGTGCTCGTGGCAGGCGAGTCGCGCGCCATGCGCAGCGCCCTTCGACGCATGCTCGGGGCGGATCGACGTCTCGATGTGGTCGGGCTGGCGAGCGACGCCGACGAGGTCCTCCGCTCCCTCATGCACCTCTTGCCTGACGTGATCGTGGTCGACGTGGGAATCGATCCGTCCGATGCCTTCGCCACGATCGACCGGGTCATGGCCCAGCGTCCGACGCCCATGGTCGTGATGAGCGCGGCCACGGCGGAGGGCGGCGAGTCGGCCATTCGCGCGCTCGAGCTAGGGGCGGTGGACGTGCTCGCCAAGCCGAGCTGGAGCGTTGACCCCGGGCTCGGCGCGCTCGCCGACGACATCATCCGCAAGATCCTGACCGCGGCGCGCGTGCGCCCCACGCGCGCGGCCGCACGGCCCGGCGAGCGGCCGGCCAGCGCCTCGCATCCGAGCCTGCCCGCCTTCGGCCCCGCGGTGAACGACTCGGGCTGGACTCCCTGCGTGGTGATCGCCGCGTCCACCGGGGGCCCGGCCGCGCTACTCTCGGTGATCCCCGAGCTGCCGAAGGAGCTGCCGGCCTCGGTGCTCGTGGTGCAGCACATGCCCGCGCCGTACACGCACGCGTTCGCCCACATGCTGAACGAGCGTGCGGCCATCGAGGTGCGTGAGGCCGCCGCGGGCGACCGGCTGGCGCGCGGCCTCGTCTTCGTGTGCCCCGGCTCACGACATCTCACGGTGGACGCGCGCGGCACGGTGGCCCTCCGCCCCGCGCAGATTCCCTCTCAGGACTCGCCGTCCGCCGACCTCGCCATGACCTCGGTGGCGGAGCAGGCAGCGGGCCTCGCCATCGGCGTGGTGCTCACCGGGATGGGCCGCGATGCCGCCCTGGGCGCTGCCGCCATCCGGAGGAGCGGCGGCATCGTCATCGCGCAGGACGAGGCGTCGTCGGTGGTGTACGGGATGCCGCGCGCCGCCGCCGACATGGGCTGCGTCGATGCCACCGTGCCCCTATCCGGGCTGCATGAAACGGTGCTTGCCTGCGTGGGCGATCTCCTCAGCCATCACCTGCGGATGGGCCATGCCTCTTAGCCCCAGCCGTCTCGCCCCGCGCCTCGATCAGACTCCGACCCTGCAGGGGCGCTACCTGCTGTTCGCGGTTCACGGCCGCACCTACGCGGTGGACGTGTCGTACGTGAAGCAGGTGCGCCGCGGCGAGGGAATGGTGGACGGGCAGCTCGTGTTCCTGGGCGTGCCGTATACGGTGATCGACCTGCGCGCGCTCCTGGGCTTCCCCGAGTGGCGCGGAGCCGCGGAGGGGCCCCACGGCCGCGTGGCGGTCCTGGTGGCCGGCGCCGGGCTGTCCGGCGCCCTCCTCGTGGACGCCATCGTCAATCTGGTCCTGCTGCCCCTCGACGTCATCGGCTCCGTGCCGCTGGACTTCTCGTCGCCCGAGCGACGGTGGCTCCGCGGCCTTGCTCGCCTGGACGGCCGCGAGATCCCGGTGATCGACGTGGACGCGCTCTTGCCATACCGCCTGGAGAGGAAATATGCCCAAGGTCTTGCTGGTTGATCCCGAGCCGGACAGCCGCGGCGCGTTCGAGCGCGCCCTGCGGGGCGACGGCTACGAGGTCTCCGTCGCGGCGAGCGGATCGTTCGCCTTGACGCAGCTCGAGTGGGATCGACCGCACGTCATCGTCACCCAGGCGCGCGTGGACGACATGGACGGCTGCGAGCTGTTCGGGCTCGTGCGAAGCGACCCGAAGACCGGGGACATCCCGTTCCTGCTGCTCGCCGGGCTGGACCGGCACATCGCCGCTCAGGCCGCCGCGCATCGCGTGGATCGGCTCTGCACGGGCCACGTGAGCATGCGCGTCTTCCTCGAGGGCGTGCGCGCCTTGCTCGCGGGGGAAGCGGGCGCGGGCGCGTCCGCACCGGCCGCGAACGCGGGGCCGCCGGCGGAGCCCCACGCGCAAGCGATGCGGGGCACGCTGGAGGTCATGGACTTGCCGGCGCTGGCTCAGGCCATCGCGATGGGCGGCAAGACGGGCCGGCTCACCGTGACTCTGGCGCCGGGCGCGGGCGTGCTGGAGTTCGAGAATGGCCAGCTCGTGCACGCGGAGTTCGGTGGAGAAAGCGGGGAGCAGGCCTTCACCGACCTCGTGTGCGCCTCGCAGGTGGAGGGCGCCGGAGACTTCTGCTTTTCCCCGGTCTCGCGCGAGCAGACGGGCAAGCTGCCCCGCACGGTGAATCGGAGCGTGGATCGCCTGCTCCTTCGCATCGCGGCAGGCATCGACGAGGGCCGCGCGGCCCTCGAGACAATCGAACCGGCCGCCCCCGGGCGCGCCGCGAAAGGGCGGGCCTAGGTCATGGCAAAGGTCCTGGTCGTCGATGATTCGCTGAGCGTGCGCAAGGTCGTGGAGCGCGCGCTGGTCGCGCGTCAGCTCGAAGTGGTGTCGGCGGCGTCCGGCACCGAGGCCATCGCCCAGATCGAGCGCGAGCTGCCCGATCTGGTGGTGTGCGACGTCGTGATGCCCGACCGCGACGGCTACGAGATTTGCCGGTTCGTGAAGTCGCACCCCAAGCTGGGTCGGGTGCCGGTGCTCCTGATCTCCGGCATCGTGAACGGGACCGTGCTCGAGCAGGCTGCGGATGCCCGGTCCGACGACGTGCTGCGCAAGCCGTTCGAGGCGGCCGAGCTGGTTCGCAAGGTCTCCGACCTCCTGGCCGGACACTCCGCCCCTCGCGGGACGGTGGCGCACATGGAGGCACCCGCCGCCAACGGTGGGCCTGCCGCTCACCCGGCGCCGGCGTCCGCGCCCGCGCCCACGGCGCCACCGATCACGCCGCAGTCGGTTGCCGCGCTCCTCAGCCGTGCGCGTGGCGGCGAGTCGTCGGTTCCGTCCGCGGGGTGGACGCCGGCCACCGCCGCCGCCCGCGTGGAGCCGGCCGGAGCGGGGCGCCCGGCCTCCCCGCTCGAGACCGCGCCCGATCTCCGCACGGCGCTCGCGCAGTTCATGAGCGCCTCGGGCGCCGACTGGGCGGCGATCAGCGACCGCGAAGGCTTCCTCATCGAGACGGCAGGCGCCCCGGGCTCCGAGGCCGAGATCGCCTCGGCCATGGCGGCCTGCCTGGTGGAGTCGTCGGAAGGCATCGGCCGGGAGCTCGGCCGCGGCGGCCTTGCCGCGATGCTCGTGGAGTACGAGAAGGGGTCCGTGCTGCTTCACACCGTGGGCTCGACGGCGGTCCTCGCCGTGATGCTCAAGGACGCCGCCGCGCTCGGCAAGGTCCGCTACTACGTGAAGCGGAGCCTGCCCGACCTGGCGCGGTTCATCTGAGGGGGGCGAGAACGCAATGAAGAACGTGATCCTGACGCTGGCGAATCTGACCGGCTATGCCGTGGCGGCGATGGCGCTGTTCGCCCTCCTGCCGGCCGCCGATGTCTCGCTGCCTTGGTGGGTTGCCCTCGTCGCGCCCGCCATCGTGTACACGGTCGTCGTGACGATGTGCTGCCCGCGCGCCAACACCGCCGAAGCGATCGGCATCGTTGCCCTCCTCTTCGTCGCGCATGCGGCGCTCGCCTCCGCTACCGGTATGGTCTACGCGGCCCTGACCGAGCTGCCGTACCCGACCGCCCTGGCGGTCGCAGCGTGGCAGTACCTGCCCGCGCCGGTGCTGCAGGTGCTCTGCGTCTCCCTGATGGTGCTGCCGTTCCGGGCGTTCTACGCGCCGCGTCGCGCCCGGCGGCGCGGCCGCTCCAGCGTGTCGTCCGCCGCGGCGCTGAGTGTCGGCGTCTCCGGTGAGCTGGGCCATGCGGCCACCGAGCTGCCGCCGAGCCCGTTCACTGCTCCCGAGCCTCCGCCGTCGTCCTCGCCGTCGCTGGCCGCGCCGAATCCCGAAGGCTTCGGCCTGCCCGCGCCCATCGCGGGGGGCTCGCGGCGGGAGGGCGCCGAGCGGGTGGAGGAGGTCGTCTCGATCCCGTTCGCGCGCATCGCCGATCAGCTTCCCGCGGGGGCCTTCACCATCTCCCCCGATCGCCTCGGCGCCAACATGCTCGAGCCCGGTCATCTGCTCGTGCCGACTCGCCTCCTCGTCCCGCAGCTCGTGGAAGGTCACGTGACGGTCGCATGGGAAGAGGTCGCCGATCAGTTCCCGCGGCACGCGCTCGCCGTCGACGAAGCCTCCGTGCGCGACGGTCTGCGCGAGGGCCGCATCGTGCTGCCGCTGGACGAGGTGATCCGCCGGCTCCCGGAGGAGCTGTTCTCGATGAGCTCGCCGAGCGCGGATCTTCAGGGTCTCGAGCGCTTCCCGCTGCCGTTCAGCCCGCTGGAGCCGGATCCGGACCCGGTGATGGCGAGCCCGCCGTCTGCGTCACCGGTGGCCACGGCGCCGACACCGCGGGAAGAGCCTCCCGTCGACGCGCCGCGGCCCGATCCGGCGGCGGTGATCGAGGCCGAGCGGCCCGATGTGGTGATGGAGCGGTCGCTCCCCGTCGTCGACATCGCGCCCGCGATCCAGGCGGAGTTCATTCCCTCCTTCCTGGCCCCGGAGAGCGAGATCGAGTATGGCCTCGGACACCGGACGACCGAGTCCAGGCTGGATGAGCTGACCACCCTCGGGATCAACGTCGACCTGAACGAGTGGTCTGGCGCCGAGGCCACGGCCGAGGCGAAGGAGCTGCCCAGCCCGGAGATCAAGGCCGAGGTGAACGCCCTGTCCAGCGCGGATCTGGAAGCGGCGCGGTCCGGGATCGTGGCGTCGGATCTGCCTGCCGAGACGGCCCTCGCGGCACCCGCGGTCGGGATCCCGGTGGTGGAGAGCACGCCGGCGGTGGAAAGACCGCCGGTCGAGGAGAGCCCGCGCGTGGCGGAGAGGCC
>DATJFY010000068.1:0-13507 GCA_035495415.1 Verrucomicrobiia bacterium
TCGGTCGGCATGCCTCGATTATGCCAGGACTCTCAACCTTCCTGGACACTTCGGCGCGCCTTTGGTACGCTCACAAGTCCGTGGTGGGCTGGTAGCTCAGTTGGTAGAGCACAGGACTGAAAATCCTGGTGTCGGCGGTTCGATCCCGTCCCAGCCCACCATTTTTCGTCTTCGGCAGCACGCCCTGGCCTCACGCGGCTCGGGCTTAGCCGGCGCCCGTCAAGGTATTCACCCACCGGGCCACGAAGATTCCAATGAAGAAGATTCCCAGGATTGCCTCGCCACAGGCGGTGAGCTCGGTGAGATAGCTGAGGGGCTTGACGCGCGTGGGGCCGAGAGTGGTGATCGTTTGGAGACTGAGGATCAAGCACTGAAGCTCGGTCTCCCAGCTGCTGGGGGCGGCCCCCTCGAGTGAGGCGGGGAAATGCCACTGGATGAGGCTGTAGATGCCGGAGAAGAGGAAGATAAAGAGGACGTAGTACGCGAACAGGAAAGGAAACGTCAGCAGCTGGTTGGCGGCAAGCACGATCACGTTGACGATAAGCCAGAGCGTGACGCCAATGAGCGCCAGCGAGGTAAGGACGTCGAACGCCCCATTCCGCTTGAAGAGCCCTTCGCGTCGTCCCGCGCGGTCCTCGGCGTAGAAGAGTTGCGTGACCCAGAGATACAGACCGAAGTACAGGCCGCCGGCTAGAATCGGCATCCACGGCCTTGCCCTAGGAAAGATGACGGGGATCGAAATCTCCATAGGCGTTCTCCTCAGGGCGAAGAAAGATGGCTTCTCTCCGCGGTCAAGCTAGCACGCTACCCCGTTCTGCTCTTTCGCCCAGAGCAGTCCATCAAATGACACTCGTCGTATGGCGAGTCCTTCGGCTGACGCCCAGAGGCACGCGACTGACGAGGCGAGGCACGCCCGCTGACGACCGTGTCTGCCGGACAACAGGAATTGGCGGTTGTTCGGGCAGGCCGCCACTTGAGGAGTCAGCATTATTCGGTAGCTACGAAGGGAGGGGGGATTGGCAGCGTTCCTGCTACCATCTGCGGGCGTAAGTGGGAGGAACTACGCAATTTTGTAGAGTTGTGGAATGGGGATTGGCCGACTAACGATGGTAACTAAAAGCGACGGGAGGCCTGGGAAGGTGACGTACTTCATCGACCAGCGCGGCATGACCCTGGCGGAGGTGCTTGTCGCCGTCGTGATCATCATGATCGCGCTCCTGGCGCTTCTGTCGGGTATCCCGGTTGCCAGCTACGGCATCCAGGAGGGGAGTCAGCTCACGACCGCCACCTTTCTTGCCAATCAGAGGCTGGAACAGGTGAAGGCTGCGTCGTGGAGTGACCAGCCCCCCGTGGACACCGTGGGCGTATCGGCCTCCGCGACCGCCGCGCCCGTGGCGGGCGCCACCACGACCTTCCCTGATGAGACCCCCGTGGCCGCGCCCTACGCGCAGTACACGCGTCAGGTGCGCATCACGGATTGCAGCGCCGGCGCGGGCTGCGGCGGCATCATCGATGTCGGCATGCGCCAGGTCACCGTCACTGTGAGCTATCGGCCGATGACCGGGGTAGGCGTCTCCGCGGCGGGAAGCACCAAGTCGGCCATCGTCACCATGTTCCTGGCCAAGCGATGAGCGCCATGCGAGCGACGAGAGCCATCCGAGCAATCCGAAACGAGCGGGGCTTCACCCTCACGGAGCTCCTCGTCGTCATGGCCGTGCTGGGGATCGTGCTCGCCGGCGTCTTCGTCATCCAGCAGCAGGGGACGCGAAGCTACCTGATCGGCGCCTCGCGGGTCGAGGTGCAGCAGAATGCGCGGACGACCCTCGAGCTCATGATCCGCGAGCTGCGCTCGGCGCAGTCCGTCACCGCCCTGGGCGGCGCCGGCGACGTCTCCTTCGTGGACCAGACTGGAGCCACCATTCGCTATCAGCTGGTCGGCACCACGTTGAACCGGAGCGTGAACGGCACCGCCGCCGTCCTGGTGGGCGGCGTCCAGACCTTGACCCTGACCTACTACTCCGCGTTCGACGGCTCCACCAATACCGGGACGGTCACCGCGACCCCGGGGAACGTGAAGGTGATTCGAATCGCGATCATCACGGGCTCGGAGCGCGGGGCCTCGACGGGCTCGGCGGGCGATCAGCACGCCACGCTGGAATCCACCGTCAGGCTCCGGAACTCCTGAGGGAGGTTCACCCGATGCGTGTCCACAGGTGGTTTCGACCGCTGACTGACGAGCGAGGCGCCGCGCTGCCCATGGCGCTCTTCGCGACGGCAATCCTGATCACGCTGGTGATCGCCTTTTCGATCTTGTCGTCGAGCGAGCCGACGATCGCCGGCAACCAACAGATGGTGGCCCAGGCCCGCGCCATCGCGGAGTCGGGCGTCGAGCGCGCGGCCTGGGCCTTGAACAATGCCGCCAACACCGACGGTCTGGCCGACCCGATGCCGGCCACCGTTCCCGCGCCCTACGATGGGAGCGCGGCGATCCCCGTGGCCCTGACGTCCGGGACGCTCGGGAGCTTCCGAGTCACCGTGGCACAAGGCGCGGCCACCAACGAGCGGATCGTCGAGTCGGTGGGGACGATCCCGAACGATACGAGCCCGCGGGCGAAGCAGCGGATCCGGGTGACCTTGATCAAGTTCAAGTTCCCGACGCCACCCGCCGCGCTCTCCGTTCGCGGCGAGCTTCAGGTCGGCGGTAACACCTACATCGACTCGCGGGCCGACACGAGCTGCGGCGCCAAGGTGGGGACATTCACTACGGGTACGACGACCGTGCAAGACGCCGCCACGGGCGTGTACGGCGCGGACGGGAACAACACGAAGAACGAGAGCACCGATATCCTCCAGAACCAGCCGACGGCGGCGTTCGACCAGTACCTGCTCAGCGACGAGGACATGGCGGCGCTCAAGTCGTATGCGAAGTCGCAGGGGACCTACTACCAGGGAGCCGTCGAGTTCAGCGCCTCCAGCCGGATGCCGAACGGGGTCATCTTCGTGGATACGGTGAGCGGGTCGCCGATGACCGCGGGTAGCGATCCCAACGACCAGGCGAGCGTCACGATTCACGGTAACGCGCCAGAGTCCTCCGACGGCATCTTCCACGGCTGGCTCATCATCAACGGCCGGCTGGCCATCGACGGTAACTTCCAGATGTGGGGCTACGGCTACGTGATGAACGATCTGACCTACACCGGCACCGGGACCGGGCAGATCGTGGGGGCGATGCTGAGCCGCAACATCCAGGACACGTCCTCCACCACCATCGACACCAACACCGGCGGTAACGCCAGCGTGATCTACGACTGCGCCAAGGCGCGGTCCGGCGGGGGCATGGTGCCTCAGACGTACACCGCGAAGTCCGGCACCTACCGAGAAGTCTCGGAGTGATGCGTCGGCGCTGGCTGCTCGCGGCCGCCGCGGCGACGCTGGTCGTCGCCGCGTGCGGCCGGCCTTCTCCGCCCGCCCCGAAAGTCGAAGAGGATCCCGAGACCCTCGCGGCGGTCGCGCTCGAGCACGGCGACTACGCGAAGGCCGCCGCGCTGTACCGGCAAGCCATCGAGCGGCGGCCCCAGAGCGTCTCCGCGCACTACGGCCTCGGCGTCGCCACCTCGAACCTGTCTCAACGGGACGAGACCATCCGCGAGTTCCAGTGGGTGGTCGCCAACGGCGCGCCGGATTCCGTTGAGGTCGAGGCGGCGCGAAGCTGGCTCATCACGGCCGGGGTGATTCGCAAGCCCGCCGTCTTCACGACCCAGACCGAGGGCGACCGCTGGAACGGCATCATCGAGGGCCAGGCCTACCTGGGGACCTCGGACCAGCGCCAGGGGCAGGTCCGTATGCAGCTTCACCTCGTGGGGCAGCCGGACGGCCCGACGAAGGAGCAGCGGCGCGTCGTCCGGACGGACAACGACGGCAACTACCGCTTCGCTAATGTGGTCCCGGGCGCGTACATGCTCACCGACCGCATCGCCGGCAAGCCGCGCTGGCGGCTCAAGATCGACGTGAGCCCGGGCGCCTCGCTGCGGCTCGACCTCAACCCCGCCAACAGCACCGACGCCCGAGACGACTTTCCGAACCGCCCCTCCTAGCTCCGCGGCTCAGCGAGGCGTGAGCTTCTCCCGCGCCTGATCCTGCCGCTTGCGTCGGGTGGCCGAGCGGCGCCGCGACACTGTCCCATCCCCGCGCAGCATTGTGTTCTGGCCCCCTACGGGGAGTTAGCGCACGCCCCCGCTCTCACCGCCTGCGCTTCGCTCGGCTGACTCGACGGGCCCCGGTCCGAGAGCCGTGCTTGACTTCCGGCTGGATTCGGCAGAAAAGGTGGCTCTAACCGTCATGCAAATTCTGTTTGTACACTCGAATTTCCCCGCGCAGTTTGGGCCGATCTTGTCGAGATTGGCTGGTCGTGAGGATGTCGAGTGTGTCTTCGTGACGATGGCGGCCACCGGCACCCCTACCGGCGTACGCTGCATTCGTTTGGCGTCAAGGGAGGAGCAACGCCACCCCAGACCTCGGTACGACCGTCTTCCTTCGTGGGCTATACGAGTGTGCCCGATCATCAATTTCTTCGAGTACCACCATCGCGCTCGTGGTAGCGACCTGGACTATCGCCACGACTTTCCTTCTCTCGAAATGAATGTCCTGCGAGCGCGCACCGTAACGCGTGATCCTGCTTGATCTGGAGGCTTGTGCCGCGGGATATACGCCGACGCGGTGGCAATGGAGTCGTTTGCCGGCGATGTGGCGGCCCAAGGTCGAAATCATCCACGACGGTGTCGATACGAGCGCGTGGCGCCAAGTGCCCCGCCGGGTTGGTGAAGAGGACATCGACGAGGGTACTCGCATCGTGACGTATGTCTCGCGGGGTCTGGAATCCATGCGCGGATTTGACATCTCGTCCGCGTCGCAAAGCGGATCGTGCTGCTGGACGAAAAGCCTGACCACTTGTGAAGCCGGCGCTGCGCGCTACTTGAAATCCGCCTCGTTGAACTGGAGCTTGAAACTCCGTACTCGCGGATCGACCTCGATTTGCCGGTTCCAGGTCACTCGCGGCAGGTCACCGGGCGCCGCACCGGTCGGGCGCGCGATCAGGCGGTGTTCTCCGGCGCCAAAAGCAAGTTGCATGCTGGCGGCCGGCGCGAGGAACGTCAAGGGTGCCGCCCCATACACGTCAGGGTCCTGGTTCAAATAGACAACGATCATCCATGGCGCCCCGTTGACGAGGGTCCCGACAGCGACGGATTGGTCACCAGCCGGATTCGGCTTTGAAGCGGTCACGATCTTCACCCCAGGTGGTGGGGGGCACCCTGGATTGCCTGCGTAGGCCTGGCGTAGCTCCTCCTGCTGGATGGTCACCTCGGAGAGACCCAGGGTGGCCACGCCCAGGAAGAAACGGCCGAAGTATTTTCCGTCTCGGTCCGGGATCGTATCGCAGGGCTTGATGGCCAGGCTCGCACAGCTCGCCAGCGTCACGAGCACTACGAGGAGACGTGCTACCCGGCAGCCCGTCGACCAGCGCAATCGCATGTTCAAGCCCTCTTCCGGCGCGGAGAGTCCAGCCAGTGCCCCGGAGTGGGCGCCGTTCATCGCGGGGCGATGCGCTCCCGCGCCTGATCCAGGTCCGGCAGGTTCCCCGCCGAGGCGGCGAGCAGCGGTGACTTCGTCACCTTGAGGGCGGCCGCCGCCGCCTCGTTCTCGGTGATCTTGGCCATCACCGCCTCCCGCGCCCGGTTGAAGTACTCACGGTTCGTGGCGAGAAACTCACGCGACTCGCGCAGCTTCGCCAGGTAGCCGTTGATCTCCGGCACGACGTAGCGGGCTACCATGTCCCAGCTGCGCATCGTGTTCTCGGGATTAGCCCAGTCGTGCACGAAGCCGACGACGGTACCGAAGCCGCCCGACATTTCGAGCACCGACTTGATGCGCGCCACGAGGTCGTCCGGCGTGCCGATGGTGGACACGGCGCCCGGCACGAACGCCGTCCGGTCCACCGCCTCGTCTGGGCTCTTGAAGGCCACCGCGCCGGGCCGCTGGAGGGTCGCGGTGATGTACTCGTTGTGATGGCGGAAGAGGCCGTCCTTCGCCTCCGCCCGCGCCTTCTCCCGCGTCTCCGCGATGTGCCAGCTCAGCAGCACACGCCAGTCCTTCCGGTCGACGGTCTGGCCGTGCTTGGCCGCCGCCGCCTCGGCGAAGCCCCACTGGGTGGGCAGCGAGTTCAGGCCCTCCTCGGAGAGCGACCCGATCGAGATGATGCCGATGCCGTGCTTGCCGGCCAGCGTCATGCCCGACGGGCTAATCTGGGAGGCGACGGCGCAGGGCATCTCCTCCTGGAAGGGCAGGAGCTGCAGGGCCGCGTCGTTCAGCTCGAACCAGTCTGTCTTCATCGTGATGCGCTCGCCGCGGAACAGGCGGCGGATTACGCCGATCGCCTCGTCCTGGCGGTCGCGCTGCAGCATGGGGTCGATGCCGAGCGAGTGCGCGTCCGAAGGCAGCGCGCCCGGGCCGGAGCCGAAGATCGCGCGCCCGCCCGTCATGTAGTCGAGCTGCACCATCCGCTGGGCCACGTTGAAGGGATGGTGATAGGGGAGGGAGATGACGCCCGTCGCGAGCTTGATGCGCTTCGTGCGCTCGCCCGCCGCGGCCAGGAACATCTCGGGCGAGGCGATCATCTCCCAGCCGCTCGAGTGATGCTCGCCGCACCAGAACTCCTCGTAGCCGAGCCGGTCGAGATGCTCGACGAAGTCGAGGTCGCGGCGGAACTGCAGCATCGGATGCTCGCCGATCGGATGGTGAGGCGCCAGGAAAGCGCCGAAGTTCAAGCGGGACATGGACATATCTCCTGGTTGAGGAATGGGGGCACTGCTCCCAACGTTACCACTCCGCGCCGGGGCAAGAAAACCAGGAGTCGTCCGGCGATCCGACCGCCCGATGGCGCTCTACGACCGCGGAGGGCGGTTCTCCGACTGTCTCCGCCGCTGCACCGACGAGATCACGGAGGCCAGGTGGCTCGGGTCGACCGGCTTGACAACATGCGCGTCGAACCCGGCGGCCAGCGCGGCCTGGCGGTCGGCCGGCTGCCCATAGCCGGTCAGCGCGATGAGGCCGAGCTCGTCGCGCCCGGCGGCCCGGAGGCGTCGCGCCATCTCGTAGCCATCCACGCCGGGCAGGCCGAGGTCGATCACCGCGATGTCCGGGCGCGTCGCCGCGGCCTTCTCGAGGCCGCTCGTCCCATCGGCGGCGGAGTCGACCTCGTGGCCGGCCAGGGTGAGCAGCATGTGCAGCACCTGACGGGCGTCCGCGTTGTCCTCGACCAGCAAGATCCGGCGGCGGCCGATCTCGGCGGGGTCCTTGGGGACGTCGGGGACCTGCGTGGCCTCGCGCGTTCTCAGCGGCAGGTGAACGGTGAACCGGCTGCCGCGGCCCTCGCCCGCGCTGGAAGCCTCCACCGTGCCGCCGTGCAGCTCCACGAGCTGTTGCACCAGGGTGAGGCCGATGCCGAGCCCGCCGCGCGTGCGATCCTGGGAGCGCTCCTCCTGGTAGAAGAGCTCGAACGCGCGCTGCAGGGCTTCGGGAGACATTCCGCGCCCGGTGTCCGTGACCTCGAACACGCCGCGCTCGCCGTCGGTCCGGACGCGGATCGTGATGATCCCCCCGCTCGGTGTGTACTTGAGCGCGTTGCCGAGCAGGTTCGCCACGATCTGGTCGAGTCGGGCGGAATCGGCGAAGACCCACGTTTCCTCGGTGTCCACGTGGAGCTCGTAGCCGTTCGTGCGGCCGGCGATCTCCAGGGTCTTGATGCAGCGGGTGACGGCCTCGGCCAGGTTGATCGCCGCCCGACTCAGGCTGATCTTCCCCGTGGTGATGCGCGTGGTGTCGACGAGATCCTCGACGAGCTGGGACAGGTTGAAGAGCTGGCGCTTGATGATCTCCCGCGCGCGCTCCGCCGGATCGCCTCCCACCAGCTCCATGACGCCCACCGCGGAGCTGATCGCGCCCAGCGGGCTCCGAAGCTCGTGAGCGAGCATCGCCACGAATTGCTCCTTTCGGATGTCACGCTCCTCGATCTCCCGGTAGAGCAGGCAGTTGTCGAGGGCGATGGCCGCCCGCCCGGCCAGTTCCTCGATGAGGGCGACGGTGGGGCGATCGTACGACGCGGCGCCCGCCGGCTCGCGGAAGATGGCAACCACGCCGAGAAGGCCGCCACGCGCGAAGAGTGGGCAGACGATGCCCCGCACCACGGCGCCGCCCGTGCCGGGCGCCACGAGGAGCTGATGGCCGAGCGTGCGCGCCACCGCGTCCATCGCGTGCGTGACGTCGGCCGGGATGTCTCGCCACGCCTCGCCCGCGAGATGGTGCCGCGCGTAGACCGTCTCGCTCCCGTTGCGCCGAAGCCGCAGCATGGCCGCGTCAGCGAGACCGGGGACGAGGAGCTCGAGCACGGTCTTGGCCGTCGCCTCGAGGTGGAGCGAGCGAGTCATGGTCTTGCCCGACTCGGCGAGGAATGTGGAGCGCCGCGCTGCGTCCTCGGCGGCTGCGCGTCCGGCCTGCTCGCGGGCCAGGGCCACGCGCTCTTCCGCCTGCTGCTTGAGCTCCTCGGCCATCCGGAACAGCTCGACGAACACCCGCACCTTGGTGCGCAGGACGTCCGGCACGACGGGGGTGAGGACATAGTCCACCGCGCCCAGCGAATAGCCGCGCAGCCCGTGGGTGTCGTCGGTGGCCGCAGTCATGAAGATGATGGGGACCCGGCGCAGCCGGGGGTGCTGCCGTATCAGTTCGGCCGTCTCGAAGCCGTCCATGTCGGGCATGTTGACGTCGAGCAGGATGACTGCGAATTCGCGCTTGAGGAGCTGGCGCAGCGCGTCGGCGCCGGACTGCACGCAGACCACGTGCTCGTGCAGATCGGACAGGAGCGCCTCCATTGCGATCAGCTTGGAGGGGACGTCGTCGACGACCAGAATGCCGACCGGGGCGGGCTTCGAGGCGGCGACGCTCATCGACTACCGCGCCAGCCAGTCCCGCAGCTTGCTCATCAGCTCCTCCACGTCCACCGGCTTGGCGAGATAGTCGGACGCGCCCGCCTCGATGCACTTCTCGCGGTCGCCCTTCATCGCCTTCGCGGTCACTGCGATGATGGGCAAGGTGCGGAAGCGCGCATCCCCGCGGATGGCCCGCATCGTCTCGAAGCCGTCCATCTCGGGCATCATGAGGTCCATCAGGACGATCTCGACGTCGCCGTGCCGGTCGAGCAGCTCGATCGCGCCACGCCCCGTCTCGGCGGAGACGATGCGCATCTCGTGCCGTTCCAGGACGCTGGTCAGGGCAAAGATGTTCCGGATGTCGTCGTCGACGATGAGAACGCGCCGTCCCCGGAGGGCGTGGGGGCCGTGGTGCAGACGCTCCACGATCTCCCGCTGCGAGTCGGACATCAACCGGACCGGCCGGTGCAGGCGCAGCAGACACTGGTCGACGAGGCGCTCCAGCGAGCTCACCGGGACGACCGTCGCCTCGACGCCGCGGGAGGTGAGCAGGCTCTCGACGCCGGCGCTCCAGTCGGGCGGCCCGTAGGCGAGCACCGGCACCGAGCGCAGGCGCGCGCCGGCGCCGGTACCCAGGACCTCCACCGCGTCCGCCTCCGCCCCCACGCCGAGCACGACGCCGTCGATCCCGATGTCCTCGAGGCCCCTGTTCAGGGGGTCCTCGGGGCCCCCGTTCAGGGCCGAGAGCGCCGGTACCGCGCGGACGCGCACACCGTCCGAGGCGAGAACCTGAGTCAGTGCGGCGCGCTCGTCCGCGTCGGGGTGTACCAGCACCAGCTCCCTCTGGGGCCGCTCGACGCACCTCATGAGCCGGTCGAGGGTATCGCGCAGACCATCGCGCGTCTCGATGGGCTTGCCCACCGTTTCGAACGCGCCCAGCAGGCGACCCCGACGCATGTCCTCGCCGGTCGTGATGACGGTCACGGGGACGTGGCGGGTCACCAGGTCGCTCTTGAGCCGTTCGAGCACGCGCCAGCCCTCCATGTCGGGCAGCGAGATGTCGAGGGTGATGGCGGACGGATGGTGCTTGTGGACCAGCGCGAGCGCGGTGGAGGCAAAGGCGGTGACGAGGACCTTGAAGCCGGTCTCGCGCGCCACGTCGACGAGCAGGCGGGCGAAGGCCACGTCGTTCTCGACGATGAGCAGGGACCGATCCCCGCCCGCGAGGTCGTTTCGGTCGTCCGCGATCTCCCCGGACGGCGTCTCGGCGGGATCGTCCTCCTCGGTCGTCCCGTGGACGAGGGCGACCGGCGCCGCGACCGGCCGGACGTCCGCGCTCACTCCCGGGATGGGCAGGGGCTGGAGATAGGCCTGCGGGAGATAGAGCGTAAACGTGCTGCCGTGGCCGACCGCGCTCACGAGATGGAGCTCGCCGCCGAGCAACCGGGCGATCTCGCGGCTGATGGCCAAGCCCAAGCCGGTGCCGCCGAACTTGCGGCTCGTGCTGCCGTCGGCCTGCTGGAAGGCCTCGAAGATGATCTGCTGCTTGTCGAACGGGATGCCGATGCCGGTGTCCGACACCGCGAACGCCAGCACGGTGCCCGCCTTGCCGAGGCTCGCGCTGTCGCGCACCGTCTCGGGATCGGCGGTGGTGATCTCGAGCGACACGCTGCCACGCCGGGTGAACTTGAAGGCGTTCGAGAGGAGGTTCTTGATGACCTGCTGGAGCCGCTTGGCGTCCGTCACCATGGTCCGGGGCAGGGTCGAGCTCAGCCGCACGGCGAAGTCGAGCCCCTTGGATTCGGCGACGTGACGGAACTGCCGCTCCACGTAGCGGTGCAGGTCGGTCAGCTGCAGGTCACTCACGTCGAGAACGACGGTGCCGGACTCGATCTTCGACAGATCGAGGATGTCGTTGATGAGCATGAGCAGATCGGTGCCCGATGAGTGGATGGTCTTCGCGAACTCCGTCTGCCTGTCGGTGAGGTTGCCGTCCGGATTCCTGGAGAGCTGATCGGACAGGATGAGGAGGCTGTTCAGCGGCGTCCGCAGCTCGTGGGACATGTTGGCGAGGAACTCGGACTTGTACTTGGACGTAAGGGCGAGCTGCTCGGCCTTCTCCTCGAGGGCTTTCCGGGCCTGCTCGACCTCCTGGTTCTTCTGCTCGACCTGGACGTTCTGGTCGGCGAGGAGACGCGCCTTGTCCTGGAGCTCCTGGTTCGTGTTCTGGAGCTCTTCCTGCCGGCTCTGGAGCTCGGCGGCGAGCGATTGCGACTGGCGGAGGAGGTCCTCCGTGCGCATGTTCGCCTCGATGGTGTTGATCACGATGCCGATGCTCTCGGTGAGCTGGTCCAGCAAGGCTTGATCGCTCGCGGTGAAGCGCTCGAAGGAGGCTAGCTCGAGCACCGCCTTGATCTGCCCTTCGAACAAGATCGGTAGGACGATGATGTTCGCGGGGGTGGCGTGGCCGAGCCCGGAGGAGATCCGGATGTAGTCCGGGGGCACGGTGTCGAGGACGATCTTCTGCCGCTCGATGGCGCACTGGCCGACGAGGCCTTCGCCGAGGCGTAGCTCGTGGGCAATCTCACCCACGTCGCCGCGGGCGTAGCTGGCGAGGCGGGCGAGCGTCGCGGGCGCCGGATGCTTGGGGGCGCGAAGGATGTAGAACACGCCGTGCTGCGCCTTCACCACCGGCGCCAGTTCGGAGAGGATGAGCCGGGCCACCGTGAGGAGATCCTTCTGCCCCTGGAGCATGCGGCTGAACTTGGCCAGGTTCGTCTTGAGCCAGTCCTGCTCGCTGTTCTTGAGGGTGGTGTCCTTGAGGTTGCCGATCATCTCGTTGATATTGTCCTTCAGCGCCGCCACTTCACCCTGGGCCTCGACCTTGATCGACCGGGTGAGATCGCCCTTGGTCACCGCGGTCGCGACCTCGGCGATGGCCCGTACCTGCGTGGTGAGGTTGGCGGCGAGCTGATTCACGTTGTCGGTGAGGGCCCGCCAGGTGCCCGACGCGCCCGGCACGCGCGCCTGGCCGCCGAGCTTGCCCTCCACCCCGACTTCGCGGGCCACGCTCGTGACCTGGTCCGCGAACGTGGCCAGCGTATCGATCATGCTGTTGATGGTGTTGGCCAGCTCCGCGATCTCGCCCTTGGCCTCGAGGGTGAGCTTCTGACGGAGGTCACCGTTGGCTACCCCGGTGACGACCCTGGCGATGCCGCGCACCTGACTCGTCAGATTGGCGGCCATGAAGTTCACGTTCTCGGTCAGCCCGCGCCACGTACCCGACACGTCCTGCACCTGAGCCTGGCCGCCCAGCTTGCCCTCGGTCCCCACCTCGCGGGCGACGCGGGTGACCTCGGCGGCGAACGAGCTGAGCTGGTCCACCATGGTGTTCACGGTGTTCTTCAACTCAAGGATCTCGCCCTTGACCTCGACGGTGATCTTCTTGGAGAGGTCGCCGGCCGCCACCGCTTTCGTGACGTCGGCGATGTTGCGGACCTGGCTGGTGAGGTTCGACGCCATGAAGTTGACCGAGTCGGTGAGATCCTTCCAGGTGCCGGCGACACCCTTGACGTCGGCCTGACCGCCGAGGCGCCCCTCTGTCCCGACTTCGCGCGCCACGCGCGTGACCTCGGCGGCGAACGAGCTGAGCTGATCCACCATGGTGTTGAACGTATTCTTCAGTTCGAGGATCTCGCCCTTCACCGCCACCGTGATGTGCTTCGAGAGATCGCCCCGCGCCACCGCGGTGGTGACCTCGGCGATGTTGCGGACCTGGCTGGTGAGGTTCGATGCCATGAAATTGACGGAGTCGGTGAGATCCTTCCACGTGCCCGCCACGTCGCGCACGTCGGCCTGGCCGCCCAGCTTGCCGTCGGTGCCCACCTCGCGGGCGACCCGCGTCACCTCGGCGGCGAAGGACCGGAGCTGATCCACCATCGTGTTCACCGTATTCTTCAGCTCGAGGATCTCGCCCTTGACCTCGACGGTGACCTTCTTGGAGAGGTCGCCGGCCGCCACTGCCTTGGTCACGTCCGCGATATTGCGGACCTGGTCGGTGAGGTTGGAGGCCATGAAGTTGACGGAGTCGGTGAGGTCCTTCCACGTTCCGGCCACACCCGGCACTTCCGCCTGGCCTCCGAGCTTGCCTTCGGTGCCGACCTCGCGCGCGACGCGCGTGACTTCGGCGGCGAACGCACGCAGTTGGTCGACCATTGTGTTGATGGTATTCTTCAGCTCCAGAATTTCGCCTTTGACGTCGACCGAAATCTTTCGCGACAGGTCGCCGCGGGCGACGGCCGTGGTGACTTCGGCGATGTTGCGGACCTGCGCCGTAAGGTTCGCGCCCATGACGTTGACCGAGTCGGTCAGGTCCTTCCACGTACCGGCGACGCCGGGAACGACAGCCTGAACGCCAAGCCGTCCTTCGGTTCCGACTTCACGCGCGACGCGCGTGACCTCGGACGCAAAGGCGTTGAGCTGGTCGACCATCGTGTTCACGGTGTTCTTCAGCTCGAGGATCTCGC
>DATJFY010000069.1:0-34139 GCA_035495415.1 Verrucomicrobiia bacterium
TCACCCTGGAAGTCCCACGTGACGATGATGGGAGCAAGCAGTCGATCAGTGCTGTTTCCATTGACAGCCCCACCCGCGCCGGAGTGGAGCTCCACGAAGTCGTGACCGAGGAACAGGGGAAAAGCCACGTCACCAGGCAACAGGACGATCGTGTCCACTACGTGGGCGATGGCGTCTGTAAAGGTCAGCGTCTGCCCTGGGGGCACAGTTCCGTTCTGAGGGAGGTCCACAAAGTCGTCCACGCCGAAGAGCTGGGAGTTTCGCCCGAAGCTGAAAGCCGCCCCCGCCTCCAGACGCGCATCTGTTTGGACCGTTGAGGCTGATCCGTTGGTGACGCTCGCTCCGACTTGGCTGCGTACGTCGTAGCTGATCTCCACGTCGAGTAATGTCTTGCCGACCAGCCCGAACTGAGGGAAAGAATCGGTCACCGCGAAGTTGCCGATGTCGCTTTGACAGTTCTGAGAATCGCAGTTGTTGGCCGTGCCGCTCTCAGAGAGCGGTGTGCCGTGAAACGTGATCGTGGGAAACGGCACTGCGAGGACGCTCTGGGGGGCGAGGCCGAGGAAAAGGATCGAGGCTATGACCCAGCGCCGCATCGGTATCCCTCCACTGTGTGGGCAGATCTGGGAACGGCAGCGGGAGCATACCGCAAAAGACGTGCGTGCGGTACACAATAGGTAACATTCGATCCTACGGGGAAGGCACCGTCACATCTTCGGGTGCCTGTTCCTACAGAGACGCCTTCCTCCGGCGCCGCAGATAGAATCCTGCCAGAATGACCACGGCGCCGATGACCAGCCCGAGCGCCTGCCTCCACCCGAAGCCAGAGTGACCCCCCAAGCCCAAGGGGTCAGCGAACAGTGCGATCAGGACAAGGAGCGCGCCTATGCCGATCACGACCCATGCGAGCATTGGATTGTCCATGGTCGCCTCCTTCGTCTCTCTACTCGATCACCTGATCCGCCCGCAGCAGTAGCGACTGGGGGATCTTGAGGCCCAGGGCCTTGGCGGTCTTGAGGTTGATGACCAGCTCGAACTTCGTGGGCTGTTCGACGGGGAGGTCGGCGGGCCGAGCGCCCTTAAGGATTCGGTCCACGTAGGTGGCCGTGCGTCGGTATTGGTCGAGCAGGTCGGCACCGTACGAGAGTAGACCTCCGGCGTTGGGAAATTCCCGGAGTCCGTACATCGTCGGCAGTCGATACTTGGCGGCGAGGGCGACCAGCCGTGCCCGGTACCCAACAGTCAGGGCATCATCGAACGCCAGGAGCGCATCGACGCGGCCGCGGACCGCAGCCCGAAATGCCTCATCAAAATCTTCGGGGCCGCGCACCTTGACGGCTTGAAGCCGCAAGCCGAGTGTCTGGGCAGCAATGTGTGTCTCTTGCCAGAAGACGGCATGAATGGGGTTGCCCGGATTCGTGAGGGCAGCCACACGCGAAATGCCCGGGAAGCTTTCCTTAAGCAACTCCAAGCGTTTCGCACTGACCTCCCGGTTGCTGAAACTCAATCCCGTCAAGTTGCCACCCGGTCGCGCTAGACTCGCAACAACCCCGGTTCCCACCGGATCGCCGACCGCAACAAAGACGATCGGGATGGTTCGCGTCGCATCCTTGGCGGCCAGGGCCGCCGGCGTGGTTGCCACCACCAGAACGTCTACTTTGAAACGGACCAGCTCGGCCACGAGCTCGGGAAGCCGCTCGGTCCGCCCCTCTGCCCACCGGACCTCCAGCGTGATGTTTTGACCCTCGACATAGCCCAGCTCTCGCAGCCCCTGTCGGGCCGCGTCCCAGAGGCGCTGGTCCGCCGATGAGACCCTGGCGAATACGTACCCGACGCGGGGGACCTTCCCCGGGACCTGCCCCTCGGCGGCGAGCGGCGCGGCGAGCAGCATGGCAGCGCCAGCAAGGAACGTGCGGCGGTCCATCACTCGATCACCTGATCCGCCCGCGCCAGGATCGATGGCGGGATCGTCAGGCCGAGGGCCTTGGCGGTTTTGAGGTTTATTACCAGTTCGAACTTGGTGGGCTGCTCTATCGGCAGGTCTCCCGGCTTTGCGCCCTTGAGGATCTTGGCGACGTACCGGGCAGCGCCACGCCACCCGTCGGCAAAGTCGGCTGAGTAGGAGATGAGACCACCGTCGGCGACCCACGCCCGTAGGCCGTACATCGCCGGTACGCGGTTCTTCGCCGCGAACTCTACGATGCGGGCATGGTGAATAGTGGTGAGAGGGTCCGATACCACGATGAGACCGTCGGGCCGCTCTCGAAGGATTGCGGCGAGAACCGTTTCGAACTCGGCTGGGTCTCTTACCATCTCGAATGACCGGACTTTCAATCCCCGTGTCCGGGCAGCGACCTCCGTCTGCCTTAAGTCTTCGCGGAGGGCTGGATTAGCCAGTGTAACCAGAACAGCGACCTGTCTGAGCTTCGGGACAGCCTCCTTAAGCAACTCTAGGCGCTTGGGCGCAAGATCAGACTGTAAAGTGGCCACGCCGGTCGTGTTCCCGCCCGGCCGAGCGAGGCTCTTGACGAAGCCCAGCCGAACCGGATCGCTGCTGACGCCCATGACAATCGGTATGGTTGTGGTCGCGTGCTGAGCCGCACGGATGCCGGGTGCCGCGTGAGTCACGAGCACGTCGGGTTTGAGTCGCACCAACTCGGCGGCGAGCGCGGGAAGGCGCTCGTGGCGTCCTTCCGCCCAGCGGTAGTCGATCAGGATGTTCTTTCCCTCTTCGTACCCCAGATCACGGAGTTCTTGACGGAACGCCTTGAGGTTTGAGGCGTAACCCGCCGGGGAAGAGAGACCGAGGAAGCCGATGCGATATACCTTCCCCGCTTGCTGCGCCCCAGCGGCGAGCGGCGCGGCGAGGAGACTCCCTGGGATCAGTGCGAGGAAGGTGCGTCGCTTCATTTCGGGCGAGGAATTCGGGCTTGAGGTACGCGGGCCGGGCTCATCCGCTGTTGCCTCCCATGCGGCAGGGAGTCTATCAGAGATGCGCCCTGAGCCCCGCACGCGGCCAGGGGGCTCGCACGAGGGGATTTTGCTGGCGTCACAGATCCCGGGCTCAACCGGTTGAGCCGCGAGGGCCCCGGGGGGTCTTCCCTGCGCTCCATAGAGCGGGTGGGGGACGCGAGACGGGCATGCGGCCCTGCACATATGCCGGGCCCGGCCCCTTTGTCTCCGTACCGGCCTGCCGGGGGGGGCGGTCTAGCCGTCGGTAGATCACCCGCAGGGCGGCAAGCGGCATCGGTGCCGAAATAGTGCCATCCGAGGGTCGAACTCGGTCCCTCCCCCGGACAGTCCGTAACGGCTCAGCGCCGTGTAACTTGCTGCTGCGTATGAGACAGTCGCACTCGGTCTGTGTCCTTCGCTGATGCCCCGAAGGGACTTACAAGGCCGAGGTCGTGGGATCGATACCCACCCCGCCTACCATCTCCGCACCCCTTCTACTTCGCGCCGACCTGCTCCTGCTCACAGCCCACCGCGGCGCGCAAGGCGTCGCGGAGCGCGTCCCACGTGAAGGGCTTGGCCAGGATGCGCACGCCTGCCGTCGCGAAGCGCGCGTCGGTCGCGGCGGCGAGGGGATCGCCGCTGATGAAGACCATCCGCGGGATGAGCTCGGGGTGCGCGGCCGCGAGAGCGTGGTGCAGCGCGCGCCCGCCCATGCCCGGCATACACATGTCGCTCACGATGACGTCGAACGGGGTCGCGGCCACGCGCGCCAGCACCTGACGGCCGTCGGTCAGCGTGTCCACCTCGTGGCCGTCGGCGGTGAGCAGATCCTCGATGAGGCGGAGCACATGGGGCTCGTCGTCGACCACGAGCACGCGGAGCGGCGGGACGGAGCTCACAAGGAATACCTTTTCAGCGGGGGTCTCTCGACCGGGGAATCAGTCAGGCTCGGTGGCGAGCACCGCGGCGCCGATGCGCGCGCCGAACTCCGACTTGGCGATGAACGCGTCGGCCCCCACCGCGGTGGCGGCCCGATAGTACTCCGAGCCGTCGTGGATCGTCGTCAGGATCACCCGCGGCGGCGTGGGACGCGTCTTGATGCGGCGCGCGGCCTCGAGGCCGCTCATCCCCGGCATGTGGATGTCGAGGATCACCACGTCCGGCCGCGTGAAGCGGAGCTCGGCGAGGGCGTCCTCCGCCGAGCGCAGCCGCGCCACCACCTCGAAGCCCGGAATCGCGTCGAGCAGGGCTCCGGCGGAGTCCAGGAACGTGCGGCTGTCGTCGACGAGCATGATACGAATGGTCGTGGTCATCGTGGTTCGGGACGCGAGCGCGGGTTGAGCCGCGGAGCGCATACCGCACAGTAGGCGCGGAAGAGAGCCCCGGCTAGTCAGGAAAAACCCGAGATCGCGGGGGGAGAACCCTGAGCCGGCGGCTCAGACGTCCGGAGCGACCAGGCCCACGCGGATGGCAAACCGGATTAGCCCGGCCAGATCGTGAATGTCCAGCCGATCCATAAGCTGCGCCCGATGCGTCTCCACGGTCTTTACCGATAGCTTGAGGCGCGCCGCGATGTCCTTGGTCGTCTGGCCCTCGGCGATCAGCTGCAGTACCTCGCGATGCCGCGGGGTGAGCCGGTCAAGGGGGTCGGGCTGTTCCGCCATGCGGCGGCGGTAGTCGCTGACGAGGTGCTTGGACATGGCGGGGCTCAGGTAGGTCTGTCCCCGGGCGACCGCGCCGATGGCCAACTCGAGCTCGGAGAGATCGGCATCCTTCAGGAGATAGCCGGCCGCCCCCGCGCGCAGAGCCTGAAGCGCGTACTCCTCGGCGGCGTGCATCGAGAGCATGATCACCGCGGTCTCCGGATGGCTCTTCGCCAGCCGCGCGGTGGCTTCGAGCCCGTTCAGCCCGGGCATGGCGATGTCCATGAGCACGAGGCGCGGCCGCCATTTCTCCACGAGCGCCAGCGCCTCGTGCCCGTCGCCGGCTTCCGCGACGACCTCCACGCCGGGAATGGATGCGAGCAGCGAGCGCACCCCGGCGCGGACCAGCGCGTGGTCGTCGGCGAGCACGATGCGAATGGCGCTCACGGGGCCGCCTCATCGTCCGCGCGCCCGAGCGGCACGCTCACGCGCACCGTCGTGCCGCGGCCGGGGGCGGACTCGATGGCGACGCGGCCGCCGGCGAGCTCCACGCGCTCCTCCAGACCCAACAGCCCCAGGCTCTCGCCCGAGAGCGCGCGCCGGCGGGCTGCCCCCACGTCGAACCCCACGCCGTCATCGTGGACGACGAGGTGCACCGCGCCGTTTTCCGTGTCGAGGGTCACGGTGAGCCGCGTGGCGTGCGCGTGGCGCACCACGTTGGTCACCGCTTCCTGCGCCACGCGGAAGCAGGTGGTGGCGAGCGCGGACGGCAGGTCGGCGGGTACCGCGCCCGCGATCACCTCTTCGGCGAGCCCGGCGCGCTGGGCCTGCGCGCCGACGTACCAGCGGAGCGCGGCGGCAAGGCCCAGATCGTCCAGCAGCGAGGGCCGGAGATCCAGCGAGAGGCGGCGCACGCCGTGGAGGATGCGGTCCACCATGCCGAGGCTATCGTCGAGTCGCCCGGCCGCGGCGTCCCAGTCCGCTTGGCGTCGGAGCATCTGGAGGTTGATCTTCACCGCGGTGAGGGCCTGCCCGACCTCATCGTGCAGCTCGCGGGCGATGTGGCGCCGCTCCGCCTCCTGGATCTCGAGCAGGCGCGAGGACAGCATCTGCAGCCGCTCGCCGGTGGCCTGGACGGCGGCGAAGAGCTTCGCGTTGCGAATGGCAATCGACGCGTGCTCGGCAAGCTGGACGAGGGCGGCCTCGTCGATGTCGGTGAAGGGGATGGGCCGCCGGTTGTCGACGTAGAGGAGCCCCTCGATGTCGTCCCCCATCCGGATGGGGACGATCATCTGGGTGATGATGCCCTCGGCGAGGACGACGTGCGCGGTATCCTTCGTGAAGCGCGGGTCGGCCATCCAGTCCTCGGTGCGCTTGGGCTGCCGTGTCATCAGCACGAGGCCTCCGAGCGACTCGTTCCCCGGGTAGAGCCGCGCCGCCTCGTATCCGCTGTAGCGCGTGTTCACCCAGTAGCGGAACACGACGGCGCCGCTGTCCGGGTCGCGCAGCGCGATGCGCGCGATGTCGCTCAGGCAGAGCGCGCGGGCTCCCTCGGCCACGCGCTGGAGGATGGCGTCGAGCTCGAGCGAGGCGTTCATGGTGCGCGCGATGCCGGCCAGGACCTCCGCTTCCTGACGGCGACGATCGGCCTCCTCGTAGAGGCGGGCATTCTCGAGGGCGAGGGCGGCCTGGTCGGCGAAGGCCTGGGCCAGCGCGCGCTCGTCGTCGGGCAGCTCACGCCGCTTCCGGAAGCCCAGTGACAGCACCCCGACGGTGCGGCCGCGCCCCCGCAAGGGGGCAGCGAGCGCGGTCAGCATGCCCGCGCCGCTCCAGGAGCGCCGGCGACTCTCGGGGACGCGGATGTCCGGGTCGGCGAGCACGTCGGCCGACCAGCAGACCCGTCCCTGGCGCACTGCCCGCCCGGCGAGCCCCAGGTCGGGCGTGAGCACCACGGGCGGGAAGAGGTCGGCCGCGCCCGGACTCGCCGCGATCACGGTGAGCGTGCCGTCGGCCCCGAGCTCGCGCACCGCCGCGAAGCAGTCGGGGAAGATCTCGAGCACGCTGTCGACGATCTGCTCGCTCACCGTGGCCACGTCGTGCACGCCGGCGAGCGCCCGCGCGGCGCTCGCGAGGGCCTCCGCGTGTCCGCGCTTACGCTCCGCCTCCTCGTAGAGTCGGGCGTTCTCCAGCGCGACGGCGGCCTGGTCGGCGAAGGCCTGGGTGAGCGCGCACTCCTGGTCGGAGAACTCACGCCGGTGCGAGAACGTCACGGCGAGCACGCCGATGGTCCGGTTGCCGTAGCGAAGCGGTGTCGCGAGCGCTGCCTTCTGCCCGACGCGAAGGATGAGGTCCCGCCGGTCGTCATCGAAGGTGAGCGTGGGATCGGCGAGCGTGTCGGTGGTCCAGTAAGGCCGGCCCTCGCGGAGCGCCGCCCCGACGACGCCCAGGCGGGGATCGAGCGGCATGTCAGTGTCGAACGCCTCGCGCCACGGTCCCCGCATCGCCACGATGCCGATACGCCCATCGGCCCGGACCAGTCCCACGCCGGCCAGGCTGCTGTCGAAGAGCCGGATCAAGCTCTCCGCGACCTTGGCGCCCACCTCCGCGATGCTGAGGCCCCCCGACATCGCCCCCGCGACCTGCGCGAGCGCCTCAGCCTCGCGGCGCCGCCGCTCGGCGTCCTCGTAGAGCGTGGCGTTGCGCACGGCCACCGCGGCCTGCACCGCGAGGCGGCCCATCGCCACGAGGTCATCGTCGCGGAAGGGCGGGGCGTCGTCCCCGCGCCGGCTGAGGGTGATGACCCCGAGGAGCTGATCACGCACGATCAGAGGCTGCGACATCACCCGGCTCAGCTGGATGGCCAGCCACTGGGGCAGCGCTTCGGGGCGAGTCGCGTAGTCGTTCACGACCACGCCCTGCCGCCGCGCCGCGCAAAGCCCGGTGACGCCTCGACCAATCGGGATCGAGTCCGGGAGGACCGCCGAGTCGGTGATGCCCTCGGGCACCAGCAAATTCCCGCGCAGCACGTAGATGCCACCTCGGGCGTCGAAGAGGCGCCCGGCGCGCTCGGCGATGAGCCGCAGCAGCCGCTCGCGGCCCAGCTCGCCCACGATCTCCCGCGCGACCTCCGTCATGGCCTCGATCTGGGTGCGGCGTGAGGCCTCGAGCGAGAAGAGGTGCGCGTTCTCGAGGGCGAGGGCGGCGTGCGTGGCGATGGCCTGGGCCAGCTCGACCTGCTCGTCGGTGAAGGGTCCCAGGCCCGCACGCACACTGATCACCGCGCCGAGGGTGTGATCACCGGCGACAAGGGGCGCGGCAAGCACCGCGCGCAGCTCCGACTCCTTGATGAAGGCGCGGGTAGCGGGCGACAAGTCGAACGCGGGATCCTCGAGGACGTCGGCCGACCAGACGGGTCGCCGTTGCGCGATGGCGAGGGCGATCGCGCCATCGCGCGGATGCCGCGGCACGAAGTCCCGGATGCGTTCGGCCAGACCTTGGGCGGCGGCGATGGCGATGCGGCCGCTCGGCTCACGGATGGCCACCGCGGTGCCGGACGTGCCGAGGAGCGGCGACGTCCGTCGGACCACGACCTCCAGCACACGCTCGATGTCGAGCGACGCGGTCTCGCGGCCGAGCTCCGCCATCACCTCGGCCTGGCGCCGACGCCTCACGGCCTCGTCGTAGAGCCGCGTGTTGCGGAGGGCGAGGGCCGCGAAGCCGGCGAGGCGCTCGACGCTCTCGAACTCCTCGGCGCTGAACGGCGCCTTGTCGTCGCCGTATCGACTCATAGAGAGCACGCCGAGCAGCTCATCCCCCATGAGCAGCGGGTGCGCCATCGAATGTCGGATGTGTAGCCGCACGTAGCGCGACAGCGCGAGGGAGGAGGCGGGGTACTCGTTGACGAGGAGCCCGCGCCGCGCCTTCGCGCACGAGCCGGCCACCCCCTGGCCGAAGGGCATGGGATCGGCAGGGAAGCTGCGCGGCGCGGTCGTGATGGTTTCGACGAGGGTGTCGCCGTCCTCGACGAGCCAGACGCCGCAAACGGCGCGGAACAGCCGACTCACCGAGTCCACCAGCAAGCGCAAGAAGCGCCTGGAGTCCAGCTCGCCGAGAAGCGCGCGCTCAAGCTCGACCAGCTCCGGTCCCATCCGCTCGATGCTGCCACGCGGCGCAGAGGGGGTCAAATGTGTGCAAGACTAGGCGCGTGGCCACCGTCCTACCCGCCCCCGTGGAGCGCCACGAGCCCGGCGTCGGGCACCTCCACGTGTGGACGCTCCCCCCGACCGCCGAGCTGCTGGAGGCGCTGCTGCGCGACCTCTTCGAGCGCCACTGGCGGGGGCTCACCTTCGGTCCCGTCGTGCAGGGCGCGGCGTGGGAGCTGCATGCCGACGCGCCGCCCCGGCGCATCGGGATGATGGACGGCTATCTCACGGTGGATCTCGGCCATTCGCACTTCCACCTCTGCATCGGAGAGCACAAGGGCTCGGCGCACGCGCCGGTGTCCGCGGAGCTCGCGCGCCACCGGCGCACTGCATGCGCCGAGCTCTATCGCCGCGTCAACGCGGATGGCGCTCCCGACTCGTGGGGCCTGCGTCTCGTCAACGGCGCCGGCGAGCAGCAGATCACCATTTTCTTCCCGAACCCCTTCCTCGACGACGACGCGCGCTACCTGCCCACCCCGGACTGGACGCGGCTCGCCGCGTGGGATCACGTGCGCGCGACCTACCTCGGCCTGCCTCCCGATCCGTTCGACCGGACGGGGCGACGCTTCATCCACGCATGATCGCCGCCAGCGTGTCCGCGCTGCACGTGCTGGCCCTCGCGCTGGGGCTGCCCGCGGTCTACCTCCGGGGGCGCGCGCTGCGCGGGCCGCTCGACACCGCCGGCCTCGGGGGGCTGTTCGCGGCGGACAATCTCTGGGGGGTGGCCGCCGCGCTCTGGGTGGTCACCGGCTTGCTGCGGGCGTTCGGCGGGCTCGAGAAGGGCACCGCCTTCTATCTCGGCTCGCGGGCCTTCTGGTTGAAGATGGCGCTGTTCGCGCTCATCCTCGCGCTCGAGATCCGTCCGATGGTGACGTTCATCCGGTGGCGGGCGGGGCTCCGCCGGGGCCGGGCGCCCGATACCGCGGGCGCCCGCGGCCTCTACGTCGTGAATCACATCGAGATGGGGCTGGTTGTGCTGATGGTCTTCGTCGCCGCCTTCGTGGCGCGCGGCTTCGGCGCGCGCTAGACTCCATCCTTCAGGCAATGCGCCCCGTGCGCGATGGCGCCGCCCGCCCGCAGCGCCGCCGCCACCAGGATCGTCTCGCCGAGCTCGGCGTCACTCGCCCCCGCGCTCCGCGCGCGGCGGGTGTGGGCCTCGACGCAGTAGATGCACTGCGTGGTCAGCGCGACCGCCACCGCCATCAGCTCCTTGTACTTCACCGGCACCGCGCCGTCCGCCATGGCGGCCTTGTCGAAGGCCTGAAAGGCCGGCCAGGCGCTGGGCGCGAGGGTGCCGAGCTTGCGGAGGTTCTTCAGCAGGGCCGCGTCGTACATGAGGCTAAAGGGCCTCGCCGCGCAGACGGGCGAGCGCCTCGTTCATCGAGCGGGCGAGCGAGGCGGCGATGTCCTCGCGCTCCTTGACGTGGCGCTCGGACTCCCCGCGGTAGTTCGAGACTTCCTGACGGAGCTTCCCACACTCCATCTCGCTCGACTGCAGCTGATTGCGGAGCTTTTCGGCCTCGTACTGCAGCCCGCGAAGCTGCTCGAGCTCTTGCTCGTTGGTCTCGACGACGCGCTGCAGCCGGTGGTAGTCGTTCAAGATGCCGAGGAGGGCGCTGAACTGGCCCTGCCCTTCCTCCAGCCACCGGACCACCCGCTCGTGCGCCATCGGCGTCGCCACGCTGCTCATCCTGCCGCCTCCTTCATGAGAGACACCGCATTTGGTGCTCGGAATGGATTGCTCACACTAGCCCGAGGGGAGTGACCGGTCAAGATACGACTTCACAATGATGGGCGAGCCGTCACCGCGCTTCCGCGCGCGACAGCGCGCGCACCGAGGTCGCCGCGCGGCATTCGCCGCCGTCGAACCGTCTGTCCTACAAGTCTCTTCTCGCCCCGCTCGTCGGGCTGTAGTAGCATGCCGACTGCAGCTACTACTGCGTTCGTCGCCATCCAAAGGGGGACTCGATGGACAGTCGTCTTCGCTCACTCGCCGAGCAGCTCGACGCCAATCAGATCGCCCGCCGCGAGTTCCTGCGTAAGGCGGCCGTCATCACCGGCGGGAGCGCCGCGGGACTTCACGCCCTCAATCAGATGGCCCACGCCCAGGCGAAGACCAAGCTGCGCGTCTGGCTCTTCAAGAGCTTCGTGACCGGGGCCAATGACGTCATCGCCAAGCACATCGAGACCTGGGCGAAGGAGAAGAACGTCGAGGTGGAGATGGACTGGGCCACCTTCGGCGACCGCGAGCAGAAGTTCGTGGCCGCCATCGAGGCGGGGAACCCGCCCGACATTGCGGAGATGAACATCTACGGCCCCATGCGCTACAAGGCCGCGCTCCGCGACGTCACCAAGGTCGCCACCGACGTGGCGGGGTCGAAGGGCGGCCTCCTGCCCTTTGCCGATCGGGCCATGAAGGCCGACGGCAAGTTTCTGGCGGTGGGGCGCTACTCCATGACCACTGCGTTCTTCATCAGGAAGGACATCATGGAGGCCAAGGGCCTCAAGCCGCCCAAGGTCTACGACCCCGACGTGGTGGAGTTCGCCAAGAAGGCCCAGGATCCCTCCAAGGATCTCTGGGGCTTCGGCCAGACGCTCAACCGCTCGGATGACGGCGACGGCTTCATGTCCAACATCCTGTGGAACTACGGCGGCGGTGTCTGGGACAAGGACGGCAAGCCCGCCATCGGCACCGCCTTCCTCAAGCAGAACATCGCCGCGCTGCAGTTCGCCGTCGACAGCATCCAGAAGCACAAGATCCAGCCGCCCGGCGTCATGGGCTGGACCGACGTGTCCAACAACGAGGCCTACATGGCGGGCAAGCTGGTGACCACCAACAACGGCGCCAGCCTCTACTACGCCATGGTGACGAAGAAGCACGAGCTCGCCCCCAAGACCCAACTCATCGTCACTCCCGGCGGGCCCTCGGGTAGCTTCGTGGGCTCGAGCTGCTACAACTGGGCGATCTTCCAGAAGTCGAAGCACGCCGAGCTCGCCGAGGACATGATCCGCTACGTCGAGGACGAGAAGCGCTTCGCCGAGTACGTGCAGGCGTCGGTGGGGCAGGCGGGGCCCGTGTACAAGGCGCGGGTGGACAACCCCTACTGGAAGTCCGACCCGAACTTCGACGCGATCCTCCAGAACATCCTCCGCTGCGTGAACATCGGCCACCCCGGGCCCATGACGCCGGCCGCCGCCGAGGTGCAGGGGCAGAAGATCCTCACCGACATGGCCGGCCGGGTGGTGGTGGGCGGGCTCTCGCCCGAGGCTGCGCTCAAGGAAGCGCACGGGCGGATCGAGGAGATTCACAAGATCCGCGGCAAGGCGTAGAAGGCAGAACGAGGAGTTCCTGGTGGCGATTTCCACTGCGCGGCTACCCGCTGCGCTCGAGCCCGGCACGCAGCGTGACGCGCTCCGACGCTGGCTCGGTCCCGACTACCGCATGGGCTTCCTCTTCGTGGCGCCCATCGTGGTGCTCACCCTCGCCCTCGTCGCCTATCCCTTCTGCTACGCCATCTACCTCAGCCTCACGCGGAAGTACGTCGGCATGCCGCCGGTGTACGTGGGGCTTGAGAACTACGTCAAGCTGACCTACGACGGTTTCTTCCAGCGCGCCGTCTTCAACAGCTTCATCTTCACGTTCGGCTCGGTCGGCTTCAAGCTCGTGCTGGGCATGGTGATGGCGCTGGTGCTGACCTCCAAGATCCGCTTCCGCTCCTTCTGGACGGGCGTGCTGCTGATCCCGTGGGTGGCTCCCACTGTGGTGTCCGCGCTGAACTTCCTCTGGATCTTCGACTTCAGCCTCGGCGTGCTCAACTACCTGCTCGTGCGGGTCACGGGGATCCTCAGCCAGGGCGTGGGCTGGCTCTCCGAGCCCAACACCGCGATGGCCTCCGTGATCTCGGTGAACATCTGGCGGGGCTTCCCGTTCTTCGGCATCTCGTTTCTCGCCGGCATGAAGGCGATTCCCGGTGAGCTCTACGAGGCGGCATCGGTCGACGGCGCTACCGTGCTCCAGCGCTTCGTCCACGTGACGCTGCCCGGACTCAAGAACATCATGATCATCGTGGTGCTGCTGTCCACCATCTGGACGTTCAACGACTTCGGCATCGTCTACATCCTCACCAAAGGCGGCCCCGGCGGCGCCACCCAGGTGCTGCCGGTGCTGACCTACGAGATCGCCTTCGGCGCCCAGCGGCTGGGCGAGGCCATCGCGGTCGCGCTCTACATGCTGCCCGCCATCGCCATCGTCATCGTGGTGCTGTCGAAGTACATGCGGAGAGGGCGCCGGTAATGGACAAGCGGGGGGTCGCGCGGCTGCAGCTTGGCCTGTCGTACGCGTTCCTGGTGATCCTCGCCGTGCTCGTGCTCTTTCCCTTCTACTGGATGACCGTGACCTCGTTCAAGTCCGAGACCCAGATGCGGAGCCTGGTCTCGATGTTCTGGCCCAGCCCCTTCGCGAGCGAGAACTACGAGCACCTGGTCCGCAAGACGGACTTCGTGGGCTGGTACGGCAACAGCGTCTTCGTCTCCGTGTCGAGCACGCTCCTCGCCATCAGCATCGGCACCGTGGGCGCGTACGCCCTCGCGCGGCTCAAGTTCCTGGGACGGGGGTTCCTGGCGAGCGCCACCCTCATCACCTACCTCGTGCCGCCGTCCATCCTGTTCATTCCGCTCTACGCGCAGATCCGCAATCTGGGGCTCGCCGACAGCCTCACCGGGCTCATCGTGGCCTACCCGTCCTTCACGGTCCCCTTCGTGACCTGGCTGCTCATGGGCTACTTCGAGTCCATCCCGGAGGAGCTGGAAGAGGCAGCGATGATCGACGGCGCCACCAGGTTTGGCGCCTTCTGGAGAGTGGTCCTGCCCCTGTCGGCGCCCGGCGTGCTGGCGGCGGCCCTCTACGCCTTCACCCAGGCGTGGAACGAGTTCCTCTACGCCCTCGTGTTCATCACCAACGTGAAGCTGCGGACGCTGCCCGTCGGGCTCTCGACCTTCATCACCGGCGACGTGTACGGGTGGGGCTACCTGATGGCGGGGGCGGTGCTGACCACGCTGCCGGTCATCGCGGCGTACATCTACCTCCAGAAGTACATGGTGGAGGGGTTGACCGCCGGTTCAGTAAAAGGTTAACGGGGCCCGCGGCCTCTACTCGCACTTCTTCATGTTCACGGCCCAGAACTTCAACGGAGCCTTGGTCTCGTTGAGCGCGATGTGGCCGGAGCCGGTGTCGAGGAAAAACGCCGACCCCGCCTTGTAGACCTGCTTGCCCGCCCGCGTGACCAGGGTCAGCTCGCCCTCGACCACCATCCCGATCTCGGGCTCGGGATTGATGTGGATCCCCGACGTGGCGCCGGGGGGATAGACGAGGAAACCGATCTTCGCATTGGCGTTCTCGAGCACCACGTTCTCCTGGGTGTCCGGGCCCCCGCCGTGGGCGCTCCACGCGCCGTCGGCGAGCAGCAGGATCGAGACGAGGACGAGGACGGCGACGCGGCGTGCGGTCATCCGGGATCTCCTTGGCTCAGCGCTGACGGCGCACGCGAACCATCGCATCGCGCGTCGTGGTGACGGTGCCCTTCATCTCGTCGCCTTCGACGGTGAGGTCGCCCTTGACCGACGAGGGCGACCGGTCGAAGGAGAACACCGCCCCGGCGACATGCCCATTCAGCGTGCCGGACGGGTTGACGCTCGCGCCGGCACGGGGCCCTTCCATCGAGCCGCGCCAGACGAGCTCTCCCGTCACCTCCGCGCCCTTCTGCTCGAGGCGGAATTCCACGGTGCCGCTGCCCATGTACGGAGCCGACCACGTGCCCGTCCAGAAGCCGGTGACGTCGACGCGCGGAGGGCCCACGCCGCCCGTGCCGCAGGCGGCGAAAACGGCGGTGAGGCCGGCGGCGGCGAGGAGCAAGGCGAGCCGGCGGGCGGACCTCATGCCCCGAGCGCCGAGACGGGTGGCCGGCGCCACGCCCAGGGGCGCGCGGCCTCGAGCTGCGCGGCGAGCCGGAAGAGCGTGGCCTCGTCCCCGAAGCGGCCGACCCAGTGGGTGCCGATGGGAAGGTTCTCCGCGTTCCAGTGAAGCGGCATGGACATGGCGGGCTGCCCGGTCGCGTTCAGGATGGGCGTGAAGGGGACGAACGAGGCCGAGCGCCGTAGCCCCTGGATGGGGTCGTCCGGCGTGGCGTCGAAGCTGCCGAGCGGTAGCGGCGGCTCGGCCAGCGTCGGCGTGAGCCAGACATCGCAACGGTCGAAGAACCGGGCGACATCCCGCGCTGCGTGCTGAAGGTCCTGCACGGCGAGGAGGTAGTCATCGCCAGCCCGGCGGCGGCCCATCTCGACCAGCGCCCAAGTGAGAGGCTCGAAGCACTCGGGCGCGGGCGCCTGGCCGGTCCGCCGCGCCCAGTCCGCAACGGTCCAGGCGCAGCCCACGGCCCAGAGGGTGAAGAAGGCCGGCGAGATCGCCTCGCCGTCCAGGGGCGGCTCCCCGTCGAAGACCTCGTGGCCGAGGCCCTCGGCCAGTCGCGCCGCCTCCTCCACCGCGGCGACGCAATCGGCATGCACGGGCGCACCGTTGGGGGCGCGCCGTGTGAAGGCAATGCGGAGCCGCCCGGGCGGCCGGCCGACTTCGTGCTGATAGCGGTCGCCCTCATTCGGCGCGTGATAAGGATCGCCCGGCGCCGGCCCCGCCGTCGCGTCGAGCAGCGCGGCCGAGTCACGCACCGAGCGGGTCACCGCGTGCTCGGCGACCAGGCCGCTGAAGATATCCCCGTAGGCGGGCCCGAGGGGATTGCGCCCGCGCGTCGGCTTGAGCCCGAAGAGCCCGCAACAGGCGGCCGGAATACGAATGGAGCCGCCGCCGTCATTGGCGTGAGCCATGGGCACGAGCGCTGCGGCCACCGCCGCGGCCGAGCCGCCGCTGGAGCCTCCCGGCGTGCGCCCCGGGCTCCAGGGATTGCGGGTGGCGCCGAAGAGGCGGGGCTCGGTGGTGGGAAGGATGCCGAGCTCGGGGGTATTGGTCTTGCCCACCACGATGAGCCCGGCCCGCCGGTATCGCGCGACCAGCTCGCTGTCGTGCGGCGCCACGTACCTCTCGAGGAACGCGGAGCCCTCGGTCATCCGTACCCCCTCGTACTCGGCGAGGAGGTCTTTGAGAAGGAAAGGGACTCCCGCGAAGGGCCCCGGCGGAATGGGGCGGCTCGCCACGCGCCGCGCCTCGTCGTCCATCCGGGTCACCACCGCGTTGAGGCGGGGATTCACCCGCTCGATCCGGCCGAGCGCGGCCTCGACGAGCTCCAGGGGCGTGACCTCGCCACGCCGGACGAGGTCGGCCTGGGCGAGCGCGTCGAGGGGGGCGAACGGGTCCACGGCGGTCACCTCATGGAGGAGTGGGAGCCAGGGGGACTCTACGGAGGCGGCCCGCGACGTGTCAAGCACGTGAAGACCAAGGCGCGGTAACATGGTAGCGGTCTGGGAGGGGTCATGGCGCAACGGATACTCATAGCGGACGACCAGGAAGCCTCTCGTAAGGGCCTGGCCGCGCTCATCGCAACCTGGGGCTACGAGGTCGATGATGCGGGCGACGGCGAGGAAGCGCTCGCCAAGGCGATCGAGGAGAATCCCGCGGTTGTGATCACCGATCTCGTCATGCCCAAAATGGACGGGCTCGGACTCCTCAAAGCGCTGCAGGCCGAGCTGCCCTTCGCCATGGTGATCATCCTCACCGCGCACGGCACCATCGAGACTGCGGTGGGCGCGACGAAGGACGGCGCCTACGACTACCTCACCAAGCCGGTGGACGTCGCGCGCCTGCGCCTGCTCGTCGAAAAGGCGATCGAGAAGGGTGAGGCGCTCCGCGAGGTCAACGTGCTGCGCCGACGGGTCAAGGCGGTGTGGGGGCACGGAAGGCTCGTGGGCACCAGCAAGGCGATGCAGGCAGTGTTCCGCCAGATCGATCTCGCCGCGCCGACCTCCGCGCCCGTGCTCATCTCGGGTGAGAGCGGCACCGGCAAAGAGCTCGCCGCGCGGACCCTTCACGAGCTGTCGCCCCGCAGCCAGGGGCCGTTCGTCGCGGTCAACTGCGCGGCGATCCCCGACACGCTCCTCGAGAGCGAGATCTTCGGCCACGAGAAGGGCGCGTTCACCGGCGCGCTCGACCGCCGCATCGGCTGCTTCGAGCTCGCCCATCAGGGCACACTCTTCCTCGATGAGATCTCCGAGATGAGCCCGTCGCTCCAGGCCAAGTTCCTCCGGATCCTGCAGGACGGCTCGCTGAAGCGCATCGGAGGCAAGTCCGAGCTTCGCGTGGATGTCCGCGTGCTCGCCGCCACCAACCGGGATCCCGCCAAGTCCCTCAAGGAGGGCACCCTCCGTGAGGACCTCTTCTACCGCCTCAATGTTTTCATGCTGCCGCTCCCGGCGCTGCGGACACGGCGCGAGGACATTCCGCTCCTCGTGCAGGCCTTCATCGAGGAATTCAACACGAAGTACGAGCGGAAAGTTCGCGGGGTCGATGAGGCGGCCCTGCGGTTCCTGGTCGGTCATGACTGGCCCGGCAACGTGCGCCAGCTCCGCAACTCCATGGAGCGGGCGGTCATCGGCTGCGCGGGCGAGCTGATCACAGTGGTCGATCTGCCGGTGGAGCCGGGCCTCGACCCCGCGACACCCGCCACCGCGGCGGCGGGCGCGCGCGTCGCGGTGCGGCTCAAGGATGTGGAGCGCGACGTCATCCTCAAGACCCTCGCCTCGGTGGGGAACAACAAGACGCGGGCGGCCGAGCTCCTCGGCATCAGCCTGAAGACCCTGCACAACAAGCTGAACCGATACGGGGTCTAGCATGCGGTGGAGTTTGAAGACCAAGGAAGCCACCACCATCACCCTGCTCATCCTGGTGGTGGTCGCGACGACCTTGTTCCTGCACCTCGCCCAGCTCACCCGCGTGGTGGTCGAAGAGACGCAGCGCCAGGCCGAGCTGATCGCCAAGCAGATCGTGGCCCAGAGCGGGCGGGTGCTCGCGCGGACGCCCCACGCCGAGCCCCACACCGCCCTACGCTCCGACGCCGAGCTGCGCAACCTGCTCGAGGCGAGCGTGGGCTACTCGCCGCATCTTCTGTACGCGTTCATCGCCGACTCCCAGGGCCGCGTCATTCTGCATAGTGAGAGCGGTAAGGAGGGTGAGCCCGCGCCCTGGCAGGCGCCGCTCGCCGAGCTCCTGTCGGTGAATCCCCTCCGCCGCCTCGACGCGCTTCTGAGCCGCGGGCGCACCTACGAGACCGCGGTGGCGATGAGCCTCGACCGCCGCCCGTTCGGCAGTGTGCGACTGGGGTTCTCGTCGAGCTTTCTCCGTCGCGAGCTCAACGAGGCGGTGACCCAGAGCCTCGTGCTCGCCGGCATCTCGCTACCCGCGGCGTGGCTGGTGGCCCTCTTCCTCGCCAATCTGTGGCTGCGTCCCATCGGCAGGCTCGCGCGCGACATCGGTCGGGTGCGCCGCGGCGAGATGCCGGCCCCCCTCGCGCCCGCGGGCTTCGAGCCGCAGGACGAGCTGGGGGAGCTCGCCTCGCAGCTCCAGCTCCTCTCGCAGCAGCTCCAGGCGGATCGGATGCGCGTGATGTCCGACGAGACCTCCTCGCGCGACCTGGACTCGATGAAGACGCTCCAGTCCCTGATCTCGTACTCGTCCAAGCTCGCGGCGCTCGGGCGGCTCACCTCCGGCGTCGCGCACGAGGTGAAGAACCCGCTCAACGCGATGATGATCCACCTCGAGCTGGTGAAGGCCCGGCTGGCCGCGCCCAAGGCCGACCTCGGCGGCGTGCGCGAGAGCCTCGACATCATCGGCGCCGAGATCCGCCGGCTCGACCGCGTCGTGAACGGCTTCCTCAAGTTCGTGCGCACGCACGACCTGGCCCTCAAGCCGGTGGATCTCAATGCGCTCGCCCAGGGCGTGGCCGTGCTCCTCGAGGCCGAGTGGAAGCCGGCGGGCATCCGCTTCGCCCTCGCGCTCGATTCCGCGTGCCCCCGCATCTCGGGGGACGAGGAGCTGCTCCGTCAGGCCCTCATCAACATCGTGGTCAACGCCTGCCAGGCGATGCCCTCCGGCGGTGAGGTCCGGCTCGAGACCAGCCGCGCCGGCCGCGAGTGGGTAGCCCTCGCCGTCACCGACCAGGGCGTGGGTATCGCGGCGGAGAACCGGGAACGGATCTTCTCGCTCTACTACACGACCAAGCCCGAGGGCAGCGGTATCGGGCTGTCCCTCGTGTACCGGATCGTGCAGATGCACGATGGCGTCATCGATGTCGCGACGCCCGAAGAGCAGCGGGGCACCCGGATGACGATTCGACTGCCGGTGCGATGAGGGGCACGCTCTCCGCCCTCGCCATCGTCACGGCGGTCGTCGCGGCCGCGGGCTGCGCGTCGACGCGGAGGGCCGTGGCGACTCCGCCGCCGGCGCCTCCGCCGCCGGTCGCCTCCACACCCCCGGCGCCGGCGCCGGCCAAGCCCACGCCACCGTCTCCGCCCCCCGCGGCCGCGCACCCCGTCCAGCCTGAGCTTCCTCAGGTCCCGAATACCCGGCTGCCCACGGTGACGCCGCCCCCGCCCGCGACCGCGACTCCGCCACCGCAGGCGCCGCCGCCCACCCCGGCTCCCTCGGCGCCTGTCTCACCGCCGCCGCGGCGCGAGCCACCGCCCGTCCTCTCACCGCAGGTGACGTCCGCCGAAGAGCTACGCCTCACCCAGCAGGCCCGCTCGCGCATCGAAGGGGCGGAGAAGCTGGTGGGACAGCTGGAGCTACACCGGCTCGCCCGCGAGGAGCAAGACACCGTGGCGACCATCAAGGACTTCCTCGCCAAGTCCAAGGAAGCCATGGCGACGCGGGACGTGCAGCGGGCGTATAACCTCGCGGACAAGGCCTACATCCTCGCCGAAGACCTCTCCCGCACCTCGCGCTGAGTCCCCCAAACGTCGTGTAAGGGTTACATCCGCTCGCCCCCTGGGGCGGGGGCCCCTCGCAGCCAATCTCTCGACTCAACCACTCCCAAGTTACTGAAGTTCTATATGTTTCTGTTCGGTTAAGGCTACCCGCCGGGTCCTTGGCACGAACTCTGCCAGGAATCGGTCAGCCCGACGATATCCTGAGCACCGAAACGAGCGAGTTGGTTTCAACCTTAAGGAGGAGGCGACATGAAGCACCTCACGGCAGCTCTGATCCTCTGCGGCGGTATCGCGCTGCTTGCCAGCGCTTGCGCCACCAAGGAGTACGTCCGGACCCAGGTCGGGACGAGCGAAACCAAGCTCACTCAGCGGGTCGATGGGCAGGAAGTCCGTCTGAAGGAGACGTCGGACCGGACGGCCGCCAACGCCCAGGCCATCGACGCCGGCCAGAAGCAGCTTCAGGGGCTCGAGGGCAAGGTGGGTGAGGTGGGGACGGTGGCCGCCGACGCCAAGAAGCAGGCGCAGTCGGCGTCCGAGGCGGTGCGGGACACCGACGCCAAGCTCGAGGCGCTCAACTCGCGCGTGGCCAACCGGAACAAGTTCGCCATGGTCGAGACGAAGACGGTCTACTTCGACTTCAACAAGGCCGACCTCAGGGATGAGGGCATCAACGAGCTGGAAGACGTCGCCAAGGCGCTGAAGTCGGACATCAACGCGGTCGTCGAGCTCCAGGGCTTCGCCGACGCACGCGGGACCGACCGCTACAACTACCAGCTCACGCGTGAGCGGGTGGACGCCGTCACCCGGTATCTCGTGATGCGGGGGGGCATCGATATTCGCCGCATCCACTCGGTGGGCATGGGGAAGGTCGTCCTGGCCGCCGGTGAGAAGGCCAACAACGACAGCTACGCCAAGGCCCGGCGAGTCGACATCCGCCTTCTGTCGCCGCAGAGCTGATCCCGCTCCCTCCCCGGGGCACCGCGCCGTTCGGCGCGGGGCCCCGGGGCACGTCTCCCGCCCATCTTTATCCGTCGGCATGTAAGGCCTACATGGGCCCGTGTAGCCATTACACCGGCTGGCTGCGTCTGACCGATCCGCAACTGTCCTAATTTCTTTACAAATTAGACTTCGCTCGACGCCGAGCAACCTGTCGGGGGCTTGGCATTGAGGCTGCTCGGCTAAGAGCGGGGGCGTCCCTATGGAGCGTGCGATACCGGGTTCCGGGGTGAGGGCTGCAGCCATCCTCGTGGTCGAGGATGAGCCGCATAGTCGCGTCGGTCTGGGCGCCCTTCTCGAGGAGCAAGGGTACCGGGTGCAGACCGCCGCCGACGTGCCGGAGGCCATCCGCCACCTGCGGAGCTCGCGATTCGAGGGCGCGATCATCGACATTCGCCTGCCCGACATTCATGCGGCCCCTGTGACGGGCTGGGACGTCGCGGAGATATGCCGCACGTTCACCCCCGATATGGGGCTCCTGTTCGTGAGCGCCCAGGGGGGCCCCGAGATCGAAGCCCGCGCCGGCTCGCTGGGCCGGGCCGCCTTCCTCGAGAAGCCCATCGACTCGGACCGTCTGGCCGCGACTCTTGGCCAGCTCGGGCTCTGCTGAGCCCGCTCGGCGAGAGCCGGATGGCCGAAGACACCTGGAACCTCTGGAAGATGACCGCGGTTGGGATGGTGCTCGTCGTCAGCATCGCGGTCGTGACCGGCCTCGTCGTGGCGGGGTGGGGCCCCCGGGAGGGGGGCGCTCCGCAGCCGGCGTCGGCGCCCGGGCGGGTTGCCTCGGGCGCGGGGAACCCGGAGCCGGGCGATGTCAGCGCATGCAATCAGTACGCGAAGGCGCAGGCCGGCGACAAAGCGATCGAGGTCGTGAAGGACGGGGGGCCAGGGGCTGGCAAAGGCGCGGCGATTGGTGGTATGGTCGCCGGAACCGAGGGCACGCTCTTCGGACTGGACGACGCGAAGAAGAACGACGCTCGCTACGTCGAGGCCTACCGCGCCTGCATGAAGGGGCGCGGGTTCAGCAGTTAATCCTCAACGAGAAGGAGCCATCGCATGCGGATACTCGTCGTCGCGCTCGCCGTTCTGGCTCTCGCGGTCACACCCGTGTTCGCGAGTCAGTGCCCCTCCCTCATCAAGCAGGTCAACGATGCCGTCGCCGGCAAGACCGACGCGGACTCCGTGAAGGCCAAGAAACTGGCTGACGAGGCCCAGGCTCTGCACGCCTCCGGCAAGCACGCCGAGTCCGTGGCGAAGGCTGAGGAAGCCGCCGCCGCCGCGCACGTCACGCTGAAGAAGAAGTAGGCGCGCGCCCGTTCGTCTTCCGAGCGCGAGGTGCCCACACGCCTCGCGCTCGACGTGTGTTTGGGCACCCGCCTCGCGGCTCAGCGAGTGTAGCGGCGCGCGTACTGCGCGACGCAGGCGGCCTCGAGCGCGGCGCGGTCCTCCAGGCGGCCGCGGAAGCGCTCGACCGAGAGCGGCGCCAGGTCCGGGTCGCTCGCGCCATCCACGATGAGATCGGCGAGCGCCCGCCCCGCCGCGGGTGAGAGACCGAGCCCGCCCACGCAACAGCCCGACGCCACAAAAAGACCCTTCAGCCCCGGCACGCGCCCGAGAAGAGGACGGCCGTCGGCGGTCATGGTGGGAAGGCCGCCGCGATGCACGGCCACGCGCGCGGTGCGCAGCGCGGGAAAGTGCTCGCCGACTTCGTCGATCAGCCCGCGCAGCACCGCGAGATCGAGGGGCAGATCCGCGATCTGGAACGCGGGCGGCAGCGTCGCGGTGTCCACCACCCGGGGCGCGTCCTCGTAGCCGCCGAAGAGCAGGCCGCCCTGCTCGTGCCGGACGTACACGCTCGCCTCCACCATTCTCACGATGGGCTGGAGCGGCTCCACGCCGGCAATGGGCTCGGTGACGAGCAGCTGATGCCGCACCGGCACGAGCGGCACGCGCACCCCCGCGCCCGCCGCCACGCGCGCCGTCCAGGCGCCGGCCGCGTCCACGACCACGGGAGCGCGGATGTCTCCCCGGTCGGTGGCCACGCCGGCGATGCGCCCGCTCTCGGCGAGGAGCCCGATGACCCGCGTGAAGGGAAGGGGGCGCGCTCCGAGCTCGGCGGCGCGGCCGGCGAAGGCGATGGCCAGCTGCGCCGGGTCGAGCCAGCCGTCGTCGGGGACGTGCAGGACAGCGCGCGACGCTCCGGCGCGAAAGTGCGGAGCGAGCCGCTCGGCCTCCGCGGGTGAGACGAGGCGCGCGGGGATGCCGAGCTTCTCCGCAGTGGCCAGGGCCTCGCGCACGCGGCGCTCGCCCGCCTCGGTGTACGCGGCGCGCAGGCTGCCTGAGCGGTGATAGTCGATCGAGCGGCCCATGTCCGTCTCGAAGCGCGCGAAGGCGTCGCACGCCTCGCGGCGGAGGCGGGCGAGCACGGGCACGGGGTCGGCCTGGCTGGTGAGCCCCGCCGCGCGCGGCGAGGTCTGCGAGCCCAGCGCGTGCTGATCGAGCAGCGCCACGTCGATCCCACGCCGGGCCAGATGGTAGGCGGTGGCGGAGCCGAAGGCTCCGGAGCCGATGACCACGGCGGCGGCGCGCGGCGGAACGCCGGCGGCGCTCATCCTACGTGGTGTGGGCCAGCCGCCCCATCGCGTGCATGCGGTGATGCTCGAGGGCGCGGGCGGCCTGCTCGTAGTCGCGCGCGTCGAGCGCGCGCAGGATCAGCTCGTGCTCGGCGATCGACTCGCGGGCGAAGCCGCCGCGCCGCGCATGCACGATCACGCGGTAGTACTCGTCACGATCCCAGATATTGTTGAGGATCTGCACCGCCTCGCGGAGCCGGGAGGCCTGCCAGAGCATCCGGTGGAACTCGCCGTCCGCCGCCACCGCGCGAGCGACGTCGCCGGCGGCCCGGCTGGCCGCCAGCTCCTTCTGTAGCGCGCGCAGCCGCTGGAGGACCTCCGGCGTGATCCGGTCGCGCGCCTCGCGCACGCAGAGGGCTTCCAGGGAGGCGAGGAGGAGGAAGCGCTCGCGAAACTCGTCGGCGGAGAGTTGCCGCACCACCACCTCCTTGTGGGCGATGCGGACGAAGCCCGCGCTCTCGAGGCGGCGCAGCGCCTGCATCACCGGGATGCGCGACATGCCGGCAGCGGACGCGACGCTCGCAGCCACGATGCGCTGGCCGGGGGCGAGGCGACCCTCCACGATGGCGCGCCGGACGTCGCGATACGCCTGCTCCTCGAGGGTCTGCTGTCGCGAGGGTGACGGCAGCGGGCTCGCGGCGGCCCGCGGCGCCACGCCCAAGGGCCCGGCGAGGCGGCGCCCGGCGGGCCGTCCCTTTGCATGGTCGCCCCGGCGCGCTTCGCGCGTCGTCATGCCAGGCGGAATCCCCGCGCCGTCTCCTCGTCGAGCACGGCCCGGCGGCCACGCAGGATATCGAAGTCCACCCCGTCATTGGCCTGGAGCACATGGTCGAGGTAGAGACGGAGGTAGCCGCCGGTGACGCCGCCATCGGGCCGTGGCCGCCAGGCGGCGCGGCGCCGCGCGAGCTCCTCCTCGGGGAGGAGCAGCGAGAGGCGGCGGCGCGACACGTCGAGCTCGATCTCGTCGCCGTCCGTCACGAGGGCCAGCGGACCGCCCACCGCGGACTCGGGCGCCACGTGCAGGATCACCGTGCCGTAGGACGTGCCGCTCATGCGCGCGTCGGAAATCCGCACCATGTCCTTCACGCCCGCCTTGAGCAGGCGCGCGGGAATGGGCGCCGCGCCCGCCTCCGGCATGCCGGGGCCGCCCTTGGGGCCGGAGTGCTTGAGCACGAGCACGCTGCGCTCGTCGATGGGAATGGACGGATCGTCGATGCGCCGCTCGAGATCCAGCGAGTCCTCGAAGACCACCGCACGGCCCCGGTGGGTGAGGAGATGCGCGGAGGCGGCGGACTGCTTGAGCACCGCGCCGTCCGGGCAGAGATTACCGAAGAGGATGACGGTGCCGCCCTCCGGCGCGAGCGGCAGGTCGAGGGGACGGATGACGTCGTCGTTGTAGCAGACGGCGTCGCGCACGTTCTCCCCCAGGGTCTTGCCGTTGATGCTGCGGGCGTCCGCATGCAGCAGAGGCAGGAGGTTCTTCAGCACCGCGGGCAGGCCGCCCGCGTAGAAGAAGTCCTCCATCAGATGCTTGCCCGAGGGCCGCACGTTCACCAGGAGCGGCGTGGCGCGCGAAAGCTCATCGAAGCGCGCCAGAGGCAGGCGCACGTTGGCCCGGCCGGCGATCGCGACCAGGTGGACGATGGCGTTGGTGGAGCCGCCGATGGCCATGTCGGCGCGGATCGCGTTGTCGAAGGCCTCGGCGGTGAGGACCTCGGAGGGGCGCGGGCCCCGGGCCAGCGCCATCTCGACGCCACGCCGCCCACTCTCCTCGGCGAGCGCGAGCCGCCGTGAGTCGGCGGCGGGAATGGCCGCGTTGCCGGGCAGCGTGAGGCCCAGCGTCTCCGCCATCGCCGCCATCGTGGACGCCGTGCCCATCACCATGCAGTGGCCGCTCGAGCGCGAGAGGCAGGCCTCGACCTCCGCCATGGTCTCGTCGGTGATCTCGCCGGCGCGCCGCTGCGCCCAGAGCTTCCGCGCGTCAGTGCCCGAGCCGATGGCCTGCCCGCTCCACATGCCGCGCAGCATGGGCCCGCCCGTCACCATGATGCAGGGCACATCGGCCGAGGCCGCGCCCATCAGCATGGCCGGCGTGGTCTTGTCGCAACCCGCGAGAAGAACCACGGAGTCAAGCGGATAGGCGCGGATGCACTCCTCCACGTCCATCGCCATCAGGTTGCGGAAGAGCATCGTCGTGGGCTTCATTAGGATCTCGCCCAGCGAGATCACCGGGAACTCCAAAGGGAAGCCGCCCGCGCTCCACACGCCGCGCTTCACCGCCTCGGCGAGCTGGCGGAGATGGGCGTTGCAGTTGTTGAGCTCGGACCACGAGTTGCAGATCCCCACCACCGGTCGACCGTCGAACACCGCATCCGAGAACCCCTCGGCCTTGAGATACGAGCGGTGCATGAAGCCGTCGAGGTTCTTCGGCGCGAACCAGTTGCGCGAGCGGAGCGGGGCGGTCATGACGGGGAGTGTATACAATACGCGCGCGCCGCCTTCAAGGGGCGACGCGCGCGGCGTGTGGTCTCCGCGATGTTCGCTACACGGCGTGCACGATGGGCGAGCCGGCCGGCAGCTCCGCATCGCGCCAGTCGGCGCCCTTGGGGAGCACGGCCTCGGCGGCAGCGAGGCCGCCATAGGTGGGCTCGACCCCGGGCGGCGTGCCGCCCTCGGCGGTGACCTTCGTAGCGTCCAGGAGCAGGCGGCGTGCCTGGATGATCGCGCGGTCGGCGGGGCCCAGGTGCTCGCGGCTCCGGTCGACGATGGGGCCCATGGCCTCCTGGATGGCGCGGTCCTGGATGTTGATCCCGTCGATGCCGGTGAAGCTCTCGGTCTTCTGGACACGCCGGTCGAGGAGGTAGTTGTTGGCCCGGTTCTTCCGCGAGCGGAACGTGGTCTGGTCCACGTCGGCGGGGCCGTTGCCGAGCCGCCGCTCGAGCCGATCCTCATCCGTGAGCGGCCCGCCCAGGCTGTACTCCCAGTTGTAGACCATGGTGTTCTGGTCGTCGATCGGCACCCAGATGTGCCCCGCCACGAGGGGCACGCCACCTTCCGAGCGCGACGGGCGGATCTGATGGAACGGCAGGATGAAGTGGTACGTGCGCACGTGGAAGCTCGACTCGTCGAGCGGACGGATGCCCGCGTAGCGATAGCCGTAGTCGGTGACGTCCACTTCCAGCGTGGGCGCCTTGCCCCGCACGAACGGATTGTCCGGCCGGAAGCCCGCGCGGGTGGTCTCCGTGGTGAGCAGGCGGTGCAGGATCGGCGCGTGCGAGGTGTCGATGCCGCCCTCGAGGCCCTGGAGCCAGTTCGACTCCTGGATGACCTTGGACAGCTGGAGATGCGTGGCAGGCATCCGCGTCCACGCGAACGCCGGCGGCGCCGGCTTGTGCTCGGGCGGCCCCATGTAGGCCCAGATCACGCCGCCCGCTTCCAGCGTGGGGTACGAGGCGATGAAGACCTTGTCGGTGAACTGCTTGTCCGGGGGCTCGTTCATCATGTCCACGCAGCGACCGTCGACGTCGAACTTCCAGCCGTGGTAGACGCAGCGGAGCCCGCACTCCTCGTTTCTGCCAAAGAAGAGGGACGTGCGCCGATGCGGGCAGAACTCGTCGAGCAGCCCCACGCGCCCCTCGGTGTCGCGGAAGGCGATGAGGTCCTCGCCGAGGAGCCGCACGCGCACGGGCGCGCCGTCCGCCTCCGCCAGCTCGCGGGCCAGCAGCGCCGGGATCCAGTAGCGGCGCATCGTACTGCCCATGGGGGTGCCGCGGCCTACCCGCGTGATCCGCTCGTTGTCTTCGCGAGAGAGCATGCTCGAACCTCCCAGGCGGCGGGGCCGCCGGCGGAACCGGGAAGCGTCGACCGTGGGCGCAGTCTACCACCGTGCGGGCGCGCTATGATGGCAGCCATGACCACGCCCACGACCGTCCCGAATCCCGCCGGACAATACCGGTTCCTGCCCGGCATCGAGCCCTTTTCCGCCGGCGCTGTCGCGATGGCCGGCCACGAGGTCGTGCACGTTACGCTACAGGCGGTAAAGCCCTGGCGGGACGGCTTCGCGCTGATCGATGCGCAGCTCCGGGAGGCGAGCCGGCCCCGCGCCGCCCTGTGCGCCATCGAGCTACGGAGCCCGCGGCCGTTCTCGTTCGGCGGCTTCGACGAGTTCAACGGCGCCTATCGCAAGCTTCTGGAGAGCTGGGGGCTTCTCGTCGAGGGCGTCAATCCCATCGCGCGCACCAATGTCGCGCCCGTGGTGGCGCCGCCGCCTGAGCCGTCGCTATTCGGCTTCTCCTACACCGTGCCCAGCCAGAACCCGGGACCGCCCACGTTCGTCGTGGCGGGGTCGGGCGATCTCCGCGGCCGCACTGCCGCCGATATCGTGCGGCGCGGCGACACCTCACCCGAGGCCATGGCGGAGAAGGCGGCGTACGTCATGGCCACCCAGGCCGAGCGCCTCGCCGGGCTCGGCAGCACGTGGGCGGAAGTGACGGCGGTGGACATCTACACGCCGCATCCCATTCGCGGCTTCCTCGAGCGCGAGCTGCTCGCCGTCATGGGGCCCGCCGCCATCCACGGCGTGCACTGGTACCTGAGCCGTCCGCCGATCGAAGGCCTCGAGTACGAGATGGACATGCGGGGCGTGCGGCGCGAGGTGCGCCTGGGACGCTAGAAGCACCGCGCCATCGAGACCCCGGCATGCTTGCACTGACGCAGGGTGTCGTGTAACCTCGCCAAGTACCGATTCGGGCTCGTGGTGCAGCCTGGTTAGCACACTGGACTGTCAATCCCGCTAGCAGACCCTAGCCCTTCGGGAAGTTCGCTACTTCTCGGGGGGTTTCGTTTGCCCACTTGGCTGGCGTGGGGTAGGGTGGGGCGGTTTTCAGGTGCTCGCGGGCACAGTCACGGGCACAACAAATGGCATGGGCGGCGGAGGGCAGATGACGATAGCAGTCGCGGTCCGAACGGGATCAGCCGTAGTCTTTGCAGCCGACAGCAAAGTGACTACCACCGGCATTGCCGGGGTTAAGCCCGACGGCTCACCCCTGTGGGTCGAGCAAACATACGACCACGCCATCAAGCTAGTGTGCGACCTCTCGAACGTCGTGATGTGCATGGTTGCGGGGCACGCCAATATTGGGCGCATTGCTGCGATGGATCTCATGTCTAGCCGTGGATTCCCGGGCTGGTCAGACCAAGCGACTCAGGATGGAGACATCGCCAAACTCGTGGATGAGATGGTTGCGCGGAAACGTGAGTTCTGGGAAACGCAGAAAACGACCGAGGACAAGTGGCCCGGCCCCACGCTTCTGATCGCCGCCCCTGGGCCCGACCGAATGACGCCTAGGGCGTGGCGGATAGACCTAAACGGTCCAGGGGCAGTAACTGCCGAGATCCTTCAGGGTGCTGGCGTCCGGCTTGAGGGCGCCTACGACGAGGTCTTCGGCTTGCTCTACGGCTTCCACTCAGAGGTTGCCTATGGGGCGGCCCTCCAGATGAATCAAGCCGGAGGATCTACAGGACGGTCTGCTGAAATCGAAACGCCCGTCCCCCCTGGAAAAGATCAACTTCTGGACGATGCCCATCCAAGACGCTATGCATTTTGCTCACTTCGTGGCCACGGCTCAGATCCAGATGGATCGGTTCCTTCCGGGGACGCCGGCATGTGGGGGCCCGATCGACCTCATGGTGCTCCAGATGGCGCCGCAGCCTAGGATCGTTGCCTACCCCGGGAAGACGACACACCATCCGGCTGGAAGCGTGTAAGATAGGAGGTGCCATGAAGAAGTCCAGTGAGGCTCTCTCGAAGATGCAGGATCGAATGGCGTCGCGGCCGGATATGCTTCGTCGCGGCGACGTACGTATCGTGCCCCCGCCGCCCCCGGCGCCCAAGGGCGGGACGCAGAGCACATCTAAGCAAAGCTCGTAGCGCTTCTCTCAGGCCACCTCAACGTCCCTGTTTACCGCCGGGGCGTTTTGCTTTTTCTTGCCTGAGCACGCTCGTCGCACGCGATTGCTCTTGACATGATGTAGTGGTGCACCGTAGCATCCCGCACTAGTACTGGGATAGACGGGCGCCCCGATGAGGGGATCGCCAGGCCCCGAGCGGGATTACCTGGTGCGAATCGCCCGTTGGTTCCTCGTCGGACTACTCCTCGCCGCGCGTGCCGCTCGCAAGCCGCGCGGGGCTGCTGCAGCTAGGGGCCCGGCGGTAGTGGACAGTTTCACGTCTACTGCCGCCGGGCTCTTTGCGTTTGGCGGCGAGGAGGGGTTATGTCGGACGGTGCATTGCCGCGAGTCCGCCTGGACGCCGCGGCGGGAATTGTTGGTCTCAAGCCGCGCTCCCTCGCGAACCGACGTTTCCGCGAGCGGCACCAGATCCCCGCCTTCAAGGTCGGGCGCGCGCTCGTCTTCGATGCCGCGGAGCTCGAGGCCTGGCTTAGGCGCCACCGCGAGGCAGTGACCGGAGACGCCGCGTGAGCCGCCTCGAGATCGAGGCGCTCCTCGACCAACTCGGCCGACCGTGGCCATGGGATGCCGGCCTGTCCCTGCTCCTCGCCGCGGCGGTGATCGCCGAGGAGCGCGCGTGAATCCCTGGCTCTCGCATTTGGTCTCTCGCGCCTACGACGGTGCGGTCGCGCCCGAGCATCGTGACGATCTCCGCAGAGCGGCCTCTCCGACGAGATGATCGCCGCGCAGTACATCCGCTCCGTTCCCCCGGCCATGATTCCCCGGCTCCTGGGCTTCGACCCGCCGGGCGTGGTCTCGGCACTCCTCTTCCCATTCCGCTCGCCGCACGGCGGGTTCCTGGGCCTTGCGCGCGTCAAGATCTTCCCGCCGCTCACCGACGCCGAGGGGCACAGCGTCAAATACCTCCAGCCGAAGGGCTCCGTCCCGCGCTTGTATTTCGTCGCGTCGTGCTTGCGTGACGCACTCGAGAGCGAGATGCCGCTTTGGCTCGTCGAAGGTGAAAAGAAATCGCTGGCCGTGGCGCAGCGTGGGCTACCCGCCATCGGCTTTTGCGGCGTGGAGGGCTGGCACGTCGGCGGCGAGCGGCAATTGCTGGCGGACTTCGACGCGATCCGGCTGCGCGACCGCATCGTGGAACTGCTGCCGGACGGGGACTATCAGAGCAACGTGAACGTCCACCGGGCCATTCAGCGATTTGGCGCGGCGCTCGCGATGCGGGGCGCCCGGCCGCGCGTAGTGCTGCTGCCCTCGGAACTGCCGCGATGACCCAAGGCCGCGTGGCGGTGGACGATCCGGCCGTGGCGGACGTGGACCTCGCGACTCAGCCCCGCGAGGAGCTGGCGTCGCTCGAGCCCCACCTCACGCATCTTGGTGACGAGCTGCGCTTCGCGTGGCCCGCTCTGACGGTGGAGGCGCATTTGACGAACCACCGCGACGGCGGCGACGGCCTCCGCGCCGAGCTCACCGTGTTCGTGGCCGGCCGCAAGCGGCACTGGGCGATGCTCAACCTCGCCTCGAGTCCGGCGCGCGAAGGCGTCGTCAAGAAGCTCGCGCAAAGCGACCGCGGCTTGCCCTGGCGCGAGATGCTGGAGCACGTGTGCACGGCCGGCGCCGAGGCCTTGCGGGCAGGGGAGCCCGTCGTCTGCCTCATGCCGCGGCCGGCTGGCGCCACGCGCTACCTCATCAACAAGCTCGCGCTCGCTGGGGAGACCAACGTGCTCTTCGGCGACGGCGGGAGCGGCAAGAGCTACCTGGCCCTCCTCCTGGCGGTCGCGGCGAGCACGGGGATCACGCTCCCCGGCGGCCTGCGCGCGACGACGGCGACCCCGGTGCTCTACCTCGATTACGAGTCGTGTGTCGAGGAGCACCAGGATCGGCTGCACCTCATCATGAACGGGCTGGGCCTGCGCGAGCCGCCGCCCATTCTCTACCGGGCCATGTCGCGGCCCCTGGTGGACGAGGCTGCCACGATTCGGAACGAACTCAGCCGGCACCAGGTCGGCACCGTCACCGTGGACAGTCTCGCCCCGTCCTGCGGCGCGGAGCCTGAAGGGGCGGACGCCGCCATCCGCGCCATGAACGCCATGCGCTCGTTCGGCTCGGTGACGCGCCTGGTGCTGGCGCACGTCTCCAAGGCCTCCGCCGAGCAACGCTCCGGCCCCCTCAAGCCCTTCGGCTCCGTCTTCGTCCAGAACCTCGCGCGGAACGTGTGGGAAGTCCGCCGCGCGGAGGAGGACGGGAGCGACGATCTCGTGCTCGGTCTCTACCACCGCAAGATCAACGCCGGGCGCCTCGTCCCGGCCATGGCTCTCCGGCTGGCCTTCGCCCCTGGCACCTTGACGGTCCACGCGGCCGATCTCGCTCAGCAGCCCGACCTGGCTCAGCGCCTGACGCTGCCCCAACGCTTGATCAAGACCCTCGCCGGCGGCGCGCGCACCGTCGCCGACTTGGCCGAAGAAACCAGCGCGGGCAAGGACACGCTTACCCGCACCCTGCGCCGCCTGCGGAGTCAGGGCCGCGTGGTCACCGTCGACGGCGACCGTTGGGGACTCAAGGCATGAGCCCGGACACGGTGTCCGCTTTGTCCGGATGCCTTGTCCGCATCCCCGCCCTGGGGGACCATCCCACGTCCCCAGGGGGGCGGACGGACACTTCCTCTCTATATAGAGGTGTCCGGATGTCCGCCCCACCCCCCTGCACCCCCGAATCGACCGAATCGCGCCCTCACCGCCAAGCGCACGGCGGGGACAAGCGGCTTGAAGCCTCGGGCCTCGCCGCATGACGCCGCGCCCACTCCCCCTCGAGGCCGCGTCGCGCCGGCTCCGTCGTCCCCCCGGCCGACCCCGGAAGCCCGGGACGCGACGGGGCGCGGAGGCCAACCCGTCCAGCGCGCCTGTGTCTCGTCCCGTGCCGATGCAGACTTACGCGACGGCTGTGCCCGGAGTGTGCCCGCCGCGCCTCCTCGATTTGGACGCTGCCGGCGCCTATCTCGCCGTCTCGCCCTGGACGGTGCGTGACCTGATCGCCGCCGGGATACTGGCGCGGGTGCGCATCCCGCTCCCGAACGGGGGCGAGCTCCGGAAGGTGCTGCTCGACCGCGAGGATCTCGACCAGCTGGTGGCGCGGTGGAAAGCATGAGCGCCCCACGAGTGTGCGGGAAGCCCACGCGCACCGGGGAGCCCTGTGGCCAGGTGCTAGGCGCCGGAGAGCGTGAATGCATCTGGCACGGTACCCAAGCGACACCCGAGGCGCGTTCGGCAATCGCGCGGCTCGGCGGGTTGCGCATGCTCCGCACCCTGCCAGCAGATGCCCCCGTGCCGAGCTTCAACACCCGCGAGGAGATCGTCGAGTACGCGGAGACGCAGGCGCACCTCGTCGCCACCGGCCAGCTCGACGCTCGGCTCTCGACCGAGATGCGTGGGTGGGCAGACCTGGCGATGAAGGCGCACGAGCTGAGCGCGCTCGACCGCCTGGCGCGGCTCGAGAAGGTTGTGAAGGGGAAGCGCATCGCATGAGCCGCCTGGTCGCCGAGCGCGTGGACCGGCTGGCCGAGCAGGTGGCGGCCATGACCCGCGTGTCGCTCCTCGCCATCGGGCTGGACCTGCCCGAATGCCCCTCGTGGGCCGAGCCGCTCGACGGGACGCGGTGCGTGCGGATCATCGGCGGTCAGAAGGCCGACCGGCGCCGGGTAGTGACCGCATTGCGGAAGGGGCAGTCGCCGGAGGGATGCGTGCGCCTCGAGTACCGTCCGGGTGCGAGCCGCTTCATCGCGGAGGCCGTGAGCGGGCCGGCGTCCGAGGTGGCGGGTTGGGGGGCGCGGGGCGACCGGAAGACGAGTGCGGCGTTGGCGGCGGTCATCATCCTGGCCGATCTCCACCGGGAGGCCGGCGGCGCGCTCCCGATGCGCTTTATGGTGCCGACTGGCTCGCACGTCGAGCACGAGCTGAAGCTCTGCCGGAGCGTGATCGCCCCGCACTGGAGCGGCATGTGGAGCCTGCGCGAGGACAAGCACCTCGCCGTGCTGACGATCGATGGCGTCGAGCTCGCGCACCTGGATCTCTTCGGTACGAGTGACCCGGGCGCGCTCGACCGCATGAGGATGGAGGCGCATGCGCTGTGGGTGGAAGAGGCGGCCCCGGCCGCGTTGGAAGGCGGCGGCGGGGTGACCGAGGACGCCTACAGCATGAGCCTGCCGTCGTGTCGGTTGCCGACGCCACGCCGGGTGGCGCTCCTCACCTCGAACATGCCGGATGAGGATTTTTGGGCGTGGCAGCGGTTCGAGGTGCAGCGGCATCCGGGGACCGTGAGCGTACGAATTCCCGCCGGGGAGAGCGCCTCCGCCGAGGATCGGGCGCGGTGGGCGGTGGCGCTGCAACACCGGCCGGATCTGCTGGCGCGCCTGCTCAACGGGGAGCCGGGCTCGGTCGTGCAAGGGCCGCAGGTGGCGAAGGGCTACAATGCGCTCACGCATGTCGCGCCGGACCCGCGGCCAATCGTACGCGGCGGGGAGCTGTGGTTCGGCTGGGACTCGGCGCCGAACGCGCACACCCACGCGACCATCGTCGGCCAGTGGGTCGACGGCGAGTTGTGCGTCTATGCCGGCCTGGTGAGTGAAGAGACCGGACTCAAGCAGCATCTCGAGGTGACGGTGCTGCCGTGGCTCGCGCGGCGGGCGCCCTGGGTGCTGACGCCGGCGGGGCGGGAACGGTGCTTCCACCGCTACGACCCGGCGATGGACACCGACGAGGGCGGCGATATCGACATGAACCCAGTCGCCCGGATTCGTCGGTCCCTCGGCGGCAGCTTTCGCGCCGGGG
>DATJFY010000070.1:0-10365 GCA_035495415.1 Verrucomicrobiia bacterium
GTCGCCCGCCTTCACGCCCGCTTTCTCGGCGGGGCCGCCGGGGGTAACCTGCTCGACAAACACACCTTCGCTCGCGCCGTAGTCTTTGAGCAGCTCCGGCTTGGCGCGCGAGTTGAAGGTAATGCCGATGGCGCCGCGCGAGACTTTTCCGGTGCGAATGATATCGTTGTAAACTTTCGCGACCATATTGATCGGGATGGCGAAGCCGATGCCTTCGAAGCCGCCGCTCTGCGTCTCGATGGCGCTGTTGATGCCGATCAGCTCTCCGCGGATATTGAGCAGCGGACCGCCGCTGTTGCCCTGGTTGATGGCGGCGTCGGTCTGGAGGAAGTCGTCGAAGGGGCCGCCGGTGAGGGAGCGGCTCTTGGCGCTGATGATGCCGGCGGTCACCGTCTGCTGGAGGCCGAACGGCGAGCCGATGGCGAGCACCCAGTCGCCCACGCGCATGCGGTCGGAGTCGCCGAGGGCCGCCGCACGGTAGGGCCCGCCGCCCTGCAGACGGAGCACGGCGAGATCGGTGCGCCGGTCCACGCCTACCACCTTCGCCTTGTGCTTCTTGCCGTCGGAGGTCACCACCTCGATGTCGGTCGCGCGCTCGACCACGTGCGCGTTGGTGAGGGTGACCCCGGAGGGATCCACGATCACGCCCGAGCCCAGGCTCCGCTGCTGCTGCTCCCGCTCCGGCTGGTCGCCGAAGAAGCGCCGGAAGATCTCGTCACCGAAGAACTCCTCGACCGGCGTGCGGCCGCCGCGCGTGAACGTGTTGATGTTGACGACCGCCGGCCCCACCGCCTCCACCACCTGGGCGAAGCTTCCCGAGGAAAGCGGTAGCGCGGCGGGGACCACGCGCGTGCCCTCGCTGCCGACGAAGCTCGGCGCGGTTGCCGTGGGCGCCTTGTCGCTCTGGGCCTGGCTCACCGCCCAGCCGCCGGCGGCGCCGACTGCCGCCGCGAGCAAGAGCATGACGAGCACGGTGCGGCGGCGTACGGAGATCATCGAGAACCCTCCACGGCTCCGGCGAGCAGCTCACGCAGCCGGTCGCCCTCGATGGTTTCGCGCTGCTTGAGCTCTGCGGCGGCGACGACGAGCACGCCCTTTTTCGCCGTCATGAGGCCCCGCACACGGTCGTAGATCCGGTCCACGATGGACCGGGTCTCCTCGTCGATGGTGCGCGCGGTCTCTTCGCCGAAATCCCGCTCGACGGGCATGCCCGCGCCCTTGAGAAACAGGGACTGCCGGCCCCCCCCGAAGGTCAAGGGGCCGAGCTTCTCGGACATGCCGTACTGCATCACCATGAGGCGGGCCATCTCCGTCGAGCGCTCGAGGTCGTTGTGGGCGCCGGTGGACACCTCGCCGTAGACGACCTCCTCGGCGGCTCGGCCGCCCAGGAGCACGGCGATACGGTCCTCCAGCTCGCTGCGGGTGAGGAGATAGCGGTCTTCCAGCGGCAGCTGATAGGTCGCCCCGAGGGCGCCCACGCCTCGGGGAATGATGGTGACTTTGTGGACGGGATCGGCGTGGGGCAGCGAGCTCGCGACCATCGCATGGCCGATCTCGTGATGGGCCACGATGTCGCGCTCCTTCTCGGAGAGGACGCGGCTGCGGCGCTCGAGCCCGCCGATCACCCGGTCCACCGCCTCCTCGAGGTCTGCCATCTCGACCTGGTTCTTGCCTTTCCGCGCGGCGAGGAGCGCGGCCTCGTTGATCAGGTTGGCGAGGTCCGCGCCCGCCATGCCCGGCGTGCGCGCGGCGAGGACGCGAAGGTCTACCTCGGGGGCGAGCTGCACGTTCCGCGCGTGCACGCGGAGGATGGCCTCGCGGCCCTTGACGTCGGGACGGTCCACCACCACTTGCCGATCGAAGCGCCCGGCTCTCAGCAGCGCCGCGTCCAGCACCTCGGGGCGGTTGGTGGCGGCCATGATGATCACGCCCTTCGAGGAGTCGAAGCCGTCCATCTCGGCGAGGATCTGGTTGAGGGTCTGCTCACGCTCATCGTGCCCGCCCAGGAGTCCCGTGTTGCCCGCGCGGGACTTGCCGATGGCGTCCAGCTCGTCGATGAAGATGATGCAGGGGGCTTTTTCCTTGGCCTGCTCGAAGAGGTCGCGCACCCTCGCCGCGCCCACGCCCACGAACATCTCCACGAACTCCGACCCGGAGAGGAAGAAGAACGGCACGTCGGCCTCGCCGGCGACGGCCCGCGCGAGCAGGGTCTTGCCGGTGCCCGGTGGGCCCACCAGGAGCACGCCCTTGGGGATGCGGCCGCCCAGGCGCTGGTACTTCTTCGGGTTCTTCAGGAAGTCCACCACCTCCACCAGCTCCGCCTTGGCCTCCTCCACCCCCGCGACGTCGGCGAAGGTGGTCTTGAGCTCGCGGCGGTCGTAGATCTTGGCTTTCGACCGCCCGAACGACAGGGCCTGCGTGGGCCCGCCGCCGATGCGCCGCATGAGGAAAATCCAGATCCCCGCCATCACGGCGAGCGGCAGCACCCAGCCGAAGAGCAGGTCGCGCCAAAACGTGGTCTCGATGCGGCCGGCGAACTCGACCTTGTGCGCTTCGAGCTCCTTGACCAGGCTCGAGTCGTCCACGCCGGGAATGCGAGTGGTCCGGAACACGGTGGGGCCCGGCTCGGCGCCGAAGAACGAGCGCACCCGGTCGCCGGGCCGCGGTGCGGGGGTGGGGAGCGCGCCCGGCTTGAGCGTGCCCTGGATCTCCTTGTCGGTGACCGCGACCTTGTCGACTTTCTCCTCGCGCACCAGCGCGAGGAAGCGGCTCAAGGGAATCTCGACGGTCGGGGGGGCGACCAGCCAGCTCTGCACCACCGACAGGACGACCGCGGCAATGAGGACGTAGATGAGCGAGAACTGGGTCTTCTGGCGAATGGGGCGCTTCATCATGGTCAGCCTAGCAGGTGACCCCCGGAGGCGGCTCGTAGTTCGGCACTTTGAAGGTGGCCATGAAGAAGTCGTCCCAGATCTCGAGCGGGATGACCCCGAGGTCCTTCTGGCCGTCGAAGGCCAACGACCGGACCTTGGTCGTCAGCTCCGCGGCGGTGATGCGCCTCTCGAGGTAGTCGAGCGCGGTCTTCTTGTCCATGAACACCGCGATGCTCTCGTTGACCGGCTGGGCGCCTGGGGCCAGCGAGCCCGGCTTGAGCCAGCTCGTCACCACCGAGAAGCCCTCGACATTGGCGTCGGCGACCACCTCGTGGAGGGTGGCCATGCGCCGCAGCAGATCCATCCCGAAGCGCGAGAACATGGCGGACATGCGACGCGGCTGGGGGATGGCGGCGAACTGCGGGTCGTCCTTCTGGTCCACCACGATCCAGGTCGAGAAGTAGCGGTCGTCACCCTCGGCGAACTTCGGCCGCTGGAAGCCGATGCTCTGCTTCTGCACGTCCAGCCACGGCAGGCACCCGTAGACGTACTCGGAGTACTTCAGCAGCTGCAGCCGATGGGCGGAAGCGAGCGCCCGCGCCTTGGGGGTGGCATAGCGCTCGAGCGGGATCAGCTTGTCTTCGACGGGGCCGGCGGGGGCGGGCGCCACCCCGGCGCCCAGCGCGATGACGAGCAGCCCGGCCGCTGCCCAGCGGCGCGTCACCACGGCGGCTAGTTCTGGAAGATCTGGTCGGGACTGACCGTGATGGCCTTGCCCCACCAGTTCTCCGACCGAGCGACATCGATGTCGCTGCGCGCCACGCGCGGCGCGCTTCCCTCGCGGTTCCGCAGCGAGAACGTGGCGTGCTGCCCGGACGCGAAGTGGCTGCTGTGTGACCGCCACTCCGCCCATTCCTCGGAGCTCGCGCACCCGCTGACGATCATCGCGATCGAGAACACGAGAGCCGAGCCGATGAGGCGACACCGCATGATCACAACCTCCTGTGGGACGACCGTGAGCGACCGACCGTTATGATACCGAGTGGGGCTCCGAGCCGCAACTGTCCCCGCGCTGCTTTCAGCACGCTTTTCTCCTTGCGGGACCCGCGCTTCTGAGGCAAAGTCCATGACGACGCCCCCACCGGGCGGACACGACGTGACGGACCCCCTGACCATTCACGAAGATCCCGCCGGCCTGCGCCGGCCCATTCTCATCATGGCCTTCGCCGGCTGGAACGACGCCGCCGAATCTGCCACCGGCGCCGCGCGCTACCTCGCCCAGGTGTGGCCCTCGCGTCCCTTCGCGAGCATCGATCCCGAGGAGTTCTATCACTTCGGCCTGTCGCGTCCCCACGTCCGCTTCAAGGCGGGCTCGAAGACCGAGCGCGAAGTGATCTGGCCCGTCACGGAGTTTTCACTGTCCCAACCCGAAGCGCTCGACCGTGACCTCATCGTGGGCGTCGCGGTGGAGCCGCACCTCAAGTGGCGGACGTACTGCGGCGCCGTGCTCGAGCTCGCCCGGCGCGCCGGCTCGTCGCTGATCCTGACCCTGGGCGCGCTCCTCGCCGAGGTGCCTCACACGCGGCCGGTGCGCCTCACTGGCGGCTCGCACGATCCCGAGCTGGCGGCGCGGCTCGGCATCCGCCCAACGCGCTACGAAGGGCCCACCGGCATCGTGGGCGTGCTCAACACCCTGGCCCGCGAGCAGGACTTTCCCACCGCCAGCCTGTGGGCGAATGTCCCGCACTACATCTCCGGCATCGAGAACCCGAAGGCGTCCATGGCGTTGGTGCGGCGCGTGCTGACCCTGCTGAACGCCGAGGCGGATCTGTCCGACCTCGAGGAGTCCGCCAAGCAGTTCGAGCAAAACCTCGAGGAGATCGTGTCGCAGAACGCAAAGATCGCCGACTACATCAAGAAGCTCGAGCGCAAGAAGCCGGAGGAGGGCGAGGAGGATCCGCCCGCCGCGACGGCGTCGCGCGACGAGCTGCCCCCGTCGGGCGATCTCGTGGCCGAGATCGAGCAGTTCCTGCGGCAGCAGCGCCCCGAATCCTCGCCCTGATCGCGCACGCCGCCGGGATGCGTTCGCGCCGGGCTCTTCGCGCCGTCGCCGTCCTGCCGCTCCTGCTCACGCCGCTCCTGACTCCGGCCCCCGCGCGCGCGGTGACGCCCGCGCGATCGTCCCCGCTCACCGTGCGTGTGACGCCCACTGCCCCGCGACAGGGCGACATGGTCTTCGTCCTCGTGACCGGCGCGCAGAACGCGCGCCAGATCGAGGGAAGCCTCGACGGCCGGCCGCTCACGTTCTTCCCCTACGGCGAGAACTGGGCCGCGGTGGTGGGGGTAGACCTCGAGGCGCCCCCGCGCCAGAGCACGTGGCGCGTGGGCGTGATCGACGCCGCGGGTGGCGCGCAGAAGAAGGCCGGCGCGGTGACGATTCGCCGGCGCACCTTCCCCGAGCAGCGCCTGAGCCTCCCGGACTACATGGTGGACCTCGATCCCGAGAGCGAGCGGCGCGCGAACGCGGAGGCGGCGCGGCTCCGCACGCTCTACGACACCGTCACGCCGGAGCGCTTCTGGGCGGGACGCTTCACGCACCCGGTGGCCGTCGAGGGGCCGGGGTCGGGCTTCGGCTCGCGGCGCGTGATCAACGGCAAGCCGCGCAGCCCCCACGGCGGTACCGACTGGTCGGCGGACCGCGGCACGCCGGTGGTGGCGGCGAACCGGGGCCGCGTCGCGCTCATCGCCGAGTTCTTCTTTGGCGGACGCCTGGTGGTGCTCGATCACGGGCTCGGGCTCTACACGCTCTACATGCACCTCGACCGGGTGGACGTGGCGGAGGGCGCGATCGTGATCCGGGGCGAGACCCTCGGCGTGGTGGGCTCGACGGGTCGCGCGACGGGGCCGCATCTCCACTTCCAGGTGCAGGCGGGCCGCGCGCGCATCGACCCCTCGACGCTCTTCGCGCTCCCCGTGGGCGACTAGAGCCGCAGGCTTCCGCTCAGCACCGTCACCGCGGAGCCGCCCACGCGAACGCGCGGGACCGGCCCGCCACCGCCCTGGATCTCGATCGCGAGCCGTCCCGGCCGCCCGACCGCATCGCCCTGCTCGGCGGTGAAGGCCGCGCCGCCTCCGCGCAGGCTCACGACCCCGGCCTCCGCCAGCCACAGGGCGAGCGGCGAATGCACGGAGCCGGTCACGATGTCCTCGGGAATCCCGAACGTGGGCGCGAAGAAGCGGCAGTGCGACACCGACGTGGGCTCCACCGTCTCGCGGGAGACCACGCAGGCGCCGCGAAGGCCGTCGGCGGCGGCGACGGCGGCGAGGGCGGCCATGTCGGGGCGCAGCGCGTGGAGCGCGTCGAGCCCGGCGACGGGAAGCAGTACGTCCGCGTCCGCGGTGAGCGCCGGCCGCGCCCAGTCGCCCACGGCCTCCGGGGGGAGCCCGAGGGCGGCCAGGAGCGGGGGCAGCGGAGCGGGCAGGGCGCGCGGCGGCTCCACGCGCGGAGCCAGCCACATCACGGTCGCCCCCTCGCGGCGCTCCACGCTGACGGGCAGGAGCCCGATCGCGGTGTCGAACACCGCCTCGCCGGCGCCGAGGCGGCCGGCTTCGAGCAGCGCGTGCACGCCGCCCAGCGTGGTGTGGCCCGAGTACGGGATCTCGCGGGTCGGCGAGCGATAGATCAGGCGATGGACGGCGCCGGCCGTTGTCGCGCGCGTGATGAAGCAGGTGCCGGCCAGGCGCATCTCCGCCGCGATGCGGCTCATGCCCGCCTCGGTGAGGCCGTCGGCGTCCAGCACCGCGCCGGCGGGATTGCCCGCGAACGCGCGGGTGGTGAAGATGTCGGCCTGGACGAAGGGGACGGCGCGGCCCACGCCGCTAGCGGCGCGGCGCGGCCGCCCGCACGAGGGCGAGCGTCTCCTCCGCGGTGTCCTTCGCGGTGATGGCGCGGAACACCACCTCGTCGACCGCGCCCTGCCAGGCCGCGACCGCGGTCTTCACCCCGTCGGCATTCTTCGCGGCGATGGCGGTGTCGATGGGCTTGGTGTTCATGCGTTCGAAGTGCGCCGCGTAGGCGGGGATGGCCGCGTAGCGATCGCTTTCGTCCTGCAGGCGGCCCATCGAGGCATCGCCCACCGCGAGGCGCACGTAGGCGTAGGTGCGCGGGGCGGGACGCTTCGCCGCCGCGGCGCCCGCGCGCACCCACTCCGCCGCCGTCTTCGCGTAGGCGGGGGTGAGCCAGTTGAAGAGCACGCCGTCCGCCACCTCGCCCGCCAGGTGGCACATCTTCGGCCCGAGGGCGGCGACGACGATGCGGGTCTTCATCCCCGCGCGGAGCGCGGCCACGCCGTTCCGCACGCGCTCGAGCGACCTGGGGTTGGGGCTGCCCACCCCGAGGAGCAGCCGGTCGAGCGGCAGCGCCTGGGCCTTGACACCCTCGAGGATGGCTTCCGGCCCGCGCGTGTGGAGCGGGATCACGCCCACGCCCAGCGCCAGGCGCCGGGTCTCCCGCGCGGCGTGGGCCAGCGAGGCGAGCCCGTCGACGGGCCCGGGGTGGTTCACCCAGAACGAGTCGTAGCCGAGCGACTCGGCCTCCCGCGCGGAGTCGCGGATGACCTCGGGGGCGATGCCGGCGAAGAGCGCGAAGCCGAATCCCATTGCCATCTCCTCCTGGGGTGATGCACGGTAGCGGTCGATGCCCGTTCCCGGCCGCAATCGTATCCTGATTTGGATGTGCGCGCTCATCGCCGTGAATCAGCTGGGGTTCGGCAGCATCGTCCCCGTCATCGCGCTCTACGCGCGCTCGTTCGGCGTGCTGCAGTCCGCCATCGGGCTCGCGGTGGGCATCTACGGCCTCGCGCGGTTTCTCGTCGCGCTGCCCGCGGGTCAGCTCGCCGATCGCATCGGGCGGCGCTCGGTGCTCGCGCTGGGCGGCCTCGTCACCGCCGCCGGCAATCTCCTGTGCGGCTACGCGCCGGACTTCCCCACCTTCGTGGTCGCGCGCTTCGTCTCCGGCGCCGGGGCCGCGCTCGTGGTGACCACCGGCACCATCGTCCTCGCCGACATCACGACGCCCGTCGAGCGCGGCCGCGTGATGTCCGTGTACCAGGGGACCTTTCTCTTCGCGGTGGGCGTGGGCCCGTTGCCCGGCGGCCTGCTCGCCGAGCACTACGGCCTCGCCGCGCCGTTTCTCTTCTACGCGGTGGCGGGCACGCTGGCCGCCGCCCTCGCCTTCTTCTATGTGCCGGAGACGCGCGACCTGCCCGGGGCGCGTGCCACCGCGGCGGCGGCGGGCGCGGCGCCGGCCTCGTTCGCCGCCCAGCTGCGTCTCCTCGTGGGGCGGGCGGGCTTCGCCCTCGTCGGCCTCACCGCGTTCATGGGCGCGGTGGCGCGCACCGGCGGGCTCTTCAGCGTGATCCCGGTGCTCGCTCGCGACCGGCTTGCGCTGAGCGCCGACCGTATCGGCTTCGGCCTCGCGGTGGCAAGCATCGTGGGGCTGGCCTTCGCGTATCCCGCCGGCGTCCTCGTGGACCGTTACGGTCGGAAGACGGTGATCGTGCCCGCCAGCGCGATGTCGGGCCTCGCGCTGATCGTGTTCCTGGTCGCGCCCTCGTACGCGTGGTTCCTCGCCGGCTGCGTGGCATGGAGCGTGGCCGCGGGGATCGGGGGCGCCGCGCCCGCCGCGTATGCCGCCGACGTGGCGCCGCCGGGCATGAACGCCGCGGCCATGAGCGCGTACCGGATGATCGGCGACCTCGGCTACGTGGTGGGCCCGGTGGGGCTGGGCATCGCCACCGATCTCGCCGGCGCGGACGCCACCCTCACGACCACCGCCGCGCTGGTGGTGCTGGTCGCTGCGCTGTTCGCGCGCTTCGCGCCGGAAACATACCGCCGGCTCTAGCAGGTTGCGAAAAAAGCGGATGAAAGGCGCACAGGTGGTGGTGTCAAGGCGCATCGAGCGTGATCGCGGCGGATTCGCCAGGGCGCTCTCGGAGTCGCTCGCTCCCCAGTCGAGGTTGCGAATCCAAGATGCGTCCACATGTCGCTGCTCGGCCAGATCTCGGATACGGACCCGGTTGTAGACCGCGAGCCCGGAACACGAACATCCATCCGACGCGCGGCGTGCCCTGGTGCCACGTCTGCGGCATCAGCCCGATCGTCTTGCGACGGACATCCAGATCGCGGTGACGATGACCGCGCAGCCAGCAACGCGACCAGAAAGGGGCGGGACGACGGGTCACATCGCCTTGGACTATACAGTAAGGATTTGCCCCACTGCGTCACGTGCCCTATGATGACCGCGATGCTTGACTGGAATGCCGCGTTGGAGCGCCAGACCGAGGACCGCAGGCTAGGGTCAAGTCGGAATGGGCCGCGCCTGGCTCTCGTTGGCCGTCGAGTTGACCCAGACCGGGCTGACTGATTGCGGTGTCGATCTGGACCTCGAGCGGGTGAAGCGCCTCAATCGCGGCGGATCCTACGTCGTGGACGTGCCCAGCGACTCATTGCCCCTTCTTTAGGAGAAGCGCCTGGCTGCAGAAGACAGCTCCATCTGACACCTGTTCGCGAGTGCTGGAAGGCGCATCTGGAAGGTGTCAACTGAATCCACCCGCTGGAGAGCGTGTTGATGCTGCAAGCTTGGCCGACCAATCTCGGGCTCTCATGCTAAGTGGCCCGGTTCCCTTCGCGCGCATGCTGTATGTCCGCCGCGAGCTCATCACGGAAATGGTACGCCGCCAGCTCCGCGACGAGCACATGGGCCAAGCCATCGGCGTCTTGTGGGCCTTCGGCCAACCCCTGGTGCTGATGTTCATGTACGCGGTGCTGTTTGCCTACGTCTTTCCGGCGCGTTTTGGCAGTGATGTCTCCCGGGTTGACTATTCCGCCAGCGTGATTGCCGGCATCGTGCCCTGGCTGGCATTCCAGAACCTGCTGTTCCACGCGCCGGGAATTCTCGTGAATCAGGCAAATCTCGTGAAGCAGATTGTCTTTCCGACCGAGGTCTTGCCGGTGAAGACCGCACTGGGCAGCGCCTTGCCTTATTGCGTGGCGCTGCTATTCGCGCTCGGCTATTCCGCTTGGCACGGCACATTATCCTGGTGGACACTGAGCGTACCGTGGCTGATCATCTGCCAGTTGGCGGCGATGATCGGTGTCGCGTTCCTGTTGTCGGCGATAGGCGTGTTCATGCGCGATCTCAAGGAATTCGTGCAGGTTTTCACCACCGTGAACCTATTTATCCAGCCCACACTGTACAACCCGTTCGTCCACATCAAATACCTGGACACCCTGTTCTACTTCAACCCATTCAGCTACCTCACCTGGTGCTGGCAGGACGCGCTGTTTCGTCCCACGGCACCCCATCCGTCGGCCTGGATAGTGTTCCCCCTCTGTAGCTTCGGCGTTCTGATACTCGGATGGCTGGTATTCGAGAGCACACGCCCGTCGTTCGGAGACGCGTTGTGAGCGACGCGCCCGTTGCCATTCGGGC
>DATJFY010000071.1:0-67968 GCA_035495415.1 Verrucomicrobiia bacterium
CCTAGCCCTCTCCGAGCCCCCAGGTCCGGATTCGACTGGGCACGACCCGGAACATCACCCGGTTGGCGGGCATCGCGTGCCCGCCCCAATACCCGGCGAGCTCCGGGTCGTAGCGTTTCAGGAACCGCTCCACCAGCCGCCGCCGCTCTTCTCCGTCCGGCAGGAACGTGGCCCGGCCTTGCACCGCCACCCCGCGCGCATCGCCGCGCGTGCCCGCCTCGGCGAGGATGCACACCCGCGGATCGCGCGTGATGTTCCGGACCTTTCCGAGCCCGTCCACGCTGATCATCACGATGCTGTCCGGCTCGGGCAGGAGCCACATCGCCATGGCGAGCGGCGAACCGTCGGGCTGGATGGTGGCGAGCGTCACGACTTCCTTGGTGGCCAGGAAGCCGCGCGCGGCCGGGCTGAACCTCACCGCGCTCACGTGGGCAGCCCGAAGAGGGAAGTCATGCGGGCGGCCCCCTGCATCGTCAGCATCTCCTCGTCCGCCGGCCGCCCGGCATAGCGGCCCGCCGCCTGCAGCACGGTCGGGAGCACGGAGAGGTCGCCGACGGTGTTGATGAACGCGCCGGACACCCCCATCGCCCAGTGGATGGCCCGGCCGATGTCGGCGGGACGCTCGAGCGGCTGATACCAGGTCGTGTGCGTGCGCTCGGTGGTGGCCCACGGGCCGCGCGCGATAGTCTTGATCATCTGCACCGCGACGCTCCGCTCCCGGCAGATCGCCATGACTTCGTCCACGCTCTGGCGGTAGCGCTCGTTCTGCGCCATGAAGAAGTTCCAGGGGAGGAGGATCGAGTCGAAGTCGAAGCGGGCGAGGCTCCGGCGGTGCATGGCGGGGATGGTCCAGCCATGGCCGGTGACGCCGATGAAGCGCACGAGACCCTCCGCGCGCGCGTCCACCAGGGCCTCGAGCGCGCCGCCCCCACCCATTGCCTGGTCCCAGTCGTCGGGATGCCCGAGCGAGTGGAGCTGGATCAGGTCCACGTGGTCCACGCGGAGGCGCTCGAGGGAGCGGTGGAGATCCTCGCGCGCGGCGGCCGCGGTGCGGCTGCCCGTCTTCGTGGCGAGGAAGAAATCCTTGCGGTGCCGGGCCATCCACGGCCCGATGCGCAGCTCCGAGTCGCCGTAGCGCGCGGCCGTATCGATGTGATTGACGCCGTGGCGGAGCAGCAGCTCGAGGGCGCGATCGGCGTCGGCCTGGCTGACCTGCGCGAGCGCGGCAGCGCCGAACAGGGTGACGGTGCTCCGATGGCCGGTGCGCCCGAATGGACGTTGCTCGATCATGAGACACCTCCTCCGCCTGGAGGATACCGCAGGCGGGCCGGACGAGGTGCCGGTGCGCGGGCTCGCGCTCCGCGCTATGATCTGGCCCGTGCTTCGGATCGCGGGGTCGAGCGTGGCTCTCGTGATGATCCTGGTCAATGTCGCCCTCGCCCAGACGACCGTCCGCGTCCGCGGCGCCGTGGTCGATCTCACCGGCCAGATCCTCACCGTGAAATCCCGCGAAGGCGCCACGGTTTCCGTACGCCTCGCCGACAACTACGCGCTGATGGAGGTCAAGAAAGCGAAGCTCACCGAGGTCAAGGTCGGTGACTACGTCGGCACCGCGGCGCTCCGCCGGCCCGATGGCACCTTCCGCGCGCAGGAGGTCTTGATCTTCCCCGCGTTCGCACGGGGCAGTGCCGAGGGCCACACCCCCTGGGACCTTACCCCCGACAGCACCATGACCAACGCCACCGTCGCCCAGGTCGAGGCCAAGGGCGATGGGCGCACGCTCACGCTCAAGTACAAGGGCGGGGAGGCGGTCGTGTACGTCCCGGCCGCGGCGCCCATCGTGACGTTCGGCATCGGCCACATCTCCCAGCTCGTGCCGGGAGCGCATATCTTCGTCCAGGGAACCCGCTTGCCGGACGGCACGATCACCACCACGAGCGTGCTGGTGGGCCGGGACAAGCTGGTCCCACCCATGTGAGGCCATTCGGCCCCCAAAGGGAGCGCGCATGTCTCCGACGCCACGCGGTCGCCAGCACTCCACCGTCACTCGACGTGATTTCTTGCGCTGGAGCGCGCTGGCCTCGGGCGGCCTCACCGCCCCGTGGGCGATCCGCGCCGCCGGCGCGCAAACCGCGCCCAAGCGGGGCGGCACCCTCCGTGTCGGCTTCGCATCTGTCCCGCAGCAAGATCGACCGGCAGATCTACCACAACATCTACGAGCCACTCCTGACGCTGGACGCGAATCTTGGCATCAAGCCGGGGCTCGCCGAATCGTGGCAGCTGGTGGACGCGAAGACCCTGGTGTTCAAGCTGCGGCGCGGCGTCAAGTTCGACGACGGCACCGACTTCAACGCGGAGGCGGCGAAGTTCAACTTCAACCGCATGAAGACGGAACCCAAGTCGGTGCGCAAGGGTGAGACCGCGAGCATCGAGACCGTGGACGTCGTCGACGCCTACGCGATTCGCATGAACCTCAAGCGGCCGGACGCCGCGCTTCCCGCCACCTTGACTGACCGCGCGGGAATGATGGTGTCGCCCAAGGCCATACAGGAGCGCGGCGCAGAATTGGAGCGCAACGCCACCGGCGCGGGCACCGGCCCCTTTCAGTTCGCGGAGTGGGTCAAGGACGACCACCTGTTGATCAAGAGAAACGACAACTACTGGAACAAGCAGGGGGCCCTATCTCGACCAGATCCGCTACCGGCCCATCCCCGACGACACCGTGAAGTTGCAGAGCCTCCAGGCGGGCGAGATCCAGGTGATGGACTACGTGCAGCCTCGCGACGTCGCCGCGGTAAAGGCGGACAAGAACGTGGTGGGTGCCGGTGGGCGTCCTGTCCGCGGCGCGCCGGAACGGGCCGGTCGACCGGGCGGGCACCACCTTCGCGCTCTTCGGCATCTGCATGCCGAACTTCCTCCTCGCCCTCCTTCTGATCTTCTTCTTCGGGGTGACGCTGCGCTGGCTGCCCATCTCGGGCTACGTCGATCCGCTGGAGGAGCCGTGGGACGGCCTCCGCTCGCTGCTGCTGCCGGCGGTGACGCTGGGGCTGGCCCTCGCCGCGGTGGTGACGCGGACGCTCCGTGCGAGCATGCTCGAGGCCCTCGCGGAGGACTACGTCCGCACCGCGCGGGCCAAGGGGCTCTCGGAAGGCGCGGTCATCCGGCGCCACGTCCTCAAGAACGCGCTGATCCCGGTGGTCACGGTGCTGGGCCTCCAGCTCGGCACCTTGATCGGTGGCGCGGTGATCACGGAGTACGTGTTCGCGCTGCCTGGCGTGGGTCGCCTCGTCGTCGACGCGGTGTTCGCGCGCGGCTATCCGCTCGTCCAGGGCGTGGTGCTGCTGATCGCGGTGGGCTTCATCCTGAGCAACCTCGCGGTGGATCTCCTATGGCTGGATCGACCCCGGATCCGGCCTCGCTGAGGGCGCGCCGGCGCGCGCGCTCGCCTCGGCGCCGGTGGCCTCGCCGCGGTGGCGCGCGCTCCGGCGCGCGGCGTGCGCGCGCCTGGCGCCGTTCGGCGTGGCGGTGCTGCTCGCCGCGCTCGCGGTGGCGATCTTCGCGCCGGCGATCTCGCCGTACGATCCCCTCAAGCAGGATCTCGGCCGCGCCCACCTGCTGGGCACCGACAATGTCGGTCGCGACGTGCTCTCCCGCATGGTGTGGGGCACGCGCGTCTCGCTGGTGGCGGGCTTCGTGTCGGTGGCCATCGCGATGACCGCGGGCGGTGTGCTGGGTCTCGCCGCCGGCTACGCGGGCGGCCGCGCCGACGGGCTCGTCATGCGGTGCATGGACGCGGTGCTGTCGTTTCCCCCGCTCGTGCTCGCTCTCGCCCTCGGCGCGGTCCTGGGCGCCGGGCTCACCGGCGTGGTCATCGCGCTCGGGGTCGTCTACGTGCCGGCCTTCGCGCGGCTCATGCGCGGCCAGGTGCTCACCATCACCGCGCGGGAATACGTCCACGCCGCGCGCGCTAGGGGCGACGGGCTGGCGCATCGCGGTGACTCACGTGCTGCCCAATGCCCTGGCTCCCATCGTGGTGCAGGCATCCCTGAGCGTCGCCTTCGCGATCCTCGCCGAAGCCTCGCTCTCCTTCCTCGGGCTCGGCATCCAGCCGCCCGCCGCGTCATGGGGCAGCATGATCAACGCCGGGCGCGGCTATCTCCAGCAGGCGCCGTGGATCGTGTTCGGGCCGGGCGTGGCGCTGTTCCTCACCGTGGTGGGGCTCAATTTCGTGGGCGACGCCGTGCGCGACGCCCTGGACCCGCGCCTGCTCGACTGACGATCAGCGGCGGGCGCGGCTCAGCTCGCGCACCTTCGTGACGAAGGCGTCGGCCTCGAACGGCTTGGCGAGGAAATCCGCCTCCTCGCCCTCGATGGCCTCGCGCGCGCTGCCCTCGTCGACGATGCCCGACACGTAGAGCACGCGCACCCCGGGCCGCAGCTTGGTGAACCGCTGCGCGAGCTGCCGCCCGTTCATGCCCGCCATCATCATGTCGGTCACCAGGAGGTCGATCTGGGCCGCCTGAGCACCTGCCTGATCCAGCGCGGCCTGGCCGCTCTCGGCCTCGATCACGCGGAATCCGGCGGGGCGCAGGATGTTGGCCGCGACGAAGAGGAAGCTCGGATCGTCGTCCACCAGGAGCACGGTGCCCACGGCCGAACCGGGCGGCGGGTCGGGCTCACGCGTGCCGATTGGCGGCGCAGCGAGCGCGGGCTCGGACGCGGGGCGCTCCACCACGGGAGCGGGCGCGGGTTTCGGCGGCGCAGGCGGCGGGACGGGGGAGGCCGCGGGCTTGGGCGGCGCGGTGGGCGCGGGCGCCGGCTTGGGCGGCGCAGGCGGCGGGGCGGGGGTGGCCGCCGGCTTGGGCGGGGCAGGCGGTGTAGCCGCCGGTACCGAAGGCGGCGTGGGCCGCGTGGCGGGCGATGGCGCGGGGCCGGCGGGCGCTCCGGGAGGAGTGGTGGCCGCGGCCACCGCGGCGTCCGCGGCCTTGCGGCGCGCGTGATCCAGCTCCCTGCGCATGCGCTCGAGCTCAGCCCGGTTCTCCCGCAGCGCGCTCTCGTGCTGCTTCTGGCGCTCCGCGGCGGTGGCGGCGACCGAGCGCGCCTGCTCATCGGTCTCGCGCTGCCGCGCGCTGGCCTGCACGAGGTCGTCGCGGAGCCGCTCGATTTCCGCCTGCAGACTCCCCAGGCGTGTTTCGCGCACGTTGGCGGTGGCCCGGAGCCGGCCGGCGTCCGCGGCGGCCCCGCTGCGCGCCCAGAAGATCAAGCCGATGCCGATCGCGCCCAGCGCGCCAACGACCCCGAGCACCGCGATGTCCTGGGTCCCGTCGTAAACGAGGAACCCGATCCCGAGCGTGGTGACGAGGGCCATGACGAGTGCAGGCATGGGCACGCGGCCTCCCCTGGATGCGCGTGATGGCAGCGAGCCACGTTAGCGCCCCCGCCGCGGAAGGTCAAGAATTGGCGCGCGCCGATTGGGGTAGAATGCCCCCGGCGAATGATCACCTCGTGTCTGCTCATCTTCGTGCTCGTTCCCGCCTCGATCGGACTCGCCACCACCATCTGGCACTGGGCGCCGCCGCTCGACTTGCTGCTGCGTCGCCCCGCCCCCGGGCCCACCCTGCGATTCGGCGTCGACACCTTCGCGTTCCGGAACGACAGCCGCATCCACCATCGGGGCAAGCCGGATCTGTACGCGAACTGGTGCTTCGTGATGGCGCGCGCGGTGGTGCAGTTCACGCGCTTCGCGCGCTTCGAGCCGACGCTGCCCCGCCTCGCGCCCGAGGCGTACACGGAGCGGGTGCGACGCATCACCCGGCGCGCGCCCTGGCGCCCGGCGCTGCCATCGGACGCGCGCGTGGTGATCCCGGGCTTCGCGTCACTCCACGAGCTCACGTGCGAGCTCGAGGCCGCCGTCAAGGCGGGACTCTCGCGTCGTTTCTGGAGCATCGTCCGCGTCTCGAACTGGCGCATCGTCTATCCGCATCCCCGTGTGCACCAGGCGCGCGTCGCCACGGAAATCGTGGCCGAGCTCCAGGCCGGACGCCCCACCCAGCTCCTCATCTCGGACTTTCCCCGCGTCGGGCTCAACCACTCCGTGCTCGCCTACGCCTACGCGGACCTCGGTGACACGGTGGAGCTCACCGTCTACGACCCGAACGACCCCACCGCCCCCGGGATCATTCACTTCGACCTGGGCGACTGTCGTTTCCGTCCCGCGCCCCTCTGCGGCGTCGATGCGCCCCACTTCCGCGCGTACCGGCAGTATTGCTCGCCCCTCATCTGATCCCGCACCGCGAAAGGATCTCGACATGGGCTCACTCGACGGCAAGGTGGCGCTGGTGACCGGCGCGGGCCGGCTGCGGGGGATCGGGCGGGCCACCGCGCTCGCCCTCGCCGACCTCGGCGCCGACGTGGTGGTGACGGGCACCGGCCGCGATCCCGCTACCTATCCCGAGGACGAGAAGAAGATCGGCTGGCGCGACGTCGAGAGCACCGCGGAGCAGATTCGCGGGGCGGGCCGCCGCGCCCTCACCTTCGTGGGCGACGTGAGCCGGGCCGAGACCATCCAGCGTCTGGTGCAGTCCACGATGGAGGCGTTCGGGCGCATCGATATCCTCGTCAACAACGCCGCCTATCCACGCGGCAACGACCGCGTGCCGCTCCCCGATCTCGACGAGGCCATCTGGAGGAAGGTGCTCGACATCAAGCTCACCGGCGCCTTCCTCGCCTGCAAGCAGATCGTGCCCCTCATGGTGAAGCAGAAGTGGGGGCGCATCGTGAACATCTCCTCAATCGCGGGGAAGCGGGGCAGCGCCAACACCGCCGCGTACAACGCGGCCAACTTCGGAATCCAGGGCCTCACCCAGTCGCTCGCCCAGGAGATCGCGCGGCACGGGATCACGGTGAACGCGGTGTGCCCCGGCACCATCGCCACCGCGCGCATGGACGTGCTCGGCCGCGGCGAGGGCTGGCAGAAGCACCTCGATCGCATTCCGGTGGGGCGCGCCGCCACCGACGAAGAGGTTGCCGGCCTCGTGGCGTTCCTCTGCTCGCCCGCCGGCGCGTTCATCAACGGACAGTCCATCAACATCTGCGGCGGCGTGGTCATGTGGTGAGCGGGCGGCCCTCGTCTCGGCCATCTGTCGCTGCTCAGTGACTAGGTCCTCCCTCGCTGCGACGTGAAAAGGTCCTCCCGGTTCGCAGTGCGTGCAACTGAATGTCGCGCGCCTTCTCGCGCACCCAGGGATGGGTAGGCAGCGGGCGACGGCCAGTGTGCCTGGGGGGCGCCAGCCGGGGCAAGCGCTGGGGCAGTCCACGCCGCCGCCGCGCGGCGCGGGGCCGGCGGCGGTCGTGACTGGGGGACCGGCGGGGCTTGAGGACGAAGTCAGGCCCTGGGGAGGGCGTCTGCCCGCGCAGCACCCCGTCGTGGACGACGATCAGGCGGCCATCGAGGAGTTCGCGCACTTCGACGGTGACGCCGGCGTAGGCGCGCCGGCCAGGGAGCTGCACGAGGCGGGCCCCGAGCCGCACCGTGTTATCCCGCGCGACGACCCGGCGATAGCCACAGCCCAGGAGGAGGGCCAGATCACGCGGTGGCCGGCGCCACACGGCTCGGGGCTGCGCGGGCGGTTTGCCGAAGCGGCGATTGAAGTCGGCGATGAAGGCGGGCAGGTAGGCCTGCGCCGCCGTCACGGTGCGAATGTCGCGGAGGCGCAGCTCGCTCACCAGCCGATCTTGCAGCGTGCCCCAGAGGCGCTCGATGCGGCCCTTGGCTTGGGGCGAGTGCGCGGCGATATAGCCGATGGCCAGCGTCTGCAGCATGCGGCCCAGATGGGTCGGGGCCTGGGCCCCCGCCAGCTGCTCCTCCACCGACCAGTGCAGGTCGTTGCGGACTAGCAGATTGAGCCGATCGCCATAGACGGCCAGCGGCAGGCCGTGCGTGGTGAATACGTCCCGGAAGAGCGTGGCGTAGCCGTGCACATCCTCGGCCGGCCGAAACTGCAAGGCCAGGATCTCGCTCGTGGCGTCATCCACGGCCCCGAGCAGCACCAGGTCGGGGCCGCGCGCCTCGAGCCACCGGAAGGGGCTGCCGTCGATCTGGATCAAGGCGCCGCGGACGGCGGCGGGCACGCGCCGATGGCGGGCCCGGCGGGCCTGTCGCGGCCGGGCCGGGGCCAGCCCCAGGTGCCGCCGCAAGCGCCGCACCGACTCCCTCGACACGGTCAAGCCGTGCTCCTCCCGCAGTTTCTCGGTCAGGTGGGTGTCATTGAAGCCCACGTAGTGGGTCGTCATCAGGCGGTGGACGGCCGCCCGCACCGTCAGCGGCAAGCGCTGGGGCGAGGGGCGTCCCCGATTGCCGTGCGTGAGGGCGGCCGCGCCGCCCGCCTCGAAGCGACGTTTCAGACGCCGGACGTGTCTCACCGTCAGCCCCAGGGCCGCGGCCACCTGCGCGTTCGTCAACCGCCCGCTACACAGCCCCTTCAACAGCCCCGGTCGATGCAGTTCCTTTCGGCTCAACGTGAAGGTCTCCATGGTGAGAGGACCTTTTCACGGAGTAGTTAGGGGAGGACATTTTCACGTTGCAGCAGCACCCTCGTCTCGGCCATCTGGACAGCCGCGGGCGGGGGACTTAAAGTAGTCGGGCCGCGTCAATCTCCGCCAGCTGTTCGAGCGCGACAAGGAGAAGTGTCATGCCAGGCAAGTTCAAGGTCGTCGTCCAGAAGCCCGCCAGTGGGATCACCTACGACTTCGCCGATTCCACCTACAGCATCGAGCGTGAGGCCCTCGACCCCATCGGGGCGGAGATCGTGGAGGTGCCCGCGAAGAACGAGGAAGAGTTCATCGCGGCCGCCCGTGACGCCGACGCGGTCATCGCCCGCAATCGCCGGATCAGCGCCGCCATCATCAAGGGGCTCAAGAACTGCAAGGTGATCGGCCTCGGCAGCGTGGGCGCGGACACCGTGGACGTGGACGCCGCCACCGAAGCGGGGATCGTGGTGACCAACGTGCCCGACGTGTTCATCGACGAGGTAGCCGACCATACGCTGGCGATGTTCCTCGCCGCCCATCGCCGCCTCCGGCTCATGCACGAGCTCACCACCCAGGGGAAGTGGTCGGAGGGGCGGCCCCACTTCAGGGAGATCCCGCGTCTATACGGGCAGACCTTCGCGCTCATCTCGTTCGGCAACGTGGCCAAGGCGGTGGCGCGCCGTTGCCACGCTTTCGGCCTTCGCGTCATCGCTTACGATCCGTATCTCGCCGAGCTCGAGATGACGGCGGTGGGCGTGGAGCCGGTGACGAGCCTCATCGAGCTCTGTGAGCGGGGGGACTTCGTGTCGATGCACGCGCCCCTCAACGCTGAGACCCACCACTTGATGAGCACCGCTCAGTTCCGGGCGATGAAGCGCACCGCCCTCTTCATCAACAATGGCCGCGGCCCGACGGTGGACGAGGCCGCGCTCATCGAGGCCCTTCGACACGGGCAGATCGCGGGGGCCGCCCTCGACGTCTTCGAGGTGGAGCCGGTGGATCCGACGAACCCGCTCCTCGCCATGGACAACGTGATCGTCACGCCGCACATCGCCTCGGCCACCGCGCGGATGGCGCCCGAGACCCGACGCCGGCTCGGCCGCGAGATCGCCACCGTGCTCCAGGGAAAGTGGCCGCGCTCGGCGGTCAACCCCGGCGTGCTTCCGCGCACCGGTCTCATCCGCTGGCAGCCGTATCCCATGGGCCGCGGGCCCAATCGCTGAGGAGGCGCCATGCAGCACGTTCGCCTCGGCCGCACCGGTCTCACCGTCTCGCGCCTCTGCCTCGGCACCATGACGTTCGGGCTCCAGTGCGACGAGCCCACCTCGGTGGCCATCCTCGATCGCGCCGCCGCCGGCGGTATTACCTTCCTCGACACCTCCGACGTGTACCCGCTGGGCGGCGGCCTCGACACCGTGGGCCGCACCGAGGAGATCCTCGGGCGCTGGCTGGCCGGGCGGCGCCACGAGTTCATCGTCGCCACCAAGTGCAATGGCGCGATGAGCGCGAAGCGCTGGGATCGCGGCCTCTCGCGCAAGCACATTCTCGACGCCATCGAAGGCTCGCTGCGCCGCCTGCGCACGGACTACGTGGATCTCTATCAGTGCCATGCCCCCGATGACGAGACGCCGATCGACGAGACCCTGCGCGCCTTCGACGACGTCGTGCGGGCGGGCAAGGTACGCTACATCGGCACCTCGAACTTCGTCACCTGGAAGATCGTGCGCGCCATGGGGCGGAGCGAGCTCCTCGGCGTCCCCCGCTTCGATTCCGCGCAGCCCCGCTACAACCTCCTCTTCCGACAGATCGAGCGCGATCTGCTCCCCATGTGCAAGGAAGAGGGCGTGGGCGTGATCCCGTACAACCCGCTCGCGGGTGGGCTCCTCTCGGGCAAGCACCGGAAGGACGGCGGGCCCACCGCGGGCACGCGCTTCACCCTCGGGAATGCCGCGCGCCGCTACCAGGACCGTTACTGGCACGACCGGGAGTTCGCGACGGTGGAAGCGCTGCGGCCGCTCGCCGCGGAGGCCGGCCTGTCCCTCGCCCGCATGGCGGTGGGCTGGGTGCTCGCGCATCCCGCGATCACCGCGCCCATCATCGGAGCCAGCCGCCCCGAGCAGCTCGACGACGTGCTGCCGGTGGCCGAGAAGGGCATCGACGCCGAGCTCAAGGAGCGCCTCGACACCCTCACTTCCGAGTACCGACTCGGCGACGACGCCCGGTGACGGCCATGACCCGCGTGGCCATCCTCGACGACTATCAAGACGTGGCGCTCGGGCTCGCCGACTGGAAGACTCTGCCCGCCGGCACCGAGGTGGTGGCGTTCCGCGAGCACCTGCACGAGCTGGACGCGGTGGCCAAGCGCCTCGCCGACTTCGACGTGGTGGTGGCGATGCGCGAGCGCACGGCGTTTCCGCGCCCGCTGCTGGAGAAGCTCCCCAAGCTGCGCCTGCTCGTCACCACCGGCATGCGCAACGCGTCCATCGACATGCAGGCCGCGGCGGACCGAGGCGTCACGGTGTGTGGGACCTCGGGACTGCCGTATCCCACCGCGGAGCTCACCTGGGGCCTCGTCCTCGCGCTGTTCCGGCGCATCGCCGTCGAGGATCGGGCCACGCGCGAGGGACAGTGGCAGACCACCCTGGGGCTCGGGCTCAACGGCAAGACGCTCGGGGTGATCGGGCTGGGCACGCTTGGCTCGCGAGTGGCGCGCTATGGGAAGGCGTTCGAGATGGAAGTGCTGGCGTGGAGCCAGAACCTGACCGCCGAGCGCGCGGCGGAGGCGGGCGCGACGCTGGTCGGCAAGGAGGAGCTGCTGCGACGTTCCGACGTGGTGAGCCTCCACCTCGTGCTGAGCGATCGCACGCGGGGCCTCCTCGGCGCCCGGGAGCTCGGTCTCATGAAGCGCACCGCGTATCTCGTCAACACCTCCCGGGGGCCCATCGTGGACGAGGCGGCCCTCGTCCGGGCGCTCCAGGACGGCGCCATCGCCGGCGCCGGCCTCGACGTGTTCGAGCCGGAGCCGCTGCCGCTCGACCATCCCTTCCGCAAGCTGCCGAACACCGTGATCACCCCGCATCTGGGTTACGTGACCGAGGAGACCTACCGCGTGTTCTTCGGACACGCCCTCGAGGACGTGCAGGCCTTCCTGCGCGGGGCGCCGGTGCGGGTGCTCAAGCCGTAGCCGCGCTGCCGGCCCTCGTGCCCGCGTCCGCGAACGGCTGGGGCTTCACCCCGCGCGAGCTGCGCGCGCTCCGCGCGCTGCGCGATCCCGCAGGCGTGCAGCGCGTGCTTGACGCCATGCCGTATCACCTGTCGGCCACCGCGTGGTCGCCCCGCCGCGTGCTCCACGAGCGCACCGCGCACTGTCTCGAGGGGGCGATCTTCGCCGCCGCCGCCCTCCGGGTGCTGGGTTTTCCGCCGCTGCTGCTGGATCTCGAGGCGGTGCAGGACTCCGACCACGTGGTGGCGGTGTTCCGCGTCCGCGGCCACTGGGGCGCCATCGCCAAGTCGAACTTCTCGGGCCTGCGCTATCGAGAGCCGGTGTACCGCACGCCGCGCGAGCTGGCGATGAGCTACTTCGAGGACTACATGAACTTGCGGGGCGAGCGCACGCTCCGCGCGTTCTCGCGCCCGGTTGATCTCGCCGCCTTCGACCGCCGGCACCCGGGCTGGATGACGAGCGGCGGGGAGCTGTGGTGGATTGCCGAGCACCTGGTGGGCGTCCCGCATACGCGCCTGCTGAGCCGCTCCATGATTCGTGGGCTCTCCACGGTGGGACGCCGCTCGCTACGCGCCGGCCTCGTCGGGTACCGCACGCGCTGAAGCCGCTCAGAGCTCCATCGGCGGCCGTCTGAACCGGGCGCGCAGCCGGTTGATCGCGCCGAGCACCGCGGGGCGCCCCACCAGCCGCTGCACGAGCGCGCGCTTGCCCGGGAAGTCGAGCAAGATGATGCCGATCAGGATGGTGAGCAGCCCCTGCCCGGGCACGCCGGGCACGGAGAGGACCACGCCGAGCGCCACGAGGACCAGGCCGAGCAGGTTCTTGCCGACCCGCCACGCCGCGCGCACGAGCGGGGAGCGCGGCCCCGCCGCCGCGGGGGCTCGGTGCGCGAAGTAGTCGGCGGGGAGCGAGACGAGCACCGCGGTGACCGCGGCGAGGCTCAGCAGGGACGAGGCGGCGAAGACGGCGGCGCCCCAGAGCACGCGCTCGGTCAGCGTGGTGCCTTCGAGCAGACCGCCGAGCATCGCGAGCGGGCCGCGACCGCCTCAGCGGGAGGCGGCCGCGACCTCGACGCGCGCGTCGTTGTAGCAAGCGCCGCCCGCGAGATCCGCGTGATGTGCAGGCGCGAGGGCGGACACCGTCTGGCCGTTGTCGCTGCTGCGGAGCCAGGCCCCCTTGAGCGACGAGACCACGCCGGGACGGACCGCCTCGGTGATGCGCAGGGGCAGGCGCACCTCGCCAAGATCGTTCCACATGCGGACGAGGACGCCGTCGACGAGCCCGCGCGGCCGCGCGTCGTCGGGGTGCATCTCGATCGGCGGCGTGCCGTCGTTGGTGGAGAGGCCCCCGAACGTCGAGGTGATGCGCCGGTCCGACGCCGGCGTGATCAGAGCGAGCGGGTAGGCGCTCGCCACGGGGCGGAAGCTCGGGAGGCGCGCACCATACTTGCCCTCGAGGTACGGCGAGGCGAGCTCGATCTTTCCCGACGGCGTGCGCGGGGCCACGTTGTGGAACATGCGGGCGGGCTCGCCCGCCACGTCCATCGATAGGGCGCGGTCGGGCGCCACGCGGCTGCCGACGAGGCCGCCCATGCGCGGGTCGGCGGCGTCGACGGCGTCATCCATGAGCGCTCGATCGTCGGCGCGGAAGATGAGATCGGTGAAGCCGAAGCGCGCGGCGAGCCGGCGGAAAATCTCCGTATTGGGGAGGGACTCGCCCTGAGGCGGGATCACCGCCTCCGCCCGCTGCAGCCAGTGCTGTCCGTAGGCGGGGTAGAGATCGCCGTACTCGAAGTGGCTGGAGGCGGGCAGCACGATGTCGCAGTAGGCGAGGCTGTCGGTCATGACCACATCGGCGCCCACGGTGAAGAGATCGTCGCGCGCGAGACCGCGGCGCATCCGGTTCTGGTCGGGATGGACGATGAGCGGGTTGTGGTTGTAAATGAACAGCGACTCGATGGGCGGGGCGAACGCGGGATCGAGGAGATGCCGGCCCACGTCGATGATGTTCAGGGTGCGCGTGCCCGCGGGCACGAGGTCGGGGCGCTGGAGGCGGGCCACCGTCTTGGGAAACGCCTGGCTCGCGCCGTTGACCAGCCCGCCCCCGGGCGTGCCCCACTTCCCGGCGAGCGCGGGCAGGGCGAACACCGCACGGCAGCCGCTGCCGCCGTTCTGATTGCGCTCGAGCCCGTTGCCCACGCTGATCGCCGCGGGGGAGAACGTGTGATACCACTCCGCGAGCCGGCGGATGTCCGTCTCCGCGACGCCGCAGATCCCCGCCGCGACCTCCGGCGGATAGCGCCGAGCCTCGGCCATGAACGCGTCGAAGCCCTCGACGTGGGCGGCGATGAAGTGCCGGTCGAGACCGCCGCGCCGCTCCAGCTCCACCGCGAGGGCCCAGGCGAGCACGACGTCGGTGCCGGGACGCAGCGCCACGTGGAGATCGGCCTGCTCGGCGAGCTTGATCCGCTTGGGATCGACCACGACGAGGCGCGCGCCCTGCTTCCGCGCCGCGTTGATCACCGGAGTGAGGTGGAGGTTACACCAGGTGACGTTGTTGCCCCAGACGATGATGAGACGGGCGTCGCGCGCCGCTTCCGGCCGGATGCCGGGCACCGCGCCGTACGTCCCCATCCACGCCTCCGCGCGGACGCCGCCGCACAGGGGCTTGCGATCCAGGAGGGACGCTCCGAGCCGATGGAAGAACCGCAGATCCATGGAGCCGCCCGCGAGCATGCCGTGCGGCCCCGCGTAGTTGAGGGGCAGGATCGCCTCGGGGCCGTGCGCGGCGATGATCGCGCTCCAGCGCTCGTGGATGACGTCGAGCGCTTCCGCCCAGCCGATGCGCTCGAACCGCCCCTCGCCCTTGGCTCCGGTGCGCCGGAGTGGCGTGAGCAGACGGCCCGGCCCGTGCACCCACTCGGGATAGGCGGCGGGGACCTTGGCGCACACCACCCCGGCGGTGTAAGGATTCGTCTTGGAGCCGCGGACGGCGACGACCCGCTCACCCTCCACCGTCACGGTGAGGCTGCAGGTGTCGGGGCAATCGAGGGGGCAGACGCTGGCGAGCTCGGGCATGCACGAACCTCCGTTCTGTTACCGCGCTTCAGAGTACACTAAGGTCACCAATCGTTGATGGGGGGTGCCGGCATGCCTCAACCTCTGGTCACCATCGTCGTCGTGCCGCGCGAGCGGTTCAGCGTCAGCCAGCGGTCGCTCGAGGCCATCTACGCAAACACTGCACCCCCGTTCGACCTAGTGTACGTCGACGGCGGCTCGCCGTCGCGGATCCGCCGGTATCTCGCCGATCAGTCCCGGGCCCGAGGCTTCACGCTCGTACGCACTCCGCACCATCTCGTCCCCAATGCCGCGCGGAACCTCGGCGTACGCCACGTCCGGACGCGCTACGTCGCGTTCATCGACAACGACGCCGTGCCCGCGCCGGGCTGGCTGCCGGCGCTCGTCGAGTGCGCGGAGAGCACCGGCGCCTGGGTGGTGGGCCCGCTCTACTTCATCGGCGAGCCCGAAGCCCAGAGGATCCACATGGCCGCCGGCGATGCGCGCATCGAGGACCGGCCGAGCGGCCGGCGCTTCATCGAGCGCCATCGATTCGCGGACAAGCGGCCCGACGAGGTGCGCGCTCAGCTGGTCCGTCAGCCCTGCGAGCACGTGGAGTTCCACTGCATGCTCGTGCGCACGGAGGTCTTCGAGCGGCTGGGCCCGCTCGACGAGCAGCTCAAGAGCATCGCCGAGCACACCGATCTCTGCCTGCTCGTGCGCCGTGAGGGCGGCACGGTGTACTTCGAGCCGGCGTCGGCGGTGACCTACATCACGAGCGGCGGCTTCACCGCGGCGGACTACGCCTACTTCGCCCGGCGCTGGAGCCGCGCCTGGAACCAGACGTCTCTCGAGCACTTCCGCACCAAGTGGGATCTGCCCCCCGGCGAGGCAGGGCTGGCCTCGATCGCGCGCTGGTCGGAGGCGCACCGCCACATCCCACTTCGGCCGATGCTCCGCGCGCTCGAGCGCGGGCTCGGGTGGCGATGCGGAGGCTGGCTGGGGCGTCGGCTCCTCGCCGTGGAGGGCCAGCTGAACCGCTGGTGGGAGCCGATTCCGGGCGGCGCCTCCCGCTCGGCCGGCCCCGTCGCGGAGCGCGCGAACGTCTGAGCCATGTTCACCTACGCCCAGACCAACCTGCAGCTCTATCGGCAGCTCGAGGCGGAGGGCTACGCCGCCGTCGACGTCGAAACGGTGGCGCGGGCCCACGAAATGGCGCTGCGCCTCTTTCCCGGCATCTACCGCGGCTCCGGCAAGCCCTTCCTCTCCCATCTCGTGGGCACGGCGAGCGTGCTCGCGTCCCTTCGCGCGCGCGTCCCCCTGGTGATCACCGGCCTCCTCCACGCCGTCTACACCCATGGGGAGTTCGGCACTGGCTGGCGTGGCATGAGCGAGGTCAAGCGGGCGAAGGTCCGCGGGGACGTCGGGGAGGAGATCGAGGATCTGATCGCGCGCTATACCCGGCTCACGTGGAAGCCGAAGACCCTCCCGGCCATTCGCGCGGGGCTCGACGCGATGAGCCCGCTCGAGCGGGACGTGGTGCTGGTGCGGTTGGCCAACGAGCTCGAGGATCACCTCGACCTGGGCATCCTCTATGCGGCGGACTACGAGCGCCGCCGCGCCTTCATGCAGACCGACCTCCCCGCGGTCGTGGAGATGGCGGAGCGCCTCGGCGCGCCCACCCTTGCCAAGGCGCTCGTCCAGACCTTCGCGGATGTTTCGAGCGCCCGCGTGAGCCTGGCGCTCCGCCGCCCGCACGACGAGTCGTTCCAGATCCCGCTCGCCTCGCATCGGCCCCGGCTCCGCGTGGCGTTGAGCCATCTCCTCGCCCGCTGGCGCTGACCGGCTCGCCGAGCTTGACGCAGCGGGACGGCTCGGTCGATGATGCCTGACGAGGAGAGCCCATGGACGGCGTCCACGATCTCGGCGGCATGCACGGATTCGGCCCGGTGGAGCGAGAGGCGAACGAGCCCCCGTTCCACGAGCCGTGGGAAGCCGCCGTCTACGCCATCATGCGCGCGAGCCTGAGCACCGGGCAGTACAATCTCGACGAATTTCGTCATGGCGTCGAGCGGATGGACCCCGCGCACTATCTCCGCTCCGGTTACTACGAGCACTGGCTGGACGGTATCGCCCGTGTCCTGGTCGAGAAGGGCGTTGTGGCCAGCGACGAGCTCGCCGCGCGCACTGCGTTCTTCGCGGATCATCCCGACGCCCCGGCGACCGCGGCGGTGCGGGCCATGCCCGCCACGCCGCCTCCGCGCATCCGGTGGCTCGCCCTCGACTCCGAGCGCCCGGCCACGCAGGCGCCGCGCTTCGCGGTGGGCGACGCCGTCATCACGCGCAACATCCATCCGACCGGACACACGCGGCTCCCACGATATGCGCGGGGCAAGCGAGGCATGATCCACCGCCAGCACGGCGCCCATGTCTTCCCCGACAGCAACGCGCACGGCGGGGGCGAGCAGCCGCAGACGCTCTACAGCGTCCGCTTCGACGCGCGGGAGCTGTGGGGGCCCGCGGCGGAGCCGAACCAGCACGTCTACATCGATCTCTGGGAGCCGTATCTCGAGCCGGGAGCCGCCCGTGGGTAAGAACCATCCGAACGTCGACAAGTACGTGGTCTCGCGCGTGCGCGCGCTGGAATCCATCCTCCTCGAGAAAGGCATCCTGCCGCCCGACGCGGTGGACCGCGTGATCCAGCGCTACGAGGCCGACACCGGGCCGATGATCGGCGTGCGCGCGGTGGCCCGCGCGTGGATAGACCCGGCCTACAAGCAGCGGCTGCTCCAGGACCCGCGAGGCGCCCTCAAGGACTTCGGGCTCGACTACGAAGCGCTGCGCGTGGTCGAGAACACCCCGGCGGTGCACAACGTGGTCGTCTGCACCCTCTGCTCGTGCTACCCGTGGGCGGTAATGGGCCTTCCGCCCACCTGGTACAAGATGCCGGCCTATCGGTCCCGTACCGTGGCGGAGCCTCGCCGGGTACTGGCCGAGTTCGGGCTGAGCATTCCCGAGTCGCGCGAGATCCGCGTGTGGGACTCGAGCGCGGAGCTGCGCTACATGGTGCTGCCGGAGCGGCCCGCGGGCAGCCAGGCGATGGGCGAGGCGGAGCTGATCCCGCTCATCACGCGAGACGCCCTCATCGGCGTCGCCGACGTCCGGCTGTCCTCTCCGGCCTGATCGCGCTCCCGATGGGCTACGAGCGCCGCCGCAACCTCGTCATCCGTCCCGACGGCCGCCTCGTCAACGTCGCGCGGCCGCGCGGGCAGCTCTTCGTGTGCGCCAGTGGCTGCTGCTGCGGGCGCACCGAGGATGGCTTCGCCCCCGTCCCGACCGCGCTGTTCCACGGCGAATGGGAGCGGCGGCGCCTTCGGAATCTCGTGCATCTCACCCTCGGCGGCTGCCTGGGGCCCTGCGCGCTCGCCAACGTCGCCCTGCTGCTGTTCGACGGCCAGGCGCAGTGGTTTCACTCGATGAATCGCGACGCGCTCGTCCTCGAGCTCTACGATCATGTGGAGCGGATGCTCGACGCGGACGGCGTGCTGGCCCCGCCGCCCGCCCTCGCCCCGTATCACTTCAGCGGCTCGGCGTGGCAGCCGCGGCCGGACGGGCTGCCCGTCGACGACCATCGCCCGCGGCGCCGGCCGTGCCCGTCCGAGCGTGGGAGCTCGAGCCTCGCCGAGCACACCTGCGCCGCCGGGCCCCCCGCGGACGAGTCCGGCGAGGGACGCGTCGAGCGGCTCATCGCGGACATGAGCGGTGCGGCCGCGATGCCGCGCCGGAACGGTGAGCTGGTGTTTGCCGAGCCCTGGCAGGGGCGGGCATTCGGCATGGCGGTGGCGCTGTCCGAGAATGGCGCGTTCTCCTGGGAGGAGTTCCGTCAAGCGCTGATCGCGGAGATCGGCGTCGCCGAGCGCCGCGAGGGGCCTTTCGAGTATTACGAGGTGTGGCTCGCGACGTTCGAGCGGCTCCTTGCCACGAAGGGCCTCGTTTCCAGCGGCGAGCTCGACGAGACCGCATATCAGTTCGAGTTCGGCGAGCGCGACGAGGTCTTCTGACGCGCGCCTCGCGGCCGTGTGGGCCGAGCAACAAAGCTGGAGGCCCAGGCAGCAGGGGCAGATTCTCCCCAACCTACGCTTGGCCTCGTGGACTCGCGCACTTGGCCGCGGGCGCCGCCGTGGCACCCCGCTTGCTCCTCCTGGGGGCATGTGGCAGTCAACCGGAACCCCCAAGGAGGCCGTCATGGCCAAGAGAATGAACGTCGCGAAGCTCTGCTGGACGGTGATGGCGCTGGGCGCGGTGATGTTCCTCACGCACTCGGCCATCCTCGCCTTCGCTCGCTAAGACCACTCCGGGTCGCGCCACCGCCGCGTGACCTGCGCTCGATACCAGGCGCCGACCACTCGCCACAGAGTGGCGGCGCCTGGACGTTTTACGGCGCTGGAACCCCGACAGCAACATTGGCAACTCCCTGGAATCGTTGGACGCCCTCTCTGGAACGCCACTTGCTGCCGATAGGTCGATAGGACAGCCTCCATGCGTCTGGCGCCCAAGATCTTTCTCGTGTCGGTGCTGGCGATCCTGCTTCTCGGCGGGGTGTCGGCCTGGAGCATCGTCGCGGTGAGCCGGCTCGTCGAGGTGAACCGTGACATCGCCACCCGCGCGGTGCCGGCCATCGAGATCGCGAGCGGGCTGCCCGAGGCGTTCCGCCGCCTCGTGCGCCTGGAGGCCAAGTACCTCGTGCTGCGCGACCGCGCCTATGCCGACCTGTGGAACGAGCGGGCCACGCGTGTGGCAAGCGAGCTCGACCGGCTCGGGACCCTGCTCGTGACGCCCGAGGAGCTCACGTGGCAGCAGAGCGCGGCGTCCGCCTTCGCGGCCTACCGCGAGCACGTGAGCCACGAGCGCGTGCTCGTGGGCCGGGGCGAGATCGAACGCGCCCAGCAGCTCTCGGAGCGCGCCGCCCGGGAGGCCGCCGAGCTGGCGGAGACGAGCGTGGTCAAGCTGTCCGCGGCGTCGAACGCGGGGCTCGGGCGCGCCCAGGCCGATGCCGCCGCCCTTGCCTCGCGCACCTGGACCACGGTGATCATCGCCTTCATCGCGAGCCTCGCGGTGGCGATCATCGCCACCGCCATCGTGGCGGTCCGCATGACGCGCTCGCTGCGCCAGCTCTCCACCGCCACGCGCCAGCTCGCCGAGGGCGCTGCGACGGGGCCGCTGCCCATCGACCGCGGCGACGAGATCGGCGACGTCGGTCGGGCGTTCAACCGCATGGCGGAGCGGCTGAAGGAGGTCGACGCGCTCAAAGAGGATTTCTTCTCGCAGATCTCGCACGATCTCCGTAACCCGTTGACGGGCATGCGGGGAGCCGCCCAGCTCCTGATTCAGGGCCGGACCGGGGGCGCCCTCCCGCCCCGCCAGCTCCAGATGGTCCGGGTCATCGACGACAGCGCCGGGCGCATGCTGGCGATGGTCAACCAGATCCTCGAGTTCACCCGACTCCGCGCGCACTTGATGCCGCTCGAGCGGAAGCCGGTGGACCTCGCCAAGCTCGTGGCGCGCGCGCTCGACGAGTTCCATCCGCAGGCGGAAGCGGCCGGGGTCGCGCTCTCCACCACCACGAGCGGCGCCGACTTCACCGTGTACGGTGACGAGGCGGGCCTCATGCGCGTGGTCACGAACCTGGTGGGGAACTCGCTCAAGTTCACGCCGCGGGCGGGGTCGGTGACCGCCCAGGTGCGGGACTGGGACGCAGAGGTCGAGCTGCGGCTGACCGACACCGGCGAGGGAATTCCGGCGGACGCCCTGCCGCGCATCTTCGACGCCTACCGACAGGCGCACGCGGGCCGCAAGGGCTCGGGGCTCGGCCTCGCGGTGGTGAAGGGCTTCGTCGAAGCACACGGCGGCCGCGTCGAGGTCGAGTCCGATCTGGGCAAGGGAACCACGTTCGTGGTGACGCTGCCGCGCTCCCTGCCGCACCTGGAAGCCGCCGCGTGAGCCGCGCGCGTCTCGGGATCGCGCTTGCGCTGATCGTCACCGCCGGCGGGGGCTGCGCGAGCTGGGCCGCACGCCCGGCCTGGGTGCCCGTCGTTTCCTGGGAGCCCCGCCCGACTCCGACCGCCGCCCCGCCCCCCGCCGCGACCGCGAGCGTACCCGCGCCTTCACCCGTGCCCCGAGCCGAGCCGGCGCGGCTCGTCGAACGCGCCGGCGAGCTGGCCCATGACGGCCGGCCGGTCGCCGCGCGTGACCTCTACGAACGCGTGGTGCGCGAGTACCCCGGCGATCCCGCGCGCGCGGCCGCGCTCTACGGCCTCGGGCAGCTCCAGTGCGACCCGGCCAGCCCCTTCCGCGACTATCGCGCCGGCTACACCACCTTCGGCCGCCTCCTCGCCGAGCATCCGCGCAGCACCTTCGAGGCGGACGCCCGGCTGTGGCGCGCCACGCTGAGCGAGCTGCTCGCGCGCGACGAGGAGATGGCCCGCATGCGCAGCCAGCTCCAGCGCCTCAAGCGGATCGAGGTGGAGCTGGAGCGGTCGCCGCGCTGATCGCCCGCTATCGGAGGGAGTGCGCGAAGGCCAGGTAGCGGAAGCTCACTTCCTCCGCGTAACGATCCCCCGGGCGGTTCTCGGTGGCCTTGTCGGGATTGCGGTTGTACGCGCGAAGGGCGGTCGCGTTGAACCCGTAGCGCGTGATCTGCCAGCGGAGGTAGGCGGTGCCCACCCGCACGTTGAACTTGGGATCGGCCAGTGAGCCCAGCGAGGCGTAGGTGCCGTTCTTGCCCATCTCGGGCGGGGTGTAGTCGAGGCCCAGCCGCTTCACCACGAGCTCGGCGGTGGAGGGCATCAGCTGCATCAGCCCGATCTCGCCCGACTTGCCGATCGCGCCGGGGTTGAACTGGCTCTCCTTGTCGGCGATGGCCAGGATGATGCGGAAATCGATGTCGGCGGCCTGGCTCACCTCCAGCAGCGTGTGCGGAAAGCCGGCGAACTCCCGGATGGTCGCCTGCGGGTTGCGCTCCACGATGAGCGCGGTGATCTTCTGCTCCATCTCGGCCCGGCCCTGATCGGCGCGTTCTTGAGCGAGGCGGCCCTGCGTGAGGCCGCCCATATAGAAGAGCGGGACGGCGGCGACGAGAAGCACAACGCCCAGCGCCTGCAGCCACGTCCCGCGAGTCTCGACGAACCGACGAGCCAGCGCGATAGCCTGCATGATCACGAGTCCTCCTGCCGACTGGATTTTGTTCATGGTGTGCGCGGTGTTACCGAGCTGTCAGTCCAGTAGAGTGGCAAGCGGTGTGCCACGGAGAGGCCGCGGCTGGGAGGCTGGAAGAATCACGAGATGACAGTGCGCAACCATTTCGCGCTCGCGAGTTGTCAGGATCTCCGACAGCGTCACGCAGTGTCAGAGCCCACTAAAGGTTCTATGGCGCTCAGGCCACGAGGGCAAACCGGCGGCGACCGAGGCCTTCACATTCGGGGGGGACTCTGCTCGCGTCGGCGCGTCGGCATCCTCCGCGGAAACGATGCGCTCAATCAATTCACGCGCTTGACACTGACGGGGTGGGGCGGCCACTCGATCCGGCGGGGATTGAGCAGCCGGGTACAATGAGTGCGATGGCGCTCGTGCTTGCGGCGATGCTGCTCGCCACGCTCCTCCTCGAAACCGCGCCCGCGGACGCCCAGGGTCGCGCGCCGGCGACGAGCCCCACCGGCCGTTCCCCGAACTTCTCGCGGCAGGCCGCCGAGGCGGACCGCATGGCCGCCGAGATCGTCCGCACGAGCCGTGAGTACATCGCGAGTCTCGAGCGGATGCGCGCCGCCTATCAGCAGGATGCCGCCGCGCTCGCCGAGATGGTCGAGGTGCGCCGCGATCTCTACCAGCGGCAGATCATCTCGAAGCGCGAGGTCGAGATCGCCGAGGAAGCCCTCGCCGCGGCGAATCGCAAGGTCGAAGAGGCCGACCGCGCGATCAGGGACGCGAGCACCATCCGCGAGTCGATACTCGGCGAGGCCGCCCTCCATGCCGAGATCGCGAAGACGGCGCTGCCCGCGGGCGGTTACCTCGCCACCGGCGTGTTCATCCGCTTCAACGGCACGGCGGCATTCACGCTCGCTGATCTCCCGAAGGTCGAGCGCTTCTTTGGTTACCGCTTCGGTCGCGGCCTGCCCGTCAGCGCGCTGGGCCAGAGCGCGGTGCATGACCGCATCGGCTTCGACCATCGCAACGCGGTGGACGTGGCCCTGCACCCCGACAGCGCCGAAGGGCAGGCGTTGATGAGCTATCTGCAGAGCCAGAACATTCCGTTCATCGCGGTGCGGCAGGCGGTGCCGGGCTCCTCCACCGGCGCCCACATCCACATCGGGCAGCCGTCGCGGAGATTCACGGCGCGTCACTGACCGCTTTCCTGTATAGTTGCGGCGACGCGGGCCCAGTCGACCGGAGGACATGTGGACGCCGCCGATACCGCTCGCCCCATCCGCCCCACCATCCTGGTCGTGGACGACGACCACGGTCTGCGCGAGTCCTTTCGCCTGATCCTCGAGGACGAGTTCGAGGTCCTCGACGTCCCCGACGGCCAGCAGGCCCTGGACATCGTGCGCTCGTGTCAGGTCGACCTCGTCCTCCTCGACATTCGTCTCCCCGGCATGGATGGTCTCGAGGTGCTCGAGCGCATCAAGGGAATGGATGAGCAGCTCGACGTGATCCTCGTCACCGCGGTGAAGACGGTGCGTACCGCGGTGTCCGCGATGAAGCTCGGCGCCCTCGACTATCTCACCAAGCCGTTCGACGAGGATGAGGTCCTCGCCCTCATCCGCCGCGCGCTCGAGAAGCGCGCACTCGAGCGCGAGGTGGCGTTCCTCCGGTCGGAGCTGGCCCGCCGCGAGGACACCTACGAGATGGTGGGCCAGTCTCCGGAGATGCGGAAGCTGGGCGCGCTCGTCGGGCAGGTGGCGCGCACCACCGCCACCGTCCTCATCACGGGCGAGAGCGGCACCGGCAAGGAGCTGCTCGCCCGCGCGATCCACCGCCAGGGCCCGCGCCGCGAGCGGCCCTTCGTGGCGGTCAATCCCGCGGCGATCGCCGACACCCTCATGGAGTCGGAGCTGTTCGGGCACGAGCGGGGGGCGTTCACCGGCGCCTATCAGCGCAAGCTCGGGCGTTTCGAGCTGGCCCAGGGCGGCACCCTGTTCCTCGATGAGATCGGCTCGCTCAAGCCCGAGATGCAGGCCAAGCTGCTCCGCGTGCTGCAAGAGCGCGAGATGGAGCGGGTCGGTGGCACCCACACCGTGAAGCTCGACGTGCGCATCATCGCCGCCACCAATGCCGACCTCCGGCAGGCGGTCGCGGCGCAGACGTTCCGCGAGGATCTCTTCTACCGCCTCAACGTGGTACGGGTGAGCATGCCGCCCCTGCGCGCCCGCCGCGACGACATCGGCGTCCTCGCGGATCATTTCATTCGCCGCTACCGGCAGCAGTTCGGCAAGCCAGTGAGCGGGCTCGCGCCCGAGGCGCTCGCCGCGCTCTCGGACTATTCGTGGCCCGGCAACGTGCGAGAGCTCCAGAACGTGATCGAGCGCTGCGTGGCCCTCGCCGATGGCCCGCTCATCCGCCTGTCCGACCTGCCGCTGGAGTTCATGATTCCCGATGCCCGCGTGAGCGCCAACGCGGCGGGCGCCCTCGATCTCGAGGAAGCCCACGATCACTTCGAGCAGCAGATCGCGCGCCGCGTGCTGGACCGCGTCGACTGGAATCAGAGCGAAGCCGCCCGCCTGCTCGGCATGCATCGCAACACCCTCAAGGTCAAGATGGCCCGATGGGGTCTCAAGCGGAGCGAGCCCGACCGCTGACACTGCACTTCCCTCTGCCGATGCACTGCCAGCGGGGCAGGTGCCTCAAGTACGGTTCATCATTGGCGATTTTGCCTCCGAGCCCCCCTCTTCTCTCGCGACCTGCCCCGCCGATCGTGCAGGGAGGGCGGCGGACTCGCGACTCCGCGTCGAGAAAGGTGTCGGGAAAGGCGCACGGAAACGCGGAGTTTTTTCGCCTCGGGCCGACGGCCGCGCTCATGGCGGCCGAATTGCTCTATTCTCCCCCTCGGGCAGTGGATCTCATTGGGAGGTCTCCTCGCCCGGCGACTCATTCCTCATGGGAGGGAACGCAATGACGAAGCTCGTGGCCGTGCTGGCGATTCTCGCGTCGTTCCTGCTGGTGGCGCCGGTGATCGAGTCGGGTACGTCGGAGTCCAGCCAGATCTTCCTGGCCATCGGTAATGCGGACGGCGGCGCCGGAGGGGACTAGTCTCACGCCACCTCGTCGGGGAGCGGCCGGCCATTCCCCTCGGGCCTCCGCACGAGCTTGGAGGGGCTTCGGCCCCTCTCTGCTCTTGATGACCCTCGTGCTGCTGGCCGGGCCCGCGGCGCCGCCCGCGCACGCCGAGGAGCCGACCGAGAACGCGGCTCGTGAAGTCGGCGTTTACCGGAGACCGCTCGGGAACGATCCCGCCACGCTCGATCCGGTCCGGGTCAGCGATCTCTACGGGCGCTCCGTCACCGAGCAAATCTTCGACGGCCTGGTCCAGTTCGACCAGACGCTGACGATCACCCCCGCCCTCGCCCGCTTCTGGCGGGCCTCGCGGGACGGGCTCGTGTGGACGTTAACGCTACGCCAGGGCATCAAGTTTCACCATGGCCGCGAGCTCACGTCCGACGACGTCGTGTTCTCGCTCAGCAGGATTCTGGACCCGAAGTCTCAGAGCGGCGCGGCCGATCTCTTCTCGAGCATCGAGGGCGCCCAGGAATTTCGCGAGGGGCGAGCGCCCACGGTGAGCGGGCTCCAGGCGCCCGACCGCTACACGGTGCGGGTGATATTGCGCGAGGCGTCCACGCCCTTCGTGTCCGTGCTGGCCCTCGGGCACGCCAAGATCGTCCCGCGCGACATGGTCGAGAAGCAGGGCGCCGCCTTCGGCCAGCATCCGGTGGGGACAGGTCCGTTCAAGTTCGTCCGGTGGGAGCGCCGCAAGGAGATCGTGCTGTCGGCGAATCGGGACTACTTCGAGGGCCCGCCCCGGCTCGCCCGGGTCATCTATCGTATCTTTCCCGGCGAGCTCAGCGACGTGATGTGCCGGGAGTTCGACCGGGGCGAGCTGGACGAGAGCCCGGTTCCCCCCGTCTGCCGGAACAAGGTCAATGACGCGCGGTATCAGTACGTCCGCCGCGTCACGTTCAGCGTCCGCTTCTACGGTCTGCAGACCCGCATGAAGCCGATGAGCGATGTCCGGGTGCGCCGCGCCATCGCCCACGCCATCGATCGGAACGCGCTTCTCGACGACGTGTTCACCGGCCGCTTTCAGCCCGCGCCCGGAATCTTGCCGCTGGGACTGCCGGGCTACAATCCGAACTTGAAGCCGCTCGGCTACGCCCCCGCGCGGGCGCGCGAGCTCCTTCGCGAGGCGGGACATCCGGACGGGCGGGGACTGCCGACCATCGTGTTCTGGTCGGGGGCGAAGAGCGAGCGGCTCGAGCGCGAGCTGGACACGGTGTCGCGGCAGCTCGGCGCCGTCGGCATCCGGACCGAAACGCGCTACGAGACCGATTGGCCGACCTTCTCGCGAGAGGTGAACGAGGGCAAGCTGCCAATGTTCATCTACGCGTGGTACGCCGACGTGCCCGACCCCGACAACTTCCTCTTCCGGCTCTTCTACTCGCGGAGCCCGCGCAACCTCACCGGGTACTCCAACGCGATGGTGGACGGCCTGCTGATCCAGGCGCGGGGCGAGAAGGAGCTGGCCCGACGGATGGATCTGTACCGGCGGGCCGAGCAGACGATCCTGAACGACGCACCCATCATCCCCATCTGGCACTACCCGTTCGAACGGCTCTTCCAGGGCTACGTGCGCAGCGTGGAGGTGAACGGGCTCGGCGATCCCTATATCCCACTGAGGAAGATATGGTTGGAGGAGCGGCGATGAGCGCGCGCGCCCTCTTCGACCGGGTGGGCCGCCGCTTCAACTCTCTCCACGCCCGGCTGCTCGCCGGCACCATCCTCATCCTCCTCGTGGTGATGGCCGGGGTGATCGCGGTCGTGGAGTACCGGCAGCGCGTGGCCATCATCGGCGAAGTGCTCCGGCGGGGCGAGGTCATCGTGCGCGACCTCGCGGCGATCTCGTCCACCCCGCTGCTCCTCTACAACTTCACCGCCCTCGAGCAGAACGTGGATCGCGTGCGGGGGAACACCGACGTGGTCTACGCGGTGGTGCTGGACGCCGACGGGAAGGTGGCGGCCCACAGCCGCCGCCCCGACCTGGTGGGGAGCGTGCTCGCCACGCCCCTCGATCGGGCCGCCGCCGCGAGCGAGACCCTGCTCGTCCAGGAGAGCCAGAGCCGAGGCGCCGCGGTGTACGACTTCGCGGTGCCGGTCCTGATCGGCGCCCAGCGCTGGGGCACCGCGCGCGTCGGGCTCTCCAAGAAGCGGATGGAGGCGCAGATCCGCCGGACCCGTATCGAGCTGGCGGGCCTGACCGTGGTGACGCTGCTCGTGAGCGGTCTCGCCGCCGCGCTCGTCGCCCGCGCCATCTCCCGGCCGGTGCGGGAGCTGGCGGCGGGCGCGGAGGCCATCGCGCGGGGTGACCTCGACCAGCGCATCGCGGCGACCGGGTTCGGGGAGATCGGCCAGCTCGCGGTGGTCTTCAATCACATGACGGCGCAGCTCCTGCAGCAGCGCCACGATCTCGAGGCCACCCACGAGTCGCTCCGGGAGCGCTTCGAAGAGGTCGCCGACCTCAAGAGCTACACCGACAGCATCCTGGCCTCGATCACGAGCGGCATCGTGACCCTCGACCTCGATGGCCGGGTCGCCACCGTGAACCCCGCCGCCGAGCTCCTCACCGGCCTCTTCGCCGGCGAGATCGTGGGCCGGTACTGCACCGAGGTCTTCGCCCACACCCCCGGGGTCTCGGAGATCCTCATGGAGGCGCTCGCGAGCCGGGCGGGACTGGGCCACGTGTCCCTGAGCCTGCGGCGCCGGAACGGTACCGCGGTACCGGTGGAGATGAGCACGGCCCCGCTGCGTGGGCTGGAGGGGAAGGACCTCGGCGTGGTCGGGGTGTTCCGCGACGTGAGCCATGTTCGCGAGCTGGAGGGCCAGCTGCGCCGCTCCGACCGGCTCGCCGCCCTCGGCACCCTCGCCGCCGGGCTCGCCCACGAGATCAAGAATCCCCTCGCGTCACTGCGCACCTTCACGCGGATCATCCCCCGCAAGTTCGAGGACGCCCGCTTCCGGGAGACGTTCATGCGGGTCGTGCCCCACGAGCTCGAGCGGATCAACGGCATCGTGGAGCAGCTTCTCGAGCTGGCCCGGCCGATCCGACTCCGGCCGGCTCCCCTCACCGTGCCGGGCGTGCTGGACCGGGTCCTCGAGCTGTACGCCAACGAGCTCGAGGCCAAGGGGATCGTGGTGACGCGGGAGTACGCGCGCGAGGTGCCGTCGATCACCGCCGATCCCGAGCGTCTCTACGAGGCGTTCGTCAACCTGGTCAGCAACGCCATCGCCGCCATGGCGCCGGGGGGTCGGCTCACCGTGCGCACCGCCTGGCACCGCCCGGGAGAGCCCGTGGGGCGCGGCACGGCGGGGCGCCGTGTGCGCGTCGAGATCGAGGACACGGGCAGCGGCATCTCAGCCTCGGAGGCCGACAAAGTGTTCGATCCCTTCTTCACCACCAAAGCGGAGGGCACGGGCCTCGGCCTCGCCCTCACGCACAAGATCATCGAGGATCACGGCGGAAGCATCGGCTTCCGGAGCGCGCCGGGCGTGGGCACGGTGTTCACCGTGCTCCTGCCCTTGGCCTCCGAGCGCGCCGCCGGAGAGCGCGATGTCTAGGCCGATCATCGACGATCCGCGCATCGAGCGGCACATCGTCCGGTCGGAGGTCATCAGCAAGGTCGCGGGTGGGGTGGTTCACAACTTCAACAATATCCTGTCCGTGCTGCTCGGGCGCGTGGAGCTCCTGCTCGGGCAGGTTGACAAGGGCGCGGTGGACGCCGGCCAGCTCCGCAAGGGACTCGTCTCCATCCAGAAGGGGGCCCTCGACGCGGCCGAGCTGCTGAAGCGCCTGCGCGACATCGCGCGGCCCCCGCAAGACGTCGCGTGCTCCGTGTTCGACTTGAACGCCGCGGTGGCCGACGCGGTGGAGTTCATCCAGCCCCACCTCGTCACCGTTGCCCAGGGCCAGGGGATCTCGGTGCGCGTGACCTCGCGCCTCTCCACCGTCGCGGTTCTCATCTCCGGCCAATCGAGCGCGCTCCGCGAGGTGCTGGTCAACCTGATCCTCAACGCCATCGAGGCGATGCCCGAGGGGGGTGAGGTCAGCGTGGAGACCGCGCGCGAGGGGAGCCAGGCGGTCCTCCGCGTCACCGACACCGGCGTCGGCATACCGGAGGAGGTGCGCTCGCGCGTCTTCACGCCGTTCTTCACCACCAAGCCGGCGGGAAACACCGGGCTCGGGCTCTCGTCGGCGAAGGATCTCGTGACGAGCCACGGCGGCACCATCGCGGTGGCGAGCGAGCTCGGCCGAGGCACCACCTTCACCATCGTCCTGCCCTGCGCGGAGAGCCGTCAGCCGCGGGCAGTGGCGCCCGCGGCTCTGCGGCTGCGCGCGGGCCTGCGGGTCCTCGTGGTGGACGACCAGCGCGAGCTGCGCGACATCCTGCGCGAGTTCCTGAGCGAGCTCGGCTGCCAGCCGACCCTCGTGGGCAGCGGGAAGGCCGGCCTCGACGCCGTGGAGAGGGAGATCTTCGACGTGGTCCTCACCGACCTGCTCCTGCCCGGGGCGAGCGGGTGGGAGATCGCGCGCGCGGCCAAGCGGAGGTCGCCCGGCTGTCGTGTGGTGCTCATGTCGGGCAAGGCCATCCCCGACGGGCTGCGCGTGGAGGCCCTGGTGGACGCCACGCTCATGAAGCCGGTCGACCTCGGCCACCTTCGCACGGTCATCGCCGAAGTGCTCGACGAGCCCTCGCCCTCGCTGAGTTGAGTTCCGCGCCGCGAGGCCATACACTGGCCCGCGATGCGCGACCACGCCGAACCCGCGCCCCGATGATCCTCGTGTCGTGGAACGTCAACGGGCTCCGCGCCGCCTGGAAGAAGGGCTTCGTGGATTTCCTGGAGTCCCAGAAGGCGGACGTGGTCTGCGTGCAGGAGACGAAGGTGCAGGCCGAGCAGCTCACCGAGGAGATGCGCGCGGTGGGCGGCTACCGCTCGTACTGGAGCTTCGCCGAGAAGAAAGGCTACAGCGGCGTGGCAACCTACCTCCACGAGGAGCCCGTCCACGTCGGGACCACCTTCAGCTCGCCCGCCCTCGATGTCGAGGGCCGCGTCGTGCACCTCGAGCTGCGGGACTTCCACCTCCTGAACGTGTACTTCCCCAACGGCGGGATGGGGCCAGAGCGGCTCGCCCACAAGCTCACGTTCTACGACGAGTTCCTCGTGCTGACCGAGGGGCTCCGCAAGGGGGGCAAGGGCGTCATCGTCTGCGGGGACGTCAATACCGCCCACACCGAGATCGATCTCGCCCGTCCCAAGGAGAACGAGAAGACCTCGGGCTTCATGCCGGAGGAACGGGCCTGGGTGGCCAAGTTCATCGCGACGGGTTACTGCGACACCTTCCGACTCTTCAGTCAGGAGTCGGGGCACTACACCTGGTGGGACATGAAAACGGGCGCGCGCGCCCGGAACGTCGGCTGGCGCATCGACTACTTCTTCGTCTCGGAGGAGCTTCGCGGGCGGGTCAAGGCCGCCGGCATCCTGCCGGCGGTCCAGGGCTCGGACCACTGCCCCATCACGCTCGTCCTGGACTGAGCGTGAGGGGCCGGGTCGCCGCTAGCGGACGGCGGCGGCGCGCTCGAGACGGTCCAGGGTGGCCCCTTCGAGGCCACCCGTCTTCAGCTTCCGCACGAGGTCCTCGTAGGACCCCTTCGAGATGATGCGGTTGAACTGGCTCCGGTAGTTGCCCACGAAGCTCACACCCTCGATGAGCACGTCGTAGACCGCCCACCGCGAGTTGACGAGATGGAGGCGATAGGCGAGCGCCATCTCGGTGCCGCGCCCCATGATCTTGGAGCGCACGGTGGCGTACTCGCCGTCCACCGTCTCGCCGAGATAGATGATCCGCTCGCCCGTGTAGTTCTCGAGCTTGGCGATGTACGAGCGCTCGAGGAGATCGCGGAAGAGCGAGACGAACTCCTCGCGCTCGCCCGGCGTGCGCTCACTCCAGTGACGGGCCAGGGTCCGGCGGGCCATCTCCGGAAAGTCGAAGAGACGGCCGGCCACCCGCCGGATCTCACTGCGCCGCTTCTCGGCGCCATCGGGATGACCCGCGTCGTAGTCCTGCACGACCTGCACCACCTGCTCGATACCCGACTGCACCACCTCGGTCGGACTCGGCGTGGCCATCGGCGCCATCGCCAGGAGCATCAACGCCAGGGCCTTCTGCATGACCACCCTCCCCGGGTTCTGTGTCGGCGGCCCTGCGAGCGGCGCCGCCGCCGCACCTATGGGAGAGCACGAGGGATGCCAGGCCGCCGGTTGATCCAAGATATTGGAAACACGCGGGTTTTCGGGCCTGTCCCCGCGGCGTCCCGTCATCCCCGGGACAGCTCCCGTCAGACCGCGGACAGCCCGGCGGACCGCGGTTGCCGCCCCCCTCGCGTGCTATTGTGCGGGGATGCCCCAGACCGCGGACGTCACCATCGTCGGCGCCGGCATCGTCGGCCTCGCCACTGCCGTGAACCTGACCGAGCGGCATCCGCGGGCGCGTGTGGTCGTGCTCGACAAAGAGCCGCAGATCGCCACCCATCAGACCGGTCACAACTCGGGCGTGATCCACTCCGGGATTTACTACAAGCCCGGCTCGTTCAAGGCGCGCCTCTGCGTCGAGGGCGCGCGGCTCATGACCCAGTTCTGCGACGCCCATGGGATCGGCTATGAGCGCTGCGGCAAGGTCATCGTGGCCACGAGCGACGAGGAGATCCCGCGCCTCGATGCGCTCCATGAGCGCGGCACCGCCAACGGCGTCCCCGGGCTCAAGCTGGTCTCCGGCGACGAGATCCGCGAGTGGGAGCCACATGTCCGCGCGGTGCGGGGCATGCTCTCGCCTGCGACCGGCATCGTCGACTACACCGAGGTCGCCAAGCGCATGGCCGCCCTCATCGGCCAGCGGGGCGCCGAGGTGAAGACGGGGGCGGGCGTCCGGGCCATCCGCCGGGATGGCGGCACGCTCGTCCTCGAGACCGAGGCCGGCCCGGTGGCCACGAGCTATCTCATCAACTGTGCGGGACTTCATTCCGACCGTGTGGCCGCGCTCATGGGCATCCGCCCGGAGGTGCAGATCATTCCCTTTCGCGGCGAGTACTACATGCTCCGGCCGGAGCGCCGCTCGCTCGTGCGCGGGCTCATCTACCCCGTCCCGGACCCGCGGTTCCCGTTCCTCGGGGTCCACTTCACCCGCACCATCCACGGCGACGTCGAGGCCGGCCCGAATGCGGTGCTCGCGCTCGCGCGCGAGGGCTACACGATGCGCACGGTGCGGATCGGGGAAGCCCTGCGCACGTTCACGTATCGCGGTTTCTGGCACATGGGCCGGCGCTACTGGAAGATGGGCGCCTACGAGGTCTACCGCTCGATGAGCAAGGCCGCCTTCGTGGCCTCCCTCCAGCGGCTCGTGCCCGCGATCCAGGCCACCGACATCGCGCCCGGCGGCGCGGGGGTGCGCGCGCAGGCGGTGAGCCCGGACGGCTCGCTGGTGGACGACTTCAAGATCAGTCAGACCGAGGGCGCCATCCACGTGTTGAATGCGCCCTCGCCGGCGGCCACTGCGTCGCTCGCCATCGGCCGGCACATCGCGGGTCTCGCCGCGGAGTCGTTCCGCCTCTAGTGCCGGCGGCCACGCGCGGCCGCGGATGCCGCGTCGGGCTTCACTCCTTCGGCGGCTGCTTCGCGCGGTCCTCGGCGGTGCGCGCTCGATCCTCGGCCTCGAGCATCCGGGCGGCGAGCTGCTTGATCAGCGCGAGGGCGAGGGCGGGATTCGAGCGCACGAGGTGCTCGAGCCGGTTGGACGGGATCAGGAGAAGGGTGACGGCGTCGACGGCGACCGCGTCGGCCGAGCGCGGCGCGTTGCGGAACAGCGCGAGGTCGCCCAGCAGATCGCCCTTGCCGAGCACGCGCAGCACGCGGTCTTGACCCCCGAACTGCCGCCGGATCTCGACCTTGCCCTCGTGGACCATGAAGGCCTCGCCCTTGGCGTCGTCTCCCTCGCGGAAGATGAACTCGCCGGGCTTGAAGGTCTTGGACGGGACGTCGCCGATCTGACGGCTCATGCGTGGCCCTCGGTCCTGAGGAGTGGTATAAGATGAACTGTCGTGGCCCCTATGGTACGCCTGATTACCCTGGTGGTGACAAGCCTCCTGGGCCTTTTCCACGGGATTTCCTCGCCACTCGCTGCCGAACGGGGCCTCACCATCCAGGAAGTCTTCCTCCGTGCCAAGCCGGCGGTCGTTCTCGTGATCGCGGAAGTGAATGCGGAGGTCACGCTCGACTGCGGCGGCGGCACTCAGACCGTGACGCCGCCGGTGTTCCGCGAAACGGGCACCGGCTGGTTCGTCGACGGGCGCGGATGGATCATCACCAACGGGCACGTCATCCAGCCGGCGTATTCGCCCCCGCGCTGGCTGATCAACCAGCAAGCGCAGCGGGCGGTGTCCACCGCCTGCCTCCCGAAGGCTCTGGCGCAGAAGGGCGTGAACCCGGGGGAGCGGCCGGAGGTCGAGGACGCGATCAAGCGGAAGGTCCTCGACGCAGTGCTGCCCACGACGAAGGTGAAGCTGACGCCACAGGTCACCGTCCTGGTATCCAACGGTGCGCGGCTCAAGTCCGAGGTCGTGAAGTACAGTCCCCCCGTGAGCGCCGAGCCCGGCACCATGTCCGGCCGCGACCTGGCGCTCCTCAAGGTCCCCGGCGAGGTCTTCCCGGTCCTTCCTCTCGTCGATAGCCGCAACGTGCAGATCGGCGACCCGCTGCACATCCTGGGCTTCCCGGGGGTCGTGCTCTCTCACGAGCTCCTCAACAAGTCGGCCTCCATGGAGGCCTCCGTCACCAACGGCGCGGTGTCCGGGCTCAAGGAGGACGTCTCGAATCAGCCGGTGATCCAGACGGACGCCCCGGCGGCCTGGGGCAACTCCGGCGGGCCGGCGGTGACTCAGCGGGGCCAGGTGGTGGGCGTGCTGACGTTCGTCTCGCTGGCGCCGGGCGCCGAGGGCTCCATCGTCCAGGGCTTCAACTTCGTCATTCCGGCCGACGCCGTCCGCGAGTTCGTGAAGGGGACCCCGGTGCAGCTCTCGGGCACGAGCAAGTTCAACGAGGCCTGGTACGCGGCGCTCCGCGGCTTCTTCACCGAGGACTACTCGGGCGCCGTCCGCGAGATGGAACGCGCGAATCAGCTCGTGCCCAACCTTCCCGACGTCAAGCGTCAGCTCGTGGAGGCGCGCGAGCTGGTGAGGAACCCGCCGCCCCGGCCCTTCCCTTGGTTCTGGGTGGCAATCGGCGTGACCTTCCTGAGCGGGGCCGGGTGGGGAGTCCAGTTTTTGCGACGCTGGCAGAAGAACCGGTACCGGGTCTCGCCGTCGGACGTCATCAAGTTCCTGGAGGATGGCAAGCAGCCCCAGATCCTCGACGTGCGGACGGCCGCAGCGTACGACACGCTGCCGCTCAAGATCCCCGGCTCCATTCGCCTCGCACCTGAAGAGCTCGCGAGCGGGGTGAGCGGGCTCGAGCTCGATCTCCAGCGGCCGGTCGTCGCCTACTGCACGTCGCCCGACGAGCAGACGAGCTCCAAGGTCGCCAAGGCGCTGCGCAAGCTCGGCTTCAAGACCGTGCTGGTGCTCAGGGGCGGGCTCGGGGCGTGGACCAACGCGGGACTCCCCATCGAGAGCCGCTCGGACGTCTCCGCGGTGGGGCTGGAGCTCTACAAGGCACTGGCGGGCGGCAACGCGTAAGCGGCCGATCAGCCGCCCATGCGCTTCAGCAGCCCCTGCACATCGGCGTCAGCCGCGAGCTTCTGGTCCAGGCGGGTCGCGCGGAGCGCGCTGACCCGCGCGTCGTCCCGCCGCCCCATGCCCTCGTAGGTCAGCGCGAGATGGTAGTGAAACGTGCCCACGCTGGGGGCGCGCGTCGCCGCTAATAGCCCAGCGCGCCGCCGTCCGCTCGGGGGTCGGAGCCGCCGCAGAGGCCGCCTTCGGCCTTGTCCAGCCAGATGGCGTGGGCATGGCCGAAGAGGTCGTCCCACTCCTCACCCCGCTTCACGTCGTGGCCCCGCTCCGAGAGGTCCCGGGCGAGGGACACGGGGTAGCGGCCCTCGAGGCTGAGCGCGCGCGTCGCCACCCCCCATGTGCGCCCATAGAGCCAGCGCGGCGCCTCGACGCAGGCCTGGGTGCCATGGCCACGGCGGAGCCGGCGGGTGAGCAGCGCCGCCTGAGTCTGCGGCTGGCCCTCGCCGCCCATCGTGCCGTAGACCATGCGGGGGCGGCCGCCCTCGAGATACATCGAGGGGATCAGCGTGTGCATGGTGTGCTTGCGCGGCGCCAGCGCGTTCACGTGCCGCGGATCGAGGGAGAAGAACGCGCCGCGATTCTGCAGGACGATGCCGGTGTCCCCGGCCAGCAGACCGGAGCCGAACGTGTAGTAGAGCGACTGGATCACGGATACCGCGTTGCCGGCGCCATCCGCGGTGACGATCGCGATGGTGTCCCCGCCCGCGGCGGCGGCGGCCTCCGGCGCCATCGCGCGCCGGCGCGAGATCCGGCCGCGAAGCCGCGCGAGGCGCTCGGGCGCGAGCAGCTCCGCCGGCGCCGCCGCCATCGCGGCCGGGTCCGTCAGGTGCCGGTCACGATCGGCGAAGGCGAGCTTGATCGCTTCCACCAGGACGTGGATGTAGTCGGCTTCCTCGAGCCCGGCGAGGTCGAAGCCCTCCGCGAGACCCAGGAGGGCGAGGGCCGACATGCCCTGGGTCGGCGGCGGGAAGCTCGCCGCCATGCCACCGCCGAAGGGCAGCATGAGCGGCTCTACCCACTCGGACCGATGCGCGGCCAGGTCCTCCGCGCTCAGCGGGCTGCCCGCGGCGGCGGCGGCGGCGGCCAGGCTACGCGCCAGCTCGCCTCGGTAGAAGCCCTCGGGCCCGCCGTCGCGAATCATCTCCAGCGAGCGCGCGAGATTCCTCTGCACAAGCGGCCCCCGCGCCAGCGCGTCGGGATGATAGAGCGGCCAGAGATCGCGCCGGATCTCGGCGCTGGCGCTGGGGCCGAACAGGTCCGGCTCGCGGGGGGGAGGCCGCCGCTGGCCCGCCGAGGCGGAGAAGCCGCCCGCGGCGTAGGCGATGGCGTCGGCGAGGAGATCGTCCCAGCCGAGCGGCGAGCCCATGGCGGTCGCGCTATAGCGGTGCGCCTGCCACCAGCCATCCACCGCGCCGGGCACGGTGAGGGCGGCCAGTCCGCCGCGCGCGGGAATGGCGTCGCGGACCCCGCGCGCGGCGTACCAGTCGATGCTGGCCGCGGCCGCCGAGCGGCCGGCCCCACCGAGCGCCAGCAGCCGCCCGGCCTTCGCGTCCCAGATCAGCCAGAAGTTGTCGCCGCCGATCCCGTTCATGTGCGGATACACCACCGCAATGGTGGCGGCGGCCGCGATGGCGGCGTCCAGGGCATTGCCGCCGGCGCGCAGCGCAGCGACGCCGGACTGGGAGGCGAGGAGATGCGGCGCGGCCACCATGCCGCGCGGCCCGCGCGCTTCGGGCCAGCGGGTAGGGGCGAGCTCGTCGGGGGACATGACGGAAGAGGCCGGGCTCCGATGATAGAGGAGCCCGGCCTCTCTGGCTAGCGCGGAGGGGCGTCGATCAGGAGCAGCCGGTGGTGGTGCCGCAGGTGATGCACTTGAGGCATGTCCCGTTGCGGACCATCGTGAACTGACCGCAGTCGCCGCAAGGATCGCCCTCGTAGCCCTTGAGCCTGGCCATGTCGGAGGCGGACAGCACCTTGAGCTCGGCGGCCGCCGCGCCGCTTCCGCCGGACACGGGCGCCGCCGCGCGCGCCAGGCTGGCCGGGTCCGGCAGCGTGCCGGCGAGAGCCGAGGGCGCGGGCGCCGGAGGCACCATCGCGATCGGGCCCTGGCCGATCTTGTTGCCGAGGGTGTCGCTGCGCAGGTCCTCGTCCGGCACGTGGGAGAGATCGGTGCGCCCGAGGTAGGAGATGGCGAGCTCGCGGAAGACATAGTCGATCACGGACGTCGCCATCTTGATCCGGTCATTGCCCATCACCATGCCGTTCGGCTCGAAGCGCGTGAACACGAAGGCGTCCACGAACTCCTCCAGCGGGACGCCGTGCTGGAGGCCGAGCGAGATCGCAATGGCGAAGCAGTTCATCAGGCTGCGGAAGGCCGCGCCTTCCTTGTGCATGTCGAGGAAGATTTCGCCGAGCGAGCCGTCCTCGTAATTGCCGGTGCGGAGGTACACCTTGTGGCCGCCCACCACCGCCTTCTGGGTGTAGCCGGCGCGGCGGTCGGGGAGCCGGTGCCGCTCGCGGAGATACTTGGTCACGACGCGCTCGGTCATCTTCTCGGCCACCGCCTCGACACCGGCCGCTGCCGCCTCGTCCTCGTCGGTGGTGGCATTGAGCGGCTGCGACAGCTTGGAGCCGTCGCGGTAGAGGGCCACCGCCTTCAGCATGCTCCGCCACGAGGTGTAGTAGGCCTGCTTGACGTCCTCGATGGTCGCGTCGGACGGCATGTTGATGGTCTTGCTGATGGCGCCGGAGAGGAAGGGCTGGGCCGCCGCCATCATCCGGATGTGGGCGTCCACCGCGATGAAGCGCTTCCCCTTCTTGCCGCAGCGGTTGGCGCAGTCGAACACGGGCAGGTGCTCGTCCTTGAGATGAGGCGCGCCCTCGACGGTCATGGTGCCGCACACGTAGTCGCTGGCCGCCTCGATCTGCGCCGCAGTGAAGCCGAGGGCGCGGAGGAGATTGCCGTTCCACTCGGCGAGCTGCGCCTCGTTGAGGCCGAGATGCCGCTGCACGTAGCCGTCGCCGAGCGTCCACGGGTTGAAGGCGAAGGTCAGGTCGAACGCGCCCTCGAGCGCGGCCTCGATCCGCGTCAGCCCCGCCTGATCGAAGCCCTTGGCCTGCAGCGTCTCGGGATTGACGAAGGGGGCCCCTCGCAGCGTCTTCCGGCCCACGCAGTAGGCGACGACGTCGTCGATCTGATCGGGGGTGTAGCCCAGCGCGCGCAGCGCAATCGGAATGCTCTGGTTGATGATCTTGAAGTAGCCGCCGCCCGCGAGCTTCTTGAACTTCACGAGAGCGAAGTCCGGCTCGATGCCCGTCGTGTCGCAATCCATCACGAGCCCGATGGTTCCGGTGGGGGCGAGCACGGTGACCTGCGCGTTGCGAAACCCGTGGGCCTCGCCGAGAGTCAGCGCGCGATCCCAGGTCTCGCGCGCGGCCTGGACCAGCGCGTTCGGGCAGTGGGAGGGATCCACGCCGAGCGGCTTGATCGTCAGTCCCTCGTACACCGAGGGCGCGGCGTTGTAGGCCGCGCGACGATGATTGCGGATGACGCGCAGCATCGGCTCCCGGTTCCGCATGTAGCCGGGGAACGGCCCGAGGTCGCGGGCCATCTCCGCGGAGGTCGCATAGGCCTCGCCGTGCATGATGGCGGTGATCGCCCCGCAGATTGCCACCGCCTCCGGCGAATCGTAGGGGATGCCCTGCCGCATCAGCACCGTGCCCATGTTCGCGTAGCCGAGTCCGAGGGTCCGGTAGTCCCAGCTCTTCTGGGCGATGGCCGGGCTGGGATAGGCGCCCATCAGCACGCTGATCTCGAGCACGAGCGTCCAGAGCCGGCAGGCGTGGCGGAACCCCTCGACGTCGAAGCTGCCGTCGGACCGCAGGAACTTGACCACGTTGATCGAGGCCAGGTTGCACGCGGTGTCGTCCAGGAACATGTACTCGGAGCACGGATTCGACGCGTTGATCCGGCCGTCGTCGGAGCAGGTGTGCCATTCGTTGATGGTGGTGTCGTACTGCACCCCTGGATCCGCGCAGGCCCACGCCGCGTACGCGATCTCGTCCCACAGGCTCGCCGCGGGTATCCGCGTCGAGATCTTCCCGTCGGTGCGCCGGCGCAGCTCCCACTCCCCCCCGGCTTCCAGCACGTCGAAGAAGCCATTGGGCACGCGGATGCTGTTGTTGGAGTTCTGGCCCGCGACGGTGAGATAGGCCTCGGAGTCCCAGTCAGTGTCGTACTCGGGGAAAACCAGCTCGGTCACGCCCTGGGACGCGAGCTGGAGCGCCCGCTGGATGTAGGCCTCGGGCACCATGGCCGCGCGCGCCTCGCGCAGGGCGGCACGGAGCGCGGCGTTCCGCTTGGGATCGGCGTCGACCCGGTCGGGCTGGTGCGCGTCGGGCCGGCAGGCCGCCATCACCGCCTGCAGGCGCCGCTTGCCCAGGCGCGAGCCGGCCACGAGCGCCGCGACTTTTTGCTCCTCCACGACCTTCCAGCGGATGAAGTCGAGCACGTCCGGATGGTCGAGGTCGAGGCACACCATCTTGGCGGCCCGGCGCGTGGTGCCGCCGGACTTGATGGCGCCCGCCGCGCGGTCGCCGATCTTCAGGAAGGACATCAGGCCCGAGGACTTGCCGCCGCCGGACAGCGGCTCGTTCTCCCCGCGCAGGCTCGAGAAGTTCGAGCCCGTGCCCGACCCGTACTTGAAGATGCGCGCCTCGCGCGTCCAGAGGTCCATGATGCCGCCGTCGTTGACGAGGTCATCGCTCACGGACTGGATGAAGCAGGCGCTCGGCTGCGGCCGCTCGTACGCCGACGTGGCGCGGGTCAGCGCGCTGGTGTCGGGCTCGACGTAGTAGTGTCCCTGGGCCGGCCCGGTGAGGCCGTACGCCCAGTGGAGTCCCGTGTTGAACCACTGGGGCGAGTTCGGCGCCGCGATCTGCGCGGCGAGCATGTGGCAGATCTCGTCATAGAACGCCTTCGCGTCGATCTCGGTGTCGAAGTAGTGATGCGTGCGACCCCAGTGCGTCCACGCGCCGGCGAGGCGGTGGAAGACTTCACGTGCATCCCGTTCACCGCCGAGCACCGGCCGTCCGTCGCGGTCGAGCACGGGCCGGCCATTCGCGCCGGTCTGGGGCACGCCCGCCTTGCGGAAATACTTCTGGGCGAGGATGTCCGTCGCCACCGCCGACCAGCCCGAGGGCACGGCGATGCCCTCCTGGCGAAAGACCGTGGACCCATCCGGGTTCTTGATCTCCGATGTGCGGAGATCGAACTCGATCCCGGTGTATGGGCTGTGGCCTTCCTTGGTGTAGCGGCGGGAGATCTTCATGCTGCCCTCCTCACGGCGGTCGCGAACGGGCGCTGCTGAACGTTACCGGGAGATTACGGACTCAGGGGAACGAAGCCCAAGATATTGTGGTGCGCGGGAACGAGTCAACCTTTATTTAGTGCTTGTGACCATCTTCTCAACCCAGCGGGCTGTGGACAATGTGGATAGCGGTGGACAACGCCGCGAGTGATGACCGTGTAGAGGCTTCCGTGGCCGCGGGGTGTGGATGACTCGGTGGACGCGTACAATGGCCGCGCCATGCATTGGATGGTGGACGGCTACAACGTCATCCGCCGCGACCCCGCGCTCGCCTCGCACGAGGCGCGGAGCATCGAAGCCGGCCGCGACGCGCTGTGTCGTCTCCTCGCGCGGACCGTGCGCGAGTCCGGCGAAACATTCACCGTCGTCTTCGACGGCGCGGGGAGCGGCGGCGCCGGCACGGGTCGCGGTGGCGTCCGCGTGGTCTTTTCCAGCGCGCGTGAAAGCGCCGACCGCGTGCTCGCCCGCCTGGCGACCCGCGGGGGCGCGGTGGTCTCGAACGACCGAGAAGTGCGCCGCGCGGCCGAGCGCGCCGGCGCCGTGGCGGTCACCACGGATCAGTTCCTCGCCCGGCTCGAGCGCCCGGGTAAGCAGGTGGTCGGGGCCGCCGAGGGCGACGATTCCTCTCTGGACGATTCCTCTCTGAAGGACGAGGAGCCCGATCCGCCTCCGCGCCCTCGGAAGGGCAATCCGCGGCGCGCTCCCCGGAAGGGCCGGGCGGCCACCCGCGCGCTCGACCGACTCGATCGGCGGCGGCTCAGCTGACCCCGGCGACCTCACCTCAACCCGGAGACCCTGCCCATGCATGTCGGCTTCGTCGGGACTGGAAACATGGGCCGCCCCATGGCGGCGAACATCCTCAAGGCCGGTCACGCGCTGACCGTGTTCGATCTGAATCCCGCCGCGACGGCTCCGCTCGAGAAAGCGGGCGCCGCGCGGGCCGCCGGCCTCCAGGCCCTGGCGTCATCGGTACGGGTGACCCTCATGAGCCTGCCCGATGCGAAGGCGGTCGAAGCGGCGCTGTTCGGGGCCGGCGGCGCGGCCGGCTTGATGACCGGCGCCCAGGCGGGCGATTTCATCTTCGATCTCTCGACGGTCGGGCCCGCCAGCACACGGGCCCTGGCTGCCCGGGCGGCCCAGCAGGGTGTGCGGCTGGTCGACGCGCCGGTGAGCGGCAGCGTGAGCGGCGCCGAGTCGGGGACGCTCGCGGTGATGATCGGGGCGCCCGAATCCGATGTGAAGGCATTCGAGCCGATCTTCCGCGCCATCGGCAAGAGCCTCTTCTTCCTGGGCGAGGTGGGGAAGGGGAACATCCTCAAGCTCCTCAATAACTACGTCGCCCTCACCAATCAAGCGGCGCTGTGCGAGGCCATGGCCCTGGCCGACCGTCTCGGCGTCTCCCGCCAGACCGTGGGCGACGTGGTCGGCAAGAGCTCCGGCGCCAGCTTCATCCTCGAGCGGAAGCTCGCGGCGCTGGTGAAGCACGACTACCGCCCCGGCTTCTTCGTGGACCTGGCCCGCAAGGACCTCGGCCTCGGCCTCGACCTCATGGCAGAGACCAAGGGCGATAGCTCGGTGGGACGGGCGGCGTGGCAACTCTACGAGCGGGCGAGCGAGGCGGGGCTGGGGAAGCTCGACACGTGCGGCCTGCTGGGGCTGCTGGAGCCCCAGCCTACTCCTTGATCTGCCGCTCCCGTCGCTGGAGATAGGCATTGCGCACCGCGGTGTAGAGATCCACCGTGGTCTCCTCGACGCCCTCGAACGCTTCGAGGCTGAGCGACCGATCATTGATGATGTTGACGACCTTGAGGATCAACCGCGTCGGGATGAATCCTACGATGTAGCCCAGCGGATCCATGGCGCTGTCCACGCCGATGCCGATGCCGTCGCGGACGGTCATGGGCGGTAGGAACGGTACGACTAGGTAGGGTCCCGGCCCCACCCCCCAGAGTCCGAGCGTCTGGCCGAAGTCCTCCTTGCTCGGCTCGATGCCCCATTCCTGCTTGGCCATGTCCCAGAGCCCGCCGATCCCGATCGTGGAGTTGATCAGGAAGCGCGCAACTTCGCGGCCGGCGCCCGCCCACTTGCCCTGGAGGAGGTTGTTCACGAATCGCGGCACGAAGGTGACGTTCTGAAAGCCGCGGTCGATCATGCGCTGGACTTCATCCGGGACGATGAAGTTGTAGCCCTGCGCGATGGGCTTGAGCACGTACTTGTCGACTTTGTAGTTGAACGTGAACATCTTCTCGTTGAACTTTTCCCAGGGGTCGTACTCCTCGAGCGGCGGCTCCAGCGGCGGGCCACTCTCGCGACCGGTCTGGGCAACCGTCATCGTCTCGACGAGCGCCATCAGGTAGGGCGTCATCGACGTGTCGGTGATCGAGGCCATCGGCAGCAGCTCGGACTCGCGCTCGGTGGCGGCCGGGGCGCCGACGATGGGCTCGGCCGTCGCCATCACGACCTCGTCCCGCGGTGGCGTGGCGCCGCCCCCCACGAGGGACTCGGGATTCGCCGGCGCGGCTTCAACCGGGGGCCCGCCGACGGCCGGGTCGGGGGCGGCCTTGGACTCGGGGGCCACGACGGTCGCGGTCAAAAGGGCTTCCGTGCCGGCATGGAGGCCCCCCGACACCGAGCCGCAGCCACCGACCGAGAGGCCCACCAGGAGGAACAGCGTCCCCAGGACGGCTCCGAGGGCATGTCGCCCGGGGATCTTTCGCTCAGCGATGACCGGTGCAGAAATGTCCGACTTCACTCGCTCTCTGACTCTCCCACCATCCAGGCATTCAGCGCCGGTCGCCCGGCGCAAACAAGCAACGGGGGTGCCCAGGGCACCCCGCGGCGATACTCGCACCCATGCGGTCGACGTGGCAAGCGTTTTCCTGGTTGGGGAGCGGCGTTGACAGCCCCTGGAGCCGGCGGTAGGGTTCCGCCAGACGCGCCGGGAGGCCAGGCATGAAGCCATTCGTCGTCAACCGCTACGGCCGGATCGTCTTCCCCGAGAGCTTCTTCCCCGAGCTCGACTTTTCGGTGTTCGAGACGCTCGAGCAGTTCGCGGCCGTCATCAAGCGCGACTTCGAGGAAAAGGCCCCCAGCGAGACGGACATGGTCGCGCGCATCGAGGCCCGGACCTACGGCGGGCGCTATGAGCTCTTGCGCGACCTCGCCCTGAACCTCTTCTGGGTGAATCGCTATGCGATGACGATGTACGAGAAGCGTCCCACACGCTGGCGCGACGTGGCCCGGCAGCGCGATGACGTGTTCCTCCCCGTCTTCAAGCCGTGGGACGGGGCCGAGCTCACCGCGGCGATCGAGGCCGGCTACCGTGGGCTCGGGCCGTCGTGGGACGAGGGTACCGAGAACAAGATCTTCCGCATCCTCCTCGATGTATTCCGCCACAAGAAGGGCGCGGGCGCGGAGCTTCCCGCCATCAAGCCCACGGTGGCCGAGCTCCTGGGGAGCCCCAAAAGCCTCACCTATCACCTGCTCGCGTACAATCCCGACTTCCCCGGCTATGGCTACAACGACATCATCGAGTACGCGCACACGGTGCCGGAGCTCGAGGCGGTGATGCGGCAGGCGATGGTGCTCCACAACCAGTACCGATGGGACCGCGCGCGCACGCGCCTCACCGAGGTCGGCCAGCTCCACGACGACGACTACGTGGTGGTGTTCCATCCCCGCAACGACGACGTGCTCGACTTCATCCGGCGGGTCAAGACCGGCCGCCGCGGCCGCCCGCGCCGGCCCGCTCCCAGCGAGTCCCGCCCCCCGCAGTCGCCCTATCCGCCGGTGACGGTGGCGAAGCGCTTCAGCGTCCTCCCGCGCCTGGAGGCGCTGGCCGTCTACAAGGGGGAGCGCGCGTGCACCAACGAAGACTTGATCCGCAACGCGGCCTACTGCTGGTCGCCGATGAGCGCGGAGGAGATCGAGCGCAAGACCGGCATCACCCAGCGGCTCTACACCGAGCTGGACCTCGACCACATTGCGCTCCTCGCCGCCCGCCGGGCCCTCGAGAAGTCCGGGCGCCGGCCGGAGGAGATTGGCGCGGTGCTCTTCTGCTCGTGCACGAGCGTGAAGATGATGCCCTCGCTGGCGACCTGGCTGTCGAGCCAGCTCGGCATCTTCCAGACCCGGGCCTCGCTCGACATGGTGGCGGCCTGCGCGGGGCTGCCGTACGGCCTTTCCGAGGCGGTGCGCCTGCTCCAGGAGACGGAGCGGCCGGTGCTCGTCGTGTGCGGTGAGAAATTCTCCGACAAGATCGGAACCGTGCGAACGTCACGCATGATCTTTGCCGATGGCGCGGCGGCGATGATCCTGGCGCCGGCGCCGCCGGGCGCGCCGTCGGACATCGAGGTCTACCAGACCTATGCGTCCGGGCCGGTGTCGGAGGTGGATTCGATCATCTGGCCCAATCCCGAGTTCGACAACAACATCACCGTGTTCGGCCCCCAGGTGCGCGCGCTCGCGAAGCGGTACTTGAGCCAGATGATCGACGAGATGCGCGAGCTTCCCAATACCGAAGGCGGCGCGGGGTCGCTGCTGGAGGCGGTGGATCTCATCGTGCCGCATCAGGCCAACAAGACCATGGTGATCCATCTCGCGAAGGGCGCAGGGGTCGGCGCGGACCGCCTGTACTTCAACATCCGCTCGGTGGGCAACACCTCGTCGGCGAGCATTCCCATCGCCATTCACGACGCGGTGCAGGAAGGTGTCATCAACCGGCCCATGCGCATCTTTGCCCCGGGCTTTGGCGCGGGGGCGGTGGCCGGGTACGTGGTGATGCGGCTGGATCCCTCCGTGGTCGCGTGAGTCCTGCGCGCGCGGGCGCCCGCTCGCTCCTCCTCGTCCACGGCGCGGGCAGCGGGCCGTGGGTGTTCGACAGCTGGCCCGCCTCCTTTCCCTCGGGGCAGCGTCTCGAGACGGTCGATCTGCACGAGGGCCTCGACCCTGCGCACGCGACGATGGCGCAGTACGCCGAGGCGGTCGCCCACGCCGCCGCGCGCCTCGACCGGCCCCTCGTCGTGGTGGCCTGGAGCATGGGCGGCCTCGCCGCGATGATGGCCGCCGACTGCGCGGACGGGCTGGTGCTGCTCGAGGCGAGCGCGCCCGCGGAAGTGCAGGGCGTGCACCGAGACCTGCGGCCGGCGCCCGGGGTCTTCGATCCCGAAGCCGAGTACGGGGCCTTTCCGGAGGGAGTCCGCGCGCGGCCGGAGTCGGCGCTCGCGCGAGCCGAGCGCAAGCGGGGCGTCTCGGTGCCGGAGCTCCCGTGTCCGACCCTGGTGGTGTACGGCGACGAGTATGCGGAAGAGCGCGGCCGTCGGCTCGTGGCGCGTTACGGGACGCACGAGCTGGCGTTGCCCGGCAAATCCCACTGGGATCTCGTGCGGGATCCCGAGGCGGTGCGCGCCATCGCCATGCGGATCGCGGCGCTCTTCTGAAGGGTGGGGAGACGACGCTCGGGGGGGCGGGAGACATGCTCCCGCCGGCCCCCCTTTGGTTCGTGCGCGACATACCGTCGCGCGACCCGGCTAGCGTCGGGTTCGGCCTGTGGCCGTGCCGGCGTCACCGGGTCCGGAGTCGCGACACATGCGCAACTAGCGCGGAGCCGGTGACGCAGCCATCGAGTCCGGCGGCGTCTCCATGGTGAATGCATCTGGCGCCCTCGCCGCTGCGGTGTCAAGGGGCTCATGCCGCGAAGCGGCGTAGTACACTCCCCGGCATGCTCACCATGACCAAGCGCGCGCGTATTGCCGCCGCGATCGCGGGCCAGCCCGTGGACCGCGTGCCCGTGGCCTTCTGGCGTCACGTCCCCGACGTCGACCACACGGCGAAGGGTCTCGCCGATGCGATGCTGGCGTTTCACCGCCGCTGGGACCTCGATCTCATCAAGATCATGTCGAGCGGCGTCTACTGCGTGGAGGACTGGGGCTGCCGGGTCGCCTATCAGGGCTCGCCCAACGGCGCCAAGAGCTGCACCGAGCACGCGGTGAAGACCACGGCCGACTGGGCGCGGCTCACGCTCCTGGATCCCGGCGCGGGCGCGCTCGGCCGCGAGCTGGAAGCCCTACGGCTGATCGTGAAGGGACGCGCCGACGACGCGCCGGCGCTTCACACGATCTTCTCGCCGCTCACGATCGCGCGGAAGCTCGCGGGTGATCGCCTCGATGCCGACCTCGCCGCCGCGCCGGCCGCGGTGGAAGCGGCGCTCGAGACGATCGCGACCACCGTGACGCGGTACGCGGCGGCCGCGCGCGCGGCGGGCGCGGACGGCTTCTTCTTCGCGACTCAGCACGCGAGCCGGGACGCCCTCTCCGAGCCCGTCTTCCAACGTTACGAGCTGCCCTACATGCGGCGCATTCTCGAGCAACTCACGGCGGGCGGCGGGCTCACCATGCTGCACCTCCACGGCAGGGACATCTACTTCGACGCCTGCGCGGACCTGCCCGCCGCCATCCTCAACTGGCACGATCGTCTCACCGGTCCCGCGCTCGCCGAGGGCAAGCGCCGCGGCGCCGTGGCGGCGGGACTGGGCGAGGCGGGGACCCTCCGAAAGGGACCCGTGGAGTCGGTGCGTGCGGAGGCGACCGACGCGCTCGCCCAGACGGGCGGGCGCGGCCACGTACTCACCACCGGATGTGTGCTCCCCCTCGACGTGCCCGACGCGCATCTTCAGGCGGTGCTCGACGCCGCGCGGAGCTTCCGCGCATGAGGCGGTTCGTGGCCCGCCCCGCCGCGCTGCTCGTGGCGCTGCTCGTCGCCTCGCCGGCGTGGGCCCAGGGCGAGCTGCGTGTGGCTATTCCCTGGACACCCGAGAACCTCGACCCGACGATGAATCTCTCCTCGCTCCGCTCGCAGGTGGGCGTGAGCCTGTTCGACTCGCTGGTCGGACGGGACGCCGACGGCAAGATCGCGGGGGAGCTGGCGGAGTCGTGGCGGGCGCTTGACGACCGCACCTGGCAGCTCAAGCTCCGCCGCGGGGTCACGTTCCACAATGGCGAGCCGTTCAACGCCGAGGCGGTGCGCTTCACGTTCCAGCGCGTGCTGAATCCGGAGCAGAAGTCGCCCAACCGCGCCACCGTCTCCGAGGTCGAGCGGGCGGACGTGGTGGACGACCTCACCGTGAACCTGGTCCTCCGCGCGCCGTACGCGCCGTTTCTCGCGCGGCTGATCGACTTCCCGATGGTGCCCCCGAAGTACACCACCGAGAAGGGCAATCAGGGCCTGGCCCTCCGGCCCGTCGGCACCGGCCCCTTCCGCTTCGTCGAGCTGGTGAAGGACGATCACATGATCGTGGAGGCCTTCGACAAGCATTGGCGGGGGCAGCCGCGGATCAAGAAGATCGTCTTCAAGCCCATCCCGGAGCCTTTCACCCGCGCCGCCGCCTTGCGCAACGGCGAGATGGATCTCATCACCACGGTGCCGCCCAACATCGCGGCCGAGCTCGACAAGGTGGCGGGGGTGCGCGTGCAGCGCGTTCCCAGCACCTGGCAGATCTACCTCGGGCTCAACGCCTTCAAGAAGCCGCTGTCCGATGTCCGCGTGCGCCAGGCCCTCAACTACGCCACCGATGTGGACGCCATCATCAAGAACGTGATGGACGGCAACGGTCGGCGGCTGGAAGGCCCCTTCACCCCCAACGTCTTCGGCTTCGACCCCTCGGTGAAGGGCTACGCGTCCGATCCCGCGCGGGCCCGGCGCCTGCTCGCCGAGGCGGGCTATCCGGACGGCGTGGACGTGACGCTGGACGCGCCCACCGGCCGCTATCAGGGTGACAAGGAGATCGCCGAGGCGCTGGGCGGGCAGTGGCAGAAGGCCGGCTTCCGTCCGAAGGTGCAGGTGGCGGAGTGGGGCGCCTATTTCAAGAAGTACCTCGGCAAGCAGATGCCGGACGCCTATCTCCTCGGCCTCGGCGGGCCCATGCAGGATGCCGACGAGCTCTACAACCTGGTCTCCTCCAAGGGCCGCGGGCTCTACTACAAGAACGAGCGGGTGGACGAGCTCTTCGATCAGGGCCGCGCCACCACCGACCCCGCGCGCCGCCGCAAGATCTATGCGGACCTCGCCCGCGCCATGGTCGAGGACGCGAGCTGGGTGTTCCTGATGCAGCAGGTCGACATCTACGCCACGCGTGACCGCCTGGTCTGGACGCCCCGGGCCGACCAGTGGCTGCTCTTCCACTCGGCCACGCTCAAGTAGTAGCGTGCCGGCGCTTCTCGAGATCAGCGGCCTCCGCCGCGCCTTCTTTGGCGTCCAGGCCTTGACCGGCGCCGACCTGCGCGTGCGCGCGGGCACCATCACGGGCCTGATCGGCCCCAATGGGGCGGGGAAGACCACGCTCTTCAACTGCGTCTCGGGGTTGATTCCGCCCGACGCCGGCCGTGTCGTCTTCGACGGTGAGGACATCACGGGGTGGCGGGCCGACCGGGTTACGCGACGAGGGCTCGTGCGCACGTTCCAGATCGCGCGCGGCTTCCCGCGGCTGTCCGTGCTGGAAAACCTCATGCTCTACGGCGCGCAGCAGCCCGGGGAGTCACTGTGGCGCGCGCTCGCCCGGCCGCCCGCGGTCGCCGAGCGCGAGGACGTTCTGCGGGGGCGCGCCTTCGCGGTGGCGCGGCGCCTCAACTTGACGCCGGTGGTGAACGCGGCGGCGTCCGATCTCTCGGGCGGGCAGAAGAAGCTGCTCGAGCTGGGTCGCGCCCTCATGACCGATCCCAAGCTGATCCTGCTCGACGAGCCAATCGCGGGCGTTAACCCCACCCTGGCCGGCGACATCGCCCGGCATCTGGAGTCGCTGCGCGTCGACGGCATCACCTTCCTGATCATCGAGCATCATCTCGACGTGATCGCGCGTCTCTGCGACCCGGTGATCGTGCTCGCGGAGGGCCGTCATCTCGCGGAGGGATCTTTCGCGGCACTTGCCGCCGACCCGCGGGTCCAGGCAGCGTACATGGGGAGTAGGCGGGTTGGCGAGCCGCAGCCGCAGGCGAGGTGAGCGAATCCATGATGGAATCCGAGCGGAGCGAGGCCGCGTGAGTCTCCTCGCGTGCGAGGGAGTCGTCGCCGGCTACAGCGCCGCCGACGAGGTGCTGAAGGGCGTGGACCTCACCATCGAGCGCGGCGAGATCGTGAGCATCATCGGCCCGAACGGCGCGGGCAAGTCCACCCTGCTCAAGGTGGTCGCGGGGATCCTGACGCCGAGCCGCGGCTCCGTCCGGCTGGGCGACCGCGCCATCCAGGGCCGCCCCCCGCGGGAGATCTCCGCGCTCGGCGTGGCGTTCGTGCCCCAGGAGCAGAACATCTTCCCCACGATGTCCGTCCGCGAGAACCTCGAGATCGGGGGCTATGTGGACCCCTCGGGCGCCCGCCGGAGGATCGACGCGATCTTCGCGCGCTTCCCCGCGCTCGCCGAGAAGCGCCGCCACGCCGCGCGCACGCTCTCGGGCGGGCAGCGGCAGATGCTGGCGATGGCGATGGCGCTGATGGTGGAGCCCACCCTGCTGCTGCTCGACGAGCCCTCCGCGGGCCTGGCCCCCCAGGCGGCGGAGCGCCTCTTCGAGACCATCGCCGCCATCAATGCGGACGGCGTGTCCATTGCCATGGTGGAGCAGAACGCACTCGAGGCCCTCGCCATCGCCCGGCGCGGTTATATTCTGGTGGACGGCCGGAACAGCCGGACCGGCCCCGCCGCCGAGCTGGCGGCGGACGCGGAGGTCCGGCGCATCTTCCTGGGAGGCTCACTATGACGTTCAAGGACGTGGTGACGTCGGTGGAGGAGCTGCGCGCGCTGATGGGCGAGCCGAGCGAGCTGGCACTGCGCAAGGACATCGGCCGCCTCGATCACCATTGCCGCGCGTTCATCACGCGCTCGCCGTTCGTGCTGATCGCGACGGCGGACCGGTCCGGCCGCTGCGACGTGAGCCCCAAGGGCGACGGGCCCGGGTTCGTCCAGGTGCTGGACGAGCGGCACCTGGTCATCCCCGACCGCCCGGGAAACAAGCGCTTCGACGGCATCCGCAATCTCCTCGAGAACCCCGGGATCGGCCTCATCTTCCTGCTGCCGCGCAGCGAGGAGACCCTGCGGGTGAACGGCCGGGCTCAGATCGTGCGCGACCCCGACGTGCTGGCGCGTTTCGCGGTCCAGGGCAAGCTGCCGCAGCTCGCCATCGCCGTCGAGGTGCAGGAGAGCTTCCTCCACTGCGCGAAGTGCGTGAAGCGCTCGGGGCTGTGGGACGCGGAGAAGTGGCCCGACCTCACCGGGCTGGCCTCGGCCGCTCAGATGCTCCACGACCATGCCCGCCCGAAGGACATGACGGTCGAGGCCATGCAGGACCGGCTGCAGGACGGCTACCGAAAGAATCTCTACTGAGCGCGGCCGCGGGCCGCGAGGAGACCTCACGATGAGCGATGACTCGACCCGCATCTCCCGCCGCGCCGTGCTGGCCGGCGCTACCGCGCTGGGTGCGGCGGCCCTCGCGCCGCGGCTCGCGCGCGCGCAGGGCGGCGCCATCCGCCTCGGCACCTTGACCCCGCTCACCGGCGCCGGCGGACCGTATGGCCCGCCCATGCGCCGGGCGATGGAGTGGGTGGTCGGCGAGGTGAACGCCGCCGGCGGCGTGCTCGGCCGCAAGATCGAGCTCGCGAGCGAGGACGACCAGACCAACCCCGAAGCGGCGGTGCGCGCGGCGCGCAAGCTCATCGACGTGGACAAGGTCGCGGCGATCATGGGCACCTGGGCTTCCGCCGTCACCACCGCGGTGGCGCCGCTCTGCTGGGAGTCCAAGACGTTCCTCACCACCGTGTCCGGGTCGGACACCATCACGCAGCTGCCGCACCAGGGCTATCTCGTCCGCACCCAGCCGAACACGCACCTGCAGATCGGCAAGCTCGGCGAGTTCATCCTCTCGCTCAAGTCCAAGCGCGTGTTCGTGCTGGCCGCGCAGACGCCGTTCGCGGTGCCGTCGCAGAAGCGCCTCGCCGAGGTGCTCGGCAAGGGCGGCGGCTCCGAATTGGCGGGCAGCGTGATCTACGACAAGGACAAGACGACCTTCCGGTCGGAGATCGACCAGGCCCTCAAGGCAAGGCCGGACATGATCTATCTCAATGGCTACACGCCGGACACCACCGTGGTGATGAAGGAGCTCTACAAGGCCGGTTACACCGGCGCCAAGATCGCCCAGGGCTACGCGGTGAACCAGAAGCTGCTCGACTCCATGCCCGCAGAGGTGTCGGACGGCACCTACACCGCCACGCCGTCGCCCGCGGTCGACTCGGCGGGCTACAAGCGGCTGGCCAAGTTCCTGGGCAGCGCGGATCTCGATCCGTATTCCTGCCAGTGCCACGATCACGCCAGCCTGGTGATCCTCGCGATCGCCAAGGCCAAGGGCGAGGCGACCGGCGCCGCCATCAAGGACAACGTGCGGAAGATCTCCCAGGGCGGCGGCGTCAAGGTCGACAACGCGGTGGAAGGGCTCAAGCTCCTCGCCCAGGGCAAAGAGGTGAACTACGAGGGCGCCAGCGGGCCCTGCGACTTCACCGACACCGGGGACATCATCGACTGCAAGATCCGCTTCGACCAGGCCGAGAAGGGCAAGTTCAAGCCGGTGACCATTCTCTAGCGCGTGAGCGAGGTCGCACAGCTCCTCGTCAACGGCCTGGTGGCCGGCACCATCCTCGCGGTGCCGGCCATCGGCTTCACCGCCATCTACGCGGTGCTCCGCTTCCCCAACTTCACGGTGGCCTCCCACGCGACCATCGGCGCCTTCGCCGGCTACGTCGCCAACACCGCGGGCGGCCTCCCCGCGTGGGCCGCGGTGGGCGTCGCCTTCCTGGTGGCGGGCGCGGCCGGCGTGGTGAACGACGAGATCGTCCTCAAGCCGCTGCGGCCCGCCGGCGCGCTCACCGCGGCCATTGCCGCCATCGCCCTCACCATCGTGCTCGAGAACGTCGTGCGCTTCATCTGGGGCAACGACCTCCGCGGCTACGACCTGCCCATCCGCCGCGACTGGCAGTGGGCCGGACTGCGCATCGGCCCGCAACAGGTGGAGAACCTCGCCATCGCCGTCCTCGCCATGGCCGTGCTGTTCCTCTTCCTCGCCTTCACCCGCACCGGCAAGGCCATGCGTGCGGTGGCCGACAATCCCATGCTCGCGGGGATCAAGGGGATCAATGCCGACACGGTGGCGCGGCTGGTCAACTTCGTCGGGATGGGCCTGGCCGGGGTCGGCGGCATGCTGCTGGGGCTCGACACCAGCATCGACCCGCTCACCGGCTTTCGGGTGATCCTCTCCGTGTTCGCGGCCGCGGTGGTGGGCGGGCTCGGCTCGATTCCCGGCGCGGTGGTGGGCGCGCTCACCATCGGCGTGGCCGAGGAGCTCTCGCTCCTCTCCCTGGCGCCGGCCTACCGCACCGCGGTGGGCTTCGCGGCCATCCTGATGGTGCTCACGCTGCGTCCCCGCGGCCTTCTCGGCGAGCGGGCGTACTGAGGAGGTCGGCTCGTGGAAGGCTACCTCGTCGCCATGGCCACGTTCGCCGCGTTCTACGCGCTCCTCGCGCTGGGGCTGAACCTCGTGTGGGGCATGACGGGCATGATCAACCTCGGCCTGGTGGGGTTCTACGCCGTGGGAGCCTACGTCTCCGCGCTCCTCACGAAGAAGGCGGGCTGGCCGATGCCCGCGGGGCTGCTCGCCGCCATGCTGATCACCGCCGTCGCCGGCACGGTCATGGCGCTGGTCACCGCGCGGCTGCGCGGCGACTACCTCGCCATCATCACGCTGGGCTTTTCCGAGGTGGTGCGCCTCGTCGCGGCCAACGAGATCTGGCTCACCAACGGCACCGACGGCATCTCGGGGATTCCGGGGCCGTGGCGCGGGCAGGTGACGCCGGCCACCTTCAATCTGATCTATCTCGGCCTCGCCACCGTCGCCGTCGCCGTCGTCTACCTGGCGATGCAGCGCGTGCGTCACTCGCCGTACGGCCGCGTGCTGCGCGCCATCCGCGACGACGATCAGGTCGCGGCGGTGGCGGGCAAGCCGGTGATCGCGTTCAAGGTCGAGGCGTTCGCGGTGAGCGCGGCGGTGCTCGGCCTGGCCGGCGCGCTCTACGGGCACTACACGTCCTACATCGCGCCGGAGGGCTTCGTGCCGCTCATCTCGATCTACATCGTGCTGGCCCTCACCGCGGGCGGGACCGGCAGCAACACCGGCGCGGTGGCGGGTGCCTTTCTCGTGGTGTTCTTCCTCGAATCCACGCGCTTCGTCACTGGCGCGCTGCCCGGCCTCAAGCCCGTGCAGGTGGCGGCGGTGCGTGAGTTTCTGATCGGCGCGAGCCTGATCGTCGTGCTCCGCATGCGCCCCTCCGGCCTCGTGCCCGAGCGTATGCCGCGCCATGCGCCACCCGCGGGAGTCGCGAGTTGACGCGGAAGCAGGCGGGCGTCGACCCCGCGCCGCATCTCGCGGCGGTGGCCGCCGCTCTCGCGCGCCCGGGGCAGCCCGAACCGCTGTGGGCCGCCCTCGACGCCGCGCTGGGGGCGGTCATCGGCCACAAGCTCTTCACCGTGCTGCGCTTCCACGCGGACTCACGCGAGTCAGAGCGCTGCTACACGAACCAGCCGGTGGCCTACCCGGTCGGCGGCCGCAAGACGTTCAACGAGAGCGCATGGTCGCGGCAGCTGTTCGTGGAGCGACAGCCGTACATCGGAAGAACCGCGGAGCACATCCGATCCGTCTTCTTCGACCACGCCCTGATCGCGTCGCTGGGCTGCGACTCGGTGTTGAACGTGCCGGTGGCGTACGACGGCCGCGTGCTGGGGACGCTGAATCTCCTGCACGAGGCGGGCTGGTACGACGAGGGAGACGTGCCGCCCGCGCTGCTCTTCGCCGCGCTGGCCGTGCCGGGCTATCTGACCCTGCCCTAGCGCGGCAAGGCGGTCTCGACCTGCGCCAGCCAGTACGGCATGCCCAGCTCGCGGAACGTCGTCGCCGCCCGCGTCAGCTCGGTCCGCGCCGCCTCGGCGTCGCCCGTCGCCTCGGCGAGCCGCCCCAGCCCTAGCTGGCACTGCGCGACGAGCGGTCGAAGGCCGAGCGCCTCCGCGTGTGACCGCGCTTCGCGGTAGAGGGCGGCCGCCTCGCCGGCCTGTCCCTGGTGGGCGCGCACGGCGGCGAGCAGGCACAGCGCCTTCGCCTCGTGACTACGCTCGCCGAAGCGCCGGGCGAGCTCGACGGCCTGCTGCGCCTCGGTGCGCGCGTCGTCGACTCGGTCCAGGGCCAGGAAGCACTCGCCGCGGCTGACTTTCCGCGCGGAAACGTACGAGCGCGGCGGCAGCGCGCCGGGGTGGAGCAGCGCGCGCGCCTCCGGGAGGCGTCCGGCCAGGACATAGGCCCGCGCGAGATGGTCGGCGCATGCCCCCCGCATGAGGCCGATGTGCCAGGCTTCGGCGAGGGACGCGCTCCGCTCGAGCAGGGGAACGGCGTGAGCGGGCGCGCCCCGGCCCAGGTGGATCCGCCCGAGCTGGTAGATCGCGTAGAAGATCGTGTAGAGCTGTCCCGCCGCGTCCGCTTCCCGCCGCCCGCGCTCGCCGTGATCCACCGCCTCATCGAACCGTCCGACCTCGGCGAGCGACAGGGCGAGCCATGTCCGGGTGATGACGGACGGCACGCCCAGCGAGCGGCTGGGATTGGTGTCGGTGACGGGATCCGCCCGGAGTCCCCGCTCGAAGTGCTCGATGGCCCGCGCGTGATCGCCAAGCGCGTTGTGGGCCTGCCCCAGCTTGAGCAACGCGACGCCCATCTGAGTCGCATCGCCGAGGCGCTCGCCGAGGGCGCGCACCTGCTCGCTGATCTCGATGGTCCGCGCCTGGTCGCCCAGTAGCCAGTGATTGTGCGCCACCCGGTGGAGGACGTGCGCGAGGCGGCGCTCGTCGCCGGCCTGGCGCGCGAGCCGCTCCGCCTCGGCGAGGTGCTCGGCCGTGCGCGGGATCTCGCCCAAGGTGATGAGGAGATCGCGCGTCTCCAGCAGGAGGTCGACCACGCGCGCCATGACTGCCGAGGTCGGCGGCAGATGGCTCAACGCCTCGCGCGTGCTGTCGAAGAGCGTGACGGCGTCCCGGTAGGCGCCCCGCTCGGCCGCCTGGCTCGCGGTGGCGAGGAGATGCTCAACCGCCTTGTCCCAGGCCAGCGCGCGCCGGTGGTGCCCGGCGAGGGCGGCCCGATGCGCATCGAGGTCCTGCGCGTGCTCGCGCTCGATGGCCGCGGCGACCGCGGCGTGGAGCATGCGCCGCCGCGGCTCGCCGATCTCTTCGTAGGCGACGTCGCGCACGCGGTCGTGGGTGAAGTCGAAGTGCTCGCCGACCTGATGCAGGAGGCGTCGCCGCACCAGCTCCTCCATCGCATCCGCGAGCTCGCGGGTGTCGAGCCCGGCCGCCTCCCGGAGCACGCCGAGCTCGAACTCGCGCCCGATCACCGCGGCGATCCCCACCAGCTCGCGCGCGCGGCCGTCGAGGCGGTCGAGGCGCTCCCGCAGGATTCGGCGCACGCCGTCGGGCAGCGGCAGCGTCCCGTCGGCGCTCGCAAGTCCGCGCTCGTGGAGGGCGCGCAGCGTCTCCACCACCACCAGGGGATTCCCGTCGCTCGCGCGCCAGATGCGCTCCTCCAGCGAGGGATCGGCGGCGGCGGCAACTCGCCCGGCGAGCGCCCGTACGAGCTCGAGGGTCTCCGTCCTCCGCAGAGGAAGCAGGCGGACTTCCGTCAGACCCGGGTCCCGACCGAGCTCCGTGAAGATGCTGCGGGTGAACGGCACCGGATCGAGCTCCTCCACGCGGGCGGTCATGAGGAACGTGACCGCGGTGCCGACCAGCCGCCGAGCGAGGAAGGCGGTGAGGCGGAGGCTGGTCTCGTCGGCCCAGTGCACGTCCTCCAGCACGATCGCGAGCGGACCCTTTCGCCCCAGCGCGGTCAGGAGCTCTCCCACCGCCTGAAAGATGCGCAAATGATCATCGATGCCGGCTCGCGCCGGGCCCAGGCGGCCGCCGATCTCCGGAAAGAGGCGGGCGAGCTCTTGCCGCCACGCAGCGCCGAGCCCCTTGAGCGTGTCCGTGTCGCTCAGCGCATGGCTGCCCCGGAGCGCGCCCGCCCAGAGCCCGAAGGGCAGGATGCGCTCGCTCTCGTGCGCGCGGCCCAGGACCAGCCGCAGGCCGTCGCGCTGGGCGTGCGCCACCACCTCCTCGACGAGCCGGGTCTTGCCGAGTCCCGCCTCGCCGAGGATCGCGACCACGCGCGCGTGGCCCTCGGCGCCGCGGGCGAGCTCGGCGCGCACGCGCGCGAGCTCGGCGTCTCGGCCGATGAGCGGCGGGTGGACGCTCGCCTCACCCGAGGGCGCCGCGGGGTGCGCGGCCCGCGCGGGCGGGAGGCTCTGCGTCGAGCGCTGGAGGAGGATCTCCCGGTAGAGCTGCTTCGTCTCCGGCTCGGGCTCGACCCGCAGCTCGCGCCACAGCGCGTCCACGCACGCCTGGTAGCGTCGCAGCGCGATCGCGCCACGGCCCTGCGACGCGTACAGGCGCATCAGCGCGCGGTGCGCGGCTTCCTGAAGCGCATCGAGCGCGAGGATGCGGAGCGCGGTCTCGATCGCCCGCTCCGTCTGCCCGGCGCCGGCCTGCCGCACGAGCAGGGCGTGCAGCACCCGCAGGCTCAGCTCGCGCAGCCGCTCCCGCTGCCCGTCGAGCCAGAGCTCGAACGCGGGGTCCTTCACGGCGAGCCCGGCGAGGAGGTCGCCCCCGAGACGCGCGCCCGCCGCCTCGAGCGCCTCGAGGGTGTCCGCGCCGGCGAGGCGCTCGACCTCGAGGGCGTCCACCGCGAGGCCGGCGGGGTCGAGGGCCACCTGCTCGTGCTCGACGATCAAGGCGCGCTCGCCCGACGGTCCGAGGGCGCGCCGGATCTCGAACAGGGCCTGCCGCAGGCTGTTCCGCGCCTGCTCCTCTCCCCGATCGCCCCAGAGAAGACCGGCCAGGCGAGCGCGTGATTCGGAATGGCCGGGCGTGAGCGCGAGATAGGCGATGAGGCCCTGGGCCTTCTTCGACAGGGTCACCGCTCGGTCGGCCTGCTGAGCGCGGAAGCCGCCCAGGAGGGTCAAGGTCAGACCGTGCATGCACGACCTCCTCACGGAGTGACGCGACTATAGCATTAACGGTTTTTTTCGACCTGTCTAACGGCGCCCGAACGACCGGGGGATAGTCCTGGGACAAGGAGGATCGACCATGAAGAACGTCCGCTGGGCTGCGTTCTGCTGCTTCGCCGTCGCGGCGCTGCTGCTCGCCACGCCCGATGTCCGCGCCGACATCGTCACCGACGCCAACGCCCGGGCGGCCGACACCGTCTCGCGCTTTCCCGCGCCGCCCATCACCGTGCGGATGATGGCCATCGTGCAAGTGTCGGTGTTCGAATCGGTCAACGCGATCACCGGCCGCTATCCGGCGTACCGCGCGAAGCTCGCGCCGGCGCCCGGCGCCTCGGTCGACGCCGCCGTCGCCTCGGCCACGCGCACCGCGCTCCTCAAGCTCATGCCCGCGGCCCAGCACCCCGTGGTGGAGGCCGACTATCAGGCGCTGATCGCCGGCGTGCCCGATGGCCCCGCGAAAGCGGCGGGCATCGCGCTCGGCGAGCAGGCCGCTGCCACGATCGTGGCGTCGTGCGCTGATGACGGCGCCATCGCGCCCGACGGATATCGGCCCCACGCCGCCCCCGGCGTGTACGTGCCCACGATGCTGCCGGCGACGCCCCACTGGGGGAAGCGCCGCCCGTGGACGCTGACGCGCCCTGACCAGTTTCGGCCGGGGCCGCCGCCGAGCCTGACGAGTGACACCTGGGCGCGCGACTACAACGAGATCAAGGCGCTCGGGGCACGCAACAGCACCGTGCGCACGGCCGAGCAGACGGCCATCGCGAAATTCTGGGAGGCGACGCTTCCGAGCGTCTACTGGCCGATCGCCCGCGCCGTCGCGGCCGCGCCCGGGCGCGAGGTGACGGACAACGCACGCTTCCTCGCGGTGGCGGCGATGGCCATGGACGACGCGCTCATCGCGGTGTTCGACGCCAAGTACATTTACAACTTCTGGCGGCCGGTCACCGCCATCCGTAACGGCGACCTGGACGGCAACGACGCCACCGAGCGCGAGGCCGGTTGGGTGCCGTTCATCGACACGCCCATGCACCCGGAGTACCCGTGCGCGCACTGCATCGTGTCGGGCGCGCTGGGCGGGGTGCTGACCGCGGAGATCGGCGCGGGGCCGACGCCGACCCTGCGTTCCACCAGCTACACGGCGGCCGGCGCGGCGCGAGGCTGGACGAGCGTGAGCGACTTCACCCAGGAGGTGTCCCTCGCTCGCATCCTGGACGGCGTGCACTACCGGAACTCGACCGCCGTCGGGTCCGAGATGGGGAGAAAGATCGGCGAGCAGGCGACCGCGACCTTTCCGAAGCCGATCCGCTAGCTACCTGACCTTGGCCTCTGGGCCGGTCAGCGGCACGTAGTCGTACTCGCCGATGCCCTGCAGCACGAGGAAGGTTGCGGAGGATTCGCCCGCGTTCGTGACGAGGTGCGCCCGCCCGGGCCGGACGGTGTAGGTCTCGCCCGGCGCGAGGCGCACTTCTTCCTTGGGATCGCGCAGGAAGATGCGCAGGCGCCCCTCCAGCACGTAGAAGGTGTCCTGCACCCGGGTGTGGTAGTGCCACGGCACCTGCTGCGTGGGTGAGATCTGCAGCTCCGAGATGCGGAAGCCCGGCCGCTCGGCGTGGCGCGCCCGGCGTTCAACCTCGTAGAGATGACTCGAATCTTTGACCGCATTCATACGCTGCCTCCTTCCCCGGCGGCGGCGCCGAGGCGTCTCACCCAGGTCTCGAATTCTTCTCCGAGGCCACCCCGACGCGCGGCCGCGCGCATCTCGGCGGTGGGCGCGCCCTCGTGCGCCAGCTCGAACAGGAGCAGGGAAGCCAGATGCTCGCGGTGCCGCCCCACATAGCCTACAACTCCCGCGGCGTCGCGCGCCTTCCACACCTCGCCGAACCCGCCCACGATCGCGGTGACCGGCGCGGCGTGCGCGCTCAATCCCGCCTTGCGCAGCACGGCCGGCAGATGGCCGATCGCCTCCTCGTGGACGAGGGCGGCGATGCGAAGCACGCGGGTCGGCGTCCCGGCGGCGCGGCGCACGCGGGTGGCGACGGCGTCGATGTGCTCGCGCAGCGGGGCGGCGAGGGTGGGAGCCAGCAGACGGGTCGCCAGGACGTCCATCGCGGTGCCTGATTCTCTCACAAGGTGAGGGTAGAATGTCGCGGTGGACGCGACCCTGGCCGTCATGGTGGAGGCCGCGCGCGCGGGGGGCGCCATCGCGCGTGAGCGGCAGCGCCGTGGCTTCGACGTCATCATCAAAGGCGACGGGTCGCCGGTCACCGACGCCGATCGCGACGCGGAGGCGGCGGTGGCCCGAGTGCTCGCCGCCGCGTATCCCGAGTACGGCTGGCTCGGCGAGGAGACGGGCGCGCGCGGCTCCACCGCCTGCCGGTTCATCGTCGATCCCATCGACGGCACGCGTAACTTCGTGAAGGGCCTGCCCCAGTGGGCGACCTTGGTGGCGCTGGAAGAGGACGGCGTGGTCATGGCGGGCGTCGTCTACCAGCCCGTCCCCGACGTCCTGCACGTGGCCCGTCGCGGCGAAGGCGCCTACGCCGACGGCGCCCGGATTCACGTCTCCGCGGTCGGCGAGCTGCGGCAGGGCACGCTGCTCCACGGCGCGCTCGGCATGCTGCGTCCGCCGGAGCTCTGGGACGGCTTTCTGCGCCTCGTCGACGCCACCACCTATCAGCGCGGCTTCGGCGACTACCTCTCGTTCACCACGGTGGCGGAAGGCAAGGGCGAGGTGGCCCTGACCCCGGGCGTGAAGCCCTGGGACCTCGCCGCGCTGCGCCTCCTCGTCGAAGAGGCGGGCGGGGTCTTCACCGACTTCGAGGGCAAGCCCACCATCTACTCGTCCACCGCCTTCGCCACCAACGGGCGGTTGCACGCCGCCGCCCTCGCCCGCTTCCGAGGAGAGATGCCATGACGCGCGTGAGCGAGCTGGATACCCCGGTCGTCACCATCCGCCTCGACATCATGGAGGCGAACATCCGCCGCGTGCAGGGGCTCCTCGACCGCCGCGGCATCGGCAATCGCCCGCACATCAAGACCCACAAGATCCCCGCCATCGGCGCGCAACAGATGGCCGCGGGGGCGATGGGGATCACCTGTCAGAAGCTCGGGGAGGTCGAGGTGTTCGCCGACGCCGGCGTGGCTGACGACGTCCTTCTCACGTACAACATCCTCGGAGCGGCGAAGGCCGAGCGGCTCATGGCGGCGAACCGCCGCATCCGGCGGCTCACCGTCGCGCTCGACAACGAGGTGGTGGCACGGGGCCTCTCCGAGGCGGCGGCGCGGGCGGGCCAGGATCTGCGCTTCGTGGTGGACTGCGACACCGGCATGGGGCGCACCGGCGTGCAGACGCCGCAGGCCGCGGTGGACCTCGCGCGCATGGCCATGACGCTGCCGCGTCTGCAGTTCCAGGGGCTCATGACCTTCCCCAGCCGGGATCCCGACACCCGGGTCTTCTTCGAGGCGGCGCTGGCGCTCTTCAAGCAGGCGGGGATCGCGGTGCCGGTCGTCTCGGGCGGCGGCACGCCCGCGCTCGCCACCGTGGACCGCTTCCCCATGCTCACCGAGCATCGCGCGGGGACCTGCGTGTTCAACGATGCGATGGTGGTGTCCACCGGCACGGCGACGTGGGAGGACTGCGCGATGCGGGTGCGCGCCACGGTGGTGAGCCGGCCCACGCCCGAGCGTGCGGTGCTGGACGCCGGGTCGAAGGTGCTCACCTCCGACCAGTACTTCATGAAGGGCTTCGGCCACGTGATGGAATACGGGGAGGCCGCGATCACCCACCTCTCCGAGGAGCACGCGGTGGTGGACTTGAGCGCGTGCCCCGAGCGTCCGATGGTGGGCGACGTGGTGGAGGTGGTGCCGAACCACTGCTGCGTGGTCTCGAACATGGTGGACGAGCTCCACGGGGTGCGCGGCGGCGCCGTCGAGGTGGTGTGGCCGGTCGCCGCGCGCGGCCGGGTGCGCTAGCCATGGCCACGCGCACCGGCGCGCAGCTCCTCGTCGACGCGCTCGTCGCCGCGGGCGTCCCGCACCTCTTCTCCCTGTCCGGCAATCAGATCCTGTCCGTCTACGACGCGACCATCGAGCAGCCGATCTCCATCCTCCACACCCGCCACGAGGCAGGCGCGGTGCACATGGCCGACGCCTGGGGCCGGCTCACCGAGCGGCCGGGCGTGGCGCTGGTGACGGCGGGTCCCGGTCATCTCAACGCGATCTCGGCGCTGTATGGCGCGCTGATGTCGGAGTCGCCGATGGTGCTGCTCTCCGGCCACGCCCCCAAGGCCCAGGCGGGGCGCGGCGCCTTCCAGGAGATCGACCAGGTCGGCGCAGCGCGGCCGGTGACCAAGGCGGCATGGCGCGTCGAGAGCGCGGCGGGCATGGGCGACGACATGGCGCGCGCCCTCGTGCTCGCCGCGAGCGGGCGGCCGGGGCCGGTGCACCTGAGCCTGCCGGGCGATCTGCTCGACGCGAAGGTGGCCGAGGCGCCCGCCGCGGCGCCCGCCCCGTCCGGGCACGAGCCGACGCTCGTCCCCGAGGTCACGATCGCGCAGATCCTCGAGCGGCTCGAGTCCGCGCGCCGCCCGCTGATCGTGGTCGGGCCCGCCATGGCCCGCGCGCCGCGCGGCGCCGCGGTTGCGGCCCTCAGCCGCGCCACCGGTATTCCCGCCTTGCCCGTCGAGAGCCCGCGCGGTCTGAACGACCCGTGGCTTCACATGGCCGCGACGGTCTTCGCGCAGGCCGACGCGGTGCTGCTGCTGGGCAAGCGCCTCGACTACGGGCTGCGCTTCGGCGACGCCGGCGTCTTCGCGCCCGACCGCCGCATTCTGCAAGTGGACTGGGACGCCGCCGCCCTCGCGAATGACGCGCGCGTTGAGCTCTCGCTGGTGGCCGATCCGGCACGTGTGGCCGAGCGCCTCGCCGCCGAGGCGGCCGGTCGGCGGTGGAAGCACGCGGCCTGGGGCGACGAGGTGCGCGCCGCGCGCGAGGCCGTGCCCGGGGGCTGGGCCGCGCTGCGCGGCGCGACGTCACGCCCCATTCATCCGCTCCGCGTGGCGGCCGCCCTTCAGCCGTTGCTCGATCGCGGCGCCATCCTCGTCGCCGACGGCGGCGAGTTCGGCCAGTGGATCCAGGCGGGCTGCGAGGCGGGCACGCGCCTCATCAACGGGCCGTCAGGCTCGATCGGCAGCGCGATTCCGATGGCGCTCGGCGCCAAGGCCGCCCATCCCGACACCCTCGTCATCGCCGCGCTGGGAGACGGCACGTTCGGCTTCCACGCCTTCGAGCTCGACACGGCGGTGCGCCACGGCCTGCCCATCGTCGCCGTGGTGGGCAACGATGCGCGCTGGAACGCCGAGCATCAGCTCCAGCTCCAGCACTACGGCGCCGAGCGCACCGTGGGCTGCGAGCTGCGCCCCACCCGCTACGATCGGGTCGCGGCCGCGCTGGGCGCCCACGCCGAGCACGTCGAGTACCCGGGGGATCTGGACGGGGCGCTCGCGCGGGCCGTGGCGGCCTCCGCCTCCGGCCGTCCCGCCTGCATCAATGTGTTCATCGACGGCATCCCCGCGCCCACCTACCGCGCCGGGGCCGGCGCGCACTAGGTCGAGCAGCCGGCGCCGGGGCGGGCCCCGGTGCCGGCTGCGGGAGTAGACGCGGCGACTAGCGTGAGACGGTCAGGCGTTCGCGGCCGTAGTTGTCCGCGTCGACCCAGGGCTTGCCCTCGGCGAAGCGCGAGGCGCGGAAGGGCGTGAGGTCCATCAGGGCCGGCTTGCCCTCGGTGACCCACTCGGCGAGGCAGCGACCGATGGCGGGCGAGGTCTTGAACGAGGTGCCGGAGTCGCCGAGCATCACCCAGAGGCCGGGCACCGACGAGATCTGGTCGATGATGGCGCGGCCGTCCGCGGACATCATGATCATCCCGGCCCAGCCGCCCCGCATCGTCGCCTCCGCGAACGCGGGCAGTCGTGCGGAGAGCTTCTCGCGGCAGAGGGTGACGTAGTCCGGGTCCACGCCCTCGTTGTACTTCTCGGGATCGCCGTGGGAGACGCCCAGCTCCACCCCGATCAGCGTGGAGGCCGCGCCCTCCGGCCGTATCCACGCCTCGTGCGAGTCATCGCTGATCACGCAGTGGCGCCGGGTGAAGCCGGCCGGCCAGCGGAAGATGGACACCTGGATGCGGAACGGCGTGAGCGGCAGGCCGATTCCCAGGGGCTCCAGCAGCGTATGCGCCCACGCGCCCGGCACGAGCACCACCGCGGGGGTGTCGATGCGCCCGCCGGTGGTCTCCACCCCGGTGACGCGGCCGCGCTCGGTCACGACGCGCGTCGCCTCGCAGTGCGTGCGGATCTCGACGCCGAGGCGCCGGGCCGCCTCGGCGAGGGAGAACGTGGTGGCGTTCGGGTCGGCGTAGCCCGAGTCGGGCTCGTACGCGGCGCCCCCGAGGTCGTCCACGCGGCACTCGGGCAGGATCTCGCGCACCTCGTCGGAGGTGATCACGCGGGTCTTGATCCCGATCGCCTGCTGGGCGGCGACATTACGCTCCAACCGGTCGCGATGGCCGCGGGCCACCAGCTTCAAGTAGCCGAGCCGCTCGAAGCCGCAGTCGCCTCCGACCCGATGCTTCCAATCGTGGAAGTACTTGAGGCTCTCGTGAGCGAGGCGGGACTCGTGGGCGTTGGTGTAGTGCATGCGCACCAGCGAGCCCGACTTGCCGCTGGCCCCAGCGCCCAGCTGACGACGCTCCACCAGGATCACGCGCGTGACGCCACGCTCGGCCAGGTGAAATGCGGTGCTGCACCCGTTGACCCCGCCTCCGATGACGACGACGTCCGCAGTCTGATTGGCCATAACGCGCGAATTCTCGCATGCTTGACAGGGCGAGGGGAAGGCCCTATAAGGAGGACCACTCGAACCCTTCGGTCCCACGACCCGGAACCGGGGGTACCACGCAAGGCTGCGAGCTCAGGTCAGCGCCCAATCCCACATTTCTCGGTAAGGAGGAACGCAGCATGACAGTGAGTCGTAGAGACCTACTCAAGGGCGCGGCCCTGGCCGGCGCGGCCGCCGCCTTGCCGGGCGGCCTGGCCGCTCCCGCCGCCGCCCAGACCTCTCAGAAGCGGGAGCTGGTGGTCGCCCAGGGCGGGGATATCGCCTGGCTCGACCCGCATATGAGCACGTCGTCGAACGACATCCGGATCTCGTTCAACATCTTTGACAACCTCACGAGCCGCCGACCCGACGGTAAACTGCTCGCCGGCCTCGCCACCGAGTGGAAGCTCCAGGGCCAGCAGGCGTGGATATTCAAGCTGCGTCAAGGGGTGAAATGGCACAACGGTGATCCGTTCACCTCGGCCGATGTCAAGTTCGCCATCGACCGAACTTACGATCCCGCCGCCAAGACACGCGTGAGCACAATTCTCACCACCATCGAGCGGATCGAGACGCCGGACGCGACGACGGTCGTGATGCATACCAAGAAGCCGGATCCGCTCCTGCCCGCACGCCTAGGTTTTTACGCCGGGCAGATCATGCCCAAGAAGTACTTCGAGTCGGTCGGCGCTGAGACCTTCAACCAGAAGCCCGTAGGCACCGGCCCGGTCCGCTTCGTGTCCTGGACCAAGGACGACAAGGTCGTGTTGGATGCCAACCCCGACTACTGGGGCGGCAAGCCGGACTTCGATCGTCTCATCGTGCGCGCCTTGCCCGAGATGGCGCCGCGGATCGGCGCCCTACTCAAGGGGGAGATCGACATCGCCACCCAGGTCCCGCCGGACCAGGGGGAGAGGGTGCGGGGTAATGCGGGCACCACGGTGGCGGGCGCACTCTATGGCGGCCTGTACGTCCTCGCCGTGAATAGCAAGGTGAAGCCCCTGGACAATCCGCTCGTGAAGCAGGCGCTATCGCTCGCGATTGACCGCGACGCGATCATCAAGGAGCTCTGGCGCGGTCGCGGGATCGCGCCGAGCGGACCCATTGCCAAGGGCGACAACCACTTCGACGCCTCGCTGCCAGCGCTTGCCTACAATCCTAAGGAGGCGCGGGAGCTTCTGAAGAAGGCCGGCTACAAGAATGAGGAGATCGTAATCGAGACGACCGCCGCCTACATGGCGGGGGACAAGCCCATGTCCGAGGCGATCCAGGCCATGTGGAAGGACGTGGGCGTGAATGCCAAGGTGGAGGTCTTCGAATACTCGGTGCGGGCGCAGAAGAATCGCGACAAGACTTTCAAGGGGCTGTGGTGGTCCGATCCCACCTCCACGGTCCGTGATCCTGACGGCATGATGTGGCGCCTCCTCGGCCCCGGCGGACCTCAGGACTACTGGCGGCATGCGGAGTGGGACGAGCTGGGGAATGCCGCACGGTTCTCTGTTGACGAGAAGTTCCGCGGGGAAGCGTACAAGAAGATGACCAAGATCTTCCTCGAGCACTTCCCGTGGATTCCGGTGATCCAGCCGTACGAGGACTACGGCCTGCAGAAGTACGTGGAGTGGACGCCGGACCCCCTCCAACAGCTCGAGATTCGACGCTTCAACTTCAAGTTCCGCCGGGCCTAGCCCTGCCTCTCCTGCCCTCTCCCCCATTGGGGGAGGGCAGGCGAGGGTCTCGCATGCGCACGTTCCTCCGGTTCTTCGCCAGCCGCGCGGGGCGCGCAATCGTCGCGCTCTGGCTGGTTTCCACTGTCGTCTTCGTCGTCATGCGCCTCTCTGGAGACCCCACCCCGCTCCTCCTGCCCCCGGACGCACCGCAGAGCGAGATCTTTCGCCTGCGTGCCGAGCTCGGGCTGGACCGTCCGCTGCTCGTACAGTACGCGGTCTTTCTCGGCAACCTCGCCCGCGGCGACTTCGGCCAGTCCATCCGATTCAAGGGCTCAGCGATGGCGGTCGTGACCGAGCGCCTCCCCGCCACCTTCGAGCTGGGGCTCGTGTCCTTTGCCGTGGCCGTGATCGTGGCCATTCCCGTCGGGCTCCTCTCCGCCGTATACCGGAACCGGCTGATCGACCATCTCGCGATGGGCGTCGCCCTCGTCGGCCAGGCCGCGCCGACCTTCTTCATCGGCATCCTCTTCATCCTGCTCGTCTCGGTGAAAGCGGGCCTCTTACCCACCTCGGGCCGCGGGGACTGGCGTCATCTCGTCCTTCCCGCGGTGACGCTCGGCCTCTTCGCGATGGCGTCCATCGCCCGCCTTACGCGCTCCGCCATGCTCGAAGTGCTGCGGGCCGACTACATCCGGACCGCGCGCGCCAAGGGGCTCGCCGAGCTGCTCGTGATCGTCAAGCACACGCTTCGAAACGCGGCGATCCCCATCATCACGATCACCGGGCTGCAGTTCGGCGGACTGCTCGCCGGCGCCGTGGTGACGGAGACGGTGTTCGCGTGGCCGGGAATCGGCCGGCTCGCCATCCAGTCCATCTACAATCGCGACTATCCGGTAGTCCAGTGCGTGGTGCTCTTGTCCGCCGCACTGTTCGTCGTGATCAACCTCGCGATCGACGCGGTCTATGGATTCCTCGATCCCCGTATCCGCGTCCGCTGACCTCACGGTGGTTGCCGCCTCGGCGAAGGCCGGGCGCCGCGCCCGACGCGCGCGCAGGCTCACCGCCGGAGGCATCGGGTTCATCCTCCTCCTCGTGCTGATGGCGGTGACCGCCCCCTGGCTGGCGCCCCACGATCCCACCAGGCAATCGTTGCGGGCGCGGCTGGTCGCCCCCACGCTCGAGGCGGCGGACGGGCGCGCCCATCTCATGGGCACGGATCATCTGGGCCGCGATGTGCTGTCGCGGATGATCTATGGCTCTCGGGTGTCGCTCCTCGTTGGCTTCTCCGCCGTACTCGTGGGAGGCGTCGTGGGCTCCGTCCTCGGCATCCTCGCCGGCTTCCGGGGCGGCTGGGTGGACACCATGATCATGACCGTCGCGGACGCGCAGCTCGCGTTCCCGTTCATCCTCCTCGCCATCGGCATCATCGCTGTGCTCGGCCCGAGCTTCGTCACCATCGTCGTGGTCATCAGTCTCGCGGGTTGGGTGGGCTACGCACGCATCTTGAGATCCCAGGTCCTCGGACTTCGCTCGCGCGAGTTCGTGGACGCCGTCCACGCCCTCGGCGGCTCCGTGCTCCGCATCGTGTGGAGACATGTCGTGCCGAACATCCTGTCGTCGATCGTCGTCGTCGCCACGCTGGAGCTGGGGCGCGCCATCGTGCTCGAGGCCACGCTGTCGTTCCTCGGGTTGGGGATTCAGCCGCCCACGCCGTCCTGGGGCGGCATGGTGCAGGAAGGGCGTGAGTATCTGGACAGCGCCTGGTGGATCTCGACCTTCCCCGGGCTGGTGCTGATGGCCGCGACCATCGTGGTGAGTCGGACCGGCGACTGGCTCCGCGACCTTCTCGACCCCACGCTGCGGGGCGAGTGACGGGGCGAGCCCACCATGGCCTGGTCCCTGCGCCTCGTCGAGCACCGGCTAGCCGCCGGCGCGCTGCTTTCGTTCGACGCCGGCCCCCGCGTGATCTTCGTGCGCTCGGGCGCC
>DATJFY010000072.1:0-12222 GCA_035495415.1 Verrucomicrobiia bacterium
TCGACCGCGTGATCCGCATCCGCACCGGCGAAACCGACAACAGCGCCCTGTAGGCACGAACCAAGCGATTCCAAGCTGAATGTGCGACGGCCTGCTGCCCTTCCGGCGGCAGGCCGTTGTTAGAACCGTGGTGACAGCCACAATGAGAGCCTGCGCTCGATAGCCGCAGCAGGCCGGCGATTGACAGTGCGGCGCTCAGCCGCTGACAAGAGGGGTTGGAAAATGCGTGTCTCTAACTACCGGGTGCCGGCGGCACTCGGCTTGCTGCTGTTCCCGATATTTTCGTGGGCGCAGGCGGCACCGGGCGTGCCCGCGGTGGCCGACACGGGCGATACGGCCTGGCTGATCAGCGCCACGGCGCTGGTGCTCTTCATGACGCTGCCGGGTCTGGCGTTGTTCTACGCGGGCCTGGTGCGTTCCAAGAATGTGCTGTCGATCCTCATCCAGTGTTTCACCATCACCTGCGTGGTGTCGCTGCTGTGGCTGGCGGTGGGTTACTCGCTGACCTTCAGCGACGGCGGAAATGCGCAAGGTTGGATTGGTGGCCTCGACAAGGCCTTCCTCGCGGGAGTCACGCGCGCCTCGGTGACGGGCACGGTGCCCGAGAGCGTGTTCTTCATGTTCCAGATGACCTTCGCGGTGATCACGCCGGCATTGGTCATCGGTGGCTTTGCCGAGCGCATGCGTTTTTCAGCCGTACTGCTGTTCTCGGTGCTCTGGTCGCTGCTGGTCTACGTGCCGATCGCGCACTGGGTGTGGGGCGGCGGCTGGCTGGCGAAGCTGGGCGTCATGGACTACGCCGGCGGCATCGTGGTCCACGTGAGTGCCGGCGTCGCCGCGCTGGTATGCGCGGTGGTGCTCGGCAAGCGACGCGGATTCCCGCACACGGCCATGACGCCGCACAGCCTGCCATTCACCGTGGCCGGCGGCGGCATGTTGTGGGTGGGCTGGTTCGGCTTCAACGCGGGCAGCGCGCTCGCCGCCAACGGCCTCGCCGGCCACGCGTTCGTGACCACCAACACCGCGACGGCGGCGGCGGCGCTGGCCTGGATGTTCACCGAGTGGGCGTCGCGCGGAAAGCCGACGGTGCTGGGGGCGGCGTCCGGCGCGGTGGCCGGGCTCGTTGCGGTGACGCCGGCGGCCGGCTTCGTCACCCCGATGGCCTCGATCGCGATCGGCGCGGTGGCAGGCGTGATCTGCTACACCGCGTGCAACCTCAAGGCGAAGATCGGCTACGACGACTCGCTCGACGTGGTCGGCGTGCACGGCGTGGGCGGCACGTGGGGCGCCCTCGCCACCGGCATCTTCGCCACGAAGCTGGTGAACGACGCGGGCGGGGACGGCCTCCTCTACGGCAATCCCAAGCAGCTCGTGATCCAGATCATGGCAGTGGGGGTGACCCTCGTGCTCGGGTTCGTCATGACCACGGTCATCCTGAAGGTGCTCGACGCCGTCATGGGCCTCCGCGTGAGCGAGGAGGACGAGATGGCCGGGCTCGATCTGTCTCAGCACTCGGAGACGGCATACGCGCTCGGCGGAGGCGGGGAGTACTCCGTGAGCGGCGGAGCATTCGAGGAGGCGATGCGGGCCACCCAGGCCAAGGCGCGGGCCGCGCACTAGCCGGGCCTTGACGGAGGAGAGCGAAGCCTCTAGTGTCTGAGGCCGGCGGGGCCAGGACGGGCCTGCCGGCCCCCGGTTTTGAGTCCCAACGAACTTTCATAAGGAGGCAGGAATGACCCCGAAGGACGTGGTGAAGCTGTCGAAGGAGAAGGGAGCCAAGATCGTTGACCTCCGGTTCATCGACCTGCCGGGGCTCTGGCAGCACTTCTCGATCCCGATCTCCGAGCTGAACGAGGGCATCTTCGAGGACGGCCTCGGCTTCGACGGCTCGTCCATCCGCGGATTCCAGACCATCGACGAGTCGGACATGCTGCTCATCCCCGATCCCTCGACGGCCCAGATGGATCCGTTCACCGCGGTACCCACGCTGGTGCTGATCTGCAACGTCAAGGACCCCGTGACCGGGAAGGCCTACACCCGCGATCCGCGCTACGTGGCTCAGAAGGCCGAGGCCTACGTGAAGAAGGGCGGCCTCGCCGACACCGTCTACATCGGTCCCGAGCTCGAGTTCTTCTTCTTCGACTCGATCCGCTTCGATCAGGGCTACAACCACGGGTACTACTTCATCGACTCCGAGGCGGGCGCGTGGAACACCGGCAAGGAGAGCACGCCGGACCGGCCCAACCTCGGTTACAAGCCCCGCTACAAGCAGGGGTACTTCCCGGTTCCGCCCATGGACCATTTCCAGGACATCCGGTCCGACATGGTGCTGGCGCTGGAGTCGGTGGGCATTCGCGTGGAAGTGCACCACCATGAGGTGGCGACCGGCGGCCAGACCGAGATCGACATGCGCTACGACACCTTGACGAAGATGGCGGACCGGGTGTGCTGGTACAAGTACTGCGCGAAGAACACCGCGAAGAAGTGGGGCAAGACTGCCACCTTCATGCCCAAGCCGCTCTTCCAGGACAACGGCTCGGGCATGCACACGCACCAGTCGCTGTGGAAGAACGGCAAGAACCTCTTCTACGAGCGGGGCGGCTACGCGGACATCTCCAAGACCTGCCTCTACTACATCGGCGGCATTCTGAAGCACGCGCCCGCGCTGTTGGCCTTCATCGCCCCCTCGACCAACAGCTACAAGCGGCTGGTGCCGGGCTACGAGGCGCCGATCAACCTCGTATACAGCCAGCGCAACCGCTCCGCCGCCATCCGGATCCCGATGTACTCGAAGTCGGAAGGGGCCAAGCGCATCGAGTTCCGCACGCCCGATCCGACCTGCAACCCGTATCTCTCCTTCGCGGCCTGCGTGATGGCCGGCCTGGACGGCGTGGCCAACAAGATCGACCCGGGCAAGCCGGTGGACAAGGACCTCTACGAGCTGCCGCCTGCCGAGCAGAAGAAGATCAAGCAGCTCCCCGGCGCGCTCGACATCGTGCTCGACAACCTCGAGAAGGATCACGACTTCCTCCTCAAGGGCGACGTGTTCACGCCGGACCTCATCGAGACCTGGATCGAGTACAAGCGGAAGAACGAGGTGGACCCCATCCGGCTGCGGCCGCATCCGTACGAGTTCGCCCTCTACTACGACATCTAGGCCGGGCTCGCCGGCTGTCGTCTCCTCGGCCCCCGGAGCGCACAGCTCCGGGGGCCGTCGTGCGTTCGCTGCCCCGTGGAAGGGCAGTCGGCTCAGGCGCTGGGCCGACGCGTGGCACCTGCACCGCGCCTGAGCAGACGGCTCCGTCGCCACTCCCGCCAATCGCGCGATATTCCGTCGGGCGCGCCTTGGCACCCGCCTTGCTGCTCCATCGTCGGCATGACACCCAGATGGAAGGTCGTCGTCGTGGATGATCACGCGCCCTCCCGCGCGGCGGTTGCGGAGGCGGTCATCGCGCAGGGCGGGCAGGTGAAGGGCAACGGTAGCCGGGTCCAGGACGTCGTGCACCTCGTGGGGAAGCACCGGCCGGACGTCGTCATCATGGCGGTGGGGCTGCCCGACGGGGACGGGGTCGAGGCGGCGCGCCAGGTGATGGCCTCGGGCGCCTGCCCCGTGGTGATGCTCACCAGCCATACCGACACCGCGGTGGCCGCGCGCGCCATCGGAGCCGGCGTGCTCGCATTCCTCGTGAAGCCGCTCCGCGCGGAGGAGGTGGGCCCGGCCCTGGACGTGGCGGTCTCGCGCTTCCGCGAGCTCACCGCCATGCGGCAGGAGAACGAAGCGCTCAAGCGCACGCTCGAGACGCGCAAGCTCATCGAGCGGGCGAAAGGCATCCTGATGCAGCGGCTCGGTCTCTCCGAGCCCGATGCGTTCCGGCGCATCCAGAAGACCGCGATGGACAGCCGCCGGCCCATGGCCGAGGTCGCCCAGGCGCTGCTCCTCACCGAGGAGATCGCCCACGGGCGAGCCGGCAAGTAGTCGCCGCGCTGCTCACATTCTCGGCAAGCGCCCGGCGACTGCTTCTTATGGAGGCAGTCACCCATCGGGCGGCGCTCCTGCAATCGCTTGAAAACATTCACCGAGGGCGGCGGCACATCGCTTGCTCTCCATCTCCGCAGCCCGGCACGACACCGTCGTTGCGCCGAGCACGGCACCGTCGCCGCTGGCCACTTCAACCTCTTTGCCGTGAAAGGAGTCGGGCATGCAGGGCGTGACGAGAAGGAGCTTCCTCAAGACCGCGGCGGTGGTCGGCGCGGGCGCGGCGGCCGGCATCGGATTCCCGGCGGTGCTCCGGGCGCAGGGTGGCACGGTGAAGGTGGGCGTGCTCCACTCGCTCTCCGGCACCATGGCCATCAGCGAGGTGTCGCTACGCGACGTGTGCATGATGGCGTTCGAGGAGATCAACGCCAAGGGTGGGGTCATGGGCAAGAAGATCGAGCCCGTGGTCGTGGATCCCGCGTCGAACTGGGACCTCTTCGCGGAGAAGGCGAAACAGCTCCTCCTCCAGGACAAGGTCGCGGTCGTCTTCGGCTGCTGGACCTCGGTGAGCCGCAAGTCGGTGCTGCCGGTTTTCGAGAGCAACAACGGACTCCTCTTCTACCCCGTGCAGTACGAGGGGGAGGAGTGCTCGAAGAACGTCTTCTACACGGGGGCCACGCCGAACCAGCAGCTGATCCCGGCGGCGGAGTACCTCATGTCGAAGGAGGGCGGCGGGTACAAGAAGTTCTACCTGCTCGGCACCGACTATGTGTTCCCACGCACGGCCAACAAGATTCTGCGCGCGTACCTTCTCGCCAAGGGTGTCCCGGCCGACTCCATCGCGGAGGAATACACGCCGTTCAATCACCAGGACTATCAGACCATCGTCGGCAAGATCAAGCGCTTCGCCTCCGGCGGCAACGCCGCGGTGCTCTCGACCATCAACGGCGACTCGAACGTGCCCTTCTACAAGGAGTTCGCCAACCAGGGCCTCCGATCCGAGAACGCGCCGATCATGGCGTTCAGCGTGGCCGAGGACGAGCTTCGCGGTATGGATACGTCCGCGCTGGTCGGCCATCTCGCCGCGTGGAATTACTACCAGTCCGTCTCGACGCCCCAGAACAAGACCTTCGTGCAGAGCTTCAAGAATTACGCGAAGAAGAACAACCTCGCCGCCGCCGACAAGCGCGTCACCGACGATCCGATGGAGGCCGCGTACTTCGGCGTCTACGTCTGGAAGCAGGCGGTCGAGAAGGCCAAGTCGTTCGAGGTCGACGCCGTCCGGAAGGCGGTGTATGGGCAGGAGTTCTTGGCGCCGGGCGGGAAGATCAAGATGGACGAGGCCAATCACCACACGTACAAGCCGGTGCTCATCGGGGAGATCCTGAAGGACGGGCAGTTCAAGGTCGTGTCGCGCTCCAAGGGGCTGGTGAAGGCGGAGCCGTGGAGTGAATACACGAGCCCCGACAAGGGTTGCGACTGGGTCAAGCACCAGGGCACGTACCAGAAGAAGGCATAAGACGAGGTGATGACGTACGTCCTGCTGGCCCTGCTGCTGCAGTCGGGGCTCGCCGCCCCGGCGGCGGCGCAGGCGCCGGCAGCGGCCGCGCTGCCTCCCGAGATCGCGAAGGCCCTCGCCGAGGTCGCCTCGTCCGATGGCGCGGTCCAGGAGGCGGCGGCGGTGACGCTCGGCAAGACCGGCGACCGCAAGGTCCTGCCGCTGCTCGAGGCGCTCCGCGAGGGCAGCGTGTTCGTGCGGCCACTCCCCGGCGGCAAGAAGGAGACCGTCATCGCCGGGGACAAGGTGACGGACGGCGACAAGACCCTGGTGCCCCTCTTCGGCGCGTACGCGCGCGAGCCGCTTCTGGGGCCCGACGGCAAGCCCCTCCTCGTGGAGGTCAGCACATTGGAGGAAGTCGCCACGGGGCGCCGCCTGCGACTAGCCGTTCGTCCTCTCATCGACGCCTTCTCCGGCCACGCGCAGCTCGCCGACCCGGACTGGACGGTCCGCAAGGCGGCGGCCACCAAGATGGGCAACTCGGGCGATCCCGGCGCCATCCCGAGCCTGACCGAGGCGCTGGGCAAGGAGAAGGATCGCTGGGTACGCTACGAGCTCGAGCAGGCGATCGCGCAGATCCGGCTCAAGACGGCGAGTGACGGGGAGCGCGCGGCGGCCGCGGCCAAGCTGGGCGCTCTGGCCAGTGAGGACTCGCTGGATCGTCTGCGGGAGGTTGCGGCCGACACGGGCGCGAGCACTCCGGTGCGGCAGGCCGCCGCGGAGGCGGTGAAGCGGGTGGAGCGCTGGGCCCTCCTCACCTCCGCCATCCAGATCGGTTTCCAGGGGCTGTCCCTCGGCTCCATCCTGCTCCTGATGGCGCTGGGGCTCGCCATCGTGTTCGGTCTCATGGGTGTCATCAACATGGCCCACGGCGAGCTGATGGCGCTCGGGGCCTACACGACCTTCGTCATCCAGGGCTGGTTCCAGACGCATGCGCCGGGGGCCTTCGACTACTATTTCCTCGTCTCGCTGCCGCTCGCCTTCTTCGTCTCCGCCGCCGCCGGCCTCGCCCTCGAGCGCGGCGTCATCCGCTTCCTCTACGGTCGCCCCCTCGAGACGCTGCTCCTTACGTGGGGCGTGAGCCTCATGATTCAGCAGGGCCTGCGCCTCTGGTTCGGCTCGGCCAACGTGGACGTCCTGGCCCCGAGGTGGCTGTCCGGCGGCGTCCCGGTCATGGTCGGGCTCCAGCTCCCGTACAACCGGCTCTTCATCATCGGGCTGGCGATGGCGGCGGTCGCGGGGATGTACGTCGCGCTGTTCCGCACCGACGCCGGGCTCCGCATCCGCGCGGTGACGCAGAACCGCGGCATGGCCGCGTGCCTGGGCGTGCGCTCGCACCGCGTGGACGCGTTCACGTTCGCGTTGGGCGCGGGGCTTGCCGGGCTTGCCGGCTGCGCGCTCACCCAGATCGGCAACGTGGGGCCGGAGCTCGGCCAAAACTACATCGTCGACTCGTTCATGGTGGTGGTGACGGGCGGGGTGGGAAAGCTGGCCGGCACCGTCGTGGCGGCCGTCGGCATCGGCGGGCTGAACAAGCTCATCGAGCCCGGCCTGGGCGCGGTGTTCGGCAAGGTGGCGATCCTGGTGCTGGTCATCCTCTTCATCCAGCGGCGGCCATCCGGTCTCTTCGCCGCCAAGGGCCGATATGCCGACTCGTGAGCGCTGGGCTCTGCTCGCCGGCGCCTCGCTCGTCGTCGTGCTGCTGCCGGCGCTGAACGCGCTGCCCCAGCACTCGCCGCTCCACGTGAGCGATTTCACCCTGAACCTCTTCGGCAAGTTCCTGACCTACGCGATCCTGGCGCTGGGGATCGACCTCATCTGGGGGTATGCGGGGGTGCTTTCGCTGGGGCACGGCGTGTTCTTCGGGCTGGGCGCTTATGCCATGGGGATGCACCTCATGCTCGAGATCGGCACGCAGGGCGTGTACGGCAACGCGCTGCCCGACTTCATGATATGGAACCGGGTCACCGAGCTGCCGCTCTTCTGGCGCCCGTTCTACAGCGCCGGGTTCACGCTGCTCGCCGTGGTCGTGGTGCCCGGCATCGTGGCCGCGGTGTTCGGCTTCCTCACCTTCCGGAGCCGCATCCGGGGCGTCTACTTTTCGATCATCACGCAGGCACTGGCTCTCTGCGCCTGGCTGACGTTCAACCGCAACGCGATGAACCTCGGGGGGACCAACGGGCTCTCGGGCTTCAAGACCATCTTCGGCTTTTCGCTCAGCGAGCCCGCGACCCAGCGGAGCCTCTACGTGGCCAGCGCGCTCGCCCTCTGCTTGGCGTACCTCCTCTGCCGCGGCATCGTGCGGTCGCCCGCCGGCAAGGTCCTCGTGGCGATCCGTGACAGCGAGACGCGAGTGCTCTTCTGCGGTTACTCGCCGGCCGCCTTCAAGCTCTTCGTCTTCGTGGTCTCGGCGGCGCTGGCCGGAGTGGCCGGGGCGCTGTACGTGGGACAGGTCGGCATCATCACGCCCGCCCGCATCGGCGTGCTCCCGTCCATTGAGATGATCATCTGGGTGGCGGTGGGCGGCCGCGGCACGCTGCTCGGTCCCGTGGTGGGCGCGGTGGGGGTGAACTGGCTCCAGAGCCGGCTCACTAGCCACTACCCCGATCTCTGGCTCCTCGTGCTCGGCGGCATGTTCGTGGGAGTGGTGCTGTTCTTTCCCGAAGGCGTCGTAGGGACCGTGCAGCGACTGATGTCACGCGTGAAACGCGACCGCAATCGAGGATCCCGAGGCCTCGCAGCGGTGGGGGGGCCTGGAGGAGGAGGGGCGATCGCTCCCCCCCAGCCTGAATGATCGGATCATGACCGTCGGCGGCGCGGCGCAGGGGTCGATCATTTATCTGGAGGACGTGACCGTCGAGTACGACGGGTTCAAGGCGCTGAACGCCCTGAACTTCTTCATGGACTACAAGGAGCTTCGCGTCGTCATCGGGCCCAACGGCGCGGGCAAGACGACGCTGCTCGACGTGATCACTGGCAAAGCGCAGCCGAGTGCGGGCCGCGTCATCTTCGGCCGAAGCACCGATCTCGTGGGCCGCCGCGAAAACGAGATCGCGGCCCTTGGCGTCGGCCGCAAATTCCAGAACCCGTCGATCTTCGCCAACCTGACGGTCCGGGAGAACCTGGAGCTGGCGCTGGCCAGACCCAGCAAGGGCGTTTTCGCGACGATCCGCGCGCGCCTCGACGGCGGACAGCGCGCCCGGGTGGACGACACGCTGGAGGCGATCGGGCTCGCCGCCGAGGCGGGCTCGCGGGCGGGCGGGCTCTCCCACGGCCAGAAGCAGTGGCTCGAGATCGGGATGGTTATCGTGCAGGACGCCGAGCTGCTCCTGGTGGACGAGCCCGTGGCGGGCATGACGGACGAGGAGACCGAGAAGACCGGCCGGCTCCTCCAGGACGTGGCGGGGGAGCGGGCCGTGCTCGTTATCGAGCACGACATGGAGTTCGTCCGGCGCATCGCGCGGACGGTTACGGTGCTGCACGAGGGGAGCGTGCTCTGCGAGGGACCGGTGGACGCGATCCAGAAGGACGAGCGCGTCCTGGAGGTCTATCTCGGCCGCAACCGGGAAGATCGGAGCCCGGCCCATGCTTGAGATCCAGGGACTCGACGTCGCGTACGGCGAGAGTCAGGTGCTCTGGGACGTGTCGCTCCACGTGCCCCCCGCCGGCGTCGTGTGCCTCATGGGTCGGAACGGCGTCGGCAAGACCACGCTGCTCAAGGCCGTCATGGGCCTCTTGCCCGCGCGGCGCGGGCGCATCGAGTTCGACGGTGTGGACCTGGTGGGAGGGCGTCCCGAGGCGCGCGCGGCCCGAGGCATCGGCTACGTGCCACAGGGCCGCGAGATCTTCCCCAATCTCACCGTGGCCGAGAACCTGCGCGTGGGTCTTCTCGGGCGCGCCGTCACAGGGACGGGGAACGGCCACGGCCCGCGCGGCGACTTCGACGAGGTGTTCTCGCTGTTTCCGAAACTCGCGACCCTGCTCAAGCGCAAGGGCGGCGTGCTCTCGGGAGGCGAGCAGCAGCAGCTCGCGATCGCCCGCGTGCTCCTCGCCCGGCCGAAGCTCCTCCTCATGGACGAGCCGACCGAGGGGATACAGCCGAGCGTGATCCTGCAGATCGAGGATGCGATCGCTCGGATCAAGGCGCGCGGGATCGCGGTGCTCCTGGTCGAGCAGTACCTGGAGTTCGCGTGGCGGCTCGCCGATTCCTATGCCATCATGCGCAAGGGCGCGATCGTGGCGAGAGGTTCCACCGCGGATCTCCGCCAGGACGCCGTCCGCGAGCATCTCACCGTCTAGGACGCTCTAGGGCCCATCGCGTGCACCTGACTCCGCGCGAGCAGGACAAGCTCCTGGTGTTCGTCGCCGCCGAGGTGGCCCGCCGCCGCCGTGCGCGGGGGCTCAAGCTCAACTATCCCGAGGCTATGGCGCTGATCACCGCGGAGATCCTCGAGGGCATTCGCGACGGGCGCTCCGTGTCCGATCTCATGGCCTACGGCATGACCATCCTGAGCCGCGCGGATGTGATGGACGGTGTGCCGGAGATGCTCGATGAGGTCCAGGTCGAAGGCACCTTCCCCGACGGCACGAAATTGGTGACGGTGCACCACCCCATCCGATGACGGAGCGCGCATGATTCCGGGCGAGTACCTGCTGGGGGACGGAGACATCGAGGCCAATGTCGGCCGGGAGACGGCGCAGCTCACCGTGGCGAACACCGGAGACCGGCCGATCCAGGTGGGGTCGCACTTCCACTTCTTCGAGGCCAACCGTGCGCTACGCTTCGACCGCGCCCGCGCGTTCGGCATGCGACTCAACATCCCCGCGGGCACGGCGGTGCGCTTCGAGCCTGGTGACGAGAAGATGGTGACGCTGGTGGCGCTGGGGGGGGCGCGAGAGGTGCACGGTCTCAACGGCCTCACCGATGGGGCCACCGCCGCCGCGGCCCGCGCCGCCGCGGTGGCGCGGGCATCGCGCGGTGGCTTCGAGGGCGCGGGGGGATGAGCCTCCGCATCCCGCGGCGGCAGTACGCCGATCTCTTCGGACCCACCGTGGGCGACCGGGTGCGGCTCGCCGACACCGAGCTCTGGATCGAGGTGGAGCGCGACTTCACGGTGTACGGCGACGAGGTGAAGTTCGGCGGCGGCAAGGTGGTCCGCGACGGCATGGGGCAATCCGCGCGCGCCACCGCGGGTGAGGGCGTGCTGGATCTGGTCATCACCAATGCGCTCATCCTCGACCACTGGGGCATCGTCAAAGCCGACATCGGCGTGCGGGCGGGGCGGATCGCGGGAGTGGGAAAGGCCGGTAATCCGGACATCATGGCGGAAGTCACTCCGGGGCTGATCATCGGCGCCTCCACCGAGGTCATCGCGGGCGAGGGCCGCATCGTGACGGCCGGCGGTATCGACAGCCACATCCACTTCATCTGTCCGCAGCTCGTGGACGAGGCGCTCGCCGCGGGGCTGACCACGCTGATCGGCGGCGGCACGGGACCGGCGACGGGAACCAACGCCACGACGTGCGCGCCCGGCGCCTGGAATATTCACCGGATGCTGGAGGCCTCCGACGGCCTGCCCATCAACTTGGGCTTCCTCGCCAAGGGGAATGCGTCGCGGCCCGAGCCGCTGCGCGAGCAGGTGGCGGCGGGCGCGATCGGGCTCAAGCTCCACGAGGACTGGGGAACGACGCCGGCGGCTATTGACGCCTGTCTGTCGGTGGCCGAGGAGACGGACACCCAGGTCGCGATCCACACCGACACGCTGAACGAGGCGGGCTTCGTGGAAGCATCCATCGCCGCCTTCAAGGGCCGGACCATTCACACCTATCACACCGAGGGCGCGGGAGGCGGCCACGCGCCCGATATTCTCCGCGTGTGCGGGGAGGCGAATTGCCTGCCGTCCTCCACGAACCCGACCATGCCGTTCACCGTGAACACCATGGACGAGCACCTCGACATGCTCATGGTGTGTCATCACCTGAACCCGAAGATCCCGGAGGATCTCGCCTTCGCGGAGTCGCGGATCCGGGCCGAGACGATCGCCGCCGAGGACGTGCTCCACGATCTGGGCGCGATCAGCATGCTGTCATCGGACTCCCAGGCAATGGGCCGCATCGCCGAGGTCATCACGCGCACCTGGCAGACCGCCGACAAGATGAAGCGGCAGCGCGGCGTGCTGGCCGGAGACGGTCGCGCGGACAACGTGCGCGCGAAGCGCTACGTGGCCAAGTACACGATCAATCCGGCGATTTCACACGGTATCGCCCATGAGGTCGGCTCGATCGAGGCGGGCAAGCTGGCCGATCTCGTGATCTGGAAGCCGGCCTTCTTCGGCGTGAAGCCCGAGCTCGTGGTCAAGGGCGGGCTCATCGTCACCGCCGCCATGGGGGATCCGAGTGCCTCCATCCCGACGCCGCAACCGGTGCGGTACCGTCCGATGTTCGCCGCCTACGGGCGCGCCGTCGGCTCCACCTCCGTGACGTTCGTGTCGCGGACGGCGCTGGAGGAGGGCGTGCCCATGCGCCTCGGCCTCCAGAAGCGGGCCATCGCGGTGCGCGGGTGCCGCGGCCTCTCCAAGGCGGCGATGATCCACAACGCCTATGTGCCCCGCATGGAAGTGGACGCGGAGACATACGAGGTCCGGGCCGACGGCCAGCTCCTGACCTGCGAGCCGGCGTCCGTCCTCCC
>DATJFY010000073.1:0-11816 GCA_035495415.1 Verrucomicrobiia bacterium
AGGTTCGTGGGTGCCGTTGTGGTCCTGGGCGCGGCGTTCGCGCTCGCAAGCGCCGCCCTCGCTATTGCGCAAGAAGGCGTCACCCGTACCGTGATCTTGAAGAAACCGCTCGAGGGCGACCCGAAAAAGGAGGTGACTGTCTTCGTCGCCGAGTTTCAGCCCGGCGCGAGAACCGGCAAGCATTACCACCCGGGGCAGGAGTTCATTTATGTTCTGGAGGGCGAGGGCAGAATCGAAGAGGCGGGCAAGCCCGCCGTCGAACTGAAGCCGGGCATGGGGGTCTATTTCCAGTCCGATCCGGCCAAGCCGACGTACGTACACGAAGGCATCAACACGAGCAAAACCAAGCCGCTGAGGCTCGTGACGACACTCATCACCGAGAAGGGCCAGCCGCTCGCGATCCCGGCGAAGTAAACCTGATTCGCGCTCAACGTTCCCATGTCCGACGATGGCGTCTTGCGGGACCCGACAATCCCGACTTAGGTGGAATGCTCTTGGTTGAGGCGCTTCAAGCAGTCCGGCTGCACAGGCCTCTGCCACAGGTCGTAGGACGACGCCATCGCCGTAAGTTCGCCGAGCTTCTTGGCGCGGCCAAGATCGGCCTTCTCCCCTGCGAGACTCGCTCGTGACCGAAGAGCTCGCTCCGCAGGAGCTCCCGCGAGAGATCGGCGCAGTTGAGCATCTCGAATGGTCGCTCACGCCGCCCGCTGAGGCGATGAATTGCCTTCGCCACCAGTCCCTTGCCCGTCCCCGACTCGCCCCGTATCAGAATCGGCACGTCGACCGGCGCGAAGCGCTCGATTGCGGCGCTCCTCGCTTGTCTCGGGATCGGCTGATCCGACCACTGGCCTCTACATCAGTAATTCCTCTCGCCGGACGAGTGCTACTCCTCTGGGCTCGGCTCCTTCCTGCTTGTGGTGGACGTGCCTCACGGCGGAACTCGCCATGATCGTACTGGATCAACACTCTGACGACAGGCGATTTCCTTGATGGCCAAGCATGGGATTCCGCCGGCGTCTCCCGCCGGCGTCTCCTTGACTCCACCGGCCCACCGCGACTAACATCCCCGCACCTGTCCAACCTTCCCGGCCACCTGCCGGTCGCATTGTAGTGAATCGAGCGGGGCCTCATGGCATCGCGAACACGAAGGGCGCGCGGCCTGCTTTCCGGGTCACACACACCAAACATATTGGCCGATTGAGGGGTCGCCATGCAGCACGGCGTCTACGTCCCGGCCTTTGAATCCTGTTTCGTCCCACGAGGCAGGACCCGTGAGCACGCCCCGCCAGAAAGGCCCAGCCCCTTGAAAACGTCCCTCTTGGGCATCGCCCTGTGCGCCGCCGCTCCCTTCACCAGCGCAGCCGACGCGCAAGACCAAGCCAGCAAGCCTGCGGCGGCTGCAGCTTCTACCCAGCAAATCACGCGCGGAGGGGAGCAAGCCTCCACAACCGGGCCGGTGGAGTACTTCACTGGGCGGGCGCGCGTCGATCCTTTGTTTCCCGCGAATGAGGACATCAAGGCCTCGGGCGCCTACGTGACTTTCGAGCCTGGCGCCCGCTCGGCCTGGCACACCCATCCCGCGGGGCAGCGGCTAGTGGTGGCGTCGGGCGTGGGCCTGACGCAGGAATGGGGCAAGCCCGTGCAGGTCATCCGCCCCGGCGACGTGGTGTGGTGCCCACCCGGTGTCAAGCATTGGCACGGAGCCGCGCCAACGACCGCGATCACCCACCTGACCGTGACCGGCGCTGTGGATGGCAAGAGTGTGACCTGGATGGAGAAAGTGACCGATGACCAATATCACGCCCGCTAAGCATCGGAGGCCTCGCAAGCTGGCAGCCGCCTTGGCCCTGGGCCTGGGGCTGGCCACCGCAACCGGCCACGCCTCGCAGAACACCGTGGAGCCGCAAGTCATGACGCGCACACCACCCGCTTCCGAGACACTTTCCGCCAAGCAGCAGACCATTCCACTGATCGCGTCCTTCATGGCCGCGAGCGATATGCACAAACTCAACGCCGCCTTGAACCAGGGGCTGGATGCGGGCCTGACCGTCAGCGAGGCCAAGGAAGTCCTGGTGCAGCTTTACGCCTACGTCGGCTTTCCGCGTAGCCTCAACGCGCTGGGCGAGCTGATGAAAGTGGTGGAGGCACGCAAACAGCGCGGCATCCAGGATGCGCCGGGGCGTGAGCCCAGCCGGGTCATTCCCACCGGCGATGCACTGCTGGCGGTGGGCAAGGCCAACCAGACCAAGATCTCCGGCGCGCCGGTCCAGGGGCCGCTGTTCGACTTCACGCCCGTGATCAATCAATTCCTGCAAGCGCACTTGTTCGGCGACATCTTTGAGCGCGACAACCTCGATTGGCAAAGCCGCGAGCTGGCCACGGTCGGCGCGCTGGCCGCCACGCCGGGCGCGGAGGCGCAGTTGCGCTCGCACATGGCCGCCAGCATGCGGGTGGGCCTGACGGCTGCGCAGCTGCGCCAACTCACACAGGTACTGGCCGAACGGGCGATGCGGATGCGCCAAGCGTGCAAGCACCGCGCTGACGCAGGCGCTTGCTGCGCCCTCGGGCCGTTGACCATGAACCCCGCCAAGACCTTATCGACCATCGTCACGATGACCATGCTGGCCGCCTGCGCCACGAGTCTCGACGGTCTCGGCAATTCCCCTGCCCCCTTGCTGATTCAAAAGCAAGGCAGCTTCGCCGCTGGCGGCAAGGTGACGACCGCTCCGGGCACCTTCGATCCGCGCAAGCCCTTGGAACCGGCCGGGCAGACCTACCACGGTGACCATGCCTACGGCTTCTATCAGACTCCCGTGAACGCGCGGAGGCTGCCCATCGTCATGCTGCACGGTGCAGGCCAATCCTCCAAGACCTGGGAAAGCACTTCGGACGGGCGCGAGGGTTTCCAGAACATCTTCCTGCGCCGCCGGTTCGGTGTGGTATTGATCGACCAGCCTCGGCGCGGCGCTGCTGGGCGTAGCCTGGTGGAGGCAACGATCAAGCCCACGCCCGACGAGCAGCTCTGGTTCAACCAGTTCCGCATTGGCCTGTGGCCGAAGTACTTCGATGCGGTGCAGTTCGACCGAAGCCCGGCGACGCTCGACCAGTTCTTCCGCGCCATGACGCCGAACACCGGGCCGTTCGACATGGACGTCGTCGCAGACGGCGTGTCGGCGGTGTTCGACCGAACCGGCCCCGGTATCCTCTTCACCCATTCGCAGGGCGGTGGTCCGGGCTGGCTCACGGCGCTCAAGAACGACAAGGTCAAGGCCATCGTCTCGTTCGAGCCGGGTAGCAGCTTCATCTTCCCAGAGGGCGAGGTGCCCGCGCCGATTCCGAGCGCGTTCGACACGGTGCAAGGCGCCACTGTCCCCATGGCGCAGTTCATGGCCCTTACGCGCATTCCAATCCTGATCTTCTACGGCGACAACATTCCGGACCAGGCGATCGATCTGCCGGCGTAGGACAGCTGGCGCGCACGGCTGCGCATGGCCCGGCTCTGGCGCGACACGGTCAACCGGCACGTCGGGGACGTGACCGTGGTGCACCTGCCGGAGATCGGCATCAAAGGCAACACGCACTTTCTCATGTCGGGCTTGAACAACGTCCAGATCGCCGATCTGGTTTCCAAGTTCCTTGCCGACAAGCAGCTTGACTGATCGGCGAACAGGACTCCCCGAAACGCCCAAGACCGGGAGGACGCGGCGCGTGGATATGAGCGAGCAGCTCGTTCGCACGCTCCAGCGTCCCAGCTCGGCCACACCGACGCCAAGGCCCCCTGGATCGGGCTGTGCGGTCGCCGCTGCTCTGGCTGCTCAACGCCCCGACGATACCCCCTCGCATGGGCCCGGATTTCGACGGGGGTGGACGATTTCGTAGTCGGAGCCGCAGATGATGAAGTGCACGTCAAACGCCGCGGTGGCCGAGGCCCGACTGGTCCAAGCGCCGTACGGCCTGCTACTCAAGTCCGCGAGGCCGAGAACGGTCTGTTCCGCCGGCGTCAGCAACGGTTGTAGGTTGGCGATCAGGTCCAAGCTTCTCGTCACGTAATAAGCGCGGGGGTCCTCCCGTCGATAGCCGGCAATGATCTCGCGGTACGCAATGAATCGCTCAAGACGCGATTCCCCGGCATCAAGCCGGATCGTCTCAATGTTTTCGTAGAGGGCGCCGGTCTCGCGAATGGGGGGCTTCACGCGCAACTCGAGGCGGTACGCGCCCCCGCGCCGGCCCGAAAGGCGCGCCCTCACATCGAAGCCGGACACGTCCGGCCGAAGGGACGCCTCGAGACCGTCTACTGAGTGAAATGTCGCCAGGAGCTCGCGCTGTGCGGCCAAGGTCTCTTGGCCCTGGGCGATCTCAGCGGCGGCTCTACTCCGGTCCTGTAGAAGCGCGTGCAGGACCACGCCGCCGCAAGCGAGCATCAAGACCCCGCCGACGATAGAAACAAGCAACCAGAGGATCGCCCGCCGCCGCTCGGCGGGTTCCGGACTTCGCCATCGATCGACGATGCCGCGGTCGATACCTAGGCCCACTGAATACAGAATGAAGACGTTGATGAGAAGACCCACGACGTTTGCGCATTCAAAATCCAATCGACCAACCCGTAGAGAGTAAACGGGTTCGGAAGGCCAACCCCGAAGGACCTGCTCAGGGCATCAAAGAGAAGCCCGAGGTATATCCACAAGAAAGGAAAGAACAAGAGCCATGGCATGCCGACCGCCCGGAATATCACTTTCCCCATGTGGAGTTGGGGCGACGGTTCTCCCGACGGCAAGGCTTCCTCGCTGGTTAGGCTGCTCGGGCCCTCGAGAAGGACAGCACCCAACAGAAGTCCAACCACGACCGCCGCGAAAATGGACGGCAGTATCACCGCCGCTCTGATGGACGATCGCGAAGTCATCGCGCTGTTCGTTCACTACTTGGATGAGTGGTCGTCTGTCTTCTCCGCGAGGATCAAATAGACGCCAGCGATCGCCTGTAGAGGATCTCCACCACCGTCTTGGTTGTCACTTTCTGCACCGTGGAGACCAGTCAGTGCATCACGACCGCTCGAGCAGCCATGGCCGGCGCGCCTTCGCCGCCAACGCAGTCTGTCCCGCCCCGTCGACCGCGCAATCGATGAGCGACGGCACGTCAACCGGTTGCTCGCGCACCCGAGGCGCATGTGGATGAATCGGCCGCTCGAGAGCTCCCACTCGTATTCGATCTGGTCATGGGCGATGGGCTCGCCGCAGCCGTCGCAGACCGTCCCCGTGCCGTAGCTCGCATACATCGGGCGAGGGGGGTCAACGGTCAGCGTGCCACGCGCGATCTTGTCGCGGATGCGCTGCGGCGCTTCGGGCGGATACGGCATTGCTTGCTTCCCTCTCCCCACCTAGCGGGATCTGAGCGGAAGCCTGAACCGAATCCACGACCATGTCAACCATCTTTGGGTTACTGAATTGTCGAGATCTCCGGCTAATTGCCGACGATATCGATCACGGCCCTTTCGACCGCGCCTTCCATCTCGCCGCCGGTGTCGAGCCGAACCACCCGCGGCTCGTGAGCCGGTGACTCGTAGCGAGCACGGTGCTCGGTCAGCAGCGCCTCCCGCCCGTCGGAGACCTCGTGCCGGTCCTCGCTTCGGCCCCTGAGGCGCTTCACGAGAACCTCATCGGGGGCGTCGCACCAGAGAATGGCGAATGGAACGCCATGGCGGTCGGCCATCGCGCGGGCCTCGGCCCGTTCCGCGGCGTGCGAGAAGCTGCCGTCCAGGATCACGGGCCAGCCGGCCCGGAGGAGTCCGTCGGCCAGCCGCACGGTCTCGGCGTAGGTCCGCCGTCCCATCTCGGGGGCGTAGAGCCCCGCCCCGAAGGCCGACGCCACCCGCTCGCGGAGCGGCACGCCGCCGAGCCGCTTCCGCACCGCGTCCGTCCGGACCACGATGGCGCCCAGCTGCCCTGCGGCATGGCGGGCGGCGGTACTCTTGCCGGTGCCCATCACGCCGCTGGTGATGATGAGACGCGGGCGCCGATGAGGCGCCGCGAAGCGGGCGGCCAGCTCGAACAGCGCCCGGGCCTCGCCCGCCCGCTCCGGATGAGCGCCGACCTGGAAGGCCGTCACCTTGGCCCGCACCCACGCTCGATAGGCCCGGTAGAAGTCGAGCAGCGGCACCGCCTCGTAGTCGCCGTTCTCCTCGAGATAGGCATTCAGGAAGCGGATCGCCAGGTCCGCGCGGCCCAGCCGCTCCAGGTCCATGGCGAGGAAGGCGATCTCTCCGGCCACGTCGCCGAAGCGGAAGCGATGGTTGAACTCGATGCAGTCGAAGATCTGCACGGGCTCGACGCAGCAGACGTGCTGGGCCTGGAGGTCCCCGTGGCAGTCGCGGCTGCGCCCGGCCGCGACCCGCGCCGCAAAGCGCGGGGCCTCGCGCTCGAGGTACACCCCCACGTACTCGCGCACGCGCCGCCGCGTGTCGTCCGGCAGCAGCTCCAGGCCCACGCTGTCCGTCTGGGCGAAGTTCTCCTGCCAGTTCTGCCGTATCGCCTCGATGCCGCCCAGCTCGTCGATCTCGCCCCCGGTGTCGGCGGCCGCATGGAACCGCGCCACCATCGTCCCGATGCCGTCGAGCAGGGCGGCCGGGGCGGCGTTCTCACGTACGAGCCGATCGAGCATGCGCTCGGCGGGAAGCCGCCGCATCACCACCGCGACCTCGAGGGTGGGGCCCCGGCCCTCGAAGCGCGGCGCCTCCGCGCTGCCCTTGATCTCCACGACGCCGAGATAGATGTCGGATGTGAGACGCCGGTTGAGCCGCACCTCGTCCTGGCAGAATCGCCGCCGCAGGGCAAGCGTGGTGAAGTCGAGGAATCCGAGGTTCACCGGCTTCTTGATCTTGTACACGCGGTCCCCGGCGAGAAGCACCCAGGAGATGTGCGTCTCGACCAGCTCCACGCGGTCGGCCGGATGCGGGTAGCGGGCCGGATCGAGGAGATGCTCGACGAGGCGGGGCAGCCGGCTCGAGCGCTTGGTCACGGGCGAGTAACGCTCCGTCGACATGGATCTGCTTCCAGAACCCGCGGCCCCGGCGGCGCCCGCGGTCGCGCTAGTCGTTCCTACCCGCGGCCATGCGGGCGAGCTGACGAATGAGCCCGATGGCGAGCTCTGGATTTGCGCGGACCATGCCCTCGAGCCGATGCGCGGGGATCACGAGCAGGGTCACCTGCTCCACGGCGATCGCGGTGACCGAGTGGGGCGCATCGCGAAACAAGGCCACCTCACCCAGCAAGTCACCCTTGACGAGCGTATTCAGCACCCGCTCCTCGCCATCGACCCGGCGCCGCGCCTCGACCGTCCCCTCATGGACCAGGTAGGCCTCGCTCTGTGATTCATCGCCTTCCCGGAAGATCACATCGCCGGGCGCAAATGTCTTGGTCGGGATCTCTTCAACCGAGTCGGCCACTCTTCCCTCCCCCTCGGTTCAGCGGACGATCAGGCCCTGCGGCTCCGTCCCTGCCCGGATCCGGCTCTCGAGCGCCAGCTTCACGAGGTCGATCACGGCGACCTCGTTGGCGCCGCGCACCGCGATGAAGGCGGTCCGGCCGTCCTTGCTGAACCCGATGTTGGCGCCGCCGGGCCCGACCGTCAGGCGCTTGACTTCCTGGAATGTCCGGGCATCGAAGATCTGCGCGAAGGTGTCCTGGCCGTTGGTCACGACCGAGTAGCGCCGATCACGCGTCCACGCGTTGGTGACCGGCTGCTTTCCACAAGGCTGCGTCGCCAGCACGGCCAGGTTGGAGGCGTCGAGCACCACGTTCGTGTTGGCCTCGGCGGTCTGCACCCAGACCTCTTTCCCGTCGGGAGACACGCGTAACATGTGCGGTTTGCTCCGGGCCGGGAAGGCGACGGTCTTGACGAGCTGCCGGCTGACCATGTCGATCTTCGAGACCGTGTCCGCCTCGCGCTCCGGAATGAAGCCGAACCGACCGTCCGGCGTCAGGTGAAGGTCTCAGGGGAACTCGCCGGTCTGGAGCGTGGCGTCCAGGCTGCCGCGCTCGAGATCGAGGAATGCGATCAGGTTGTCGCCCGCGACGTTGACCGCGGCCTTCTTCTTGTCCGGCAGCACGACCAGGCTGTGGCCGGGGCCCTTGCCGAGCCCGGCGATCGTCCGGGTGATGGCGACCTGCCTGGGATCGATCGCGATGGCCTGGACCTGATTCTTGGGGAAGTCGTAGGTCCAGATCCGTGCTCCGTCCCAGTGCGTCTGCTCGTCGGACAGCCAGCGCACCGCCGCGCCGAGCGGTCGGGTCTCGCGCACCTGCCGGTCGGCGGCGTCGATCAGCGTGACATCTCTCGAGCCGACATTGAACACGTAGACGGTCTCGCGGCCGTCGGCTGCGCCGGCCGTCGTCGTGGAGCGTACCGGGGTCGGGCCGGCGGACGGCGACGTCGCCGGACGGGGCGCCGCGCAGGCGGAGGCGACCAGTCCGAGCGCGGCGCTGGTGGCGCCTTTGAGAACCGTGCGGCGGTCGACACTCGAGGAGAGTAACCACTTGGTGCCGCCGACGAAGACGCCCTTGGCCTCGTCACGCGAGGCGCAGTCGCCAGGGCCTCAGTGCGAAGGCGGCGTGGCCGATGCCAGAGGATTGACGATCGTCTTCGCCATGGTGATCCTCCTTGAGAGTCAGGGATCAAGTGTACCTCGTCGCCCTCCCCGTTGATTCGACGACCCGTTCTCGATCATCAGGGCGGCCCCGTAGGGAGTTGTGACGATTAACAATAACTCTTTGTTCCTTCGCCCTGTCTGCCACTTGACGGTACTGCTGTGCCCGGCTAGCATTACGGCTCTCCTTCAGTATCGCTTTGACGTCGGCCCTGGGGAGCGCCGCCTATGCTCTCGGTCCCAACGCGAACATGAAGCGACGGCCGTTCTTCTGGGGGCTGATCCTGGGCACCCTCGCCACGCGGCTCGCGATCGGCCGGCTCGATCTGGCCGAGGCTTCCGACATGACGCCCTTCACCGTCGATGCCCTCGTCGCCGCGGTGGCTCTCGGGGCAGCGGTCCTGTTCGTGGCCGCATGGCTACTCGCGTTCAGAAGAACCCCGCGCCGCTCGACCGAGCCCCCGCCCAGTCCGGGTCCCTCCCTGGATCCTTCGCTGAAGGCCGACCTCGACGAGGCGCGTCGCCAGCTGGCGGCGCGCAGCGAGCAGCTGGACTTCACGCGGGAGCTCCTGCTGAAGCGGACGGAGGACATGGACCGCCTCGCGGCCGAGCACACCGCCATGGCCTCCCGCCTCGACGAAGCTCAGGCCGCCGCGGACCGCTGGCGCGGCGAGTATGAGCAGCTCGCCACCGAGCTCCGGACCGAGCGCGCCCGGTTCGCGGCCGAGCAGACGCGATTGTCCGGCGAGCTGATGCGCGGCACGCTGGACGCAAGCCAGCGCGCGCACGAAATGCTCGACTCGATGCGCGAGCTGCTGCGGCGCACCGAGGAGACGAACGCGCTCCGGGTCGAGGTAGTGGAACTCCGCGCAGAGCTGGAGCGTGCCCGCTCGTCCGCGCCTGCCCTGCCCGCGCCTCCGGAGCTGATCGACCTCTCGCGCGCCGAGGCGAGGGCGCTCGTGCTGGAGCCGGAGGCGGTAGACGTGGAAAGCGCGCTTCGCCAGGCGGCCCTGGACGCGACCGAGCGTCTGCAGCGCAAGCTCAGCGATTTCCTGGTCGCGGCCGAGCCGGGCCTTCCCCTCGTGCGCGCCGACCGGACCCGCCTCGCGCAGATTCTGGACGCCCTTGTCCAATGCGGGGGCCCCGCCAAGACGGTGCTGTCCGCCCGCCGGGCCGGCGAGTTCGTCGCGCTCGGCGTCGCCCATCCGGACCTTCCCGTCGCGGAGGGCGCGCGCCTCTTCGATCCGCTCGCTGCCAACGGCAAGGACGGCGCCACACGCGTCCGGCTCGCCCTCGCGCGGGCGCTGGCGACGCTGAGCGGCGGCGAGCTGACGGTGACGGCGGGCGAGGTGACCGGCACCGTCTTCACGCTGACGCTGCCCGCGGCCACGCGAGGCGAGGGATTGGCCCGGCCGCGCGTGCGTCCCCTTACCGACGCCTGACGGGGGAACGCGTGGATTGGGTCGCCCAGACGCTCCGCCAGTATCCGGAGCTCGCCATTCTCGCCGCGCTCGGGATCGGGTTGGGCGTGGGGCCGCTGAAGTTGGGGAAGTTCAGTCTCGGGAACGTGACCGCGGTGCTGCTGGCGGGAGTGCTCATCGGGCAGCTCGACATCGCGATCTCGCCGAGCGTGAAATCGGTGTTCTTCCTGATGTTCCTCTTCGCGACGGGCTACGACGTGGGACCGCAGTTTGTTCGCGGACTGAAGCGCGACGGCCTGCCCCAGGTGCTCTTCGCCTGCGTCCTGTGCGTCGCCGTGCTCCTGTCCACCTACGTCGCCGCCAGCCTGGCCGGGTACCACGCGGGCCTCGCGGCCGGACTTCTCTCCGGCGCCGCCACCAGCTCGGGGGTGCTCGGGGTGGCGACTGACACCATCAACGGGCTCGGTCTCCCGTCGGACCGCGCGAAAGCGTGGACCGACGCCATGCCCGTCGCCTACGCCGTCACTTACCTCTTCGGGACGGCCGGCTCGGCGTGGTTCCTGGCGTTCATCGGGCCCCGGCTGCTCGGCGTCGATCTCGTCCGGGAGTGCAAGGACTACGAGCGAAGGCTGGGCGGACCGAAGCCCCAGGCGGGTGGGCTCGGCGCCGACGCCAAGGTGGCGTTCCGCGCGTACACGATCGCGTCGGATTCGAAGTTCGTGGGCCAGCGCTTCGCGGACCTCGAGGAGAGCCTCGCGGAGCCCGGGATCCCCGCCTTCGTCGACGCCGTCCGGCGGGACGGCCATATCGTGACCCCCGATCCCGACGGGCCGATACAGGGCGGCGACGTGCTGGCGATCGTGGCCGCGCGCGAGGCGTTCCTCAGGCGGGAAGCGGATCTCGGCGTCGAGGTGGACGACCGCGAGCTGCTCGCCTCGCCGCTCGAGATCGTGGATATCGTCGTCACGAACAAGACCGTGGCCGGGAAGACTCTTCAGCAGATTGATGCGACGCATGACCATCAGGGTCCCGGCGTGGTTCTCCGCAAGCTGATACGTCAGGGGCATGAGATGCCCTTCACGCTCGGGACGACGGTGGACCGCGGCGACGTGCTGCAGGTCATCGGCGCCACGCGTGACGTCGCGCGGGCGATCGAGGTGCTGGGCTATGCCGATCGGTTCGGGGGGAGGACCGGCGCAATATTCATGGGGCTGGGCATCCTGGCAGGCATCGTGGTCGGGGCGTTCAGCATTCTCATCAGCGGCGTACCCCTCAGCCTCACGACCAGCGCCGGGGCCTTCGTCGCCGGGCTGCTGGGCGGCTATCTCCGAGCCGTCAATCGCACCTTCGGCCGAATCCCCGAGTCCACCCTGTGGGCCTTCAACAACATGGGGCTCACGATCTTCATCGCGGTGGTGGGGATCAGCACGGGTCCCGGATTCCTCAACGGCCTGAAGGAGGCCGGCATGAGCCTGTTCTTCTGGGGCATGTTCGTGACAGTCACGCCCTTGATCGTGGCCATCCTCGCGGGGAAGTACGTGTTCAAGTTCCATCCCGGCGTACTGCTCGGCGCCTGCGCGGGCGCGCGCACCAACACCGCGGCGCTGGGGGCCGTCCAGGACGTGGCCCAGAGCAACGTCCCCGCGCTCGGCTACACGATCACCTACGCGGTCGGCAACATCCTCCTGATCCTCTGGGGTGTGGTCATCGTGCTCATGCTGAGGTAGCCCTTCTCTACTGGCACTGGAGATGCAGTA
>DATJFY010000074.1:0-3157 GCA_035495415.1 Verrucomicrobiia bacterium
CGGCCTCGAGGCGCTTGGGCGGGGTCATGATCTCGTGCAGCACACCGTCGATCCGGAAGCGGACCCGGAACACCTTCTCGTAGGGCTCGAGATGGATGTCGGAGGCGCCGCGGCGGATGGCGTCCACCAGGATCATGTTGATCAGCCGGACGACCGGGGGCTCGTCCGCCGACTCCTTCAGCTCGAAGACGTCGGCTCTCGCCCAGTCTTCCTCCTCGCCCTCGACCACCTCGACGTCGCCCAGCGCGGTCTGGGCCATCTCGGAGATCACCGAGGCGAGGCCGCTCGCCTGGGCCTCGTAGTGCTGCTCGAACGCCTTGCGGATGGCGCTCTGCGGGGCCACCACCGGGACCACCGTGAGCCCGGTCATGAACGCGACGTCGTCGAGCGCGAACACGTTGGTCGGATCCGACATGGCGAGGGTGAGCGCGTCGCCCTCGCGCTTGATCGCGAGCACTTCGTACTTGCGCGCGATCGGGGCGGGCACGAGGCTCACCACGTCGGTGTCGATGTCGAGCTGGGACAGCGAGGTCGATGGGATGCCGTACTGCTTGGAGAGGAACTCGGTGAGCTGCTCCTCGGTCAGGAAGCCGAGCCGGGTCAAGACGGCGCCGATCTTCTCGCCGGTGCCGCGCTGGCTTTCGAGCGCGTGGTCCAGCTGCGCCCGGCTGATGTGGCCTCCGGCGAGGAGCAGGTCGCCCAGGCGTCCCACGCGGCCGATCATTGGACCGGTCTCCACCCTGCCCTTGCCCGACGCGGCGAAGGGGCTGGCGGGTGGGGCCGACGCCGGGGGCGGAGGGGCGGGGGGCGCCGCGGCAGGCGCGGGCGCCGGAGCGGGCGTGGGCGCCGGAGCCGGGGCCGCGGCAAGCTCGGACCGCTTGACTCCGGACCGACCCGCGGAGGTCGGCGGCGGAGCGGGCGCGACGTCGGGGACCACCTGGACGGGAGACTTCGCAGCGGCGGCCTCGACGAGCGGGGCTACCGGCGCGGCGTGGATCTCGGCAGGTGTGCCCGGCGATTCGGCGGCCGTCCCATTCCCGTCAGGCGCCGCGCCGTCGGCTGCCGCGATGCGGCGGACCACGTCCGCGTGCTTGTCGAGGTCGCCCAGCTTGATGTAGATCTCCCGGAGGGCTTCGAGCGCGCCCACCTCGAGAGGATTCGCCTCGACGATCATCTCGAAGACCTGCGCAGTCTCCGATAGCTCTCGCCGCTCCTGGGTGGAGAGCGCGCCGGGCCCGGGCGGGTGCACCACGGCCATGCGGTCGGCGGTCCTTCCCTCTACCGGCTCTCTGGTCCGATCTGGCTGCGCGTCTCGTCCGCGCTCAGCGGAGAGGCCAGGGCCCCCACGCGGCGCGGCTGGGTGCGAGCCTCGGCGAGCACAGCCCCGATGGCCCGACAGGCCTCCTTGGCGAAGAGGCGCACCATGCCCACCGTGGTGCCATCGTTGAAGATCGCCAGCAGGATGGTCTCGCCGTCCACCGTGGAGACGTGGATGCTTTCCCGCACGCCCTGATGGAAGAGAACCGAGAACTCCGTCTCCCCGAGGAGCTCGGCGATAGCCCCGGTCGAGGAGAACGCCCCCGCGGCGAGCGCGGAGATCGAGACGGTGTCGAAGGTGGCGGTCTTGCCGCTGGAAGCGACGAGCTGGCCGCTGCGATCGATGAGCAGGGCCTCCGACGCGCCCGACTCCTCGAGAAAGCTGCCGAGCACTTGCCCGATGCGAGCGGCCTCGTTCTCGTGGATCACCAGGTCACGAAGCATTGCGCTGGACCTCCTGTTCCTGTCCGAACTCGCTGAGGAGCACCATGCGGGACACCGTGTTGAGGGCGTCGAACACGCCCGCGCCGCGGCTGGCCACGCTCTCGAAGGAGGGCATCCGCCGCGCGCGCCGGTTCAGCATGTACTCGAGGTATGGCACCGGGGCGGCGGTGGGGAGATCGCGCTTGTTGTACTGCATCACGCACGGCATGCGGTCGAGGTCGTAGTTGTACTCGCGGAGGTTCTCTTCCAGGTTGCGGAAGCTCTCCACGTTCTCCTTCAGCCGCTCGAACTGCGAGTCCGCGACGAACACCACGCCGTCGACGCCGCGGAGGACGAGCTTGCGGGTCATATTGTAGAAGACCTGGCCCGGCACGGTGTAGAGCTGGAACTTGGTGACGAAACCCCGCACGGTCAGGGCGGACACGGGCAGGAAGTCGAAGAAGATCGTGCGGTCGTCGCCGGTGGCGAGCGAGATCATCTTCCCCTTCTTCCCGTCGGGAAGCGAGCGGTGCACGTGCTGCAGGCTCGCGGTCTTGCCCGCGACACCCGGACCGTAATAGACGACCTTGAAGTTGATCTCCTTCGCCGCGTAGTTGATGATCGACATGGCTCTCGTTCTTTAGGCGCCGCGCAGCAGCCCGGCGGCGCGCTCGAGTTGGCGGTGCGCGAGGCCCGGCCGGTCCACGGCCTCACCGGCCGCGACGAGCACGCTGAAGCGGCCGGGCGTCCCCTTCACCGGCCGCACGACCAGCCGGCGCTCGCCCAGACGGAAGGTCACGGACTGGAGCGGACCCAGCGCGGGCTCGTCGCTCTCGACGAGGGCCCGGCAGACGTCCACGGAAAAGCCGGCCACCGAGCGGCTGTCGCTACCGGGCGCGAGGAACACGCAGACCTCTGTGCCGCCGGTGGAGTCGCGAAGGACGGTGGGAGTCACGCGCCCGAACGCGTCGAGGTCGCCGGCGAGGAAGCCCAGCGAGAGACCGCCGTCATTGCGGGTGTCATACGTCGAGGTGCCGGCCGAGGTCGGCGCCGCGCCGCGCGGCGCGGCCGCCGGGGGATAGGTGAGTCGATGCTCCCGCGCGGCTCGGCGACACACGATCTCGAGCAGAGCGAGCGAGCCGACGCGGCCGACCGAGGCCACCATGGCGGGGCCGCCGGACTCGACGGGGCCGAGCGGGGTGACGATGATTGCGCCGCTCTCGCGACGCACCGTGAGCTGATCGACGGTCCACGGCGCGCGCCCGGTCATCAGGAACGGCAGGATCGCGCCGGCCGTCCGCAGCACCGCGTCGGTGGGCAGCGCGCCCGACGCGAACGTGAACAGCGTGACGCCCTCGATGCCCCGGGAGCCCACTTCCAGGGCGCCGAACGGCGTCAGCACCGCCGCGAGCTGGCT
>DATJFY010000075.1:0-11101 GCA_035495415.1 Verrucomicrobiia bacterium
CAGAAGCTGGCGCAAGCCGCCGGTGCCGCCGACGACGACAACCGCTTGTTGCGCCAGGAGGTCACCGCCGAGGAGATCGCCAAGATCGTCTCGCGCTGGACCGGCATCCCGGTCACCAAGATGCTCGAGGGCGAGCTTGAAAAACTCCTGCACATGGAGGAAAACCTCAAACAGCGCGTCGTGGGTCAGGATCCGGCGTTGCGCGCCGTTGCCGATGCCGTGCGTCGGTCGCGCGCGGGTCTCGGCGATCCGAGGCGCCCCGTGGGTTCGTTCTTGTTCCTCGGTCCGACGGGCGTGGGTAAGACGGAGACGGCGCGCGCCCTCGCCGAGTTCTTGTTCGACGACGAGCGCGCGATGATTCGCGTCGACATGAGCGAGTATCAGGAGCGCCATGCCGTCTCACGCCTGATCGGCGCGCCACCCGGTTACGTCGGCTACGACGAGGGCGGCCAGCTCACGGAGCCGGTGCGCCGGCGCCCGTACAGCGTGATCCTTTTCGACGAGGTCGAAAAAGCGCACCCCGACGTGTTCAACACGCTACTCCAGCTCCTCGACGACGGCCGCCTCACCGACGGCCAGGGCCGCACCGTCAACTTCAAGAACACGGTCATCATCATGACCTCCAACATCGGCAGCCAGCTCATCCTGGAGATGCGGGACGCCGACGAGCGGAGCTATCAGCGGATGCGCGAGCAAGTGCTCGATGCACTGCGCCGCCAGTTCCGGCCCGAGTTCCTGAACCGCGTGGACGAGATCGTGGTCTTTCGCGCCCTCACCGAGGCGCAGCTCGGGAAGATCGTGGAGATCCAGCTCGCGGGGCTCCAGCACCGGCTCGGCGAGCGTCGGATCACGATGGAGATATCCGAGGCGGCGCGAGCCCATCTGGCCCACGTCGGCTACGATCCGGTCTTCGGGGCCCGGCCGCTCAAGCGGGTGATCCAGCGGGAGGTCGAGACGCCGGTCGCGCGCTTGATAGTGGCCGGCAAGGTTCGCGATGGGGCGACGGTGCGGGTGGACGCGGCCGGTGACGCGCTCCGGGTGGAGCCCGTGGCGTGAGACCTTTCGAGGACGTCATGGTCGAGCGGCTAGCGGAGCTCGTGCGCGCGGGGGTGCCGATCCGTGGCGTTCGGCTCACGGTGCGTGAGCTCTTCGTCGCGCGCATCGAGCGGGGGCCTCTCGGCCCCCGCGAGGTGAGCGAGGCCGTGGAGTCGATGGTGCGCGCGGCCTGCCGCCTCGTGCAAGACCTGGACGCGCCGGACGAGCTGGTCGAGACGGTATGCCGCGCGACGCTGGAGGCGGTGCGAGGTCACGGCGGCGAGACCGCGCGGTGGTTTCCCGAGGCGACGAGCGCGGCCTACGTCGTGCTCGATGAGCTGGCGACCGGGAGTGGCGGGAATGCGAGGTGGCGATGGATCGCTCGCCACCTCTCGCAGTGGGCATGATCGTGCCCGGGGTGCGGATCCTCCTCGGTGTCGCCGCCGCCGGCTGACCCGATAGCCAAGGCGCGTCGGCCGCAGCTAGAACACGGTTCCCCTGAGGGCGGCGATCGCGTTGAGCGCGAACTGGAACGCGATCGCGGCGAGCAGCAAGCCCATGACGCGAGTGGTGATCCGCAGGGCGATGGGACTCAGCCACTTCATGCCCCTGGCCGAGAGGCGAAGGATGAGATAGCTCGCCAGGCAGACGGCGAGGATGCAGCCGCACAACGCGATCTGCTGGGCGAGCCCCCGGGCCTGGCCATGGAGCACGATGACCGTGGAGATGGCGCCCGGCCCGGCCAGCATGGGGATGGCCAGCGGCGTCACCGCGATGTCCTCCTTGGCCGCGCCGGCCGTGGTCTCCTCGGTCGTCTCCTGGACCCGGGACCGCTGCGCGCGCAGCATGTCCAGGGCGATGAGCAGCAAGATCATGCTGGCCGCCAGCTGAAAGGCGGGCAGGGTGATGCCGAGGAAGCGAAAGATCAATTTCCCGGTGAGGGCGAAGAGCAGCAGCACGGCGGCGGTCACCCAGCACGCCAGCCGGGCGGTCTTGACCCGGTGCTCCGGGCTGTCGTTGGGTGTCATGGCCAGGAACGCGGGGACCGTCGCGATCGGGTCCACGATGACGAAGAGCGAGCTGGTCGCCAGCAGGACATACTCGAGAAGACTTTGCCAGGCCATGGAGTGAGGTTGACCGGAGTGTACCCGCGGCCGCGGTCGTGCGCGAGGCGTGTCGTCGTGCACGGGCCGGTGTTTTACGGCCACTCCGGAGTGGCGCGCGGTACACTTCGAGAGTTCGGCCGGGGGACACGTGTGGGACATACAAGATGAAATGACATGGGCTATCAACCGATCGAGAACTACGGAGTCATCGGCGACCTCCACACGGTGGCGCTCGTCGGCATGGACGGCTCGATTGATTTCATGTGCGCGCCCCGCTTCGACTCCCCCTCCGTGTTCGCCGCGTTGCTGGACGACAAGCGCGGCGGGCGCTTCCGGCTTGCCCCTCTTCTCGAGGGGGCGCAGCAGAAGCAGCTCTACCTGCCCGACACCTGCGTCCTGCTGACCCGCTTTCTCTCCGACGATGGCGTGGCCGAGATCTCGGACTTCATGCCGATCGAGGAAGGCCGGCACGCTCACGACGTCGTCCGCCGCGCGAAGACGGTCCGCGGGGAGATTCGCTTCCGCATGGTGTGCGAGCCGCGCTTCGACTACGCGCGGGCCGCCCACGCCGCAGAGCAGACCGGCGACGGGGTGCGGTTCATCGCCGCGGGTGGTTCCACGCTCGTGTTCTTGCTGCGCTCGTCGGTCCCGGTGCGGATCGTGGACGGGGCGGCGGTGGCGGAGTTCACCCTGCGCGCCGATGAGTCGGCGTCCTTCATCTTGGAACAGGTCGAGCCGGGCCGGGAGTCGCCGTCCGGCGGTGTCGACTACGTCCCCCGGGCGTTCAAGCACACCGTCAACTTCTGGCGCGGCTGGGTAGGCCGTTCGACCTATCGCGGGCGGTGGCGGGAGATGGTGAATCGCTCCGCGCTGACCCTGAAGCTCCTCACCTCGCAGCCTTTCGGATCGATCGTGGCCGCGCCGACCTTCGGGCTTCCGGAGTGGGTAGGCGGTGGGCGGAACTGGGACTATCGGCACACCTGGATCCGGGACGCGTCGTTCACGCTGTATGGCCTCATCCGGCTCGGGTTCACCGCGGAGGCGGGAGCATTCATGCGTTGGGTGGAGGACCGGTGTGCGGAGCTCGAGCCCGACGGGGCCCTCCAGATCATGTACGGCATCGACGGCCGCAAGCTCCTGACCGAGGAGAATCTCTCCCACCTCGAGGGCTACAAGGGTTCGCGGCCGGTCCGGATCGGCAATCAGGCCTACACCCACCTTCAGCTCGACATCTACGGCGAGCTGATGGATTCGATCTACCTCTACGACAAGTACGGCGCGCCCATCTCGCACGACCTCTGGGTCAACGTCGTCCGCTTCATCGAATGGATCGGCCGGCACTGGCAGGAACCGGACGAGAGCATCTGGGAGGTGCGGGGCGGGCGGCGTGAATTCCTCTTCTCCCGTGTGCTCTGCTGGGCGGCGATCGACCGGGCCATCCGCCTCGCCCGCAAGCGTTCATTTCCGGCTCCCCTCGCGCGCTGGCACGAGACCCGCGACGCGATCTATCAGGACATCTTCGCCCAGTTCTGGAACCCCGATCGGAAGACGTTCGTGCAGAGCAAGGGCTCGACCGCGGTCGACGCGTCTTCGCTCCTCCTGCCCCTCGTCAAGTTCATAGCCCCGGCCGACCCGCGCTGGGTGTCCACCCTGCGCGCGATCGAGCGTGACCTCGTGAGCGACTCGCTCGTCTCCCGCTACCGCATCGGGGACGAGTTCTCCGACGGGTTCCTGGACGAGGAGGGGACCTTCAACATGTGCTCGTTCTGGTACGTCGAGTGTCTGTCGCGGCTGGGGGATCTCCAGCAGGCGCGATTCGTGTTCGAGAAGATGCTCGGCTATGCGAACCACCTCGGCCTCTACAGCGAGGAGCTCGGCCGCCGGGGAGAACACCTCGGCAACTTCCCGCAGGCGTTCACGCATCTGGCGCTCATCAGCGCCGCCTATGATCTCGACCGCCGACTATCTGCCGCCGGGCACGTCGCCTGAGGCCGACGCCGACCTCTCGGCTCGGCGTGCGCCGGGGTCGCTCGCCTACGGTGCTCGGAGGCAATGGCGATGGTTGAGCCGCTCAAGCGTGTCCTGACCGGAATCCGTCCCACCGGACCGCTTCATCTCGGCCACTACGCGGGTGCGCTCGAGAACTGGGTGAAGCTGCAGCGGCAATACGACTGCTCTTTCTTGATTGCCGACTACCAGGTCTCCGATTATGCCGACGACATTGCCCGGGTGCGTGAGGCGGTGTGGGAGGTGGCCCTCGATTGGCTGTCGGTGGGGCTCGACCCCGCGGTCAGCCGGTTCGTCGTCGAGAGCCTTGTCCCGGAGCACGCCGAGCTGGCCCTCTGGCTCAGCTGGTTCGTGCCGCTGGGCATGTTGCAGCGCAATCCGACGTTGAAGGCGGAAATGGAGGGCTTCGGCCGCAGGTCCGTGCCGGTGGCTTTCTTCACGTATCCGGTGATGCAGAGCGCCAACATTCTCATGGCCCGCGCGCATCTGGTGCCGGTAGGTCAGGATCAGCTCCCTCACGTCGAGTTCACCCGTGCGGTGGCACGCCGGTTCAACCGGCAGGTGCGCGAGGTGTTCCCCGAGCCGGAGGCCATGGTGGGGCGCGTGCCCCGGCTGATCGGACTCGACGGGAGGGCCAAGATGAGCAAGTCCCTCGACAACGCCATCTATCTGCGGGACGACGCGGCGACGGTGGCCGACAAGGTGCGGGGCATGTACACGGACCCGACGCGACGTCGGGCGACCGATCCCGGTCACGTGGAGGGCAACCCGGTCTTCATGTATCACGACGCCTTCAATCCGGATCGCACCGAGGTCGAGGAGCTGAAGGAGCGATATCGACGTGGGGCAGTCTCGGACGTCGAGGTCAAGGCGAGGCTGGCGGTCGCGCTCAACGGCTTTCTCGACCCGATCCGCGAGCGCCGCGCGCGCTATGCGGGCGACCAGCGTCTGGTGCGCGACGCGGTCATCCAGGGAACCCGGCGTGCCCGCACCGTCGCGCGAGAGACGATGGGGATCGTCCGGGATGCGCTCGGCATCGAGCACCTGGACGAGATCCGCCGCGCACGAGATCGGCGACGACAGTAGGCGGACATCATCGTACGGGCGGACTAGGCCCGGTCCTCCGGGGTCGGCCGCTCGGCCCGGGAGGTGAGCCGCAGGCGGATCGCCGCCCGGGCGAGCATCAGCCCAGAGACGGATGCGGTCAGGAACAGGAACAGCACGATGAGTAGCTCGTGGACCACGAAGCGGCCGCGGGCGAGGGAAGACAGCAGGGAGGCGGCGAGTACCCCGCCTACTCCGAGGGTGGTGGCCTTGGTCGGCGCGTGCAGGCGCATGAGGCAGTCGGGCAGCCGCACCAGACCGATCGAGCCGACGAGCGTGAAGAAGCCCCCTACGATCAGGCAGAACGAGATTGCCGCTTCGAGCAGCGTGGCCAGCACGTCAGCGCTCCGGAGCGCCGAGCGCGGCGTACCATGCGAACGCGGCGGTGGAGACGAAGCCGATCAACGCGACGAGCAGCGCCGCCTCGAAGTAGGCGAGGCTGTCGTGGCGAATGCCGAGCAGGATCGCGATCGCGACCGCGTCCACGTACAGCGTGTCGAGGGCCAGGATGCGATCCGGGGCGCTCGGGCCGATGACCAGGCGGAGCGCGGCGAGCGCGAACGCGCCGGCCAGCGCCAGGAAGGCGAAGTCCAGGGCGAGGCCTAGCATTCGAAGATGTCCTTCAGGGGCCGCTCGTAGCGGCTCTTGATCTCCGACACGAGCGCGGCGGGGTCGGCCAGATCGAGCACGTGCACCAGGATGCGGACGCGCGCCTCGTCGATGTCGGCGACGACGGTGCCGGGGGTGATCGCGATGATGCTGGCGAGTAGAGCGACGGCATCCGGATGCACCAGGTCGAGCGGCACCTCGATGAAGCCCGGCTGCAGGCGCGACACGGGCCCGAGGACCCGCCTCGCCACCGCCACGTTGGCGGTGACGATGTCCCACAGGACCACGCCCGCGAGACGGATCGCGACCCAGGGCCGGCGTGTCCGGCTCGCCCCGCCGAGGGACCGATGCAGCAGCCGAGGAACCAGGATCGCCAGCAGCCCGCCGCCCGCGAGATCAAGCGGGGCCAGGCTCGAATGGAGTCCGAGCCAGACGGTGAGGATCAGGGAGGACACGATCGGATGCGGAAGCCAGCGTTTCAAGGTCGAGGCTCGAGGGGCAGTGGTCTCGCGGTCGGCTCGTCGGTGGCGCGCAGCACGGAGGACGCATAGAGGCGCGGCTCGGCGAGCTGCGCCGCGGCGGCGTCGGCGAAGCGCTGGACGGGGGCGGCGAGGAGCGCGAGGGCGGCGCCGAGGGCGAGCAGGCCGACGGTCGGTGCGAGTGGAGGGAGGCCCCCGCGCGCGGCCGGCGCGATCGCGTCCGCCGTCTTCCAGAACAGCGCGCTCCCCCCACGCGCGAGCCCGATCATCGTGAGCAATCCGGTGGCCAGGAGCATGCTCCACAGCCAGGGGCGGCTCGGCGTCGTGGCGGTGGCCTGAAGTATGGCGAGCTTGCCGATGAAGCCGGACAGGGGCGGGAGGCCGGCGACCGAGGCGGCGCCGATCAGGAACAACGTGCCCAGCACGGCCGGCTGGTCGACCGGCGGCGAGGGCCGGAAGCCATCGCCCCCGCGCTGCGCCGCGATCCGATCCGCGAGCAGGAACAGGGCGGCGGTGACGAGCGTCGAGTGGGCGAGGTAGTAGAGCGCCGCGCTCGAGCCCGCGCTCGATCCGGCTCCGACCGCGATCAGCAACGTGCCGATCGAGGCCAGTGTCAGATAGCCGGTCATGCCGGCGAGCGTCGGGGCGGCCAGGGCCCCGAGGGCGCCGAAGGCGGCGGTGGCGATCGCCCCCACGAGCAGCCAGGGACCAACCGCGCCGGCGTCGAAGACGGACCCCTGCAGCCGCAGGATCGCGTAGACGCCGACCTTGGTCATGATCGCGAACAGGGCCGCCACGGGCGGGGCCGCCGCGGCGTAGGCGCGGGGAAGCCAGAGGCAGAGCGGGAAGACCGCGGCCTTCACTGCGAAGACGACGAGCAGCACGAGCGCGGCGACGTGGAGGAGTCCTGCGTCGGCGGCCGCGACGCGCGGGACGCGGACCGCGAGGTCGGCGAAGTTGAGGGTCCCGGTCGCCGCGTAGAGCAATGCGATGCCGATCAGAAACAGCGAGGACGCCGCGAGATTGACCGCTACATAGTGAAAGCCGGAGCGCAGGCGCCCGGCGCCACGCCCGTGAACGAGCAGACAGTACGAGGCGACGAGCAGCACCTCGAAGAAGACGAACAGGTTGAAGAGGTCTCCGGTGACGAAGGCGCCGTCGAGGCCCATGAGCTGGAGCTGGAAGAGAGGATGGAAGTGCCGGCCTCTCGTATCCCATACCGGGTCGGCGGTCAGCGCCGCCGCGAGCGCCGCGCCTGCGACGATCGCGGTGAGCGCGAGCATGAACGCGGCGAGCCGATCGAGAACCAGAACGATCCCGAAGGGGGCCGGCCAGTCGCCCAGGCGATAGACCTCGACCGCGCCCGACGAGGTCCGGAGGATCGCCGTGATCGCGATCACTACCAGGGTCACGCAGGAGGCGAGCCCCAGGGCACGCTGCACGCGGAGGTGTCGATCGCCGACGAGAAGCATCAGCGCCGCGCACGCGAACGGCACGAGAACCGAGACGATGGCGGCGTGGGTCATCGTCGGGGCGATGCCTCACGGGGAGACGCCGGGACGTCGACCGCATCGTCGACGCCGGGCACGGACGCCGCGAGGGCCAGCACGATCGCGAATACGGTGGTCGCCAGCCCGATCACGATGGCGGTGAGCACGAGGGCCTGCGGCAGCGGATCCGCATAGGCGGTCGCCCCCGCGGCGACGATTGGCGGGCGGCCGACGGTGAGCCGTCCTGTCGCCACGATGAAGAGGTTGACCGCGTAGGAGAGGAGCATGAGCCCGACCACGACCGGGAATGAAGAGCCACGGAGCGTCAGGTAGATTCCGCACGCCGTCAACAGGCCGATGGTCCAGGCGACCAGGATCTCCATCATTCAGCGCTCTCGGGCTCGCTCGAGGCATCGGCCAGTGATACGAGCGCGAGCATCGTCGTGCCGAGGACGGCCAGGTAGATTCCGAGATCGAAGAGAGTCGCCGATGTGAGGGGCAGGGCGCCGATCAAGGGCAGGACGGGCTCGGCGTGCGCGCTCGTGAGGAACGGCTTCCCGAATCCCCACGCCGCGATGCCGGTTCCGCCGGCGATCATGAGCCCGGCGGCGGCCGTCCGTGTGTATCCGACCCGACGCTGCGCCGCACCTTCGTTGACGGGGTGCGCGATGTGGCGCAACAAGAGAGCTACCGCGGTCACGAGCCCGGCGACAAAGCCACCTCCGGGTTCATGGTGGCCGCGCAGGAAGACGTAGACCGAGACGACGATCGCCAGCGGTAGCAGCCAGCGCGCCGCGACCGCGAAGAGAAGGGGCGGTCGGGGGCGATCCGGGTCCGGCCGTGGCGGGCGGACGCCATCCAGCAGCGCGACGATGCCGAGCGCGGTGATGACGAGCACGGTGATCTCGCCAAAGGTGTCGTAGCCGCGGAAGTCGGTCAGGAGAACGTTCACGACGTTCGCCCCTCCGCCTCGCGGCAGGCTGTTCTCGAGGAAGTACCAGGATATGGTGGTGGCCGGGCGGGTCATCACCGCCAGAGCCAGCCCGCCTGTCCCGACCCCGATGAGCCCGGCAAGGGCCGCATCGCGGCCGTGGTGAAGCAGCGAAGAATGTTCCGGGCCTGATCGAGGCAGCCGTGCGAGGGCCATCAACACGAGGATGGTCGTGACCACCTCGACCACGAGCTGGGTCATGGCGAGATCTGGCGCAGAAAAGTAGAGAAAGGCGATCGAGACGACGAGCCCCACCACGCCCGAGAAGACGAGGGCGACAAGACGCTCCCGGTGCCAGATCACGACGCCGAGAGCAGCGGCGGCAAGGGAGAATGCCGCGACGACCCCGAGCGGGATGAGCGGCAGGAATGGGCGCGGACCGACGGTCACGCCGCCGGCGAGCAGCGTGCTGCCGACAAGAGCCACCACGACCCCGAAGAGCAGAGCGAGAGAGCGAGACAGGGCCCCATTGGCAAAGCGGATGGAGATAATCTCCGCGAGGCTCGTGAGGCCCGCGAGGAAGGCGAGGTACAGCCGCCGCGCACTCCACCGGGAAGGGACATGCAGGTGGAGATTGTACTGCCGTTGCAGGGCCCAGTAGAGGATTGCCCCGCCCGCAAACGCCAGCGCGCTCAGCAGCAGCGGCGGGGTGAATCCATGCCAGAGGGCCACCGAGTACGCGGGCAGGCCGGCGCCGAACACCGCGCGCGCGGCAACGTCGACGATCGGGCCGACGGTCAATCCGGGCACGAGGCCGACCGCGATGCAGACCGTGACCAGCACTTCCACTGGCAACTTCATGAATCGGGGCGCCTCGTGGGGCGCCCTCGGCAAATTGCGCGGCTCGCCGTTGAAGAACACGTCGTGGACGAAGCGGGCCGCGTACGCCACGCTGAAGGCCGCGCCCAGGGCGACCGCGGCCGTCGCGAGCCAGCCGAGGAAGCCCAGGTGTCGCAGCGCGAGCGCCTCGGCGAAGAACATCTCTTTCGAGAGGAAGCCGTTCAACAACGGCACCCCGGCCATTGCCGAAGCGGCGACGATCGCGAGCGTCCCCGTATGCGGCATGTGTTTCCAGAGCCCGTTCAGGCGGCGCATGTCGCGCGTGCCGACCTCGTGCTCGATGATCCCGGCGGCCATGAAGAGCGATGCCTTGAACGTCGCGTGGTTGCCGATGTGGAACACCGCCGCCACGTTCGAGAGGGGGGAGTCCAGGCCGAGAAGAAAAGTGATCAGGCCGAGATGACTCATCGTCGAGTAGGCGAGGAGCCCCTTGAGGTCATGCTTGAACACGGCCACGTAGGCGCCGAACACGAAGGTGACGAGCCCGACGGTGGTGACCACGTAGGTGAAGAGTGGGGTTCCACCAAGGACCGGGTAGAGGCGGGCTACCAGGAAGATCCCCGCATTGACCAGGGTCGCCGAGTGCAGGTAGGCCGAGACCGGGGTCGGTGCCGCCATGGCCGCAGGTAGCCAGAAGTGGAAGGGAAACTGCGCGCTCTTGGTGAAGGCGCCGACAAGGATCAGGATGAGGGCAGCCGGGTACCGGGGATCGCCGCGAACCTGATCGGCGACGCCCACGATCGCAGAGATCTCATAGCTTCCGGCGGCTTCGCCGATCAAGAGGACGCCCGCGAGCATCGCCAGGCCACCGGCCCCCGTCACGGCCAGGGCCATCCGCGCACCCTCACGGGCGTCGGCGCGGTGCTGCCAGTAGCCGATCAGCAGGAACGAAGCGAGGCTGGTGATCTCCCAGAACACCGCGAGGAGTACCAGGTTGTCGGCAAGTACGACCCCCAGCATCGCTGCCGTGAAGAGCGCGAGGCGAGCGTAGAACTTGCCGGGCGGATCGGCGGGCCCGAGGTAGTAGCGCGCATAGAGGATGACGAGCAGGCCGATCCCGAGAATCAAGACGGAGAAGAACAGTGCGAGACCGTCGAGTCGGAGCGAGACCGCAAGGCCGACGCCCGGGATCCAGGGCCAGGTCACGATGACCGGCTCGCCGGTGAACACCCTGGGCGCGGCCGAGATCACGACCGCGAGCGAAGCCGCGGTCACAGCCGCGAGCGCCCACGCGCCGGCACGCCCCGAGCGCCGCCCGGCGATCGAGCCGAGCGCTGTTCCCGCGACAAGTGGCAAACCGATCACGAGCGGTAGGGCGAGGTAGGGAGCGATCACGGGTCAGGACGTCTCGACGCGATGCCGATGGACGAAGGCCGCCGCTCCGCGTAGAGCTCCAGGGAAGACGAAGGATCTCACGCGCTCATCGCTTGAAGCAGTTCT
>DATJFY010000076.1:0-18037 GCA_035495415.1 Verrucomicrobiia bacterium
CGGTTGGCCCCTTGTGACCGCCGACCCTTTGTCAGGAGAGACACCATGAGACCCAACAAGCTGCGTGAGCTCTTGAAGGCCAACAAGCCCACCCTGTCCACCCACATTCACACCACGTGGCCGTCCGTGGTCGAAGCCATCGGACACACCGGCCTCTACGACTACGTCGAGTTCGTGGGAGAGTACGGTCCCTTCGACCTGCACGACCTCGACAACCTCGCGCGCGCCGGGGACATCTACGACATGTCGATGCAGCTCAAGGTCGACCAGGAGCCGCGGGGCTTCCTCGCGCAGCGGGCGATCGGGTCCGGCTTCCACAGCATCCTCTTCGCGGACTGTCGCTCCGCCGCCGACGTGCAGGAGTGCGTGCGCATCGTGCGCGCGGAGACACCGGAGGACGGAGGAACCTACGGCGTGGCCACCCGTCGGTTCACCTACATGGGCTATGGCGGCACCAGGGAGTACGTCCAGGCCCTGCGCGACATCGTCGTGGCCATCATGATCGAGAAGCCGGGGACGGTCGACACGCTCGAGGACGTCCTGGCCGTCAAGGGGGTCGACATGGTGCAGTGGGGCGGCTCCGACTACTCGATGGGCATGGGGCGACCCGGCGAGCGCTATTCGCCCGAGCTCCGGGTGGTGGAGCGGCGCGTGTTCGAGACCGCCATCAAGATGGGCGTGCCGCCCCGCGCCGAGATCGCCACCGCGGATCAGGCCAAGTACTTCCTCGACATGGGCGTCCGGCACTTCTCCGTCGGCACCGACATCACGATCCTGCACCAGTGGTGGAAGTCCCAGGGCGAGGATCTGCGCAAGGCGCTCGGCCACTGATTGGCGGCACCGATCGGAGCGCGGGACTCGTCCCGGTTCAGGGCCGGCCCAGCGACGCCGGGTTGATCGGCGTCGGCATCGCCTGCACCTCGGGGAGGACCTTCTCCGCGAACAGCCGCAGGCTCCCCTCCGCCTTGGCTCGCGGCATCCCCCCGTAGAACATGTGGATGACCACCATCTCCAGGCTGAGCGCGTGCTGCAGCGTCCTGATCTTCTCGATGATCTCGTCGGGCGTCCCGATCGGCTGGGTCGCCCGGCGCGCCGCGAGGCCCGCCTCGGCCACCCCGACGTCGGCGGTCTGGCGCTTGAGGTACTCCTCGTAGCCGGGAATGCCGGCGTAGCCCGGGTTGTTCCACTCGAAGTAGTGGTGCTGAGCCGCGAGGAGCTGGTGGTGGAAGTACTCCCACCCTTCCTCGGCCTCCGAGGCGGTCTCCGCGCAGTACATCCACAACAGCGTGGTGGGCTGGTCCGGCGGCAGCCCCAGCTCCGCCCGGATCGTGTTGAACCGGCGCACCTGCGCCGTCATCTCGTCGAGGCCCGCGCCCGCGACGAACATCTGCCCCGGCCCGTTCTCGGCCGCCATCCGGGCGGAGACCTCGGTGGTGAACGCGGCCTTGATTCGTGTGGTGAGCTCGCCCTTGTGCCGCGCCTGGGGGCGAATGGTGGTCGGCGGAATCTTGTAGACCTTGCCGTCGAAGCTGAAGCGCTCCGCCCCGTCCGACGCCCGGAGGGCGCCGATCACGTCGTAGAAGTACGCGTGAGACTCTCCGATCGGATATCCGAGCGAGGCGTACTCGTGGGGGGAGATCCCGCGCCCGAATAGGCGGAGCCGAAGTGCTCGGTGGCCCAGATGGAGTCGAACCCGAGCGGCTCGACGAGCTCGCCCAGCGCGAGGGTGTCGTCCATGTTCGCGGCGTCCGACACCGCGGGCGGGCGGCTGTAGTCCTCCGCCAGGAGGCGCTCCCAGTCGCGCTGGTTGTAGCCGGTCACCATCACCCCGCAGTGCATGCCCGTCCGCCTCCTCCCTTCCCCGTCGAGCTCCCCCGCGGGCGACAGTGTACTGTCTCGACCCGTCCCCGGGAAGCGAGCCCGGAGGGACGACATGCCTGACGTGCCGTACGTTGGCTTGCAGAAGGATGGTAGATTATGACCTTCCGTGTCGGCGCCGCCGTCGCCTTCGATGTGTTTGGAACACGATGGTCGGCCGCGAAAGGGAGAACAGCATGGCGGTCTTCGAGAAGGGCCCGGTCCGCATCCACTACCAGGAAGCCGGCTCCGGCTTTCCCCTGCTCGTCATCCCCGGCGGGGGCCAGAACTCGACCATCGGCTTCATGTCGGACCGGGCGCCGTTCAACGCGATCACGGACTTCGGGGACGAGTACCGCTGCATCACGGCCGACCTGCGCAACGCGCCGAGCGGCCAGTCCTCGGGGCCCCTCGAGATCGATCGGCCGTGGGACTCCTATGCCGACGACCACCTGGCCCTCATGGACCACCTGGGCATCCGGCGCTTCATGGTGATCGGCTACTGCATCGGTGGCCCCTTCATCTGGAAGCTGGTCCAGCGCGCGCCCGAGCGCATCGTCGCCGCGGTCGTGTCGCAGCCCGTCGGCTTCCGCAAGGAATCGAACCCCATGTACGACAACAGCATGCACACCTGGGCCCCGGCCCTGCTCGAGCAAAGGCCCGACCTCACGATGGACATGATCGACACCTTCCTGACCCGGATGTACGTCACGAACGCCGACTTCGTCTTCAGCGTGCCGCGCGACGTCGTCCGGGCCTGCCCGGCGCCGGTGCTCGTCATGCCCGACGAGACCCCTTCGCACCCCTACGAGCCCGCCCTCGAGTCCGCGATGCTGGCCCCGAACGCCGAGATGACCTTCTTCCCGTGGAAGGACACCAAGGAGAAGATCCCACTCGCGGTGCGGCACGTGCGCACGTTCCTCAAGGCGAACCGGCCGGACTGATCCCGCATGCCGTTCGGATGGGGCATCGTCAGTACGGGGAAGCATCCCGACATCAAGATCGCGCCGGCGATGGCCGCGGCCGCGGGCGGGGAGCTCGTCGGTGTGTACAGCCGCGACCAGCAGCGCGCGGAGGCGTTCGCCCGGACACATGGCGCCCGCGCCGCGTACCGCCAGCTCCGCGACCTCCTCGCGGACTCACGTATCGACGGCGTCTTCGTGGCCTCGCCGAACGCCCTGCACGCCGAGCACGTCGTCCAGGCGGCCGAAGCCGGAAAGCACGTGCTGTGCGAGAAGCCGATGGCCACGACGATCGCCGACGCCGCGCGAATGCTCGAGGCGTGCCGCCGCGCGGACGTCACCCTCGGGGTGGCCTTCAACCTCCGCCAGCATCCGGCCTATCGCCGCGCCCGCGAGCTCGTCGCCGCCGGGGCGCTGGGGCGCATCGTGCTCGCCCAGGCGCAGTGGGCCTTCGGCGTGCGCGGCCGCGACGGATCGCCCCCGCGCACGGAGCTCACCCAGTGGTGGGATACGCCGGAGCTGATCGGGGGCGCGTCCACGATGATGGGGACCGGCGTGCACTCCGTCGACCTGCTGCGATTCGTGCTCGGCGCCGAGGTGGACGAGATCACGGCGGTCACCGACGGCCAGACCGCCGCGCGCCCGCTCGAGCAGCTCGCCTGCCTCACCTTGCGCTTCGGGAACGGCACGCTCGGCCAGGTGGTCGCGAGCCGCCTCCTTCCGGACTCGCGCAACGACTTCCGTGTGTACGGGATCACCGGGCTCATCGCCGGACACCACTCGATGTGGGAAGCCCGCACCGGCCGCTTCGAGATCTCGAGCGACACCGTCAACGAGACCGCCGACTATCCGGAAGCGCTGCTGCCGAACTACGTGGCCGAGATCGAGGACTTCCAGCGCGCGGTCGCCTCCGGCGGCCAGCCGGCCGCGACCGGCCTGGACGGCCTGCGCGTCGTGGAGGTCACCCTCGCGATGATCGAGTCCGCCCGCACGCGCCGCAGCGTGAAGATCGAGCGCGTGGAGCCCTAGCGCGCGAGCCCCAGTTCACATCCCACCCGGGAGGACCCCATGCGGAGAGCCATGTCCCTGTTCGTGGTCGGCGTCTGCGCCACCATTCTCGTCGGCCTGCCCGCGTTCGCGCAATCGCCCGCCGACGTCACGCTGACTCGCATCGATTGCGGCACCGCCGCCACCCCGACGGACGTCGGTCAGCGCTTCACCGACACGTTCTCGTACAAGGATCTCAAGCTGACCTTCACGTTCAGCTGCTATCTCATCAAGCACGGTAACGAATACATGGTGTGGGACACCGGCTTCGCGCCGGGCACGAGCCCCAGCGCTCCGAAAGTCGGCATCGTCGATCGCCTGAAGGAGGTCGCGGTGACGCCCGAGCAGGTCAAGTACGTCGGCATCAGCCACTTCCACGCCGACCACACCGGCCAGCTCGATCCGTTCAAGAACGCAACGCTGCTCATCGGCAAGGCCGACTGGGACCAGATCACCTCACCGACACCGATGCAGGGCGCCAATGTCGCGGGCTTCAAGAGCTGGACCGGCGAGAGCCGGAAGGTCGAGCCGCTCACCGGGGACAAGGACGTGTTCGGCGACGGCAGCGTGGTCGTTCTCAGGATGCCTGGTCACACGCCGGGCCATAGCTCCCTCCTCGTCAGGCTGAAGGACATGGGCCCGGTGCTGCTCACCGGCGACCTCGTCCACTTCCGCGAGAACTACGACACCGGTGGGGTGCCGAGCTTCAACTTCGACCGCGCCGCGACCGTCGCCTCCATGGACCGCATGAAGCAGCTCGTCGCCAACCTGAAGGCGACCGTCGTCATCCAGCACGACGTGCGCGACATCGGCAAGCTGCCCACGTTCCCGGCGGCCGCGAAGTAGCACCTGGGGGGCGCCGGATAGCGTCCTGGGGCCGACCGACCCCAACCAAACAGATGCTCCATGCGCCCGCCGACCACGCCCAACCCCGAGATGAATGCCAGGGGCCTCGTCACCACCGGCAACGCGGCGATCGGCATCCAGTCCGGTAACGTGGCCAAGCACATGCACCCGAGGACCGACGAGATCCAGTACATCATCGAGGGCAGCGGGGCGACGTGGCTGGGCAGCGAGCGCAAGGAGTTCAAGGGCACGGCCCACGGCGGGACGATCGTGGCCAGCGGCCCGGTCCAGGCCATCGCGATCAAGATTCCTCCGGAGCCGAAGGACGACACCACGTTCCTCGACTGAGCCGAGGAGACATGGCCTACGACCACCTCGAGATCGAGACGCGCTGGCAGCGCTACTGGGACGACCATCGGACGTTCCGGGCCGCGCGCCGGAGCGGCCGACCCAAGCGCTACGTCCTCGACATGTTCCCTTACCCGTCCGGCGTCGGCCTGCACGTCGGTCATCCCGAGGGGTACACCGCCACCGACATCCTGGCGCGCGCCTGGCGCATGCGGGGCCACGACGTGCTCCACCCGATGGGCTGGGACGCGTTCGGCCTCCCCGCCGAGCAGCACGCGATCGAGACCGGGCAGCATCCGGCGGCGACGACCGCGAGCAACATCGCGACCTTCAAGCGCCAGCTCAGGATGCTCGGCTTCAGCTATGACTGGTCCCGGGAGATCGACACCACCGAACCCGGCTATGTCCGCTGGACCCAGTGGATCTTCCTCCAGCTCTTCCGTCGCGGCCTCGCCTACCAGGCCACCGCGCCGGTCAACTGGTGCCCCGCTCTCGGCACCGTGCTCGCCAACGAGGAGGTCGTCGACGGCAAGAGCGAGCGCGGCGGCCATCCCGTCTACCGCACCCCGCTCCGCCAGTGGATGCTGAGGATCACCGCCTATGCCGACCGGCTCGCCGAGGACCTCGCGCTCGTCGACTGGCCCGAGGGGACGCTCACCGCGCAGCGCCGCTGGATCGGCCGCTCGGAGGGCGCCGAGATCGTGTTCGGCGTCGACGATCACCCGGACGCGCGCATCGCGGTCTTCACGACTCGGCCCGATACCCTCATGGGCGCGACCTACGTCGTGCTCGCGCCCGAGCATCAGCTGACGCGGACGCTGGCGACGCCGGCCCGGCGCGAGGCCGTCGCCGCGTACGTCCAGGCCGCTGCCCGCAAGAGCGAGCTGGACCGCGTCGCGCTCGCCAAGACGAAGACCGGGGTGCCGACCGGCGCCGTGGCCATCCACCCCATCACCGGCGCCCGCCTGCCGATCTGGGTGGCGGACTACGTCCTGGGCGGCTACGGGACCGGCGCCGTCATGGCCGTCCCGGCGCACGACCAGCGGGACTTCGAGTTCGCGACCATCTTCGGCCTTCCGATCGTCGAGGTCGTGAGCCCGGACGGGAGACCGCACGACACCCTCGAGGCGGCGTACGCGGACGACGGCGTCAACGTCCGCAGCGGCGAGCTCGACGGCCTGGCGACACCCGAAGCCAAGCGCGCGGTCATCCGCCGACTCGAGGCGCTCGGCCGCGGCCGCGGCACGGTCAGCTACCGGCTGCGCGACTGGGTCTTCTCCCGTCAGCGCTACTGGGGCGAGCCCATCCCGATCTACTTTCCCGTCGAGCTCGTGGACCCGGCCGGCGACCCTCGGCGAGGGACCGCGCACCGGATTCTCTTCGACCAGCCGATCCCGGTCGACGAGTCCGAGCTGCCGCTGCGCCTGCCCGACCTCGTCGATTTCACCCCGGGCGAGGACCCGGCCGGCCCGCTCGCACGCGTCGGCGACTGGCGCTTCTTCCGGCGCGACGGTCGCTGGTTCGCCCGCGAGACCAACACCATGCCGCAATGGGCGGGCTCGTGCTGGTACTACCTGCGGTTTCTCGACCCCGCCAACGACGACCAGCCCTGGGCGATGGACGCGTACGACGCCTGGATGCCCGTCGACCTCTACGTCGGAGGCGCCGAGCACGCGGTGCTCCACCTCCTCTACGCCCGCTTCTGGCACAAGGTGCTCTTCGATCTCGGTCACGTCCGGAACCCCGAGCCCTTCCTGAAGCTGGTGCACCAGGGCACGATCCTGGGGGAGGACAACGAGCGAATGTCGAAGTCGCGGGGCAACGTCGTGAATCCCGACGACATCGTGCGGGAGTACGGCGCCGACGCGCTCCGGCTCTACGAGATGTTCATGGGGCCGCTCGAGGCGGTGAAGCCGTGGCAGACCTCGCAGATCCAGGGCGTGGTGCGCTTCCGGGACCGGCTCTACGCGGTGTGTCGCCAGCCCCTCGTGGACGCGATGGACGACGCCACGCGCCGGCTGCTCCACCGGACCATCAGGAAGGTCAGCACCGACATCGACGCCCTGGCCTTCAACACCGCCATCTCGGCCCTCATGGTCTTCGTGAACCACCTCGCCCACCTCTCCGCGATGCCGCGCGAGGCGGTGCGGGCGCTGGTCCTGCTCGTCTCACCGTTCGCGCCGCACGTCGGCGAGGAGCTGTGGCGGCATCTCGGCCACGCGGGGTCGCTCGCCTACGAGGCCTGGCCCGAGTGGGACGAGGCCCTCGCGGTCGACGACGTGATCGAGCTCCCCGTCCAGGTGAACGGCAAGGTGCGCGGGCGCGTCCACCTCGCCCGCGACGCCTCCGAGGCGGACGCGCGCGTGGCGGCGCTGGCCGCGGATGGGATCGAGGCTCGCCTGGCCGGGCAGGCGGTACGGAAGTTCGTCTACGTGCCGGGGCAGGTCGTGAACTTCGTGGTGGGCTGAAGCTACCGACACGAGGGGTTGCCGCCTGTCGCGTGCGCCAACCCCTCGGGACCTTCTCGATTCGGCGGGCCCTCTCGCTGCGAGCCAGCGCGAGCCGGCCGGTAGCAATGCTGCGCTCGAGGGACGGGCCCGGGCCGGCCAGCTCAGCGAGCGTCACCACGGCGCGGTGCACGTCGCGAGCCAGAACCTGCGGCAGGCAGCGACGTGAGAAGCGTCGGCGCGCCGCGCCGCGCGTTCGTCATCGGTCCTTGGATGCCCGGCGGCCGAGCCACTCGTAGATCATCACGCGGTCCCGGGGACCTGTCCCCCCGGCGTAGATCAGCTTGCCCTCGCGGTTCGGAATCCCCCCGTTCATCCAGCTGTCGATGAAGGGGCGGGCGTTCCCCGACTCCAGGACGATGAAGTCCGGGGCCTTGCTCTCGACGTACCGGAGCGCCAGCGACGAGTCGGCATACGGGAGATACCACAGGTCTCCCCGCGCGTAGTACGCGACCACCGTTCCGGTACCCATGATCCTCTTCGGTCCCGGGTCGTGCTGCTTCAACCACAACCCGGCCGCCTTGAGCTGAGCCGCTCCCGACTGCGTGAAGTCGCCGACGCCTCCGAGGGCCTGAGCGGCCACTCCGCACAGCGCGACCACGATGAGCCCTCTCAGCACTACCGGCCGGCATCGGGCGAAGCCAGACCAGAGCGCTCCCATCGTCGCTTCCACCCACTGCGCGAGCTCGTCCACTCCCTTCGAGGCCCACAGGATCAAGATCACCAGGAGAACCAGCGTATGTCGGAAGTCGAGCTCCTGGCCGATCAGGAGCACGCCCAGGGCGCTACCGAAGAGAACCAGTATCGCCGCCTCACGGGCCAGCCGCCCCCTCGACCACGGGGTCCGGAACAAGCCGAGCAGGACGAGCACCGATAAGATGGGCGCGCCGAAGGCGCGTTCGGCCGAGAGGAGTGGATACAGACGGCCGACATTCCGTCTGGCCGAATTCGCGAAGTATCGCGCGGTGGCGAAAGCGCTCGCCGGGTTCGTGATGCGCATCGCTCCCGACCGCAGCACGTCGCGGTTACTCCGGAGATGAATCCCCTCCTCCCGGAGGTCCTCTCCGATGCCGTAGCTGGCCTCCCGGTAGCTCAGCCCGGAGCTCATGCGTTGCCCGATGGCGTAGATGATCGTCCCCTTGCCTTCCCAGCGCAGCTGCCCCGCGTTGACCGACAGGAATGCCACATAGGGGGCCGCCAGGACCAGCAGGACGAGCAGGACACTCCCGGCGGCCACAATCATCCGGTGCCCCGTCCCCACCACCGCGCCGCGCACGACCAGCAGCACCAGGAGCGGGGCCGCCAGCACCAGTGCTTCCGGCCGGGTCAGGTAGGCCAGACCAAAGAACACCCCGGCGGCCACGCTCGCGCCGATGCGGCCACCCGACTCCGCGGTGCGAAGGAGCCAACACAGACCGAAGGTCAGCAGGGTGAGATAGAGGGCCTCCGAGTAGACCGACGCGGACAGGGCGATCAAGGTGGGATGCAGCGCCACGATGGCGGCCCCCGCGAAGGCCACCCGTCTGCCGTACAGGCTCCGGCACGTGAGAAAGACCCCCCAGACCAACGCGGTGCCAGCCACGAGCGACACGAGTCGAGCGGCCAGCTCGGAGTTTCTCAACGGGAGCATCAGAGCCGCGATCAGCACGGGATAGAGAGGCGGGAAGTTCAGCTGGACTCCCGCGTTCGCCACGATTCCGCGATAGCCGTTCCCGCTCAGGAGATTCTCGGCGAGCCGGCAATACTCGCTGCCCTCGTTCTCGATCGCCCCGACTTGGGTCAGGGCCCAGGCGAAGCGTACGCCGGCGGCGACCACCACCAGAGCCAGCAGGAGAAGGCCCGCCTCATTCTCTCGGATCGCGGGCCGCTCGTCACTCATCGGCGAGTCGCCCCCGATCAGTCCTCGACGACGTGGGAGCGGAACTGCTCCTGATAGAGCCGCCACTGCGCCGCATTCCAGGTCAGGTCGGGCCCGAGGCACTCGCTGGCCCGGTACGCCATCTCGATGGTGTGATGAGTGTTGTCGTGTGCGAACAGCCCTTGGCGACCGAGCGAGACCAGACCGGCGATCCCGGCGAGATGGCTACTGAGCGTCGCCAGATGCTGCGCGAACGCCCGATCGTAGACGGGGTACACGTTCGGGAGGCGGCGGGCAAAGCTGGTGCGAACCAGGCCATCCACCGGCAGCCCGACCCGGGCAAGATCGCCGACCACGCGGCGACGCATCTCCTCGTCGGAGGCACTCCAGATCTCGTCGCCGACCGTGCAGGGGACTTCGACGCAGAGCCCGGTTCGCCCCACGGGCTCGGCGGCCATGCTGTAGTTCTTCGGCTCGGACACGCGCGAGAAGACCGACTCCTGCTCGGGGAAATAGTGCGCATCGTAGGGTGTGAACCGCTCGACGTCGAGGATGAGGTAGAGGAGCACCATGCCCCGGTAGGTCAGCTTCGCCACCGAGGCCGTCACCGGATCCGGCGGGGGCGGCGCGAGGAGACGGGCGAGTGCGGTCACCGGGATCGTGGAGAAGACGACCGTCGCGTCGATTTCCTGGCTCTCGGCGCCGGCGGCGCCCCCGCTCCCGGCCCGGTCGGTGGCCAGGATCAACCGGCGCACGAAACCGCCGTCGATCACGATCCGACGTGCCTGGGTGGACAGGAGGATGCTTCCTCCGAGCCGCCTCACCTCGCCGGCCAAGGCCTCGCTGATCTGGCCGTAGCCGCGGCGTGGATAGTAGAAGATCGGAGGGCGGGCCGCGCCCAGTCCGGGCACCACCGAGAGCGCTTTCCGGATGACCTTGCCGATGCTGTCGGCCGATACTCTCCGATGCGCTTGCTCCGCCGCGATATCGGTCGGATCGAGTCCCCATAGCTTTCGGGCATACGGGAAGTAGAAGCTGGTGCAGATCGTCGGGCCCAGGCCGGCCAGCAGCGCCTCCGCGAAGGTCGTCGGTGGGGGCGAACCCCAACGAAACCGCTTGGCGATCGCATCGCGGCCGACACCGGCGACGAACCACGGGGGCAGCCGAGTCACGAGGTCCAGGGGGCTCAGCGGGAATCTCACGTAGCGGCCGAGCAGGCGGATGCGGCCGTGCCGGGGCCGGACGAGGAGATCCGGACCCAGCAAACGCCGGAGGTCAGCCAGGATCTCCGGGTCGGTGGCGGGGTGCAGCCGATGACTGCCATGGTCCAGGTAGAGCCCGTCGAACTCGAAGCTGGCCGCGAGGCCTCCGACGGCAGGCTGGCGCTCGATCACCATGACGGGTACGTCCAGGTCACCGCGCCGCAAGAGTCTTGCCGCGAGCGCGAGGCCGGCGGGACCGGCGCCGAGGACGATGACCGGGTCGCGCCGTGCCACCACCGGCTAGGACGCGATCGCTTCCCGCGGCGCGCGCGGAGCCGTCCGCAGGTCGGACGCGTTCCGTCGGCCCAGGTAGAGGTCGTACCAGAGCAGGTAGTTGAGCAGGCCCCAGAGGGGCCGGCCATGATCGACCGCCATCGCCTGATGCTCGCTCCAGAGTCTCTGGATCTCAAAGGGATCGAAGAGGCCGGTGGCCTTCACGGTGGGCGACAGCAGGACATCACCGGCAAACTCCCGCAGCTCCCGGCGCATCCAGCGCGAGTACGGCATCTCGAGGCCCACCTTCTTCTTCCGCAATACCGCCTCCGGCAGGCGGCCCTTCATCGCCGAGCGTAGGAGGTGCTTCTTGCGCAATCCTTTGAGCTTGTATTCCACCGGTACCGTGGACAAGAACTGCACGAGGTCGAGGTCGGTGAACGGAACCCGCGCCTCCAGGGAATGGGCCATCGTCATCCGATCGTTCTTGATCATGAGGTCGTCCGGCAGATGGAAGGAGTAGTCGACGTAGAGAAGACGATTCAGCTCGTCCTCGGCGGAGCAGTGGTCGTAGGTGGCCACGAACAGCCGGTCCGAGGCCGGATACCCACCGCCGCGAGCCGCGTCGGTGAGCATCATCGCCTTCGTATCATCGGACATCACCACCCGCCAGGAGAAGTGGGATCGAGGCACGTCGAGCTCCGCCCCCCGGACGAAGCGCTTGGCCTTGAAGTCCAAGCTGAGCTTTCGGTGCGATACCGGCAAGCGCTCGGCACAAGTCCGGGCGGCCCCCCGCAGCCACGCCGGGGCGCGTCGATACCAGCGCCTGACCTTGGCCGCGGTGTAGGTGTCGTATCCAGCGAAGATCTCATCGCCGCCTTCCCCCGAGAGCAGGACGGTGACGAAGTCCTTTGCGGTGGCGGACAGCAGGAAGGTGGGGATCGCCGAACCATCCGCGTAGGGCTCGTCGATATACGCGAGATAGACAGGCAGGAGCTGCCTGACCGCATCGGGCGTCACGAGCACCTCGTGATGCTCGGTACCGAGCGCGCTCGCCACCATTCGCGCATACGCCGATTCGTCGAAGCTCGGGTCTTGAAAGCCGATCGAGAACGTATGGAAGTCGGCACCGCCTCGGACGTCGGCCATCAAGCGGGCGAGCGCGCTGGAGTCCATGCCCCCCGAGAGCATCACCCCGACCGGCACATCGGCGACGAGCTGTCGGCGTACCGCCTCTTCCAGCAGCTCGCGGGAGCGCCGGATTGCCTCCGCTTCGGTCATCACCGAATCGATCGAATAGTCGAGGTCGAAAAAACGCGTAACCGTCGGCTCGAGCTCGCCGGAACGGAGCTCGAGTCGGTGGCCCGGGCGGAGCTCCCGGATGCCCTCGAAGGCGGTCAGCGAGCCGGGCACGTAGTTCAGGCTGAGGTAGTGGTGCAGCGCTTCCAGGTCCGGCCGCGGCTCGTATCCCGGCACGGCCAAGAGCGCCTTGATCTCGGAGGCAAACCAGAGCCCCTCGACGGTGCGGAGGTAGAACAGGGGCTTGATGCCGAACGGATCACGCGCGAGGTGGAGGGTCTGCGACCGGCCGTCCCACAGGGCGAACGCGTACATCCCGTTGAGCTCACGGAGGCAGTCGATGCCGAGCTCCTCGTAGAGATGGACGATCACCTCGGTGTCGGTGCGAGAGCGGAACCGGTGTCCCCGATCGAGAGCGAAGCGGGTCCGGAGATCGCAAAAGTTGTAGACCTCCCCGTTGTAGGCGATCCACACCGTCTCGTCTTCGTTCGCCATCGGCTGGCGCCCGGCCGGGGAAAGATCGATGATGCTGAGGCGCTGGTGCGTGAGGCCACAGGGGCCGCTCCATTGCCTTCCGCCCGCATCGGGTCCGCGGTGGCGCAGCGTCGCGCCCATGGCCTGCAGAGCCGCATCGTGGCAGCGCGAGTCCCGCTGTCGCTTCAGTACTCCGGCAAAGCCACACACGGAGAGCCCCTAGCCCTCCGCTCGCCGGTCGGGCTCGTCCGCGGTCATGTGGGCAGGGGGGCGAAGGGTGAGAGCGGATACGCTCGGGGCGGTCGGGACGATCTTACGCGCCACCGCATCGGACATCATGCCGATCAGCAGGATTTGGATCCCGGCGAGGACGAGGGTCAGGGCGCTCGTGGAGACGACCGGCATCACCAGGATCGACCATCTGAGACCGCCGGCCCGTACGATCGCCAAGATCACGTCCATGACCGTCTTCAGACCCCCGAGGGCCAGGCACATCAGCGCAGGGGGGACGAAGACCTTGAGCGGATTGAACAGCATCGACACGCGCAGGACCAGTGCCACGAAGGTCACGAAGTCCCACGGGACGATCTTCGATTTCCCCTCGCGCCGGTTGTAGCCGATGGAGATGGTCGTGACCCGGTAGTGGTCGCAGAGCATCGCCAGGGTCTGCGTCGTCGTGAACGAGAACTTGCTCGGCAGGATGGAGAAGTATGGCTCCATCGCCGACCGGCGGAAGGCACGCAGACCCGAGTTCAGATCCGGAATCCGCTCACCGGAGACGTATTCGGCCAAGCGCCGCAGCAGCCACTTCGCCGGCCTCCGTAGAAGGGGAATCCTCACGTTCTGCTTGACTCGTGCTCCGATGACGAGGTCGGCTTCCCGCAGGGCGAAGAGAAGGTCCGGGATGGACTCGATTGGGTACGTACCGTCTGCGTCTGTGATCACCACCGCATCATATCGAGCGGCCAGGATACCGGTCTTGAGCGCCGCCCCGTATCCGCGGTTGCGCTGGTGCCGGATGACGCGCGCCCCTGAGCGGCCCGCCGCCACGCTCGTGCCGTCGGTGGAGCCGTCGTCCACGACGATCACCTCGTGAGGAGTGGCGGCCTCCCTCAGCGCCTGCTGGACCTGCCGGGCGACCCGCCCCACGCTGGCTTCCTCGTCGTAGGCGGGGATGACAACGCTCACCGGCTCGGTCGCGGATGATCGCCCGGACTCTTCTGGCCGCTCCCCGCCGCCCCGCTCGACCAATCACTCCCCGACTGCCCCCGCCGAGGTCAGGGCGGCTGGCGCTCGATCAACGGAGACGGTGATCGTCGAGTACGGGAGCTTCTGGTCCGATCACCGGGCCATCGAGCGGCGCGTGTCCAGGCCAATGATTCGGGTCCGACTGGTCAGGGAGAGTACGGGGTAGGGGGGCCGATGTCAACCATGACCGTGGCGATCGGTCGACTCGGCGCGAGCATTTGACGCGACAGGCAGGCGGGTCTATTTTGCAAGACAGCGAGCCGTAGTCTGGCGCATCGAACCGCAGGCGGGTGTATGTCGCACCGCAGTAAGCCGTTCCTCCTGGTGGTCGCCCGGGATGACGAGACGCGGCTCGCCCTTGCCCACGAGCTCTTCGGAAAGCGACCTGACGTACAGATCGTGCTGGACCGCCGAGCCCACGAGCGCCGCTCCGGAGACGTCGCGCCGATCGCTCAGGTCGACCGTCGTCAGGGGGAGCGGCGATCGTTCGACCTCTCGGGAGAGCTGGCGTCGGCGGGATGGGCGTGGGGGCGGCTCGCCGGCAGGTCGAGATTCGTGCTCCCTCGCCTTCACTCCCTCGCCGAGGGCCCCCGGTCCGAGAAGCCTCGTCGCTCGGGGAGCCCCCAGCCCGACGCGCCTCGGGGACGCCAGCCGTCGCCGACGGTCCTCCTGGGTATCCTGATCGCGGCGGGCGCGCTCTTGCGCGGGTACTGGGCGATCACGCACGGTGCGCTGCTGGAGGGCAACGCGTGCGCGATGGCCCGGATCGCCGAGAATCTGCTCGCGCACGGGACCTACGTGGGACTCTACGAAGGGCCCGAGCTGATGTATCCGCCCTTCTTTCCGATGCTCCTCGCGCTCGGCTCGCTGTTCATCGGCTCCGTCCCGGGCGCGGCCCGCCTCGTCCCCTTCCTGGCCGGTGTGCTCCTCGTGCCGGTCATGTTCGCACTCGCTCGCCTCGTGTACGGGGTGCGGATCGCGCTCATCGCGGCGGCGCTGGTGACCTTCCACCCCGTGCTCGTCGACCTCTCCGGCACACCCCTTTCGGAGGGCCCGTACCTGCTCCTGATGGTCTCGGGTCTGTACTTCGGGCTGCGCTCCCTCGACTCCGGTAAGTGGAGCGACAGCGTCTGGAGTGGCGTGATGCTCGGGCTCGCGTACCTCACCAGGCCCGAGGCCCTCCTCTCCGCCGCCGCCATCCTCGCGGTCGGGCTGGCGGCGGATATGGGGCGACCGGCATTCGTGCAGCGCTTCGGGCGGCGCGCGCTGTGTCTGCTGGCTCCCATCGTCGCTCTGATGGCGCCGTACGCGGCTTATGTCTCGGCGCACGCCGGAACGCTGCGCCTCGAAGGTAAGGGGCTCATCAACTACGCGTTCGGGGAGCGTCGCAACGAGGGAATGAGCCCGTTCGAGGCGGCCAATGGGATCGGGCCGGATCTCTCCCCGGAAGGCCCGCTGATCTCACCGAACCATTTCGTGGCCACGACCGCGCGGATACCCTCCGTCCGAGAGCTGCCGGCCTTCTGGATCAGGAGCGCCCAACGCAACAAGGTGCCGCTGCTTCAGACACTGCTGGTCTCGCCAACGCTCGGGTCCATACTCGGAGTCGCCCTCGTCACGCTCGGCCTGTTCGGTCGCTCGTGGACGCGACGCCGCGCCTGGCACGAGAGCGTGCTGCTCACCGTGGGAGCCGCGCATCTCGTCCTGATCCTCGGCCTCCATGTCGTGAGCTTCCGGTACCTGCTGCCCGTGCTGCCCCTGCTTCTACTCTGGATCTCATCGGGGATCGACGGGGCGGCGCGGTGGAGCGTGGGGACCGCCCGGCCAAGCACACGTCTGCCGCACCGCCGGGTCCACTGGGCCGCGAACAGCATCCGCGGCGTTCTGATCGTCGCGGTCCTGCTGCTGGCCGTATGGGGGACACGCTGGGGGTCACTCCAGGAGGAGGATCCGGAAACCCTGGCCGTGAGGGACGTCGGGACGTGGCTTGGCGCCTATCGGCCGGGCCCGAAACGGATCATGACCGTCGATGCCTTGATCCCGTACTACTCGGGGGGGACGTACCTGCCCCTGCCCTATGCGGAGGCCCCGCTCGCACTCGAATACGTGCGCCAGCAGCGCCCTGACTTCATCGCTCTGATCGGGGCCAAGCGTCCCCTCGCACCCTACCTCGAGCAGTGGGGCGAGACCGGGATCCCCGATCCGGCCGCGAGGCTCATCTACCGGAGCGGTCGCGGCTCCCCCGTCGACGTCGCCATCTACGAGTGGGCCGGCGCGAGGCCGTAGCGACACCCAGGACGCCTGACTCGCCATGACGGTGGCCCAAAGCTACTTGACGACGAGGCTCGGTCGACGGATTCTCGGCGGCATGGGTGACGCGCGTGGCACCTCCACGAGGACGGCGCCGCTGCTCGTCCTTTCATTTCTCGTCGCACTCCTCACCGATCCTTTCGCGGTCTCCGCCGCGACGGTCAATTTCACTCGGGGCGCGGCCACCGCCCAGAAGTTTGGCGTGCATGAGATCGTGCTCACCGGCAACGGATCTGTAACGAACCCCTTTGATACGGACGCCACGGTCACCTTCACGCCGCCCTCCGGGGCCGCGCAGGCCAAGACGGTCAAGGCGTTTTACGACGGCGGCAAGACGTGGCGGGCGCGAGTCTACGTCACCGAATCAGGGTCCTGGCAGTGGACGTCCAGCTCGTCGGCCGACGCGGGTCTGGACGGCAAAACGGGGAGCTTCCAGGCCGTGCACTCTTCACTGCGCGGAATGATCAAGAGGCATCCGAGTAACGCCAAGGCCCTGATCACCGACGACGGTCAATGGTTCCCTCTGATCATCGACTGGGGAGCCGAGCTGTTCAACCGTTCCAAGGCCAATTGGCGCCAGTTCGTCCGGGATGCGGCCAAGATGGGCGTGAACGTGATCATCGCCGACGCGTCTGGCGACGTCGAGGGCGCTGATCCTACGACGGTCGATCCCTGGCTGGGGGTGGGGTCCGTCGACCACACTCGCTACGATCTTGCCCAATTCCAGACCGTGGACGCCCGAGCGATCTGGATCTTCGACAACTATCCGGAAATGTATCTCGAATGGGTGCTCCTCTCGGTCAGCTCCTACGGCGGCGACGGGAGCGGATGGATGGCCTTGCCGGTGGCAATCCGGCAAAACACGATGCGCTATATGATCGCGCGCTGGGCCGCGTTCCCGAACCTGATGTGGTTGAACTCCCTAGGGGACATCGACTATGCGAAGCCGATTTCAGCGAGTTATGCGCGGGACGTAGGAACCTTCTTCGCCGCCAATGATCCATGGCGGCACAATTTTTCCGTGCGCGGCTTTCGGGAGATGCTGTTTCCGTTCACCCGAGCAAGCGATCTGGCCTGGGTCGGCAGGGTGTCCCTGCAAGACACGTGGGGCATCAAGGCCTCGATCATTCATCGCTACGAGCACGTTCCCCTGCCGGTGAGCCTGGCCGATCAGTACCAGGAGGGCTACACACCCACACCCTTCGTGAATGCCCGCTACTTCTATCGTTGGAGCTACTGGGCCTGGCTCTTGTCGGGTGGATCTGCCTGCCACGGCGGTTACTACGTGACCGACCCGCCCTATTCCACGAGCGGTTATACGGGCCTCGATTCGGTGCCGTACATCTGGAGGTATTTCAAGGACCGCAACATCGATCTCGGCCTCTTCCGGCCAGACCCTGGCCTGATGAGCGACTATCGCCCGGGCGCGGCCACGACGAACGATGCCGAGAGCATGGAAGTGATGCGGCGGGGCGAGACCGAGCTCATCGCGTACCATCCCAACTACTCGGTGGGGGACGGACCCAGAGCCGCGCCGGATTCGAACGTGGCGGCAGGGATGCGTTTGGATCTGCGGTCCTTTCCGGGCACCTACCAAGTGGAGTGGTACCGGCCTCACGATGGTGTCGCTCAGACCGCGGGGACCGTCTCCGGCGGCGCCGTGCGGACTCTCACCTCCCCGTGGGTGGGGTACGATGTCGTGCTTCGCTTGTTGGTCGCTGACTCGCCCGCTCCTCGCGCAAGACGCTAGTTCAGCCGCCTCGCCCCTGCGCTCCCGCCGGGGCTCACGGGGGGCCGGACCGCCCG
>DATJFY010000077.1:0-11375 GCA_035495415.1 Verrucomicrobiia bacterium
CGCGATCTACGAAGTCATGCCGATCACGGACGAGCTGCGTGAGATGATTCTCCGCAATGCCCCCACCGCGGAGATCCGCGAGTTGGCGCTGTCGCAGGGCATGAAGACCCTCCGCCAGAACGCGCTCCAGAAGGTCCTCGACGGCGTCACCACCATCGAGGAAGTGCTCCGGGTGACGGTGAGCTAACGCTCGCACGCTTGGCCGTCGCGGACGACCGCGCGCCGGGCAGACAGAGGACAACGAGGACACCATGGCCGCGACGATGCACGACCTGTTGACGATCATGATCGAACGCGGGGCGTCCGATCTGCACATCACCACGGGGACCTACCCCCAGATCCGACAGCACGGCAAGCTCCAGCCGCTCACCGAGTTCGAGCAGCTGACGCCCCAGGACAGCCAGCGCCTCGCCTACAGCGTGCTCAACGAGGGCCAGAAGCAGAAGTTCGAGGAGGAGAACGAGCTCGACCTCTCCTTCGGCATTCAGGGCCTCGCTCGCTTTCGGTGCAACGTCTACCGGCAGCGCGGCGCGGTGGCCGCGGCCATCCGCGTCATCCCCATCAAGATCCGGGCGTTCGGCGAGCTGAACCTGCCCCCGATCGTCGAGCAGATGGCGGAGCGCCCCAAGGGCCTGGTCCTCGTCACCGGCCCCACCGGCTCGGGCAAGTCGACCACGCTCGCCGCGATGCTCGACAAGATCAACTCGGAGCGCAGCGAGCACATCATGACCATCGAGGACCCCATCGAGTTCGTCCATCAGCACAAGCGGTGTCTCGTCAATCAACGAGAGGTCTTCTCGGACACGCAGTCGTTCAAGAACGCGCTGAAGTCCATCCTCCGCCAGGACCCCGACGTCGTGCTCGTCGGCGAGATGCGCGACCTCGAGACCATCGCGGCCGCCTTGACCATCGCGGAGACGGGTCACCTCACCCTGGGCACCCTCCACACGAACTCTTGCGCCCAGACCATGAACCGAATCATCGACGTGTTCCCCACCAGCCAGCAGGCGCAGGTCCGCGCCCAGCTCTCGCTGGTGCTCGAGGGCGTCCTCTCGCAGCAGCTCATCCCCACCGCCGACGGCCGCGGCCGCGCGATGGCGCTCGAGATCATGGTCACCACTCCCGCCATCCGGAACCTCATCCGGGAGGAGAAGATCCACCAGATCTACTCCTCGATGCAGGCGGGCCAGAAGTTCGGCATGCAGACGATGAACCAGGCGCTCGTCGATCTCATCCAGAAGCGCCGCATCTCCAGAGAGGAAGCGTTGAACCGCAGCACGCTACCCGAGGAGCTCGAGCAGCTGCTGAAGTCGGCGGGCGCGGGAGCGCCGGCCCCGGCGCCCGCGGTGGGCGCGGCGAGCGGCGGGTCGCCGTTCGGGCGGCGGTAGGACTCGAACCGAGGAGGGAGATTCGGAATGCCAACGTTCACCTACACCGGACGAGGCACCCGGGGCATCATCAACGGGGAGATCGACGCCGCCGACCGCACAACCGCCGTCGGCGAGCTTCGCAACCGCGCGATCCTCGTGACCAAGATCGCCGAGAAGGCGGGCGCCAAGGCCGGCGTCATCAAGTTCGGCGGCAAGGTCAGCGACAAGGAGCTCGCGATCTTCACGCGCCAGTTCTCGACCATGGTCGACGCGGGCCTGCCCCTCGTGCAATGCCTGAACATCCTCGCCGAGCAGAGCGATTCGAAGACGCTGCGCGGCGTCACCGCGAACGTGGCGCGGCAGGTCGAGGCCGGCTCCACGCTCGCCGACGCGCTCCGGCGCCACCCGCGCACCTTCGACGACCTCTTCACGAACCTCGTCCAGGTCGGTGAGACGGGCGGTATCCTCGACACCGTCCTCCAGCGCCTGTCGCAGTACATCGAGAAGGCGGCTGCGCTGAAGAGGAAGGTCAAGGCCGCCATGATCTACCCCGCCACCATCATCGGCGTGGCCTTCCTCGTCGTCATATTCATGCTGACCTTCGTCATCCCGACCTTCGCGTCGATGTTCAAGGGCCTGGGCGCGGAGCTCCCGCTGCCGACGCAGATCGTCCTCTGGTGCTCCGATTTCGTTCGCAGCTACATCCTCCTCATCATCGCCGCCATCGTTGGCGCGGTGTACATGCTGCGGCGCTACTACAAGACCGAGAATGGCAAATCCGCCATCGACGCCCTGCTCCTCAAGCTCCCGATCTTCGGCACCCTCATCCGAAAGGTCGCGGTGGCCCGGTTCACCCGGACCTTCGGCACCCTGGTCTCTTCCGGCGTGCCGATCCTCGAAGGCCTGCGCATCACCGCCCGGACCGCGGGCAACAAGGTCGTCGAGAAGGCGGTCATGCAGTGCCGCGCCGCGGTGACCGCGGGTAAGACCCTCGCCGAGCCTCTCAAGGCCTCGGGCGTGTTCCCCCCCATGGTGACCCAGATGATCTCGGTCGGTGAGCAGACGGGTGCCCTCGACGCCATGCTCGGGAAGATCGCCGACTTCTACGACGACGAGGTGGACACTGCGGTGGGCGCCCTCACCGCTCTTCTCGAGCCCCTGATGATCGTCATCCTCGGCGTGATCATCGGCGGTCTCGTGGTGGCGATGTATCTCCCGATCTTCCGACTGGTCACGCTCATCAAGTAAGCCAGCAGTGCCGCCGTCAGGGCCGAGAACGGGCCTCCGCGGGCTGGGCTGGGCTCGGCTCCTGATGGCGGCGCTCGTGCTTGGAGCCGCTCTGTGGCTCCGGTACGCGGGCGCATTTCCGTTTCCCTTCCCACTCTTCCTGCTCGCCACGCTGGGCACCGCGCTGTCCTCGGTGCCACTCATCACCGGCTGGGCCGCCGTCTGGGGGGGACGCCACTTCGCGTGGCTCCTCGTGGCGCTGGATTCGGTGCTCGTCACCGCCATCGTCACCACCAGCGGCGGCCCGCGGTCGCTGTTCACATTCCTCTACGTCCTCGGTGTGATGGAGGGCTGCTTCCTGCTCTCGCGGGTGGGCGGCCTGGTGGTGGCCGGCCTCTCCAGCCTGCTCTACGTGGGCGTCGTGGTCGGCCGCACCATCTTGCCCCTCTCGTCCCTTCTCGAGCCGAGCGAGTCCACCGCCCTCGAGGTGCTGTCGGTATTCCTCAACGCCGGGGTGCTCCTCGTGAGCGCGATCGTCGCCGGCTCCATGGCCGAGCGCTATCAGCTCGCCCAGGCCAGCCTGGAAGCGCAGCAGCGGCATCTCTCGGACGTCCAGGCCTTCCGCGACCTCATCTTCCAGTCGGTCGGCACCGGGCTGATCGCGGTGGGGCCGGACGGCCGCATCACCGCCTTCAACCGCGCCGCCGAGGCCATCACCGGCCTGCCTGCCGACGCCGCGCTCGGTGAGCCGTGGCCCCGAGTCTTCGGCGATGAAGTCGATCTCGAGCGCGTTCGAGCGGCGGTCGCGGCGCGCGAGGGGCAGTCCCAGCGCTACGAGATCCACCTCCGTCGCCGCGATGGCCGCTCGGTGCCCGTGGGCATCTCGTTCTGGCTGCTCCGTTCGGGAGAAGGCGACGCCATCGGGCTCATCGGGGTGTGCCAGGATCTCTCGTCGATCAAGCAGATGGAGGAGCGAATGCGCCAGGCCGACCGGCTCGCCGCGCTCGGCCGGATGTCCGCGAACATCGCCCACGAGATCCGAAACCCACTGGCCTCGGTCTCGGGCGCCATCGAGGTGCTCGCGCGCGATATTCCGCCCGATCCCACCCGCGATCGGCTCGTCGAGATCGTGCTGAGCGAGTCGGCGCGGCTTAACCAGCTCATCTCGGACTTCTTGGAGTACGCGCGGCCTGCGCCCCTGGCTCCCATCGAGGTGAACGCGAGCAAGGTACTCGACGACGTGGTGGTGCTGCTCGAGCACCGTCGTCTGCCCGACAATCTCAAGCTGGTCCGCGAGTACGGCGAGATGCTGATGGTCCGCGCCGACCCGCAGCAGCTGCGCCAGGCCATCTGGAACCTGTGCCTCAACGCCGTGCAGTCGATGCCGTCCGGGGGGGAGCTCCGCGTGGGCGGCCGGGTGCTGGAGGGCGAGAGCCGCCCCAGCCGCGTGCAGCTCTGGATCGGGGACACCGGTTCCGGCATCGCGGAGGCGGACATGCCGCACATCTTCGAGCCCTTCTACTCGACCAAGCCGGAAGGCAGCGGACTGGGCCTCGCCATGGTCTATCGGGTGATCCAGGAGCATGGCGGCGACATCGACGTGCGCAGCGGCCCGCGGGCGGGGACGACCTTCACGCTCCGCTTACCCGGTGCGACGGGGGCATAGCCGCGATGCGAGGCTCTCGGGCACGTGCGTGCTAGGCTAGGGGCGGCAAAATCATGAGCGACGCTCGAGTGCTGGTGGTGGACGACGAGAAGAGCATGCGCGATCTCCTGGCGATCTCGCTGGAGAAGCAGCACTTCGAGGTGACGGTGGCGGAGGGCGGCGAGGCCGCCATCGAGACCCTGCGGCGCGAGGCGTTCGACGTGGTCATCACCGACCTCCGCATGCCGAATGCGGACGGCCTTCAGGTCCTTCGCGCCGCCAAGGACGCCTCGTCGGAGTCGGTGGTCATCGTGATCACCGCCGTCGGGTCGACGGAGACCGCGGTCGAGGCGATGAAGCTCGGCGCCTACGACTACATCACCAAGCCGTTCAAGCTCGACGAGATCAACCTCATCATCCGTCGGGCCCTCGAGCGCAAGCGCCTTCGCGACGAGAACCTCTACCTCCGGAAGCAGCTCGAGACCCAGCACCGGTTCGACAACATCGTCGGGAAGAGCGCGCGCATGGCCGAGGTCTTCGAGACGATCCGGAAGATCGCGGACAGCCCGTCGACCGCGATGATCACCGGCGAGAGCGGCACCGGCAAGGAGCTGGTGGCGCGCGCCATTCACTTCAACGGCGGCCGCTCCGGCAAGCCCTTCATCTCCGTCAACTGCGGGGCCATCCCCGAGGCGCTGATGGAGTCGGAGCTCTTCGGGCACGTGAAGGGGGCCTTCACGGGCGCGGTGGCCAACAAGATCGGCCTCTTCTCGGCAGCCGACGGTGGCACCCTCTTCCTCGACGAGATCACCGAGATCGCGCCGCTGCTCCAGGTCAAGCTCCTCCGGGCCATCCAGGAGCGCGAGATCCGCCGAGTCGGGGACACCCGCGACCTCAAGGTCGACGTGCGGCTGATCGCGGCGTCAAATCGCGACCTCGAGCAGGCGGTGGCGGAGGGCGTGCTGCGTGAGGATCTCTTCTACCGGCTGAACGTCATCCCGATCCAGCTGCCGCCGCTGCGGGAGCGCCGCGAAGACATCCCGCTGCTCGTCACCCACTTCATCCAGAAGTTCGGCAAGCAGCTCGGCAAGGAGGCCCGCGGGATCACCCCCGAAGGGTTGGCCGTCCTCGAGCGCCATCACTGGCCGGGGAACATCCGCGAGCTCGAAAACGTGCTCGAGCGCGCCATCGTCCTGGGCGCCGGCGATACGCTCGGGGTCGAGTCCCTGCCCGAATCCGTCCGGCGGGAGCGCCCGGTCAAGGGCATCGACGTGGATCTGCCCGAGGAGGGCATGGACCTCGAGGCGGCGCTGGACGCCCTCGAGCGACGCTACCTGCAACGGGCACTGGAGCGTAGCCGCGGAGTTCAGACCAAGGCGGCCGAGCTCCTCCGTATGACCTTCCGTCAGTTCCGCTACAAGCTCCAGAAGCACAACATGGCTCGCCGGGGATCACCGCAGGAGGAGTGACAATTCACGGATTTGGGCTGACAGGATCCGTCAGATTCTTCTTTCTACCTCCGGTGCACCAGAGTAGACCAAAATCTTTCGCAGCTAACGAAATCAATAGGATGCCTCCCGAAGATCGCCGGTATCCCGTGGATGACTGCCTCCGGAGGCAGCCTCGCGTTCGATTTCGGCTCGGGATCGGCGGTGGCACCCCCCGTGCATCCTCCCAAGTCGGCCGGCACTGATGGCCGGCTGGAACTCAACCACGAGCTCAGATAACGGGGGACATACAAACAATGTTTAGCTTCTGGCACAAGAAGCGGACGATGCTGGGCAACCAGCGCGGCTTCACGCTCATCGAGCTGATGATCGTGGTGGCCATCATCGGTATCCTCGCGGCCATCGCGATCCCGCTGTATGCGAACATCCAGGCTCGCGCCCGTATCGCCAAGGCGCAGGCCGACGCCCGTACGCTCGCCTCCGCGGTGAGCATGTACTCCGCCCACATGGGCACGCTCCCGACCGCGCTGTCGGCCTTGAACTCGGTGGCCACGAACAGCCTCGGTCAGACCGCCGGTCCCTTCATGGCCTCGACGCCGGCCGCGCCCGCGGGCTGGACGGCGTATGGCTATAGCTCGACCGCGTCCGGGACGTTCACGATCTCGGCGTCCGGCGACTCGACCACCGTCAGCCTGCCGTAAGGACATTCACTCACACTCGGGGGAGGGGCCGTGGCCCCTCCCCCGTTTTTCTTTCGTGAGGTCGAAGGCCGCATCCCACATGGCTGCGCTCCGCCATCCCGCGCTGATTCTGGTGCTGTTCGGGTCATTGGCCTTCGCCGCGGTGCCTAGCTTCGATCTCGTCTGGGACGACCTCCACTACCTGCACCCCGGCTCCGCACTCGCTCGAAAATCCCCGGTCGACCTCATGGCCGCTGACTGGAGCCTCGAAGGTCCGCCTAGCGGCTACTACCGACCGGTGGTCACGCTGACCCTCGCCGCCGAGACCCAACTTTTCGGGGGCGCGCCGGCGGCCTACCATGTGATGAACGTCGCCTATCATCTGGCCGCGGCGCTGGCGCTCGCGTGGGCGGCGCGGTGCCTCCTCGGCAGCGAGATCGCGGGCTGGCTCGCCGGCCTCGTCTTCGTGCTTCACCCCATCCACACGGAGTCGGTCGCGTGGGTGTCGGGGCGCACTGACGTGATCGCGACGCTCTTCTTCTGCCTGGCGATCGGGTGCTACACGCGGGCCTCAGGAATCGGCTCTCTCTGGATGCTGGGCGCCCTTGCCGCCGCGGCCGCGAGCCTGCTCTCGAAGGAGCCAGCCATTGTGTTGCCGGCCGTGCTCCTGGCCTGGGAGCTCTGTCGTCCACGGCCGGCGCCGCGGCGGGTCATGGACGTGCTGCGACGCGTGGCCCCATTCGTCGCGCTCGCGCTGGGCACGCTCGCGCTCCGTCGGCTGGTGCTCGGCGCCGTCGCGGGTCCGCTCGTCGACGCGGATGCTCTCCCCTCGCGACTCGCCACCGGGGTCACCGTGCTGGGCCGCTACCTCCTCCTGCTCGTCGCGCCGTTCCCGGCCAATCCCGACTACGTGCTCCAGCCCCTTGCGAGCTGGACCTCAGGAGCCACGCTCGTGTCGCTGGCCGCGCTGATCGCCCTCGGCGCCGCCGCCGCGATGGCCTGGCGCTGGTCCCGCGTTCCGGCCTTCCTGCTGGCCTGGCTCCTTCTCACCGCGCTGCCCTCGACGCCACTCCTGCCCGTCGGGCCGGTGCACATGGCGGAGCGGTTTCTCTACCTCCCATCCGCGGCCTTTGCCATGGCGCTGGGGTGCGTGGGCGCCGCGGCGCTGGCCGCCGCGGGTCTTCAGGCGTGGCGCCATCTCCGGACGGTATCGAGCGTCCGAGCCCTGGCCGCAGGCGGCGTCGTGGCCGGCGTGCTGATCGCGAGCCTCGCCCTCACTGCCTACCGGTGCGAGGACTGGCGTGACGCCGAGCGGCTCTTCACCCGGATGGCCGCCGCCTCTCCGTCCTCCTGGAAGGCGGCGAACGGGCTCGGTCACGTATACGAAGATCGAGGACAGCTCGCCGCGGCCGCCGTCGAGTATGGCCGCGCGACCGCGCTCAATCCAGCCGTACTTCCCCCGGTCCTGAGCCTTGCGCTGGTAGAGAGCCGCATGGGTCTCCACGAGCAGGCGGCCCGGCGAGCGGACGCGATCCAGCGCCTCGATCCGGAGGGCGCGGTGGCGCTGCAGCTCGCCTGGATCCATTCGAACGCGGGGCAGCACGACGAGGCGGCGGCAGACTTGGCGCTCGCCGCGGCGCGCGAGCCCGGCCGGCCGGACACGCGCTTCTACCAGGCGCTGGCGCTGGCGCGGGCGGGACGACGCCCCGAGGCGCGCGCGGTGCTGGCGGACGCGGAGCGCCGGGTCGAGGCCGCTGGTCCGCGCGCTGTCGGCTGGCAGCCCATTGCGGAGCAGGCCCGCGCCGCCGTGGGGGGGACCAGGCCGTGATACGAGGCATGCGGGGACCCGTTCTCGCGGTGACCATCGCCACCGTGCTCGCGTACGCGAGGACGCTGTCCTTCGAGTTCGTCTGGGATGACGTGCTCCTGGTGGCGCGCAGCCAGCGCTTGCGCGAGTGGTCGTCCCTTCCGACGGTGCTCGCATCGCATTTCTGGTCAGAAGTGCACGAGGGGAGCCACTACTACCGGCCCCTCGTGTCGCTGAGCTATTTCCTGGATCTCCACGCGTGGGGGCTCGATCCGCTGGGGTTTCACCTCACGAACCTGCTCGCGCACCTCGCGACCGCCCTGGCCGTGCTGGTGCTGGCGCGCCGGCTGACCGGTAATCTATTGGCCGCGTCGATCGCCGGGGTCGCCTTCGCGCTGCACCCGATCCACACCGAATCGGTCACGTTCATCTCCGGGCGCACCGATGTATTGTCGACGCTGCTGTTTCTCCTCGCGCTACTCGGCTACGCCCGCTGGCGCGACGGCGGGAGCCCGCTCACGCTGGCTGGATCGCTCGGCGCCTTCTTCCTCGCCCTGACCGCCAAGGAAGTGGCGGTGACATTGCCCCTGATCCTGGTGCTGTGGGACCTGCTCGTGGCGTCGCCGGACGCGGCCGCGAAGGCCGACGTTGACGTGCCTCGATACCGCCCGCTCGTCCGGGCGGCCGGCCGCTACAGCGCCTATGGCGCGGTGATCGGGCTCTACCTCGTGATCCGCATGCTCTCGCTGGGCGCGCTCGTGGAGTCCGACCCCGGCGTGTGGGGCTCGCTCCTGACTCGCTTCCTCACCACGACCAAGATCGTCGCGAGCTATGCGTGGATGGCCTTCGTGCCATTCCCGGCCAATGCTCACTATGTGATCGTCCCGGTTGTCGCGCTTCCGCCGGCGGCGTGGTGGGGAGCCGCCGCCTTCCTCGCCGTCCTCGTCGCGGCCACCGCGTGGGCCGCCGTCCGCGCCCCGCGCTGGGGCTTCTGCGCGCTCTGGTTCTGGCTCACCCTGATCCCGTCGGTCGGAGTGAACCTGCTCCCCTTGCCCACTGCCGTGATGGCCGAGCGTTTCCTCTATCTCCCCTCGGTGGGCTTTTGTGTCTTGCTGGGGATGGCGCTCGGGCGCACGCTCAGCGCCGCGAGTACGCTCGATGCCGGCCAGATTCGGCCGGCGCCCGCGCTGGCGCTGGCGGGGCTGCTTCTCGCCTATGTCGGGCTGACGATCTGGCGGAACGAGCCCTGGCAGGACCACTACCACCTCTACCTGAACATGGTGGACACCTCCCCGGATTCCGATCTCCCTCATGTCAATCTCGCCCTCGTCCAGCTCCCCCGCGGAGAGATCGCAGAGGCCCATGCGCACTTCAAGCGGGCCGTCGAGATTGCGCCGGGGAACCCTCGGGCGCTCGTCGGCCTGGGCCTCACCGAGACCATCCTGGGTGACCGCGAGGGGGGCCTTCGGCACGCGCTCGAGGCCGAACGCATCGCGCCGAAGAATCCCAACGTCCTGGGGTTCCTCGGCCAGCTCTATCTCCTCAGGGAGGAACCGGCCCGCGCGGTGGAAGTCTTCCAGGAGTCGCTCCGTATTCATCCCGAGCAGGCCTACACGAGCGTGCTGACAGCCCGGGCCCTGGGGCGAGCGGGTCGCTTGACGGAGGCTGAAGCGGCCCTCGCCGGCGCGGCCGCTCTCGTCCGACCGGGCACGGAGGAGGCCGCGCTGCTCGACCGTGTGACCGCAGAGATCACGGCCCGGATCGAGCCGGCCCGAGCCCGCGCGGCCCTGGAGCGCTACGTCGCTCGGCTTCGGGCTCAGCCCGAGCTCACCCGCGCGGGCCAGGCCGACCTGATGGACGCCGAGCGGCAGCTCGCCTTCCTCGCGGGGACCGGCCGCTGATGCCCTTTCCCGTGCTCGCGCCCCTCCTGTTCGTCCTGGGGCTGTGCGTGGGGAGCTTCCTCAACGTGGTGATCGCGCGCGTCCCCCAGGGCCGGAGTGTGGTCAGGCCAGGCTCGGCCTGCCCGCGATGCGGGAAGCCGATCGCCTGGTTCGACAACATCCCGCTGCTTTCCTATGCGGTCCTGCGCGCACGGTGTCGGCACTGCGGCGAGCCGATCTCGCTCCGCTATCCGCTCGTCGAGCTCGTCACCGGCCTCCTGTTCGTGCTGGCCGCCTGGGAGCTTGGATCCGGCCTGCACCTGGTGGCCGGACTCACGCTCATCGCCGGGCTGATCGCCATCACCGCCATCGACCTCGATTGTCAGCTCATCCCGGACGTGATCTCGCTCCCGGGGATCGTCCTGGGCTTCATCCTGAGCGCGATCGCCGGGCGGCCCGGCTGGCTCGAGTCCCTGATCGGCATCCTCGTCGGCGGGGGGCTGTTCTTCGTGATCATCGTGGCAAGCCGGGGGGGCATGGGCGGCGGCGACATGAAGCTCGGCGCCATGATCGGAGCGTTCCTCGGCTGGAAGCTGGTGCTGGTGGCGGCCCTGCTGGCCGTCTTGAGCGGCGGCATCGTGGCGGTGATCCTGCTGTCTCTTCGCAGCAAGGGCAGAAAGGACGCCGTTCCCTTCGGCCCGTACCTGGCCCTCGGCGGCGCCGTGAGTCTCTTCTGGGGAGTTCCGCTCCTGGAATGGTATCTGGGGGTCTTCTCAGGTTGAATGTACCGCGGCACGGACGTGTCAGCCTGCTGACGTCACTCCAGTGGTCACTTCACGTCACCACGGACGTGACGGTGTTGAGCCGGGGGGCAAATCCGGACGCAAGTGTCGGAAAGCTCGGACCTTATCGGGTGTTCGCCCATCCGCGCATAACGGGCACCCTTGGCCTTCTTCTTGCTAAGTCATTATTATCCGCCGGTTCGCCGGAAGAAAGGGTGGGAACACAATCATGACGGCTCGACGGTCGTGGACAGCGGAAGGCCAGCGGGGCTTCCAGCTCGTCGAGCTTCTCCTGATCGTGGCCATCATCGGGATCCTGATCACGATCTCGGTGCCCTTCCTCGTGACCTATCTGCAGGCCGCCACGCTCAAGGGGCAGGCGGAGTCGGTCGCCACGTGGCTGAACCAGGGCCGGCAGCTCGCGATTCGGAACAACCAGAACGTGTGCGCCGACATCGATGGCGCCGGGATGCACTACCACCTCGTGAACTGTCTCGGCACAGTCTGGGTGGGGGCCGGCACCAACGCCACCGGGT
>DATJFY010000078.1:0-11948 GCA_035495415.1 Verrucomicrobiia bacterium
CGACCACAACGCCTTTCTACAGTCACTCATCGCACTCCGATCAGAGACGCACTCGTCTGAGCCGTAACGCGTTTGCGATGACCGACACCGAGCTGAACGTCATCGCGGCGCTGGCGATGATCGGACTCAGCAACAGTCCGAACGACGGATAGAGGACCCCTGCCGCGACCGGCACGCCCAGCGCGTTGTAGACGAACGCGAAGAAGAGATTCTCGCGGATGTTCCGCATCGTCGCGCGGCTGAGCTCGCGTGCGCGGACGATGCCGCGGAGATCACCCTTCACCAGCGTGATGTCCGCGCTCTCGATGGCGACGTCGGTCCCGGTGCCCATGGCGATACCGACGTCGGCCTGAGCCAGCGCCGGCGCATCGTTGACGCCGTCGCCGGCCATGGCGACCCGGCGACCCTGCTTCTGCATCCTCTCGACGATGCTCTTCTTGTCCTCCGGCAGGACCTCGGCCTCGACCTGGCCGATGCCGAGCTTGCGGCCGACCGCCTCGGCAGTCCTCCGGTTGTCACCGGTGACCATCACGATGTGTAGACCGGACTCCTTCAAGGCCTTCAAGGCTTCCGGTGTCGAAGCCTTGATCGGGTCCGCGACGGCCACCAGGCCAGCGGCGCGCGAGTCGACAGCCAAGAACATAACGGTGCCTCCATCAGCGCGTAGTCCATCCGCCTCGGCCGTCAGGGTGTCGATAGTGACGCCAACATCCTGCATGAGACGCGCATTCCCGAGAGCGAGGGCCCGGCCATCGACCCGGCCCACGACACCCTTGCCTGTCACCGAGCGAAAGTCCTCCGCCTTGGCCAGCGTGATCGAGCCCTCGGCGGCCCCCGCCACGATCGCGGCGGCCAGCGGGTGCTCGCTCCCACGCTCGAGGCTGGCGGCAAGCCGCAGCACGTCGTCCTCCCCGAATCCCGGCGTCGCCTTCACGGCGATCAGCCGCGGCTTTCCTTCGGTCAGCGTGCCCGTCTTGTCGACGATGAGCATGTCGACCTTCTCCATCAGCTCCAGCGATTCAGCCTTCCTGACCAGGACGCCGGCCAGCGCTCCGCGGCCCGTGGCGAGCATGATGGACATCGGCGTAGCGAGACCGAGCGCGCACGGGCAGGCGATGATGAGGACGGCCAGCGCGTTGACCAGGCCGTATGCGAAGCGCGGCTCAGGCCCCCATAGCGCCCAGCCGATGAAGGTCAGCGCCGCGACGACAACGACCGCCGGCACGAACCAGGCCGACACCTGATCGGCCAGCCGCTGGATCGGCGCGCGAGAGCGCTGCGCCTCGCTGACCATCTGCACGATGCGGGCGAGGAGCGTTTCACTGCCCACCCGTTCGGCGCGCATCACCAAGCCGCCGGTGCCATTGACGGTGCCGCCGATGACACGGCTGCCAGAAACCTTCTCCACGGGGATGGGCTCTCCGGTGATCATCGACTCGTCCACCGCGCTGGCCCCCTCGACCACCACGCCATCGACGGGAAGGCGCTCGCCCGGGCGAACGCGGAGGCGGTCCCCGACACGGACTTCAGAGAGCGGCACATCCTCCTCCGTGCCGCCGTCGCGAATTCGCCGCGCGGTCGGCGGCGCAAGGTTCAGCAGCGCCTTGATCGCGCTGCTCGTCTGGCTGCGGGCGCGAAGCTCCACGACTTGGCCAAGCAACACGAGAACGGTGATGACGGCCGCCGCCTCGAAATAGAGTCCGACCTCGCCGCCGTGAGTGCGGAACGACTCGGGGAACAGGTCGGGCGCCACAGTCCCGACAACGCTGTAGGCGTAGGCCGTGCCGGTCCCAAGCGCGATCAGCGTGAACATGTTCAGGCTGCGATTCACGATCGACGCCCAGCCGCGCACGAAGAAGGGCCAGCCGGCCCAGAACACCACCGGTGTTGCCAGCACGAGCTGCAGCCACGCTGAGACTCGCGAGGGGATGAGATGCCGCAGCGGCTGGCTCGGCAGCATGGCGCCCATCACGAATGCCAGCAGCGGCAGGGTGAGGACCAGGCCGATCCAGAAACGTCGGGTCATGTCCACTCGCTCGGGGTCGGGGCCCTCCTCGGCGCTGACTGTGACGGGCTCCAGCGCCATGCCGCAGATCGGGCAGCTTCCCGGCGCCTTCCGGCGGACCTGCGGGTGCATCGGGCAGGTGTAGATCCGATCATCGGCGGATTTCGGCGGAGTTGCGGGCGCTGCCTTCACATAGCCCGTCGGGCCAGCAATGAACTTCTTGCGGCAACTGTCACTGCAAAACCAGTACGTCGTCCCCGCGTGCTGAGCGCTACCGCCGGCAGCCTGGCCCGGGACGACGTCCATGCCGCATACAGGGTCCTTCGTCGTCGCCGGTGCGACGCGACGGGTGTCACCGTGGTCGTGCATCGTACTCAGTCTCCTCCGCCTAGCCGGAATTGCGAGCGCGGCCGGCCTCCGCGCGGAGGAAGAAGCTGCCCTCGCTCACGACGCGCTCCCCGGCGCTCAGCCCTTCGAGCACCTCGACGGTGTCGCCCGCGGCCGCCCCCAGCCGCACCGTACGTTCCTGAAAGCGTCCCTCGTCCTCCGTCGCGACATAGACGACGTTGCGCTGGCCAATGGCCTGGACCGCGGCGCGGGGAATCACGAGCCGGGTGGCCGCACTCGAGGCCTCAAACGTGACTTCTGTGAACATGCCGAGCCGCAGCTCGCCGCGGTTCGGCACCTCGACACGCACCTTCGCCGTTCGCGTCGCCGGGTCGACCCGAGGATCGATGTACGCGACTCGGCCCCTGATTGCCGATGCCTCCGAGTTAGGCACCCTCACCGCGGCCGACGTGCCGACGCGGACGGCGGCGAAGTCCTTCTCGTAGAGATCGCCGATCACCCACACCGTGGACAGATCGGTCACCACGAACAGCTCTTGGCCGGCGGCGACGACCTGCCCAACATTGAGGGAACGGGCGATCACGGCGCCGTCTGCCGGAGCCGCGACGGTCACTTCGGACACGATTTGCGAGGGCTCGGTCAGACGTTCGATCTGCGACCGTCCGAGGCCAAGCAACTGCAGACGTTGCGCCGCGGCTGCGACTTCCGTGGCGCGCGCTGAATGCACGGCCGTAACTTCCTCGAGCTCCTGCCGGCTGGCTGCACCGATCTCCGTGAGCTTCTGCGTGCGCGCAAGTTTTTGCTCGTCTGCCTGCAGCATGGCGCGGAGCGATAGATAACGCATCTGCGCTTCGGCCAGGTCGTTGCTGAAGATGACGGCGAGCGCCTGACCGCGGCGCACATCGGCCCCCAGCTCTACTCTGACCTCTCGCACGATGCCCCCGACGAGCGCATTGACCTTCGTGTCTCTATACGCGTTGGACGTCACCGTGCCCGGCACGGTCACGCCGGTGCTGACGACGGCGGACTTGACCGGAGTCAGGCGGATGCCCGCACGCTGCGCGGCCGCCGCCGTCAGCGAAACCTCGACCGGCTCGTCGTTACTGGTCGATGCGCCGGCGCCGGTGGCGGGCGCGCCACCGCCGTGCCCCGCGTGCGCGCCGGGCGCCGGCCGTGACGAGGGGCTTGCCGCCTCAGGCGGCGCTGCGGCTCGCCGCTCGCTCCAGAACACGCCGGCCACTGCACCGGCACCGAGCAGGAGCACAACGGCGACGGCGCCTGCGACCCACCGGCCAACCATCCCACGCGTCGGTTTCTCGCCCATCGCTTTCTCCCTCAGCGCAACGGCAACCCGGTGGCGCGCTCGACCTCGGCCACGGCGTCGTAGAGCTGCTTCAGCGCGTCGGTATACCCGGCCTCGATCTCGATGTAGCGCCGCTGCTCCGCGATGACGTCCAGCAGTGACCCACGCCCCAGCTCGTAGGCCTGACGGATGGTGTCGAAGTTGCGCCGCGCGATCTGGAGGACTCCACGCTCGTAGAGATCGGCCCCGCGGCGTGCGCCCGCGTGCTGCGCATAGGCAGCGGCAATCTCTTGACGCACGGTGAGATCCAGGAGATCACGCCGGCGCTCCGCCGCCGCGGCCTCCGCTCGCGCCGCTGCGATATTGCCTTGATTGCGGTTGCGTACGGGCAAGGTCACTGTGAACCCGCCGCCGAAATAGTGGAACGTGTCCTCCACCTCGCGCAGACCGCCGCTCTTCGTGATGCCCATCACGCCGAATCCCATCTGCTGCCGCTGGTAGCCCACGTTGACACTGGCGTCCCACCGCCCCTCGGCCTCTTCCTTGCGGATACGGGCAGCGGCGGCAGCGGCTTCTCCGCGGGCGACTGCCAGGTCGGGCCGATCCTGGGCAGCCCGGCGGGTCACATCGCCCTGGTCGGGTAGGGCGCCGGCCCCAGCGAGGTCGCCCACGAGATCGAGCGGCGCTTCGGGAGGCAGCCCGGCAAGCGTCTTCAGCTGCAAGAGGAGAACATCGAGGCGGCTAGCCAGCGTGGTCACGATGGTCTCCAGCCGGTTCGTCTCGACGGCCTGCAGATTCTCGTCGAGTGCAGGCATCGCCCCCTGGCGGACCCGCGCCCGAAGAATGTCGATGGCCCGCCGGTTGGTTTCGAGGAGATCGCGGGTCGTTCCCAGGTTGCGCCGGGCAGCCAGCACTTCGCTCGCCTTCATCCGCAGATCCGCGCGCAGGCGTCGCTCGCGCTCGGCGAGCTGGGCGCGCCGCACGTCCAGTTCGCGTTCTGCAACACCGACGCGTCCCTCCTTCCGGCCGTTGAGGTCCAGTGGGAGCGTCACGCCCACGACGAGGTTGTTGTCGGGTCCCAGCGCCTTCTGCCCTCCGACGTCCAGCATGGGATTCGGCCGCAGGCCGGCCTGCTGGACACGGGCCGAAGCGGCATCCACCTCCAGGCGAGTCGCTCCGATCTCGGGATGTGCGGCCAGCGCACGTGCGATCAGCTCATCCACGGTCATGCGATCGACTGGCGGCTGCGCATGCGCCCAAGAAACGACGAGCAGCACCATCACGGCCGCCCCCACCAGCGACGCCCCTCGTTTCATCGTAACCTCCTAGCGCACCGGAACGGTGAAGCGGGTCGAGCCTTTTCCGGCCGGGCCATTCCAGACAGTCGCGGCCGCTACCATCGGCGCCATGCCCGGCATCGGCATGCTCGTGCTGAGAGCGACCTTACCGACATCTGCCGCCTTCTTGTCGGCCGAGGTGAACTGGAGGACGAAGCTGTTGCTCCCCGGCTTCCACTGCCCGGTCTCGCTGAGCAACGTCACCGTGATGTCCTTTGCCCGCTGAGCCTTGATCGGCTTGAGATCCGTGGCCCACGCGACTCCGGGGATCATGATCGTGAGGACCAGCATCACTGCGACACGTCGAAGCGTCATGGTTGGTTCCCCCTTCTCACTCGTGTTCGGGCGCCGGCCGGAGATCGTGCTGCTCCGCCCGCCCCTCGCGGCGCAGCTCGCGCTCGCGAAGCCAGTAGAAGATGACCGGGGTCACCAGGAGGACGTGAGCGAGCGAGGTCACCATGCCGCCGAGGACGGGCGTGGCCAGCGGCTTCATGACTTCGGAGCCGGTCGAGGTGCTCCACATGATCGGCAGGAGACTGGCGACCACGGTCGAGACCGTCATGACCTTGGGCCGCAGGCGGAGCAATGCGCCCTCCGTGATCGCCTCCAGCAGCGCGGGGCGCGTCAAGCGGCCACCGACCGCCTCGCGCTTCCGCTCAACGGCCTCTTCCAGATATATCACCATCACGACGGCGGTCTGCACGGCGGTGCCGAACAGGGCGATGAAGCCGACCCACACGGCGACGGAGAAGTTGTAGCCGAGACCCCAGAGCAGGTAGATGCCGCCGGACAGCGCGAACGGCACGGCCAGCAGCACGTGCGCCGCTTCCAGGAACGAGTGGTACGTCAGGTAGAGCAGGACGTAGATCACGATAATGACGACCGGGATCACAACGAGCATCCGCTGGCGGGCCCGGACCTCGTTTTCATATTGTCCGCTCCACCCGATGTAGTAGCCCGCCGGCAGCCGGACGCGCTGCGCGACGTGGTGGCGCGCCTCCTCGACAAATCCGCCGACGTCACGGCCGCGGACGTTGAGTAAGATGCTGACGACCAGCAGGCCATTTTCGCTCGAAATCATCGACGGCCCTTCCACCTGCCGCAGCGTCGCGAGCTGCGCGAGGGGGATCTGCGTCCCGTTCGGCGCGCTCACCAGAACGCTGCCCAGCGCCTTCGGGTCGCTGCGATATCGCTCGGCATAGCGGACGCGCACGGGGAACCGCTGGCGCCCCTCGATCGTCGTCGTCAAGTTGGTCTCGCCGACGGCCGTCTCGATCACGTCGTGGATCGCGCCGACGTTGATGCCGTGCCGGGCAGCCGCCTCCCGGTTCACCTTGATGTCGAGGTAGGGCGCCCCCGTGACCTGCTCCGGGTACACGTCGGCTGCGCCCGGAATGGTCCGCAACACGTCGGCAACCGCCCGCGCTCGCTCCTGCAAGACGCCGAGATCGGCGCCGTAGACCTTCACGCCGACCTCGGATCGAATGCCCGTGGTCAGCATGTTGATTCTGTTGATGATGGGCTGCGTCCAGATGTTGGTGACACCGGGCAAGGCGGCGGCCTGGTCCGCCTCGGCGATGATCCTTTCGCGCGTCATGCCCGGCCGCCACTCACGCTCGGGCTTGAGATTCACGACCGCCTCGACCATGTTGATGGGCGCCGGGTCGGTCGACGTCTCCGCGCGGGCTATCTTGGCAACGACGCCGGCCACCTCCGGCACACTGGCGATCGCAGCGTTCTGCTTCTTGATGATCTCGATCGCTTGCGGCAGGCCGATGGCCGGGTCGGTCACCGGCATGAACATCAGGTCGCCCTCGTTCAGCGGCGGCATGAATTCACGACCGATTCGCGGGATGACTGCCACGGCGCCCACGAACACCAGGACGGCCGCCGCCAGCGTCGCGACGCGATGCCGGAGCACCCATCCGAGGATCGGCCGGTACAGCCACATCAGCGGGCGCATGATGGGGTTCGATTCCTCGCCGCGGATGCGGCCGCCGATGATGAGGCTGCACAGCACCGGCACCAGAGTGACGGACAGGAGCGTGGCCCCCATCATCGAGAACGTCTTGGTGAACGCCAGCGGCCGGAAGAGCTTGCCCTCCTGGCCGGTCAGCGCGAACACCGGCACGAAGGCCAAGATGATGATCGTCATCGAGAAGAAAATGGGGCGGCCCACCACGCGCGTCGCCGCCGCCACCGCCTCCAGCACCCGCGCGCGATTGCGCGTGTTGACGCCGTGCCGCTCCATGTAGCGGAACGCGTTCTCCGTCACGACGATGGCCGCGTCAACCAGCACACCGATCGCGATGGCGATACCGGCCAACGACATGATGTTGGACGAGATGCCGAGGTAGTACATGAATAGGAAGGACGTCAGCACGGCCAGGGGCAGCGGGATGGTCACGATGAGCACCGAGCGCACGTTGAGCAGGAATAGGATGTTGACGACGGTGACGACGATCGTTTCCTCGATCAACGATCGCCGCAGCGTGCCGACGGCCCGCTCGATGAGCGCCGAGCGATCGTAGAACGGCACGATCCGGACGCCCGCCGGCAGGCCGGTCTGGAGCGCCCCGATCTTCTCCTTCACACCCCGAATGACGTCAACCGTGCTGACGCCATAGCGGGCGACGACGACGCCACCAACCGCTTCCTCGCTACCCTTCACCAGGGCGGCCGCTCGGAAGGCGTCCCCGACCTTGACCGTGGCCACCTGGCCGACGTAGATCGGCACGCCGCCTTCGGCACCGATCACGATCTGTTCGACGTCGCGGACGCTCTCGACCAAGCCGAGACCACGCACCACGGTCCAGGTGCCGTTCGCTTCGACGACGTTACCGCCGACGTTGCGGTTGCTCCGCATGACTGCGTCCACCACGGCGGAGATCGGGATGCGGTAGCCGCGCAGGCGATTGGGGTCCACGTCGATGTGGTACTGGCGCACTGTGCCGCCCACGCTGGCGACTTCCGCCACGCCGGGCACCGCGTTGAGCTGATACCGGACGAACCAGTCCTGGATGGAGCGCAGATCCCGCAGCGAGCGGCCGCCGCCCTCGACCGTGTACCAGAAGACGTGCCCCACGCCTGTCGCGTCGGGCCCGAGCGTCGGCACGACGCCAGCCGGCAGCGCCTTCGTCAGGAGCTGCAAGCGCTCGAGCACCCGTGACCGCGCGAAGTAGAGGTCGACGGAGTCCTCGAAGATCACGTTGATCATCGAGAAGCCGAAGGCCGAGGAGGATCGGACGACGCGCACGCCCGGCAGGCCCTGGAGGCTGACCGTCACCGGGTAGGTCACCTGATCCTCGATCTCCTGAGGCGAGCGGCCCGCCCAGTCCGCGAACACGATTACCTGGTTGTCGGAGAGGTCCGGGATGGCGTCGATCGGAGTCACGAGCAGCGCCCAGTACCCCCAGGCCCCGACGAGCAGGAAACCCCCGAGAACCAGGAAACGGTTCCGAAGCGACAGTTCGATCAGGGCGTTGATCATCGACGCCACCCGCTGCCATGCATGGTCATGTCCACGGACTCTCCCCGACATGAGTCCCGGCGACGTCCGCGGGCGGACGCCGGCCTGGGCCCGGTCGATCAGCGACTACGAACTACGAGCGAGAACTACAGGGAGAGGAGAACAGGCTTCGGAGGCGGTTCGAGCACCGAGGGAGTCACAGGAGTCGCGGAGACCGTTGCGACGATTACCGCGTTCGACAGAGCCATCAGCGGGGTGAGTGTCGGCGTGGCGACGACCGCGCCTGACATCGCGGCGCACGGGGCGTCGCACATCATCATGGCCGCGCAGCCGTCCAATGCCATCACGAGCGGTCCGAGCAGAACCGCCGCGGCGATGACAAAAGCCACGAGCATCCGCGATGAGGCCCTCATCGCACGAAGCCGAACACAGCCAGGGCCGAGCACATCGCGTCCCATACGCTCACCAGGAAAGTGCATTCGGCGCGCCAAGCGAACTCCCCAGCGGATTCAAGAGCTTGTCGATCACACCCACCGACGGTAGCGGCCCGCCGGCTCCTCAGATGTGGTGTGGCTGCCCCACTGGCGAGCTGGAACAGAGCTTCGAGAGCTGCCCGGACCGGAGGGCGCTGGCGGGCTGTGAGGATCACCCGATTCATCAGAACGACCGCCGCTGGTCATTGACCGACGTGGCACACTCAGTCATCGATCGCCTGGTAGGCTGACGTCCAGAAGTCGAGGACGACTGGCGGCAGACGCAACGCGCCCGGACGGCATTGCGCCATGAGCACACCGACCATGTCCTCACGTGGATCGACGTACAACGATGTGCTGAACGCCCCGTCCCAGCCGAAACGTCCGGGGACGCCGGCGATATCGTCCCGTCGGGTCACGATCGACAGGCCCAGGCCCCAGCCGCGCGAGTCCCAGAAGTTTTCGAAGAACGGAGAAGCCGCCTTCTGCTCGGGTGTGAGGTGGTCGGTGGTCATCAGCTCCACCGACAGCCGTGACAGTATCCGTTCCTTTCCGCATGCGCCTCGGTTCAGCATCAACCGTCCGAAGGCGAGCAAATCGTTGGCTGTGGAGACGAATTGTTCCCCCGCGCCCGACTCGAAGACACACGGCCTCGCTAGAAGGTCGGCGCGGGCCTCTTCGAGGACCGTGACCTCGCCGCTTACAAAGTCGGTCTTGTAGCAGGTTGCGACACGGTCGAGTTTTGCCTCCGGTACGGTGAAACCAGTGTCGTTCATGCTCAGAGGCTCGAAGAGCCGCTCGCGCATGAACGCCGATAGAGGCATCCCGGAAACGCGGGCGATCAGAACACCCAGAATGTTGGCGCTCATGTGGTAGAGCCACCGCTCGCCAGGTTGATTCGCGAGCGGCAGGCGCCCCAGGCACTGCATGAGTTCGTCGGGCGTCCCCGGGAATGTCCACGCGCTCAGCGGCAGGTGAGCGTCGATCAGTGCCCTCTGGAGTGGGCAAGTCGGCGACACGAACGCCACTTCCCCGTACCCTGAGCGAAACGTCAGCAGGTCACGTACCGTGATCGGGCGCCTCCCGGGCACGGTGTCGTCGAGCTCGCTGTCAATCGTCCGCAGCACCTTCCGGTTAGCGAGCTCCGGCAGGAATTCGTCAACGGGATCGTCCAGCCTCAGCTTGCATTCTTCGATGAGAATCATCGCGGCCACAGCGGTGATCGGCTTCGTCACGGACGCCAAGCGGAAAATCGTATCGCGCCGCATCGGCGCTTTGCGGTCGAACGCGAGCGCGCCGATGACGTCAACGTGCTCCGCTCCCCGTCGGCTGATGAGCGCGACGAGTCCCGGCAGCCGCCCGCTCGCCACGTGGCGGAGGAGGATCTCGTGCATCCTCGCCAGCCGCGTGGTAGACCACCCGCTCCTCTTCACCGCTGCGGGGGAGATGGCTCTGCCCACGTCCCGGCGCTTACTATCGGTGACGCCGTTAGACCAGGCATGGTGCTGCCGCCCGCGGAAGGGGTCATTCGGCATGGGCGCCACCCGCGATGGCGGCGCGGATGCTCTCGACGTACCCGATAAACTGGAGCTCAGCGCTCACGCGCGCCCGGGCAGCGGGCACGTCGGCCTTCGTGGTCGGCTCCTTGGTTGCCGTCTTGTTACCGACGGCGTGGTGGAATCTCGCGGAGAGGCCGTGGGCCAGCTCCTCCGACAGCAGCTTGACGAGCGCGTCGAGACTCCCGGATTGCACCGCCTTCTCGGCCGCCGGGATGGCGGGGCCGAAGTCCGCGCCTGCGGGCTTCAGGCCGGTGTACGCTGCGTTCTCGCCAGCCCGGTGCAAGCGCACCGTGGTCTCCATGAAATAGCGATCAGCGAGCGCCTTGGCTTCGGGGCCTTTGTTCCTGACGAGGAGAGCCTGCTCGAAGGCGGCCGTGAGTTCCCGCTCGAACTCAGCCGGTGCGTAGGGCAGGACGAGGTTGACGTTCTTCGTGTCGAGCGCCTTGCGAGCCGCGGTGGCGACCGGACCATCCACCGCGTCGCAATGAGCCTGCGCAGGCAACGATGGGAGAACGACTGCTGCGAGCAAGAGGATGAGCGCTGCCAGCGTCTTCATGATGTCTTCTCAATTACTTCTTCCTCACCCGGGCTGAAGTCGCCGAAGGGGCGCGCGAAGGCTTTCGCCTCCTTCACGAAGTGCGGGTGCTCGTGTTCAGTCACACTGGCTCCTTCTCAAGCGTCGAGAACACGTGCTCCGCGGACACGAGCGTCGGGCTCACGACGGCCGCGGCCGATCGAGATCGGCGACTCCAGCGGCTGGCACGGGAGCTGCTTCGCAGACGGATCGCCTACTTGTCATAGTTCTTCTCGCGATCGCTCATGGCGCCGCGGCCCGATCCGAGCGTCGCGGCCAGCCCGCGGGCGAGCGCGTCCTTCTGAGTCGGCGACAGCCGCGCCTCCGAGCTGCGGATGCTGTAGATCCACGGAGGCATTTCACCTTCGCGCACCGTCTTCGCCGATTCGCGCGCTTCCTTCTGCGCGCGGTTCCACTCGGAAAAGTTCAAGGTGCGCCGTCCCTCATCGACGTCGCGCTGGACCAGCCAGGAAATCGGCGCGACGTTCGAGTACCAGGGCCAGACGGTTTCGTTGCTGTGGCAGTCGAAGCACGCGCGCGCGGTCAATGCTCGAGTCTGGGGGGCGTCCCAGTTCGGTTCCGCGACTACCGGTGGGTTGGTGTGCTGTCGGCCGTACGGCACCGCTTGGATCCCGAGGCCTACGGCGAGCATGACGAAGAGCACAATGAGTAGAAATCGCCGCATGACCGATCCTCCCCGCGGGACGTGTCCACGCAACCGACGTGCCAATTCTTTCCGCATTGGAATCAGCGTCTTGTGGACTTTGCTGCGATCACCGACTGAGGCAGGGCTTCCCCACGTGAGGCGAGTCTGGTCGACGACAGGTTAATCGCCGCTCAACGAGGCGGGCACAGGACGGAAGCGGGCCGGGGTCAACGA
>DATJFY010000079.1:0-19631 GCA_035495415.1 Verrucomicrobiia bacterium
GCGCTCCGGCCGCGCGGCGGGCGCGCCGTCGTCGTCCTGCTGCCGCCGATCGAGGGCGAAGGGGCGTCGCTGCTGGCGCTGCTCGCGGACGGCGAAGCCTGGTCGACGTCCGCGCTCGCGCTGGCGCTCGGGGCCAGCCAGCGCACGGTTCAGCGCACCCTCGTCGAACTCCTCGCCGCCGGCCGCGTGCGCTCGATCGGCCGCGCGCGCGCGCAGCGCTGGCTGTCGCCGCCGCTGGCCGGTTTCACGACGAGCTTGTTACTCCCGGCCGAGCTGCCGATCGCCTAGCTTGCTCTTGCGGCCCCCGAGGCGTGCCGCAAGGAGCCGGAGCATGGAGCGTTCCCGGAAGCTGTCGCGATGAACATCGGAATCATCGGTGCCGGAAACATCGGAGGGACGCTGGCGCGTCACCTCGTCGAGCTCGGCCACAGGGTCTCGATCGCCAACTCGCGTGGGCCGCAGAGCCTGGTCGCGTTGGCGGCCGAGATCGGGGCGACGCCCGTTTCGGTCCTGGACGCCGCGAGCTCGGGCGAGATCGTCGTCCTCGCGATCCCCACCAAGGCCGTCGCCGATCTGCCGCGCGGACTCTTTGCGAACGTGCCGGGCCGCGTCGTCGTCGTCGATACCGGCAACTACCACCCCGAGCTTCGCGACGGCCGCATCGAGGCGATCGAAGGCGGCTTGCCCGACAGCCAGTGGGTCGCGCAGCAGATCGGGCGTCCCGTGATCAAGGCCTTCAACAACATCTATGCCAGCAGCCTGCGCGAGAAGGGTTTGCCGAGGGGAACGGCGGGGCGCATCGCGCTCTCCATCGCCGGCGACTCGGCGCAGGCCAAGGCCGCCGTTCTGCGCCTCGTGGACGAGCTCGGCTTCGACCCCGTCGACGGCGGCGATCTGGCCGACTCCTGGCGCCAGCAGACCGGATCGCCGGCCTACTGCCGGGATCTGGGAGCCGCGGCTCTGCGAGGCGCGCTCGCACAAGCCGATCGGAGCAGGGTCGCCGAGTACCGGGCCGAGCAGGAGGCCCGCATCAGGAAGCAGATGGCAGCGCAGACATCACCGAGACATGTTCCAGGGAGCCAGACGATGAACAGCAAGCCCGACAAGACCAGCCCGCCGAACCCGCCGGCGCCCGCGCGCGCGGCCGAGATCGTGCGCGAGTACGGGCCCTTCGCCGGCGCGGACAGGATCCACGGCGTCAGCCACGACGGCCGCCGCGTGTGGGCCGCGACGGGCGCGAAGCTGATCGCCTTCGATCCGGCCAGCGGCCAGGTCACGCACTCGCTCGATCACGCGGCCGACGCGGGCACGGCCTTCGACGGCACGCACCTCTACCAGATCGTCGCGGGACGCATCGACAAGCTCGATCCCGCCAGCGGCGCCGTCGTGGCCTCGATCCCGGCGCCAGGCCACGGTGCGGACTCGGGCCTCGCCTGGGCCGACGGCGCCCTGTGGGTCGGGCAGTACCGCGAGCGCAAGATCCACAAGATCGATCCCGAGACCGGGGCCATCCTGCGCACCATCGAGTCCAACCGCTTCGTCACCGGGGTGACCTGGGTCGACGGCGAGCTCTGGCACGGCACGTGGGAAGGCGAGCAGAGCGATGTCAGGCGCATCGACCCGCAGACGGGAGAGGTCATCGAACAGCTCGAGATGCCGCCGGGCGCGGGCGTGTCCGGCCTCGAGTCCGACGGCCGAGATCAGTTCTTCTGCGGCGGGGGCGCCAGCGGCAAGGTGCGCGCCGTGCGCCGGCCCAAGCGAGGCCCCGCGAAGACATCTTGATGAGCGGGACGGACCGCCCCGCCTCGAGGGCGGCGGCGGGGGCCGCGACGCTCAGGCGCCCTTCCCCGCGCACTCGGCAAGCCACCGCTCGTTTGCGTCCGTGACGACCTTTCGGGCGCGCGCAATATCGTACGGGCGCTCCTCGAGCGTCTCGGGGTCCCAGTCGCTTCGGGGCGTGCCGAAGAAATCGCCGCCATAGACATGGATGGCGCCGGTGAAGATCCGGAGCGGGTTCTGCACCGCGTGGATGATCGCGGGCCCGAGGAGCGTGACATCGCCCGTCTCTAGCTGCTTTCCGCCCGCGATCTGCAACCTCTCGGCGGTCCGACGGTAAAACGTGTTGTCCTCGCGGCCCCCGTAGAGCCCGATCAGCGCCCACATGCGATGGTCATGCGGGTAGACCGCCATGCCCGGCGTCCAGACGATGTTCAGGATGGTGAGGTCGCGGTCGTGATGAAGTGGCGTGATCTGGGCCTGGCGGGGTGTCCCGAGAGCCGCCTCGACATCGGAAGGATTCGCGACGACCCGCTCCAGGACCTCCCGCATTGCGAGCTCGGGTGAACGCTCCGCCAGCGCGGCCCGACAATCGGCGATGAAGTGATCGAGGTTGAGCATGGGTGGCCCCCCTTTCGCTCCGACCATAGGGCCCGATCGAGATGCTTGTCCAATGCATAGGATTGCCGTTAAGTTATGCCCCGGGGGCAATCCAAGCGCATGGAGCTCCGCCACCTCCGGTACTTCATCGCGGTCGCCGAGGCCGGCGCCTTCTCGCGGGCCGCGTCGCGACTTCGCATCACCCAGCCCGCGCTGTGGCGGCAGGTCCACGATCTCGAGGCAGAGCTGGGCGTGCGGCTCTTCGAGCGGGCCGGACGCGGGATCCGGCTCACGAGCGCGGGAGAAGGCCTCGTGCATCGGAGTCGCGAGCTCCTCGACGGGGTGGGCCAGCTATCCGAGCACGCGCAGGCGATCCGGAGCGGCGACGTCGGGACTCTGCGTGTCGGAGGCTCGCCGCAGGTGATCCAGAGCGTGCTCGCGCCGTTCCTCGCCCGGTACCTGAAGTCACGCCCTGGCGTTGACGTCCACCTCGTCGAGGAGGGCGGAGTTCGCACCGCAGGCCTCGTCGAGCGGGGGGAAGTCCACCTCGCCTTGGCCCTCCGGCGAGGCGACGATCACCTCGACGGGCGCCTGTTGTTCCCGGTACGGGCCCTCGCCGCCGTGGCGCCCGGCCACCCGCTGGCCCGCCGGCGCACCATCGAAGTCGCCGATCTTCAGCGCGAGCGCCTGCTCCTGCTGCGGCAAGGATTCGGCACGCGGGAGATGTTCGACGGCGCGTGCCGCATTGCCCACGTGCACCCCCGAGTCGTCCTCGAAGCCGGTGATCCTCAATCCATGCTGGCGCTGGCCGAGACCGGACTCGGGGTGGCCATCGTGCCGTCCACCGTCCGGCTCAACGACCGAAGAGTCCGCGCGGTGCCGATCCTCCACGCGGGCGCTTCACTCGGGATGTGGGGCTGGGTCGTCTGGGACCCCCGCCGATTCCTCACCGCGCATGCACGCAGCTTCATCGACGGGTTGGCGGACCACACCAGGCGCATCTACCCCGGGCGCGAGTTCGAGCGGCGCGCACCGCCCGTGCCGCGACCCATCTCGGCGCAGGCTGCGACACGATGACCCTGGCCCACGGCACGGCCCGGCTGGAGTCGGCTCGCCTCGTGCTGCGACGTGTAGCGCCCGACGACCAGCCGTTCTTCACTCGCATCCATGCCCTCCCCGAGGGCGCGGAGAATCTCTATCCGGGAGGCCGACCGCGCTCATCCGAGGAGACGGCGGCATGGCTCGCGGCCACGCTCGCGAGGTATGCGGAGCGCGCGCTCGGCTATCTCGCCGTCCTGCGCAAGGCGGACGGCGCGCTGATCGGGCGCTGCGGCCTGATGGATCTTGCCGTCGAATCCGCAGCCCCGGAGCGCGGGATCCGGGGGGGCTGGTTCGGGCGCGAGGAGGCGCCTCCGGGCGTCGCGCTGGCCTTCGAGTGCGAGCTCGGCTACACCTTCGATCCCGCCGCCTGGGGTCAGGGGTACGCGACGGAGGCCGCGTCCTGCGTGCGCGACGACGCGCGCGACGTCCTGGAGTTGTCCTACGTGATCTCGGCCATCCTGCCCCAGAACGCCCGCTCGCGGCGCGTCGCCGAGCGGTCGGGCGCCCGCTTCAGCGGCCAGATGGAGGTGGTCGGCCTCACGTGGGATCGCTACCTCTGGCCGCTCGCGACAGGCGGCGAGACCCGGCTCCAACCCGTATTCACCCGACAGACATCAGGGAGCGACATACGATGCCAGGACGCTGGTCGACGCGAGTGACGATGGCCGTCCTACTGGCCCTGGTTGCCCCCATGGCCGGCCAGGGACATGCCCAGGCGGTCGACGCGGTGCGCCTGCAGCTCAAGTGGCTCACCCAGGCGCAGTTCGCCGGGTACTATGCCGCGCGGGCGAAAGGCTTCTATGCGGCGGAGAACCTCACCGTGACCATCCAGCCGGGGGGCCCGTCCATCGTCCCCGAGCAGGTCGTGGCGACCGGCGGCGCCCAGTTCGGCATCGACTGGCTCCCGAGCCTGCTCGCCGTCCGGGATCGCGGCATCGGCGTGGTGAACATCGCGCAAGTCTTCGCGCACAGCGGGATGCGGGAAATCGCATTCAAGTCCTCGGGCATCCGCGGCCCGGCCGACCTTCGCGGCCGCAAAGTCGCGGTGTGGTTCGCCGGCAACGAATTCGAGCTGCTCGCGACCCTCGAGAAGTACGGCATCGATCGGCGCCGCGACCTCACGCTCGTCCCCCAACCGTCGGACATGGGGCTCTTGCTCGAACGGAAAGTCGATGCCGCGGCGGCCACGACCTACAACGAGTACTACACGGTGGTGGACGCCGGCGTGAAGCCCGAGGACCTCGTGGTGATCGACTTCAACCAGGAAGGCACCGCGATGCTGCAGGACGGGCTGTTCGCGGCGAGCGAGTGGCTCCGCGACTCCAAGAACAAGCAGATCGCCGCCCGCTTCCTGCGCGCGTCGCTCAAGGGCTGGGAGTTCTGCCGCCGGACTCCCGGCGAGTGCGTCGATCTCCTCCTACAGGAGACTCCTGCGCTCAACCGCGCGCACCAGACCCGGATGCTGGCCGAGGTCAACAAGCTGATCTGGGGGCCTCCGGCGACCCGGACGCCCCTCGGCAAGATGGACCCGGACGCCTTCAAGCGCACCGCGGACATCGCGCTCAAGTTCGGCGTGATCACGAAGCCGGCCGACGCCGGCGCCTATACCGACGAGGTCTGGGAGCTGGCGCAGCGGCGGTAGGCCGAGCTCGCCCGCAGCTCGTCCGCCCCTCAGCGCTTCCAGAGCCCCTGCGAGGGGATGCGGAACGCGCGGTTGAACCGCGACGAGGAGTTCTCCCAGGCAATAACCATGGTCATCTCCGCGATGGTGTCGTCGTCGTAGCGCTGTCGCAAGCGCGCAAACAGCTCGTCGTCCACGTCCCGGCGCGTGTCCGTGATCGCGTCCGCGTACTCGAGCGCGACCTTCTCCGCATCCGTGAAGAGCGGGCTCTTCGCATAGTCTTCGAGCAGCGCCTCGAGCTTCTCCGTCGAGATCCCGTTCCGGCTGCCCACGGCAGCGTTCACGTCCTGTCAGAACTCGCAGCCGTTCCACCAGGCGACGCGACGGTTGAGCAGCGCCCGGAGCGCAACCGGCACGCGCTTCGTCTCCTGCTGCATGACCCCCCACATGGCCTTGGCGGCCCGGAAGTAGGCCGGGTTGCGCGCGTAGAAGAGATACGGATACAACGGCGCGCCGTAGAGCTTTTGCTGTCCCTCGAGCGTGGCGCGCATCTCGTCCGGAAGCGTCTGGACGTCGACCGGGGGAATGCGTGTCTTCCCTTCGAGCATGGCGGCTTCCTCCTCATCGCGATCGTACATCCGAAGCCGCCGAACGCGCCGAGACACACTTCGGCCGCGATCGAAGTGTCAGACGTCGAAGCCGAACGTCTCCCGAAAGCCCCGGCGCCCCGACGGGGTGACGATGACGGCGTGGCCCCGCTTCATCCTCTGGATCCAGCCGAGGTCGAAGCAGCGCGTGGTGATCGCCGCCCCCACGGCACCCGCGATGTGTGGCCGTCGCTCGGTCCAATCGAGACAGAGTCGGGCGACGCGCCGGCGGCTCTCACGCCCTCGGGGCAGCGCGATCCCGAGCTGGGTCAGAAATCGAGCGCCCGCCGACGTGATCTGCGCAACCTCGTCGTCGAGCACCACATAGCGGCGGGCGACCAGCGCATCCGTGAGGGCGATACTGAGGCGACCGGCCAGGTGGTCGTAGCAGATCCGGGCTGCGCTCAACGCGCGGGCGGGCCGGGAGAGCGGGTGGTACCGCGGTCGCTTCGACAGGGCCACCGCGACGATCCCGTCGATCATGTCCGCCACCGCCGGCGAGGCCAGCCGGAAGTGACGATGGCGGCCGTTTCGAGCCACCGAGAGCACGCCCGCCTCGGTCAGCTTGGCGAGATGGGCGCTCGCGGTTTGAGGCGTGATCCGGGCCGTGGAGGCGAGCTCGCTCGCGGTCAGGGCGCCGCCATCGACCAGCGCCGCCACCATCGTGGCTCTCGCCGGGTCGCCGACCAGCGCCGCCATCTCGGCGATGATAGGACCGGTGATCATGGTCCCTATCTAACACCGAGACGGCCGCCCGATGTCAGACGATCCGGCTCCTGGTCATCACGTGTCCTTTGTCGGGAGACCCGCCTGCATCCATGCCTGGACGCCGCCGCGCAACGCTTTCACGTTCGTGAATCCCTGCCCCAGGTATCGAGCTGCCTGACCGGCAGCCGTCGCCTCGGCGGGTCACGCGCAGTAGAAGATGATTTCCTTGTCCTTGGGCAGGGTGGAGGTCATCGACGCGAAGCGCGCGAGAGGAATCGAGCCTTCCAGGCGGGCCTTGCGACACTTGGCGTCGTCCTCGTAGCCACACACGAGCAGGGCTTTCCCCGCTGCGGTGTCGGCGCGCGCGGCCGTGGGATCGATTCGTTCGACGGTGGTTGCCATGGGTCCTCCACTACCCGCGCCAACGATTGCGGGGCTTCAGGTCCGACCGTGGTCACGTCTCGCCCGTCGGTATTCACGATACACTCCCTTTGCACAGGAGGCACCGTGGACGAGGATCTCGAGGTCATGACGCGCGATCGGCTGATCACCGAAGCGAAACGGTTACGTGCGGGAATCCGGGCGCACCGGGACAGCACCGGCCATGCGCTCTGCTGGCATCACCCGGCTCTCTGGGGACTCCTACCCGAGACGACCGACCCGCTGCCGACGATCCCGACATGGCCGGAGTTTCTGCGGGGCTGTCTGCAGTATCGCCAGTCCCTGGACGAGCAGCTCCCCGAAGCGCCCCGTTCGGACGCGCCGTCTCAGCCCTGAAACCCACCGCTCGGGAGGACGACCGATGCCGACCGTTCACGTGCGTTACATGGTCCACGACGTCGAGGCCGCCATCGCCTTCTACACGAGCCTCTTCGGCTTCACGCTGATCTCGAAGACCCTGCCGGCCTTTGCCGACGTGGCCCGTGGGGATCTGCGGTTGCTACTGAGCGGGCCGGCGAGCTCGGCGGGACGGCCCATGCCGGATGGGCGCCAGCCCGGCCCAGGAGGCTGGAACCGCCTTCACTTCGTCGTTGATGACCTGACGGGGGACGTGCAACGGCTCCGTGCGGCCGGGGTGCATTTCCGCAACGACATCATCACCGGCCCCGGCGGCTCGCAGATTCTCCTCGACGACCCGTCGGGCAACCCCATCGAGCTCTTCCAACCCCGGAAGCCGTGAGCGCGGCCCGCGCCGGCGGGCCGGGCTCGATCACGTCGGTCGTCGCGTGGCACTCGATCGGCGAGCGCGCGATGGCGAGCGCGGGACGGCCCGGCGCGACGGGTCCACTGGCTGCTCGAACAGTAGCTGCAGCTCGATCACACCATCGGCGACATGGCTCGTCAGCTGGCAGCCCGAGCGCCGGAACACCGCCAGCATGGCCGCGTTGCTCATCAGCACGTCGGCGGTGAGTCCGCGAATCCCGCGGGCCCGGGCGTACTCGATGGTTCGAGCTTGCAGGAGGGTGCCGAGCCCGACCCCCTGCCATTCCGGATCGACCATGTAGGCCACGTCGGCGAGGCCGGTCCGGGGATCGAGGAAGTAGGAGCTGGTCCCGACGATGCGCTCGGATTCGGGCTCGCCCACGACGGCCGCGAACGCCATCTCCTGCTCGTACCCGACCCCGGACAGGTGCTGGGCCATCTCGTCGGTCAGCGAGCGCAGCTGGCGGAAGAAGCGGGTGCGCACGTCCTCGGGCCGAAGGTGGAAGAAGAGCGCTTGCAGGGCCGCCGCGTCGCCCCCGCGGGTCGGTCGGACGGTGACGCGGCGGCCGTCACGCAGGGTCGCGTCGCGCACCTCTTCGACCGGATAGGCGAGCCGGCTCAGTAGCGTTTGCCCGCGCGGTAGCAAGCCGCTCTCGGTGGCGGCGGTAAGCAGGCCTTCCCGATGATCCGGATGCGCGATCTCGATGAGGGCGAGCGCCCGGTCGGCCAGGGAGCGTCCGAATAGGTAGGCCGACCCGTACTCCGTCACGACGTAGTGCACGTCCGCGCGGGGAATGGCGACCGCCTCCCCCGCCCGCAAGGTGACACGGATGGCCGAGCTCCCGTCGGCCGCCCGGGAGACGAGGCAAATAATGGCTTTGCCGCCCAGCGATCGGGTGGCGCCCCGGTGAAAATCTGGCTGCGTGGCCACGCCTCCGTAGAGGGCGCCATCGCGGGCGTCCGAGCACACCTGACCCGTCAAGTCGATGGCGAACGCCTGCGTCACCGAGACCATGGCCCGGTTGGCCGCGATGATCGCCGGATCGCACACGTACTCCACCGGGAAGAAGGTGATCTGCGGGTTGCCGTCGATGAGGTCGTAGAGCCGTCGGGTGCCCATTGCCATGCTGGCGACGATCTGTCCCTTGTGGAGGCTCTTGCGGGCGCCCGTCACGATCCCCCTCTCGACGAGATCCACGAGGGGCTCGGTGATGACGTCGGAATGGATGCCGAGATCACGCCGCTCGCCCAGAAACTTCAGCATTTCGTTGGGCACCCGCCCCAGGCCGATCTGCAGCGTCGCGCCATCCTCGATGATGCGCGCCACGTAGCGGGCGATCCGCTCCGCCGTCGGCACGAGGGGCTCATGCAGATACTCGATGACGGGTGCGTCGACCGCCACGATCTCGTCCAGGCGATCGAAGGGCACCTCGCTCTGGGGTCCAGTCCGTGGCATGGCCGGATTGATCTCCGCGACCACGTGGCGCGCCGCCAGGACCGCGGCCCGGGTGATGTCGACCGAGACCCCGAGGCTACACATGCCGGCAGCGTCCGGCGGGCTCACCTGAACGAGGGCCACGTCGAAGACCAGCCGATGATGCTCGAGCAGGCGCGGGACCTCCGCGAGCGACATGGGCACGTAGTCGACGCCGGCGGAGCGGCTGAGTCCCAGCATGTCGCGCCCGAGGTAGAACGCGGAATGCCGGAACGAGCTCACCGCCCGCCCGTCGCGCTCCTCCACCGCGCCGTCCGTGAGGAAGTGCACGAGCTCGACGCCAGCCGGCGGCGGATCGAGCGCCTCGAGCGCGCGCAGCAGCGTCCGTGGGGTCGCGCACGCGCTGCCCACGAACACGCGGGCGCCGTCGCGAATCCCCAACACCGCGCGCTCGGGCGCGACCGCCCGTTCGCGCCACGCCACCTCGCTCATCGCCGCCTCCGTCCGATGCCGCCAGGCCTGCATGTCCGTCCCGGCGTAGATCTTTGCCGAGTGACAGTCGGCGACGAGAGGACACCTCCGCGCGGTGGCGAAGCGCGGGGGCCAGCGCGCCCGCCTCGCCCCTGGGCCCGGCTTTCTCGTTCGGCGCGGCGCTATCGACTGGCCGCGGCGCTCTTCTGACCCCGGGCCACCATCTCCGCGAGCTCCGGGTGGCCCCAGATCGAGTCGACGGATTCGTAGTGGCCAACCTGCCAGCACGAGTCGTCGATCATCCGGCCGCCCCACCCGTACTCGATCGCGAACTGGGAGGGGTTCGCCACGTAGAACGACACCATGTGGTCGTTCATGTGCTTGCCGAGGTCGATGACAATCGGCGTCCCCTCGTGCCGGGCGATGTCGCGGGCGGAGCCCACGTCGTCGAGCGAGTTGCATTCGAGCATGAAGTGGTTGATCCGCTTCGGGCCGCTGCCCGCGAACAAGGCGATGGAGTGATGGCGCGGATTACAGTGAAGGAACGCGGCCATGGGATGACCCAAAGGGCCGGCGACGTCGGAGACCCGAAACCCGAGCACCTCCGTGTAGAACGTCACGGCCGCGTCGAGATCGGGCTGGTAGACGACGAGGTGGCCCAGACCCATGGTCCCCGTCTTGAAGCCGGCGATCGGCCGCGAGGGGTGAAACGGCCGCTGGTTGAGCGGCGGCCCGTAGTACACCTCCGTCGAGATGCCCGCGGGATCTTGAAACCGGATGAGCTCCACCACGCGCCGCTGATCCGCTTCGTCGCGCGTGCCGGGCTTCACCCGCACGCCGGCGCGTTCCAGGCGCTGCGCGACCGCGTGGAGCGTGGCCGCGTCGGGCACTTCCCAGCCGATGGCCTGGAGATCGTCGGTCCCGTCGTTGCGGAGCTCGATCCGGTGGGCATGCTCGTCCATGCGCAGATAGGAGGTCGAGCGGGTGTCGCCGGGCACGAGCTCCATGCCGAGCACGCCGGAGGCGAGCCCCCGCCAGGCGGCGAGGTCGCTGACACCGAGAACGAGATAGCCGAGCTGATTCACGCCGCTCATATCATATGCCTCCGTGAGGGGAGCCTTCCTCAGTGTCGGATCTTAGCATGTCCGCGGAGGGGGCCGTGGTACTCCTGCTCGAGGTGAGGAATCTTCGGGCGATCGCATTGATGTCCGCGGTCTTCGTCGTGGTGGGACCCGCCGTCGGCGCAGTCGTGATATGGCTCGAGGGCCCCCCCGGCCAGCTTCGGAGGCGTCCTGGTGCTGTCCTACGCGTTCGGCGTCATGCCGGCTTTGATCGCCGGGATCGTCTACGGAGGCGTGAGCGTCCGCAGACGTGGCGTTCCGCCCCGCCGGTACGGGCGAGCACTGCTGGGTGCGGGCGCCGGCCTGGTCGCCTGTCTCGTGTTCTTCGCACTCGTGTCCGCGTTCGATCTCCTGACCGTGTCGGGTTGGACGGTTGGTGATCTGGAGATCCGATTTCTCCGCCGGAGCCTCGCCGCAGGCATTCCGGCGGGGATCGTGTGCGCGCTGCTCGCCGGCCCAAAACGACCCCGACCCAGAGGCGTGTAGAAGAATTCCGGGAAGCCGTGACCGGGTCGTATCCGGCGCGGCGTTGGGTCGATCTTCCCCGATTCCCCGGTTTCCGAGGGATCGCTGATCGTTCGCAGTCTCCTGCGCACGTCCCGCCGCTGGCACATGCGTTGCTCCTGGGATGGGGCAATCACCACGTGGGACCACCACGGGAATCGGAGGACAACTGCAATGATGGGTCGAAGTTCGCGCATTGCGCTCTGCGTCAGTGCGCTCGGTACCGTGCTCTTGCTGTCACCGGTGGGGGCTCAAACTCCTACCCGGGCGACGCCGAAGGCCACGACGGCGCCCGCAGACACCGCCGGCCATGTCGTGTCAGGCCAGGTCACCAAGGTCGATGTCAAGAAGGGCTGGATCGACGTGAAGACGTCGGACGGCCGGATGAAGCTCCATTTTCCTCCTGCCGCCCTCGAAGGGGTGAAGGCGGGTGATGGGGTCTCCGTCGAGGTCGCATTGACTCCGGGGAAGGAGTGAGGAGGCACCATGGCACGAGACGACCGACTGATGACGGGGCTATTCCCCGATCGAGATTCGGCAGAGCGAGCGTACAACGCAGCGATGGGCTGCGGGTATCGCCCCAATGAGATGAGCGTGCTCATGTCCGATGAGACTCGGAAGCGACACTTCCCCAAGGGCAAGGAGCCCGACTCCGAGCTCGGCACCAAGGCCGCCGAAGGGGCCGGCATCGGCGCGGTGAGCGGGGGGACCCTTGGAGCGCTGCTCCTGGGATTGAGCGCGGCGGGGTTCGCGATCCCCGGTCTCCCGATCATCGCCCTCGGCCCCCTCGCCGCCGCGCTGTCCGGCGTCGGCGTCGGCGGAGCGCTGGGCGGGCTGATCGGGGCGCTCGTGGGCGCGGGCATTCCCGAAGAGCGGGCGCGCGTCTACGAAGAGGGCGTCAAGCGCGGAGGCATCGTGCTCGGAGCGACGCCGAAAACCGACGAGGATGCTGACCGCCTGGAGCGTGAGTGGGCGGCGTGCGGGTGCCAGCAGCTCTATCGGCCCGGACGCGTCACACCGCGAGCCGGCAGCTAGGAGGATGACGTGAAGAGCGTGAATGCGACGATTGCCAGTCTCGCCCTGCTCGGGATCATGGCGGGTCCCGCGCTGGCGCAGTCAGCGGGATCGGACGAGATGAAGGGCCGCCATGCCATGCAGGGGCAGATCACCAGCCTGGACGAGAAGAAGGGCTGGGTGCACGTGAAGACGGACGAGGGGACGATGATCCTGCGGGTGCCGCCGGAGTCCCTGCGAAACGTGAAGAAAGGCGACACGGTGACCGTGCGCCTGGCTCTGAAGGACACCGGTCCGGCGAAGACAAAACAGTGAAGCGGTCGTTCTGATCGAGACGTCTGGAATGCCGCGGCTTCGGCCGCGGCATTCCGTTTGCCCCCGCCGGCGGCTCTACTGCTACGCCGGTCGGAAGATGATCAGCTCGGCGATGTCCGCGGTCGGCGAGCGGCGCGCCCGTTCACCAACACCCGGCCGGCAGAGGTCTTACCGACGGCCGCGGTCAGCCGCGGCGCAGGTCAGCCGCCGAGGCGATCCACCAGCGCACGAGCCCACGCCAGGCGATCGGGGTCCATCACGAGCTTTTCGGCAAACGGCTCGCCGAAGGGCCGGGTGGCGTCGATGCCGAGCTTGGCGGTGACGCCGCGCTCGTCGGCGCTCGGGTCGAGCATGGCGCCCAGGCTGCCCTGGATCATGACGAGATCGCGGTCCGCCTGCATGCGGGTCGCGACCGCCCAGAGCACATCGGCCTCGTCGAAGACGTCGATGTCGTCGTCGACCACGATCACCAGCTTCAGGTAGTGATCGACGCCCAGCACGATGGGGATGACGTGCTTGGCCTCGCCCGGACGGCCCTGCCTGATCGAGACGTAGGCGGTGAAGGACGACGTGCCCGAGAGCGGCACGTGCACGCCGGTGACATTGGGGATCACCCGGCTGAGAGCATTGTGAATCTCCGCCTCGCGGACCAGTCCCAGCGTGGTGATGTGGTCGCCGGCGCGTCCCGACCCGATCGACTGGAACCAGGGGCGCTCACGGAGGGCGATGGCCTTGGCCACGAAGACGTGCTCGGTGGACCGCCGCGAGAAGTAGCCCGTGAACTCGCCGAACGGGCCCTCCGGCTCCCGGACCTCGGGCAGGATTTCGCCCTCGATGACGATCTCGGCGGCGGCGGGGACATGCAGGTCGATCGTCGTGCAGGGCGCCACCTGCAGCGGCTCGCCGAAGAGCCCGCCCACCACCTCGAACTTTCCCACGTCGGCCGGGGGATACGCCAGCGAGCCCATGGACACGAGCGGATGGACGCCGAGCACGACCGCGCACGGCAACGATTGCTTGCGGGCCTCGGCCCGCCGCTGATACTCGAACATGCGCCGCCGGGAGTGCAGGCTCACGCCCATGCGGTCGCGGCCCTTGACCTGAAAGCGGTGATAGCCTTCGGTCTCCACCCCCGTCTCCGAATCGCGCGCCACGAGCAGGCCGGCGGTGAGATAGCGACCGGCGTCGCCGGGGAAGTAGGTCGGGATGGGCAATCGCCCGAGATCGACGTCCCGCCCGGTGAGCACGCGATGGCGGAACGGCGGGTCGGTCACGATCACGGGCTTGATCGTATCCTTGATGCGCCGCGCGTACTCGCCCGCGAGCCGCGCTTCCGGGACGCCCAGCGCGAACGCGAGCGCGCGACGGCTCGCCACCACATTGCACACGATGGGGATGTCGGAGCCGCGCACCTGCTCCAGGAGCAGCAGCGGAAAGCGGCGCCGCCGCTCGTACTCGAGCACGAGCGCCATCACGTCGTAGTCGAGGGAGACAGGCTCTCGAACCCGCACCACCTCGCTCGGATACGCGCGCTCGTAGGCGGCAACGAAGGCCCGCAGATCCTGGCTCACGCGGCGATTGTGGGTCAGGCGCCGGCGCAGCGTCAAGCCGGACAGGCCGGCGCCGGCGCGGGGCTTGACAGGAGAGGCGCCCCACGCGAGACTCCTCGCCGCCATGAAACTCTGCCAGCTCTGGAGCCCCAAGGACGGCAAGCGCGTCGGCGTGGTCGCGGGCGCCGCCATCGTCGACATCACGTCGCGCGCGGCGCGCGTCACCTCGACGCTGGACCTGATCGTCCAAGGCCGCACCGCGCCCGGCATCGAGCGTCTGGCCCGCCGGCTCGCGAAGCGAAGGCGACCGCGCTTCACCTTCGCCGACCTCGACGTGACGCCGTCCCCGCGACGGCCCCATCTGCTGGCCCCGCTGGACGCCCCGGAGATCTGGGGTGCGGGCATCACCTACCGACGGAGCGCGGACTACTACACGGCGCATGACTCCGGCGCCACCCACGATCCCCACCGGGGCCGGACCAAAGGCATCTACGACCATGTCTACGAGTCGGCGCGGCCCGAGCTCTTCTTCAAGGCGACGATGTCGCGCGCGGTCGGCCCCAACGGCCGCATCGCGGTCCGCCGCGATTCACAGCTCACGGCGGTGGAGCCCGAGCTCGCCCTCGTCGTGGGGGCCGGGGGCGCCATCGTCGCGTACACTGTGGGCAATGATCTCTCGGCGTGGGACATCGAGCGCGCCAATCCCCTCTTCCTGCCCCAGTCGAAGATGTTCAGCGGGTGCTTCGCCTTCGGTCCCGTGCTGGTGACGGCGGGTGAGATCACGGACCCGCACACGCTGGACCTCGCGTGCACGATCCATCGCGACGGGCGCGTGCTGTGGCGGGGCAGCGTGAACACGAGGGAGATACGGCGCCGCTGCCCGGAGCTGGTCGAGTGGCTCATGCGCGACAATCCGATCCCCACTGGCACCGTCCTTTCCACCGGCACCGGCATCCTCGTCCCCGATGAGTACGCCCTGCGCGAGGGGGACCTCGTGGAGATCGAGCTCGCCGGGGTCGGTGTGCTGCGGAACCGCGTCACGCAGCTCCGCTGAGAGACCCGTGCCGGTAACACGGCCGCGCGCGGCCACGGAGGAACTCATGGACTACTACGATCTCGGCTCGTACTCGCGCAAGATCACCACGGCCGTGCCCCAGGCTCAGCTTTGGTTCGACCGCGGCCTCAACTGGCTCTATGGCTTCAACCACGCTGAAGCCATCGCCTGCTTCAAGAAGGTGTTGAAGGAGGACCCCGACTGCGCCATCGCCTACTGGGGCATCGCCTATGCGGCGGGACCGAATTACAATCTGCCCTGGCATCTGTACGACCCCGCCGGCAAGGCCGCCGCCCTCGCCGCCGCCTATGACGCAATGCAGGGCGCGCTGGCCCGCGCCGAGCGCGCCAGTGCGGTGGAGCAGGCGCTGATCCGCGCCCTGCCCGCGCGGTATCCGCAGCGCGAGCCTATCGAAGACCAGGCGCCCTGGGACGCGGCCTATGCGGACGCCATGCGCCGTGTCTTCGAAACCTACCGCGATGACCTCGAAGTGCGCGAGGTCTTCGTCGAAGCGATCATGAACCTCACGCCCTGGAAGATGTGGGACCTCACGACCGGCGGCGTCGCCGAGGGTGCGGGCACGCGGGAGGCGATGGCGGTGCTCGAGAGCGCGTTCCGCGACTTTCCCGCCGCGTGGGATCATCCCGGGCTCCTCCATCTCTACGTCCACTTGATGGAGATGTCGCCGTTTCCGCAGCGGGCCCTCCGGGCGGGCGACCGGCTGCGCGACCTGGTGCCCGACGCCGGGCACCTCATCCACATGCCGACCCACATCGACGTGCTGTGCGGCCACTACCGCGACGTGCTCGTGTACAACCAGAAGGCGATCGGAGCCGACCGGAAATTTCTCGCCCGCGAGGGGGCGCTGAACGTGTATGCGCTCTACCGCACCCACGACTACCACTTCGCCATCTATGGCGCGATGTTCCTCGGGCAGTATGGAGCGGCCATGGCGGCGGCGCAGGAGCTGATCGACACGACGCCCGAGGACCTCTTGCGGATCCCTTCGCCGCCGATGGCCGATTTCGTGGAGGGCTACCTGTCGATGAAGCAGCACGTGCTCGTCCGCTTCGGCAAGTGGCACGAGATCATCGCCCAGACCTTGCCCGCGGATCGGGATCTCTACTGCGCGACGACCGCCATGATGCTCTATGCGCAGGGGGTGGCGCATTCTGCGCTCGGCCATATCGCCGAGGCCGAGGCGACCAAAAAGGCCTTCATCGACGCGAAGCAGCGGGTCCCGGAAAGCCGGCGGGTGCACAACAACACCGTTCGGGACTTGCTCGAGATCGCCCACGCGATGCTCGACGGCGAGCTGGAGTATCGCCGCGGCAACCACGAGGCCGGATTCGCCCACCTGCGTCGCTCGGTCGAGCTGGACGATTCCCTGCCCTATGACGAGCCCTGGGGTTGGATGCAGCCGACTCGGCACGCGCTGGGCGCGTTGCTCCTGGAGCAGGGCCAGGTCGCCGAAGCCGAAGCGGTCTACCGCTCGGACCTTGGCCTCGACGGTAAGCTCAGTCGAGCCTGCCAGCATCCCGACAACCTGTGGAGCCTGCACGGGCTGCACGAATGCCTCATGCGGCGCGGTGAGACGGTCGAGGCGGCGCTGATCAAGCAGCGTCTCGATCTCGCCTTGGCGCGCTCGGAGGTCCCGGTGAAGGCGTCCTGCTTCTGCCGAATGAGGGTCGCGGCCTGAGCGGCGCGCCACAGCCTTCGGATCCTCGACCCGGTCGGGGAGGCGGGGCGCCCCCTACAATAGGGGCGTGACCCTCTTCGCGGACTTCGCCCGACTGGGCCGGAGGCTCGAAGCCACGCCGGGGCGCCTCGACAAGCGCCGGCTCGTGGCGGAGTTTCTCCAGGCGGTCGATCCGGGGGAGCTCCCCGCGGCCGTGGCTTTTCTCACCGGCCATCCGTTCCCTTCGTCTGATCCTCGCGTGCTCGGGGTGCGCGGTCTACCCCGCGGCGTCCCGGTCGGTGGGGGCCCGCCGCTCAATCTGGCCGACGTGAGCGGCGCCTTCGCCGCGGTTGCCCAGGCGTCCGGCAGCGGCTCGCGCGGCGCGCGACAGGCGCGCCTGGCAGAGCTGGCGGGACGGGCCAGCGAGGAGGAGCGCGAGTTCCTGAACCGCATCGTCTGGGGCGAGCTGCGTACCGGCGTCTCCGAGGGTCTGGTGCTCGAGGCCATCGGGCTCGCGGCGGGGGCCGATCTCCCCGCCGTCCGCCGGGCCGCGCTGTTCCTCGGCGACCTGTCCGCCGTGGCCGCACTGGCGCGGGCCGGGGGTAACGCGGCGCTGGCCGGCGTGGCGCCACGGACCTTCGTGCCACTGCTGCCGATGCTGGCTGAGCTGGCGACGGACTTCGACGAGGTGCTGCGCGCCCATGGCGGTCACACCGCGCTGGAGTTCAAGTACGACGGCGCCCGCGTGCAGGTGCATCGAGACGGCGATCGGGTGGCGATCTGGACGCGCCGGCTGTCCGACGTCACGCGCAGCCTGCCCGACGTGGCCGCGGTCGCTCGAGGGCTGGCCGGGGCGCCCTTCATTCTCGACGGCGAGGTCGTGGCGCTCGACGCGGAAGGCCGGCCGCTACCCTTCCAGGAGCTGATGCGACGCTTTCGCCGAGTGCACGGCGTGGAGTCACTGGCCCGCGAGATGCCGCTCGCCCTGCACTTCTTCGACTGCCTGCTCGCCGACGGCCGCTCGCTCATCGACGCGCCGCAGGCCGCGCGCTGGGAAGCGCTGGCCCGCGTGACCGGCGGCCGCTACCTGGCCGAGCGTACGCTGATCGACGACGTCGAGGCAGCTGGGGCCTTCCACGCCCGGGCGCTGGCCGCGGGGCACGAGGGCGTGATGGCCAAGGACCCGCGCTCGCCGTACGAGCCGGGCGGTCGCGGCAAGCGCTGGTTCAAGCTCAAGACTCCGGAGACGATCGACTGCGTGATCGTCGCCGCCGATCGCGGCTCGGGGCGGCGGCAGGGCTGGCTGTCCAATTACCACCTGGCCGTGCGCGACGGCGAGACCTTCGCCGACGTCGGCAAGACGTTCAAGGGGCTCACCGACGCCCAGTTCGGCTCGATGACCGAGCGCCTGCGCGCCCTCGCCCTCGCCGACGACGGCTACACCGTGCGCGTGCGGCCCGAAGTCGTGGTCGAGGTCGAGTACAACGAGATCCAGCGCAGTCCGACGTATCCCTCCGGCCTCGCGCTCCGCTTCGCGCGCATCGCGCGCATCCGCGACGACAAGGCCCCCGGACAGGCCACCACGCTCCCCGAGCTGCGCGCGCTCTACGAGCGGCAGTTCGCGACGAAGGGCCGCGCGGGGCGGGAGGGCGACGAGCCGTGACGGGCGAGCTGGCCCAGACGATCGCGCTGGCGGCGCACGGCAACGCCGCGCTCGCGGGCGACGGGGCGGCCGGCCGCGCGCTCACGCTGCAGCACGATGCCTTCACGGTCGTGATCTCGGTGGCCTTCGTGCGCGCGGGTGCCTCGGTGGCGACGACGGCGGCGGCGTGGTTCGAGCACCTGCGCGGGCGCGGGGCGCGCCGGCTGGTGCTCACGCGCCTCGCGCGGCGGACTGACTGGCTGCCGGACCACGAGGCGGTGGCATTCGCCGGCGGCAGCGGCGTGATGATCGCCGCCGACACGCGCCCCGTGCCCGAGCTCTGGGCCGGCGAGTGGCGCGCCAACTTCAGCGCGCTCCACACGCGCGAGCGGCGCGTGTGGGACGTGGTCTATCACGCGGCCGAGCCGCCGGTGCCGGTGCGCGCCGACGAACCGCCGGCCGCGCGCTACGCGCTCGAGCACGCGCGCGAGCGGCTGCGGAGCGCCCTCGAGGCGACGATCGCCTTCGCGGGCAAGAGCGACTGGACGACGGGATTCTTCACCCCCGCGCTCGCGATGCTGGGCTCGGCCGAGGTGCTGGTGCCGGCGCGTGGCCTCGAGCTCCTGCCGGCCCGGGGCTACGGCGTGGCCGCCCGCCGGCTGCTGGCGGCGGCCACGCTGGCCGGCTCCGTCTTCGGCGGCAGCGGCTCGTGGAGCGATCAGGACTACGGCGAGCGTCAGGAGGCGTACCGCGAGGTCAGCGACGGCCTGTTCGACGCCACGCAGGCGGCGACGCTGGCCGCCGTCAACGCCTTCGGCGTGGAGCCCTAGGGTACAATCGCGCTTCATGAGCACGCGCGTATCCACGGGCATCCCTGCGCTCGACGCCATGCTGGGCGGCGGTTTGCTCGCCGGCACGCTTGCCGTCGTCTACGGCGCCACCGGGATCGGCAAGACGCATCTCGGCCTGACCTTCGCGGACCACGGCCGCCGCGCCGACGGCGCTCGCGGTCTCATCTTCGACATGAACGGGCGCGGCGACTCACAGCAGCACGCGGAATACGCCGAGCGACTCTTCGACTGGCGGCTGGGTGAGTGGACGCACGCGGTGCCGCCGATGACCGATCCCTATCCGCCGGCCGAGCAGCTCGCGGCGCACTACGCCAACACCTTCAAGTGGGTCGGCCGCGTG